>CAZHFW010000087.1:0-1506 GCA_964531675.1 uncultured Phycisphaeraceae bacterium | reverse complement strand
CGGGCTGAGCGAAGGCCCAGGCACCAGCGCCAGTGATGAGGGCGAGCGAAACGAGTCCGACCGAGAGTTTCCGAGTATCCATGCGAGTGCTCCGTGGCCGAGCGGGAATCTCCGCCGCGGCGGTTGGGGGTGGCTGGCGGAACGCGCGTCCCGTCATGGAGGTATCAAAGCAGTGCGCCGCGGTTAAACATGATGTCAACGTGTCGCTCAAATCAAGCGAGGCTCCCTCCCTGCACGGCCATGAAACGGGCTGTGCCCAGCGAGCGATTCCCGCTTGGCGATGCGGTCAGCCCTTGGAGATCGGCGCGCTCCGACGAAGCACACGCAGTCCATTGCCCACGACCAGCAAGCTCGCCCCCACATCCGCGATGACGGCCATCCACATCGTCCCCAGCCCCGCCACCGTCAGCGCGAAGAAGACCACCTTGATCCCGATGGCGAGCGAGATGTTCTGGGTCAGGATCGCGCGGGTGCGGCGTGAGAGCCGCACGAACTCCGGCACGCCGCGCAGGTCATCTTGCATGAGGGCCACATCGGCGGTTTCGAGGGCGGTGTCGGTGCCCGCCGCGCCCATCGCGAAGCCGATGGTGGATTTGGCGAGGGCCGGGGCGTCGTTCACGCCGTCGCCGACCATGCCGATCGCGTCGCCGTGCTGCGTGGTCAATCGCTCGATCTCGGCGAGTTTATCCTCGGGGAGCATACCACCACGAGCCTCGTCGATGCCGACGACCTTGGCGATGGCCGAGGCGGTGGTCTGGTTGTCGCCCGAGAGCATGAGCGTCTTGACGCCCAGATCGTGCAAAGTCTTGATCGCCTCGACGCTGCTCTCGCGGGGCGTGTCGGCGACCGCGATGACGCCCAGCACGGTGGTCTCCGACGCGACCACCACCGCCGTCTTGCCCTGCACCTCGAAATGGCTGAGGACGGCCTCGACCTCCAGCGAGCAGACTTTGCGTTCCTCGGCGAGGCGATGGTTGCCGACGAAGTACGCCGCGCCGCCGATGCGGCCCTCGACGCCGCGGCCCGTGAGCGACTTGAAGTTCTCGACGCTGGCCCGCTCGCCGCTCCACGCCGCGACGACCGCGAGCGCCACCGGGTGCTGCGAGAGCGCATCCAGGCTCACCGCGATGCGCAGGACGTCGTCCTTGCTCGCGCCGCCCACGGGCTGCACGTCCGTCACGCGGGGCTTGCCCTCGGTGATCGTCCCGGTCTTGTCAAGCGCAACAACCTTCAGTTTGCGGCCGTTTTCCAGGTGAACGCCGCCCTTGATGAGGATGCCGCGGCGCGCCGCCGCCGTCAGGCCACTGACGACCGTCACGGGCGTCGAGATCACCAGGGCGCACGGGCACGCGATCACCAGCAGCACCAGCGCTTTGTAGAGCCACAGGTAGAACGGCTGCCCGAACGCGAGCGACGGCACCACGGCGACCAGCACCGCCGCGACGCACACCACCGGCGTGTAGACCCGGGCGAAGTTGTCCACGAATCGCTGCGTCGGCGCTCGGC
>CAZHFW010000086.1:0-1577 GCA_964531675.1 uncultured Phycisphaeraceae bacterium | reverse complement strand
TGAGGGGGGGCGGGGGCTGGGGATCGGGTGGACGAGGAATTTGGGGGGGTGGGAACCCGACGCGTTCCCGAACGGATAGGGAGGACCCCTCGGAAAGCTTCGTATAGTGCGTGCATGGGAAACTGGATGAAGGCGAGCTGCCTTTTGGCGGCGGCGGTTTGTTGCGGTCTTGGTTCCCCGGCGTGGGGGCAGACGCCCTCCGGGGTGAATGCTGGGTCGAGCGCGGCGGAGATGCCGCGGGTGGACCAACGGCTCTATATGGAGTTTGGCGAGAAGGCGGTCTCCAGGCCGAGCCGGGACGCGACCATGGGCTTCACGATGCCCACGACGGTGCGCGAGGTGCTGGTCAAGGGTGGGGACCGCGTGAAGAAGGGGCAGCTCCTGGCCCGCGGCGACGATGAAGAGGATGTGGCGTTCCTGAAGCTCAACAAGCTTCAGGCGGACACGGACCTTCCTGTGCAGAAGGCCAGGGCGGCGTTGGAGCTTTCCAAGCTCGAGTTCGAGCGGATCGATGAGGCGTTCAAGAACGGGGCAGCGGCGCAGCAGGACCTGGATCGCGGGCGGCTGAACTTCGACGGCGCGCGGATCGACTGGGAGACCGCCAAGGTGCAGCAGGAGCAGGCGGCGGCGCAGGTGCAGCGTGCCGAGGCGCGGGTGAACCGGTTGAACATCAAGGCGCCGTTCGACGGGCAGATCGATTCGGTGCAGGTGGATGCGGGCCAGGCGTTGTCGGAGTCCGACAAGGTGCTGCGGATCGTGAACGTGGACCTGGTGTGGATCGACGTGCCGACGCGGCTTGATCGGGCGGGGGCGTCGCGGATCAAGCAGGGAGATCCGGCGTGGGTTCTGATGGAAGTGGATGGCGCGCCCGAGGTGCGGGACGCGAAGGTGATCGAGGTGAGCCCGGTGGCGGATCCGGCGAGCCGGACCAGGCGTGTGCGTGTGGAGGTGCCCAATCCGGACGGGAAGGGCACCAAGCTTGTGCCGGGTGATCCGGCGTGGGTGCGGTTCGAGAAGCCCGCGGATGAGCTGCTCAAGCGGATCATGGGCGAGAAGCGGGCGATGGTGGGCGGGGAGAGCGGTCGATGATCGATCTGTCGAATATCAAGGCTCCGGGCTGGCAGCGGATCGTGACGGATCTGTCGGCGCCCGCGCCGGATGATCGGGCGTTTCTGCTGCGGCTTCTGGCGGCGCTGGTGCAGGTGTCGGGCGCGCGGCAGGGCGTGCTCTTTGCGGCGCCGGCGCAGGAGGGCGATGATGCGCCCGAGCCCAAGGCGCTGATGGTCTGGCCTCCGATCCCCGAGCACCGCGAGATGCTCGAGCGGGGCGGGGCGGCGGCGGAATCGCATGTCGCGCAGCAGCCTGTGGCGGATGGGGTCATCGAGGCCGGCGCGGACGCCAAGAGCGCGGCGCGGACCGCGGCGCGGACGCGGCAGACGCAGGCGTTCAGCCTGAGCACGGAGGATCTGCTTTACGATCCCTCGGGCGCCAAGGGCTTTTTGATCTCGGTGCCTGTGCCTGGCGGGCTTCCCAACGAGGCGGCCAGCGTGCCTCTGCGGGGCGTGGTGACGGGATCG
>CAZHFW010000085.1:0-2095 GCA_964531675.1 uncultured Phycisphaeraceae bacterium | reverse complement strand
CACCGCCGCCGCCGCCGAAGCCACGACCGCCGCCGCCGCCGCCACGATCCTCACGCGGACGAGCCTCGTTGACCGTGAGGTCACGGCCATCGATGTTCTGGCCGTTGAGGGCGTTGATCGCCGCCTTGGCCTGCGCGTCATCGTTCATCTCGACGAAACCGAAGCCACGGGGACGACCCGTCTCGCGATCCATGACGATGGACGCCGAGGCGACCTCGCCGTGCTGCGAGAAGATCTCGCGCAGACGGTCTTCGGTCGTGCTGAAAGGGAGATTGCCGACGTACAACTTCATCGCTGATACCTACTTGCCCTTGAACCATCAGAAACCGGTGCTTGAACTCGGGCAAGAGGAAGCGTCGGCCTGGCGGGGCGCCCCGGACTCCCGGAAGCATGGCACCCGTCGTGGAGAAGTATAGCCCCCCCGCCGGCCCGCCGCCCGAACACCCGGAAGGGTCTCGATCTCCACCGCCTATCCCCAAAAACACAGCCCGCCGGATCGCTCCGGCGGGCTGATACGGATCAGATTGTCCTGACCTCGCAGGCTGGATTAGTCCATCCAGGCCTGGATGCCGGGCACCGCCGCCGTCGGGGTGTTGATCTTCGACCACAGCGCAATGTACGCGTTGGCGTTGTCGTCCGCGGCGCCGAGGTTGAACGCCTTCTTGGAGCGGTCCGTGTCGGACTCGTTCACGAAGACGTTGTCGGGCTTGGTCTGCTTGCCGTCGGCCAGGGCCGTGAAGGTGTAGGTGAGGCCATCCGGGTCAGGCTTGGTCTCGAAGTTGACGTGGTTGTCGTTGTAACCGATGTTGCCTTCCCAGCTCTGGCGGCCGCCGTGGATCAGCAGGGTGTTGGAGGTCTTGCCGATGGCGCAGTCCTGGTCAGCCGACTCCGCCAGAACCCAGCTACCCGAGTCGCCGCTACCGTTGAGCTTGTACTGCGGGCCACGGTTGCCGAACACCGCCTCGGTCGCGCTGAAGGTGTTCGACCACTTCGAACGACGCTTGCCGAAGGGGGGGTTCATCGCGTAGGACAGGTTGGCCGCAGCGCTGGCCGTGTCCGTCGAGATGCCCGTGTCCTTGACCGTGCCGCGGAACGCCGGGTCCCACAGGGCCAGAGACTTGTCCGTGCCCTGAGCAGCCTGGGGCTTGCTGAAGGCGTAGGTGCCCATGGCCTGGATCTGGCCGTTGGCCTCAGCCGGGGAGACCAGCATCTCGGTCGGGACGAAGCCCTGCGAGATGAGGATCGACATCATGTGGCGGGGAAGGTCCTTCTCGACCGCGTTCGTGTTGGTCAGGGTCGCGTTGGACTTGTCCAGCTGGCTGGGCAGCGGGTACTGGTCGCCGTTGTTGCCCGAGAAGGTCACCAGGGCCTGGACGACGCCACGCACCTGGGTGGAGTCCTTCAGCTGGCGGGCAGCGGCGCGAGCCTTGCCCAGGGCCGGCAGAAGGATGCCGATCAGCAGCGCGATAATCGCGATCACGACCAGCAGTTCGATGAGCGTAAAGGCCTTCTTCTTCATAACTATCTCCGAACCTTGCCGGAAGACCACGGCACTCGGCCGCATCGGTCTCCCGGGCGCCCGCCGGACCAACCGGTCCGAGCGAGCAATACCTGGAACCCTCGACCCCAAGCCCGACAGAGGTGATCACACCCCGCCTTGCTCGAAGCCGTGAACGGAGCCCGCTGTCAAACGCCAAGGGGACTACACCCACCCCCAGCAGCTCGACATCGCAGACTCCACGACATCGGATCACGACCCGATGAGCGACTGATGAACCCGCGGGCGAAAAATCGCTCGCAAGCACAGCCCACGCTCGGGCCAACCAGGATGTCGGCAGGGTTCTGGGCTGGTTCGGAGAACCTTCAAGTAGCCCGACGGCGGATCGCCGCCAAAGAGTGCATCACTGCAACCTCGCCAAACCCTTCCACCTGCCACCCGGCGCGCACACGCCCCGGGCTCTGCTTCACTATACGCGAAGATTTTCTCAAGGGATCCGCAACCGACCAAAAGTCCACCAGTTGGCGTCCACCCAACCTCCCCCACACCCCGACCCCACCCCTACCCCACCTCGTGGCACCGGTTTGTAACCGGTGT
>CAZHFW010000084.1:0-2234 GCA_964531675.1 uncultured Phycisphaeraceae bacterium | reverse complement strand
GAGCGCGAGGTTCTCGACCGCCTCAACGACATGATCGCCAAGGCCAAGGCGATGGTGAGCTGCTTTCTGTGGGTCTTCTGGCGCAACCAGGCGCAGCCCGACGATGCAATTCTCGCCCGCATCGCCGATTGCTACGACGCCCAGGCGGACGCGGTCGCACTAATTCAGCGAGTCGACGCCGTCGCGGACGGGCGGCGTGTCGAAGATGAGGAGTCTGCGTTCCACCTGTTGGCCGAGGCCAACTCGGCCCTGCGGGTCGCGCTCGCTGACACATGGCTCAGCGATGATGATCGGGATCAAGCCGAAACGCACGTCTGGCTGCGCCGCGAGACCGCCGAGCGGCGTGTGTTCATCGAACGCCACATGACTGGCGATGATCCGGCGGACCCGACGAACGCGGCTGATCTGAGGTCCCGCATCAAGGCGCTCGGCAAGCAGTTGGACGATCGAGAGGCGGCAGGCAAGAAGGTCAAGAACGCGTTGGGGCAGATCAAGTACCACGCGGGGCAACTGATCAAGGGGCGTCCCGAGGAAGCGCCGGCCCACTGGGCGAAGATCTCGGATGGCGTCAAGCGCCTCAATGGCATGGGCGTGTCCCCGACCGACCGCCGGATTTCGGAGGCGGTCGGGCCTGCCGCTGCCGCCGCATGGCCAGGACCATCAGAAGGCGCGGAGTTCATGGCAGGTGTCATCACCCGTGCGATGGCGCTCAAGAATGAGAAGCCGGACACCAAGCGTCCAGTCGCCGATGGGCGCGAGTGGAGCGAATCTGTGCTCGCCGTGCGGAACCTGCTGCGCGGGAAACGCATGGTCGTCATCGGCGGTGAGCCGAACGCTGAGGCTGTCGAACGGTTGACGCAGGCCTTCGAGCTCAAGGAAGCCGAATGGGTCGAACTGGCGGAGCACGGGCCCGGAACGCCGATGCGGGCACCGATCTACCGATCGGACACGGCCGTCGTCATCGTCATCATCAAGCTCACCGGGCACCTGCATGCCGAGGAGGCGCGGGACTATTCCACCGGTGCGGGGAAGCCGTGCGTCATGCTCTCGGGCGGCTACAACCCGGAGCGGGTGGCTGCCGAGATCATGGAGCAGGCCAGCTCCCGACTGAAGTGATGGACGCAGAGTTGCGGCCGAAGAGAAAGCCGCGACCCGTGTCGCGGCTGGGAGCAAGGCGTGATGTGCGCCTCACTCGTCGAGGGTGGGCAGCGGGCCGTCGGTCGCTTCGTCCCATTCGAGGGCGTAGCGCTCGGCGATGTCCTCGAGGTCGTGGTCGGTCAGGTACTCGGCGGTCTTCCGCTCCTGGCACGCGGCGACGGCCCGCGCGAGGTCCGTCCACTCCTCGATGGTGAGCATCTGGTCTTGGCGTGCGCCCAGCAGGTAGAGGGCCGCCTGCAGCACGGCTTCGAGTTGCGCTTCGCGGTTGGGAGCGGGCGTCGCGTTCATGGCTCAGGCTCCCTTCCCGGCCACGAACACTCCGCGCTCGTGCTTCTTGAACCGAGCGGCGGTGCCCTTGGCAGCGATCTCGCGGATCATGGCGGCGTAGAGCGTGGCCTCGGGCGTCTTCCCGCCGGGGCTCGTCCAGAGCTTCTTGGCCTCCATCGCGGTGATCATCTCCTTGGCCCGCATCGGGACATCGCTCGCGGCGAGGACCTGCGCCGCTGCGTCGAGGGCGCTGAGGCGCTTCGTCGGCGCGGGCGTCGTCTCCTTGGCGGGCGGCGCAACCTTCGCCGCCTTGCGGGTCCTCCGCGCGTCGCTCATCTCGCGTTGGACCTTGCCCATGTTCTTGATCGTGCCCTTGCGTGCCATGTCGGACTCCTTCGTGTCGGGTGCGGAACCCCGCCGCACGGCGCGACGGGGGATACGTGGCGGCCGCGGTTCCCCGCGACGCCGCGTGGTGTCACTCGGCGTCGGCCAGGAAGGCCTCCACATGCTCGGGGTCCATGTTGCTGAGGAACCCAACCAGATCGATCAGGTCGCTGCGGACCTTCCCGAGGTCGCCGGTGCGGCCCCAGTTCTTCGGGTCGGCCTTGGCCTGCTCGGCGTGCTTGTCGAGTTCCATCTGCAGGACGTCCATCAGGCGGGCGATGTCGTTCTGCCGGGCGGCGTAGGTCTCGGCGGCGGTGGGTTCGGGCTTGGTCGTGCGCTTCGTCATGGCCGTGCTCCTTGGGGCGCGGGTGGTTGGTGGTCTCTGGTAAACAGCGAAGCCCGCGTCACGCGGGCTTCAGGTCGTC
>CAZHFW010000083.1:0-2593 GCA_964531675.1 uncultured Phycisphaeraceae bacterium | reverse complement strand
GCCGCGACGGTCGAGCGCTGGCTCACCGATCAGACGGACCAGAACATGTCGGCGGGAACGCGGAACGGGTACCGGCAGGCCTGCGTCACCTTCATCAACTGGTGCGTCCGCGCGGGGCGGCTCACGCACAACCCGCTGCTGGCCGTCGCGGTTGCCGACCAGCGGTCGGACACGCGGCGGCAGCGTCGGGCGCTGACCGAGGAAGAACTGGCCCGGCTGCTCGACGCCGCGCAGCGCCGCCCGTTGGCGGACGCGCTGACTGTGCGTCGCGGCAAGGCCAAGGGCAAGCCGCTGGCGAACCTCACGCCGGAGACCCGCGACGAGCTCCTTCGCATCGGCCGCGAGCGTGCGTTGATCTACAAGACCCTCGTGCTCACGGGCCTGCGGAAGGGCGAACTGACCAGCATCACCGTCGGGCAGGTCGATCTTGGCGAAGGCGTGCCGTACCTGCTGCTGCACGCCCGCGACGAGAAGAACCGTCGCGGGTCGGAGATCCCGCTGCGGGCGGACCTCGCGGCCGACATCCGCTCGTGGCTGACCGACCGGCTGACGCGAGCACAGCAGGCGGCACGCGACGCCGACGAGCCCGTCCCGGTGGCGCTCGCGAACGACGAGCCGCTGTTCGACGTGCCCGACGGGCTGATCCGCATCTTCGACCGCGACCTGGTCTTCGCCGGGCTGGCCCGCATCGAGAAACGCGACGGCAAGGAAATCGTCATCAAGACCGACGACCGTGGCCGCACCATCGATATCCACGCCCTGCGGCACACCTTCGGCACGCACCTCTCTAGGGCGGGCGTCCCGCTGCGGACAGCCCAAGCGGCCATGCGCCACAGCGACCCGAGCCTGACGGCCAACGTCTACACCGACCCAAAACTGCTCGACGTGGCCGGGGCGGTGGCGAGCCTGCCCGACCTACCGCTGGGCGGAATCGCCGGGTCTGCGGTCGCGGTGGCCGCGCGCTGATCAGCGCGAAGGGGCGAAATACTTGAACAGCGCGCCGGAATCGGACGCATCTTCGAAGCCGGTGACGTTGATGACCGCTTCAGCAAGCTTGTCCTTCGGGTTCCGCCCCTTGCCCAAAGCTCTCCGCTGCATCCCGCCAGCGATCAGGTCGGCGCATTCCAGGAATACGTTGCGACCCTTCGTCACCGCTTCGACGGGTGACACCGCCAGCAATCCGGGGAATTCCAGCGCGACAGCTTCGCTCAGACGTTTCGTCATGGTGTCCAGGTACATGCTGTCAAAGCCCGGATCGGCCTCCTTGATCACCCGCACGTTCCGGTTCTCCGAGAGGCACCCCTGCTGCTGCAGGTGCTTGAGCGAGTCCACCACCAGTTGAATGAACAGCGAGAACATCGCTTCCTGCGTGCGTCCCCGCGAAGCGATCGAGTACCCAAGGAACAACACGCCCGAGCGGCGTTGAGCGAGTTGCTGAAGCAGCGACGCACCCCGATCGACCTTATCGGCACCCATCTCGGCGAAGTGGATCGTCTCGGCCCAGCCCTGCTTCTCTCGCCACTGCGCGATGGCCGCGTGATGCTTCTCGTACTGCTTCCAGTTGATGATGCACACGCCCGCGACGCCGGTGTAGTTCTTGTCCCCCTCGTTCCCCGTCTCGTCCAGATAGAAACGGATCTCCGGCAGCGTGTCCCGGTGGGCGGCGAGGTACTCGTGCAACTCGAGCTGCATGGCCTCGCGAGCCTTCCGCGTGTCCTCCATTCCGCGGAAAAGGCGGAGGTCGTTCTGAACGAACCTGCGGGTCCGCCCAAGCGTGTCCATCCTGTCGAGCTCGAACAGGATCTCCAGCTCGAGCGGCTTCCATCGCTCGATTACGTCCGCCTGGAACGTGCGCCAATACCGGAGGCACAAGGCGATGTCGCTGTCTCGCGTCTCGGGGTACCGATGGAGGATCCGAGCGACCCGTTGCTCATAGGTCGCCAGCTGCGACTGCGCGATGCTCGCAAGCAATGCCGCACGCTGCTCCGCGAGCTCCTGATCTAGCTCTGGTTCGGCTGGCGTGGTCCACGGCTGCACCTCGGGTGCAGGGGGATCGACGTGGAACAACATGCCGCTTTCGGATGGCAGAGTCGCCATCCGGGGCTGCGGCTTGGGTGGGGGTTGAACGGCCGCAATCGGAGGCGTTGGGGCGGCGGAGGCTGCCAGGGACTGGCCATCCGGAGCAACATCGGTCTCTCGGCGACCCGGGGTGGTGCCCAGCTCGATCAGCTTTTCCCAGAGGGCGTGCTTCTCTTGCGTTGTCGCGGCGGGGTTAATCTGCCGACAGAGCGCCTCGAATTCGGGTGAATAGGCTAAGTGGACGACATCCGGCCCTTCTGTGCGGGCAAGCTCAAAGAGGAGTTGGCTGGGGTCGTTCTTCTTGTTCAACCGGAATCCCTGTGGTGAACACCGGCGGGGACGCCTGGGGGGACGCACCGCCGTGCCGGGCTAACTCGATCCACACGTCATCCGATGATTCTAAACAGACCAATCGACCGCCGATCGGCAGCCTCATCCCCGCCACACCTTGCACAACCGCTTGCACACGCGCTTGCACAAGCGAGCGTCCACCCAGGTCATTCCCTGTCATCGT
>CAZHFW010000082.1:0-2629 GCA_964531675.1 uncultured Phycisphaeraceae bacterium | reverse complement strand
CCTCGTCTCCAACACGCTGGGCACCTCGCTGGGCGACTACCTCGCCGATGATTCCGGCCTGGGCTTCGCGGGCGGTGCCGCGCTCATCGGCGGCGTCATCGCCTTGATCGTCGCGGCTTACCTCGCTGCCAAACGCATGAAGGTGTCTAGCCCGGCCCTGTACGTGGGCCTTTTCTGGACCGCCTTCGTGCTCACCCGCCCCTTCGGCGCGACGATGGGCGATGTGCTCACCAAGACGCCCGCGCAGGGCGGGCTGGGGTTCGGGACCGTCGGGTCTTCGGCGGTGCTGGCGGCGGTCCTTGTCGCGGTCATCCTGTACACGATGCGGCGGGATTCACACCGCCAAGCGGGCTCGGACCACAAGTGTCCCAAGACGGCCCGCTCGCCTGGGTGAGGTTTTTACACCGCCACCATGCCGCGCTCGCAGGCGATGAGCCTGCGGTACACCTCGTAGCCGATGAACCAGAGCGAGTAGACCGAGATGCGGCCCCAAAAGTCCACCAGCGCGAGCGTCGCGGGGGCGTTGCTGATCTTGTCGAGGTACGCCATGAGCAGGAAGAACGGGATGTTCAGCACCACCAGCGCGGCGATGCCGATGCGGAGTGCGGGCACCGGCCACGCGAAGCGGCGATAGAGCGCGTAGGCGATGAACCAGAGCGAATAGACCGTAAAGCGCCCCCAAAAATCGATGAAGACCAACGCCTTGCCCTCGCCGGGCAGTTTGTTGAGCACCGCGAGCGTGAGGAAGACGATGGTGTTCACCACGATGAACGCGACCAGCGCGAACTGGAGCGCCCGCAGCGCAGGCGAGAGGGGCGTCGTGGTGGGGAGGGCGTCGGAATCGGTTGGGCGGGAGTTGGGCATACTGGTGGTTCCGGGTTGGCTCGCATCCGGGGCCGATCCCATCAGGGCGTGGGCCGGGCGCGAGAATGGTGGAGCGTTCGCCGACGAAGGCGGGGAAACATGACGGGGAGGTGATCGGTGGGCGGCCCGGCTCGGACATCACGTTGCCGTCACCTTGCGGGTGCCGCGTCGCCGATACCCTAAAGCGTCCATGCGCCTCCTGATCGTCGAAGATTCCACCGTGCTCCGCGACTCGCTGGCCCAGGGCCTGCGCGAGGCGGGGTACGCCGTGGACGCGGTCGCCGACGGCAAGCGCGGCCTGATCCACGCGCAGACCACCGATTACGACGTGATCGTGCTCGACTGGATGCTGCCGGAGATGGACGGCGTGACGATGCTCTCGCGGTACCGCGCGTGGGCGAGCGACAAACGAATCGCGGGCGGCGGCGCGGCGGTCCTCATGCTCACGGCCAGGGACACGCTCGACGACAAAGTGCGGGGGCTCACCACCGGGGCCGATGATTACCTCGTCAAACCCTTCGCTTTCAAGGAACTGCTGGCCCGCGTGCAGGCCATGACGCGGCGGCGGCACGGACAGTCGTCCCCGCTTGTCCGGGTGGGGCCGCTGACAATCGACACGGCGGCGAAGGCGGCGCACATCACGCGCGGGGCCGTCGGGCGGGGAGGCGCGGATGTACCCGTGGACCTTTCGCCCCGCGAGTACGCACTGCTCGCGTACCTCGCCGCCCGCGCGGGCAAGCCCGTGACCCGCGCCGAACTCGAAGAACACCTCTACGACGACCGGTCGCAGGTCTTCTCCAACGCGATCGACTCGGCGGTGGCCGCGCTGCGGGCGAAACTGAGCGCGGCGGGCGGGGCCGAGTGCCCTGAACTCATCCACACGCGGCGGAAGATCGGGTATGTGCTGAAAGAGGGCGTGCCATGACCAGCATCCAGCTCCGCACCGCCGCGCTGGTCGCCGTGTGCATGTCCGTGCTGCTGGTCCTCGGCGGCGTCGTGCTGGTGATCGTGCTGCGTCGGGCCATGACGGCGCAGTTTGATGACGCGCTGATTGCCCGCGCCGCCGCGCTGCAATCGCTGACACGATTCGACGGAACCAAGGTCGAGATGGACTTCGCGGGCGAGGCCATGCCGCGCTTCGCACGCGCCGCCCGGCAGCCCGGCGAGGCCGAGTACTTTGTGGCGTGGGTCCGCGAAGGGTCCGAGTGGCGTGTGCTGGAGCGCTCCGAGTCCTTGAAGAACGATGCATGGCCCCCCGCGACGGTGCCCGACGGGCCGGCGAGCATCCGCGACGTGGCGCTCCCCGGTGGCGGCGCGGGGCGCGCGGTGATGATCGAGTTCTCAGCGCCGCACGAGCGCGACGAAGAGAGCGAACAGCACGGCGACAAGGCGGCGGCCGCACCGGCGGCGAGCACCGCCCCCGCGCCCGCCGTCCGCCTTCTCGTCGCGCTGCCGCGCACGCCGCTGGACCGCACGCTGTCCGTCATCGGCTGGTGCATCGCGAGTGTGGGCGGCGCGCTCGCGCTGGCGAGCATCGCCGCCTCGCGCTGGGCCGTTGGTCGCGGGCTGGTCCCTCTGGGCGACCTCTCCCGGCGCGTGCAATCCCTCGGCCCCGAGACGCTCAACGCCCGCTTCGAGTCCGCCGGTCTGCCCGCCGAACTCCGCCCCATCGCCGAGCAACTCTCGGCCCTGCTGGCCCGGCTCGAAGAGGCGTTCGAGCGCGAGAAACGCTTCAGCGCCGCGGCCAGCCACGAACTCCGCACGC
>CAZHFW010000081.1:0-2633 GCA_964531675.1 uncultured Phycisphaeraceae bacterium | reverse complement strand
CTTCACGTCCGTGTGCGAGGCGGTGCAGCACGCGCACATGAAGGGCATCATCCATCGCGATATCAAGCCGTCAAACGTCCTGGTGACCATGCAGGACGGGCATGCACTCGCTCAGGTCATCGACTTCGGCATCGCCAAGGCCACTTCGACCAGGCTCACGGACAAGACGGTCTTTACCGAGCAGCACCAGATCATCGGCACGCCCGAGTACATGAGCCCCGAGCAATCCGAGGGCTCGGCGGACATCGATACGCGGACGGACGTGTATGCGCTCGGGGTGATGCTCTACGAGCTGATCGCGGGATCGACGCCGTTCGCCGGGACCGCGCTTGGCACCGCAGCGTTCGGCGAGATCCAGCGGATCATCCGGGAGGTCGATCCGCCCGCGCCCAGTCTGCGCATCTCGACGGCGGCCAAGACCATCCAGACCGTGGCGCAGGCGCGGGATACGAGCGGGCAGGCGCTCATCGGGGCAATCCGGGGCGAACTGGACTGGATCGTGATGCGGGCGATCGAGAAGGATCGTCAGCGTCGCTACGACACGCCGGCGCAGCTCGCTGAGGACATCTCCAGGTATCTGCGGGGCGAGGCGATCCTTGCGGCGCCGCCGAGCAGGTCGTACCGCCTGCGCAAGCTGGTGCGACGCAATCGCGTGGCGGTCGTCGCGGGCTCCGCTGTCACGTTGGCGTTGATCCTGGGAGTAGTCGGGACGACGCTCGGCATGGTCGCGGCACGGCGCGAGCGTGCCGCGGCGATCTTGAGCGCCGCTCAGGCGGTGGAAGCGGCGGATCGCGCCTCGAGCGCCGAGCGGATCGCCAAGGCCCGACTGGCCGAGTCGGAAGCGACCGTGGACTTCCTGGACCAGATGCTGGCCGCGGCGGATCCCTCCGCCAAGGGCAAGGACGTCACGGTCCGTGCGCTGGTGGACGAGTCTTCGGCACAGATCTCCAAGCGCTACGCGGACCAGCCCCTGGTGGCGGCCCGGCTTCACGCGACAGTGGGGCGGACCTACTCGGGCCTTGGGCTCTTTGATCAGGCCGAGCCTCACATCAGGCAGGCGTACGAGCTTCGCCTGAAGGAACTGGGTCCGAAGCACGAGGACACCTGCGCCGCCAAGAACGATGTGTGCCTGTCGATGATCCAGCGCGGCAAGCCCGAGGCCGAGCAGGCGACCCAGGAGCTGGTCCGCGAGCATGAAGCCCTGTTCGGCCGGTCGCACCCGATCACAGTGCAATCGATCGCGATGCTCGCGCAGATGTACTCCGCGCAGAACATGGCCAAGGAGACCGAGCCCTTGATCCGGGAGGTCGTGGACGCGAGGCTCAAGTCGCCCGGCAAGTTGAACACCGAAACCATCAGCGCGATGAATCTGCTGGCGCTCACCGAAGGCGAACTCGGCAAGATCGATGAAGCGGAGAAGCTGTTCACCGAGGCGATCGAGGCCCAGGTTCAGCTCAACGGGCCCGAGCATCCGCTCTCCCTCATCCAGAAGTCGGACTTCGCTTGGATGCTCTACTGGACCTCGATGGACGCCGACGGCGGGAAGTCTGAGAAGAGCAAGGAGCGTCTGCGGCGCGCCAAGGCGATCTGTGAGCAGACGCTCGAAGTCATGCTCCGCGTGATGGGTGAGGAACACCGGGACACGCTCGCGTGTCTGAGCAACCTCTCGACGATCGAGAAGCAGCTCGAGAACTGGGAAGAGGCTGAGAAGCTCGGCGTGCGTGCCCTGGAGCTGAGCGTGCGGGTGTTGGGTGAAGAGCATCCCGACACGATCGTGTCGCTCGCCAACGTCGGAAACATGCTGCGACTGCGCGGCAGGCTCGATGAGGCTGCGGGCTATCTCAAGCGGGCGGTGCTGGCGTCTCGAAAGTCGCTCTCGCCCGACAGTCCGGGTCTGGCCTATGCGCTCGGGTGGTACGGCACGTGCCTGGCCAAGATGGGCCGCTTCGAGGAAGGCGAGATGTCGCTGCTGGAGGCGAGCGCGATCGTGGAGAAGTCGCTTGGGGCCGACAGTCCCATCCTGCAGCAGCTCAGCCTTGATGTGGCGGATCTCTACCAGTCCTGGGCGAGCAAGACGCCCGGGAAGGGCTACGAGGCCAAAGAGGCGGACTGGCGGGCCAAGGCCAAGTCCATCCGGACCGACCAGCCCCGTCAAAAGTAAAGACGAGTGAGCGACCAGAACTCCTTGCAGAACAAGGAGTTCTGTTCTTCTGTGGGAGAATCCCCTTGAAAAGGATTTCTGTGTCTTGAAATGGCAGATATCTAGAGCTATAACTCCAGATATAGAGAGTTGCAGGACAGGAGTCCGTCATGAACACCCTCGCCACCGGCCCTTCTCGAACCTCACCCCGAGCGGTCACGACCCCCGCCTACCGCCCTCCGACGACCAGCGGGCTTCGCGAGACTGGGCTTGCGGCTCTGGTGGCCCTGGGCATCTCGGCGCCCCTGCTCGGCATCGGCGGTCAGATGGCCTATCGCGTGTGGGCGGGTCAGCGGGACGCCCGCCTTGCGGAGGCCGCCATGGTGGGGGCGCACCAGCGCATCGTCGGGGCCAAGCCCCTGCCGTTCGTGGAGGTCGAGGCGGCTTCTCATGGGCGTGAGGTATTCCTCGGGGTGTGCGCCGCGTGCCACGG
>CAZHFW010000080.1:0-3503 GCA_964531675.1 uncultured Phycisphaeraceae bacterium | reverse complement strand
CGGTGCACACCGGAGCCCGACACGAGAGAAGCTCCACACGAGAAATGAGAATCAGTTCTCATTAGTCTACCGCCAACCCCCCGTCCCGCAACCCATGCCCCCTCAAAATCACCAAAAACGACAGGAGGCCCGCCGGGGGCCTCCTGTGGATAACTCGTCGTCTTGGAGGGGTTTCCCTCGCAGGCCTACTCGCCCGCACCCGCCGGCTGGGCCGCGTTCACCGTTTCCTCGGCCAGCGGCACCACGCCCGCGTGGATGGCGATCCGCGCCAGCTCCACGCGATTGGTCACGCCCAGCTTGGTGCCCAACGACACCCGGTGCCACTCAATCGTCTTCACCGAGCGATGCAACTTCTTCGCGATGTCCGCCGTCGACAACCCTTGTCCGATCAGCTGGAGAATCTCAAACTCGCGCTGCGTCAGCGACGCCAGTTGCCCAAGATCATCATGCTTGGCGCGAATCACGCCCGACGTCCGACCTTCCCGATAATCGGTGTCCGAAAGCATCCGGCACGTGCACAGCACGCGTCCGCCACCCTCGCCCGCGATCGGCCGCATCGTCGAACGACGCAGCTGCCCGCGCAGAATCCCGTCGATCACCACCGGCCTTCCCGTCGCCAAAACCTGCC
Source organism: uncultured Phycisphaeraceae bacterium (assembly GCA_964531675.1). Lineage (GTDB taxonomy): Bacteria > Planctomycetota > Phycisphaerae > Phycisphaerales > UBA1924 > CAZHFW01. The sequence continues at coordinate 2,875 of CAZHFW010000080.1, read as the reverse complement.
GGAGATACGCAAAACGCTCCTCAGCGCTCGCCTGCGGAATGATCTCGTTCATCCGCTTCCCCGTCGCCGGACCACTCAGCCCGTACGCGCGACAGAACGCCCCGTTGGCGTACTGCACCACACCTTCACCATTCAACACCACGATCGGACTATTCGTGTCCTCCGACAGCGCCGTCCAGAGGCTCTCCGGATTGCAGCTACCAAGCTCCGAATAGTGTGAATGAGTCTTTGTAAGAGTTTCGGGAGACATTCAGGTACCCCAAAAGCAGGAACGGTCCGCGGAAGAGCCAGGCTGGGACGAAAACCCGCTGGTCAGTCAGTGAGAACCCACGGCATGCGGCGGGGAGTCATCAAGGTCTCCCTTTGCTGCCAAGATCCAGTACCCAAGAACTGGGCCAGATCACACAGCCAAATCGTACCAAAGCCCGATCTTTCCATGACAGGCCCCCAACGCCGTGTGAAGACCGGAACACCCTCAAGAGCACCCATGACCACCCCCAACCCCGCTCTGCACGCCCCAGACGCCACATCGCCATCCCTGCTCTCGCCGCGTCTCCCCGCGGATTCCACGCGAATCTGGGGAAAAGGATCCGGACATCCTGATGATGTCCGCTTCCTGCTCGGACCTCGCAGCCGACTCGAAGAACTCGCCAGGGCGATCCGAATATTCAGAGAATTTGTGAATGGCTTTCGAGCCCTTCACTTCGTCGGACCTTGCGTCACGGTGTTCGGATCCGCTCGTTTCGGAGATTCAAATCCGTATTACCAATCCGCCAGAACCCTCGGCGGCGCCATTGCCAACCTGGGCCTCACCGTCATGACCGGCGGCGGACCGGGCATCATGGAAGCCGCCAACCGCGGCGCCCGCGAAGCCGGCGGCCGCTCCGTCGGCTGCAACATCACCCTCCCGCAGGAGCAGGAGCCCAACCCCTACCTCGACAAGTTCGTCCAGTTCAAGTACTTCTTTGTCCGCAAGGTCATGCTCGTGAAGTACTCGTACGCCTTCGTCGCCTTCCCGGGAGGCTTCGGCACCCTGGACGAACTCTTCGAAGTCGCCACCCTCGTCCAGACCCGCAAGGTCGAGAACTACCCCATCGTCCTCTTCGGCTCCGACTACTGGGCCCCCATGCTCGACTTCATCCGCACCCGCCTTGCCCGCGAGGGCGCCATCTCCCCGGGCGACCTGGACCTGCTCACCGTCACCGACTCGGTCGACGTCGCCGCCCAAGCCATCACCCGCAGCATGGCCCAGGCCCAGGAGGCCTACCGGACCGCCCCCAAGCGGCGCTGGTGGCTCGGCGAAGGCTGATCGGCCCACCCCCGCGGATTCACCCCCGCTTGGGCCGCTCGCGTCTGCACGACCCCACGGGATCGCTAAACTCCCGTCCCGACCCCGGGAGCCCGGGGCGGCTGTCTTTCTCCCTTGCTCATGAGCTTCATCACCATGCCCACCCGCTCCCGCCCGCGTTCTTCCACCCTGACCCGCGCGCTGGCCCTCGCCGCCGCGGCAGGCTTGGCCCTGAGCCCCATCGGATCCTCGCGCGAGAACCCCACCGCCAAGGCCGTCAAGCATGGCGGACGCGACCTCCACGCCATCTCGGGCGGCGCCGCAGCCTTCCCCCCCGCCGAGACCGCCAAGAAGCAGTACACCGCCGTCACCGGCGAAGTGCAGCCTGTCGCCGACAAGGGCCGCCCCGGTGACTCCGCCGCCGCCAACCTCCTGCTCGCCCGCTCGCAGTCGGGTCTGGCCGAGACCTCGGTGAACCAGGCCTTCGCCGCCGAGCGCGAGTCGATGAACCGCCTCACGGTCCTGCGCTCCCACCTCAAGGAATACATCGACCGCTCCATCATCGCCCAGGCCGCGGGAAGCTTCGACCCCACCGCCCGCATCGCCGAACTCGGCAAGTCCGCGGGCGACCTCGCCGGCCAGATCGCGCGGGCCAAGGCCGCCAAGGCCGAGCTCCACAAGAAGATCGCCGACCTCCGCGCTCAGGCCCAGGCCAAGCTCGACGAAGCACAGCCGCATCAGGTCGCCTACGCCGAACTCCGCCAGAAGGCCGCCACCTCGACCGCCACCGAAGGCGAAGCCCTCATCAAGCAGGCCAACGAGCGCAAGCGCGCCGGCGACAAGCTCCGCACCGAAGCCGACTGGATCAACGCCCAGGCCGATCAGGTCGTGCCGCAGGCCACCGAAGCCAGCGTGAACATCAGCAAGCTCGAAACCCTCAAGGCCGGCCTCGAGGGTGAGTCCGACGCGCTCGCCAAGCAGGCCGCCCAGACCAAGGCCGCCGCTGCCGAAGCCCGCGCCGGCGCCACCAGCGCCGCCGAAGAGCTCCGCAAGAAGCTCGACGAACTCACCGCCTTCCGCGCCGGCCCGCTCACCAAGGCGGGCGATGACGCGCTCAAGGCGTTCAACGGCGCCGTCGCCCTGGCCAAGAAGGCCCAGAAGGACGCCGCGGGTCAGTCGCAGGTGAACGTCGGCGAGCTCCAGCAGTCCATCGGCGACATCTACCTCGCCCGCGCCGTCGGCCTCAAGCAGTACGCCGACTTCCTCTCCTCGGTCGCGACCTGCAAGCCCGAGTTCCCCGACGCCTCCAACTTCGCCAAGTCCGCCGAGGAAGCAAGCAAGGCCAAGACCGACGCCGCCACCGCGGCCAAGACCGCCTACGAGGCCGCCAAGAGCGCCTACGAGAAGTCCGGCGCGAAGGGCGCGACCAAGGACCGCATGCAGCAGGTCTCCGACACGCTCGGCAAGCTCTCCGCGTTCGTCGAGGGCAAGGACGCCGACTTCGGCAATCTGCTCAGCGTCAGCAAGTCCGAGTCGACCCAGACCGCCGCACCCGCGCCGGCGCCCGTCGCCGCCGCGGACCCCGGC
>CAZHFW010000079.1:0-4198 GCA_964531675.1 uncultured Phycisphaeraceae bacterium | reverse complement strand
GTCGGCGCCGGATACCCGGACAGCGGCAACTCCAACGAGTCCGGCCTCCACTGGGACATGGTGTGCGAGCTCCGCCAGCGCAATGGCCACCCGGGCGGCACCATCGAGGCCGATGGCGAAGTCTTCAGCCGCAATGGCCTGTTCCTCAACAGCGCCTACCCCTCGCCCGGCTGAACGGACTGTCAGAGCCCTGCGGCGCAAGCCGCGGGCACCGCTCGTCAGGCCCGTCGCAACTCCGCTACTTCCCCGCCCTGATCACTTCCCAGATCACAATCGCGACGACGATCAACCCGAGCACCACCCCGCAGATCTTGAAGAAGAGCAGGGAATAAAGCACAGGCTTGGTCGCGCGACGCGGGAAGCCTGGGAGCTTGTGCGTCATCTCGCGACGGACTTCTTCGGGCATCTCACCCACGTCGAGCTCGTCCCAGTCGACCTCGGCGGAGTCGGCCTTGATCTGGGCCAGGACCGCGCGGGCTCGCTCCAGATTCTCGCGGTGCACCGACACCGTGAATGGCGCCACCAGACCCGAGAGCATCGCCGCCGCGTGGTTGAAGCCGATCGCTTCGATGCCCTCGGCACGCAGCGCCGCCACGATCGCCTCCACCTCCAGCGGCGATCTGGCGGCCGTGAGCTCGACGAACATCTGGGGATCGTGATTCATGGAGACCGCCTTTGTGCGCACAATCCCGTCAAATCAGGCCTGTTCCACGTGGAACGTGTACGTCACGCGCCGGGCTTTCAGTTCCGCAATCAGATGATCCACGATCTCCGCATGCTGCCCGAGCGTCTCCGGCGCGAACACGCCCGGGGTCCTGAACTTCCCGGCATGGATCAGCCGCGCGACGATCGTGCAGGGGAACGCGGTTGTCCTCGCCATGCTGGTGCAGCCTGTGGTCGTATCAAACAGATCGAAGAGGTCCCACACGTACTTGGTCTGCTTCCCACCTTTGAGCCCCGAGGCTTGCACCCGCATCACGGTCAGGTCTTCTTCTTCGGGCTCATAGGTCCACTTGGGGAAGAGGAGCTTGCTGGTGACGTCCCGGGGCTTCACTTTTACGCCGTTGACTTCGATCGGTTCCTCGGAGAACAGACCGGTGTGCCGGAAGACCCGCATGAGCTCGATGTGCCCCGGGTAGCGGAGCGTCTTCTCCTTCATGTTCGGAACCGGTAGGGCGTCGGCGAGGGAGCGCAGGCCGTCGGTGTTGAACGCCTCGAGGGTGCCGATGCCCGGGAAGTTGAGAAGCTCCGGCTCGGAGAGGGCTTCACGGACGACGATCTTGCCGTTCTCGACGATGCGTGATGGGCGGGTGTACTCCTCGATCACGTCCGCGGGCGAGAAGCCCGCCTTGTAGTCAAAGGGCCAGCGCCGCACGCGGGGGAGCCCGCCGACGTAGATCTCAAGGGAATCGCAGCGGTCGAGCATGGCGGCGCCGCGGGCCGCGAGGATGTTGGACATGCCCGGCGCGACGCCGCAGTCGGTCACGCACGTCACGCCTTTGGCCTTGGCCAGTTCGCTGTACTGGCGCGAGTCCTGGGCCATGAACGAGATGTCGGCGTAGTTCTTCCCGGCCTCGATGATCGCCTTGAGCGACTGAAGCCCGATCCGGCTGGCCAGTGCGCCAAGCACGATGTCAAAGGGCTTCACCAGCGCGGTGACCTTCGCGGGGTCCGAGAGATCGACCGCGGTGGTTTTGGGGAGCCTGCCCGAGATCCGCTGGACGCGCTGGGCCGCTGCAGCAAGATTCCGCTCGCTCACGTCCGCAATGGTGACGTCAAAGTCTCTGGCCATGTCGGCCGCGATGACGCTTCCGACCATCCCCGCCCCAAGAACGATGCAGCTTGGCATGGGCGGAGTGTACCCGAGGGCCCACCAAACGCCCAAGAGATCAGTCCGGCTTGGGGGCCGGTCCGGTGAGCTGCCCGATCTCGATCGGCTTGGCGGGTCCCAGGCCCAGCGTGTTGACCATGAGTCCGTGCAGCTCGATGTTGTCGATGACCTGTGGGATCGTGTCCGCGCCGGGGCCCATCGCGGTCACCTCGACCATGTCGGCGGTGTGATTGGGGCTCAGGAAGCAGACGCCGGTGTAGTTGGAGAGGACCGAGCCGAGGATGTTCAGCGGCTTGTTCATCCACAGATCCGACGGGTGCACGCGCTTCTGGAGGAAGTTGGCGACCACCTGATCGGTCTCGGTCTGGTTGATCTTGATCCCGACGGCCTTCTCGGTCAGTTCGGGGATGAGCTTGGCCAGGGCCGCGCCGTCGCTGCGGGCGTCCTTGGGGATGTTCTGCCAGATCCACTCAAAGCTGTGCCCCGGGCGGTAGAGCTTGCGGAGCCCTTCGCGGCCCTCGGGGCCATAAACCGTGAGGCCGGGATTGGCGTTGCCGTGGTCGGTGGTGACCACCAGCAGCGTGTCGTCACGGTCGCCGATCCAGTCCAGGACGGTCTTGATCGTGTCGTCGAACTCGATCTGCTCGGCGATGAGCGACGCCGCGTCGTTGTCGTGGGCGGCGTGGTCGATGCGTCCGCCCTCAATCTGCAGCAAGAATCCTTCGGGGCCTCGCTCAAGGCGGTCCAGAGCGGCCTTGGCCATGACCGGAAGGCTCGGCGTCTCGCGGCCGCGATCGAGGCAGTACGGCACGTGGTCTTTCGAGAAGATGCCAAGCAGTCGACCATCGAGCTCGGCCTTGGCCAGTTCGAGCTGGTTGCGGACGACCTGCACATCCTTGTGCTCGTCCAGAAGCGTCTGCGAGAAGTTCTTGGAGCCACCTCCGAGGAGAACGTCGTATTGACGCTCGAGCTGCTGGCGGGCGATGGCTTCCTCGAAGGAGCGTTTGGGCGCGTTGGCGGAGAAGCCCGCGGGGGTGGCATGCGTGATGCGGGCGGTGCTCACCAGGCCTGTTCGCTTGCCGTACTGACGGGCGTGGAGCAGGATGGGCGTGGGGGTCTTCTGATCGGGGGTGAAGTTCACCGCGTCGTTGTTGATGTGGATGCCGATGCCCCAGGCGCTGGCGGCGGCGGATGAGTCGGTGACGACCGAGTCGGCCGAATGCGTGGCGCAGATGGCGCGGCGGACGCCGGGCTTGCGCCAGAGGTCGAACCAGTGGGCGTTGATCCCGTCACGTTCCACGCGCACGACGTTGGAGAGCGTGAGCGTGCCCATGCTCATGCCGTCGGACACCATGAAGATGACGTTTCGCGCCTTGGCGGGGAAGAGGCTTCGGCGCGCGCTCGCGCCGGCGGTTGCGATGGAGGGCGCACCCGCGAGCAAACCCGCGGCGGCGGCGCTGAGGGACAGGAAGTTGCGACGATCAAGCCCGCTGCGATTGGTCATGCGGTCAGTGTAGTGCGTCGGAGGGATCCCTGAGCCTGAAGTGATGCTCTCACGCGGCGCCAGAGCACAAAGTCGGGGTTAGACCCGCGCTTTGGCGGCGTGAAGGAACCACTCGATCGCCATCAGCGCCGCAGCGGCCATGATCAGCCAGGGCCAGATCTCCCGAGCGCCGAGAGATCCGGCGGTCCCGGCGATCTCCTTGCCGGCGATCGGGATTGAGCTTCGGCTTCGGAGCGAACTCTCGAACGCGTCCGCGAGATTCACGGCGACGAAGATCGCCTCGCGACTCCCGGAAGCAGCCGCTGCATACACACCGGCGCGCTCGATCAACCCGAGGCTGACCCGCGTATCGGGAGCCGCTCCCTCGGGAACGTCCGCCTTGAGCTCCAGGGGCCCTGTGAAACTCACCAGTCCTGGGCGGTCCCCCGCGACGAACCACGCGGGCTGGTTGGTCGAGAAGCTGACTCCGGCGGAGAGATCGGCCTTGAGTGTCAGAAAATCGATCGCGTTGGCGAGGAAGATCGGGAATCCGACCGACACCGGCCAGCTCGAGTTCTGCAGCTCAAAGCCGACAGTCAGTCTTCGGACGCTGCCCCGTGGCGTTGGTTCCTCAGTGAGCAGAATCGCCGGCCCTTTGGCGTCCAGTGCGAGCTCGGTCGCTCGCACCTTGGAAGCTTCGAGCGCGGTCTGATCCAGTTCGTACCCGATGGGCTGGGTGAAGAGCAGCGCGTCGAGGGCGACGTCCCGGAGCACGGGATGCTGGCGTTCCCAGGAGAGGATGGCCAGCGCGTTCTGGTCGCCCTTGGCGGTGGGAAGGGTGGAGCGCACGCAGGGGACGGAGGCCGAGATCCCGAAGCTCAGGG
>CAZHFW010000078.1:0-4352 GCA_964531675.1 uncultured Phycisphaeraceae bacterium | reverse complement strand
CCATCGACGACGACTACTACAAGTGGACCCAGTGGATCTTCCTGCGCCTGTTCAACGCCTGGTTCGATCCGACCCAGGACAAGGCCCGCCACATCGACGAGCTGGTCGCCGAAGCCTCCAAGGGCGCGATCAAGACCCCCAAGCCCTGGGCGTCCATGTCCGCTGCGGAGCGCGACGCCTTCATCGACTCGCACCGCCTGGCCTACCTCAACCAGCAGGTCGTCAACTGGTGCCCCAAGCTCGGAACCGTCCTGGCCAACGACGAAGTCATCGATGGCAAGTCCGAACGCGGCGGCTACCCCGTCCTGCGCAAGCCCCTCAAACAATGGGTCTTCCGCATCACCGCCTACGCCGACCGCCTGGTCCGCCAGCTCGATCAGCTCGACTGGCCCGAGTCCACCAAGACCATGCAGCGCGAGTGGATCGGCAAGAGCGAGGGCGCCGAGATCGACTTCAAGGTCGTCGGCTCGGGCTCCACCCTCCGCGTCTTCACCACCCGACCCGACACGCTCTTCGGCGCAACCTACATGGTCGTCGCGCCCGAGCACGAACTCTGCGCCCGCATCATCTCAGGCAACGCCGGCGTCGATGCGACCACCGCTGCTGCCCTCAAGGCCTACGTCCAGCGCACCGCCTCGCGCTCCGACGTGGAACGCCAGGAAAGCAAGGAGAAGACCGGCGTCTTCACGGGCGTCTTCGCGATCAACCCCGCGACCGGCACGCAGATCCCCGTCTGGGCCGCCGACTACGTCCTGCCGGGCTACGGCACCGGCGCGATCATGGCGGTGCCCTCGGGCGATGAACGCGACTGGGAGTTCGCCAAGAAGTTCAACCTCGCCATCGTGCGCGTCGTCGTCCCCGCGGGCGAGAACACGCTCAAAGACGACGAGTGCTTCGCGGGCGATGGCATCGCGGTGAACTCCTCGGGCCCCGCCCTCTCCATCGATGGCCTCCCCACGTCCAAAGCCAAGGACGCGGTCATCGCCTGGCTCGAATCCACGGGCCAGGGCGTCCGCAAGGTGAACTTCCGTCTCCGCGACTGGGTCTTCTCGCGCCAGCGTTACTGGGGTGAGCCCTTCCCGATCGTCTACGACCAGGCGGGCAAGGCGTACCCCGTCTCGGAAGCTGCACTCCCCGTGAAGCTCCCGGACCTGGCCGACTACGCGCCCGTCGAGAGCGACGATCCGCAGCCCTTGCTCGCGAAGGCAACGAGCTGGATGAACACCACCGCCGGCGAAGCGGGCGTTGATCCCAAGCTGCTGGATCCCAAGACCCCGGTGCGCCGCGAAACCAACACCATGCCCGGCAGCGCCGGCAGCTCGTGGTACGCCATCCGCTATTGCGATCCGCGCAACAGCCGTCGCTTCGCGAGCCGCGAAGCCGAGTCCTACTGGATGGGCAGCAGCACGGGCGGCGTGGACTTCTACCTGGGAGGCTCCGAGCACGCGGTCGGCCACCTGCTCTACGCGCGCTTCTGGCAGAACGTGCTCTTTGATCTGGGCGAAGTCTCGTCCCGCGAGCCCTTCAAGAAGCTCTTCCACCAGGGACTCATCACGAGCTTCGCGTACCAGCGCCCCGACAAGACCCTGGTCCCCTCCGACATGGTCCGCGAGGAAGGCGAAGGGCCCGACGGCAAGCCCCGCTACGTCGAGATCGCGACCGGGCAGACCCTCACGCCCATCGTCGCCAAGATGTCCAAGAGCCTCAAAAACGTCGTCAACCCCGACGACGTGATCGCCGAGTTCGGCGCCGACACCTTCCGCCTTTACGAGATGTACATGGGCCCGCTGGAGGCCAGCAAGCCCTGGAACCCGCGCGACATCGCGGGCTGCTTCCGCTTCCTCCAGCGCCTCTGGCGTCTGCTCGTCGACGAGGGCACGGGTGAACTCAAGCTCGCCTCCAGCGCCGACAAGAAGATCGAGCAGCTCCTCCACCGCGCCACCGCCAAGGTGGGCGCGGACATCGACCGCCTGGCGTTCAACACCGCCATCGCGGCCCTCATGGAGCTGGTCAACGCCCTGACGCCCTCGGGAGGCGCCGGGGCGGCAGGTGTGCTCACGCGCGAGCAGGCCGAGCGCCTGGCCCTCATCCTCTCCCCCCTGGCCCCGCACATCGCCGAGGAACTCTGGCACAAGCTCGAGAAGAACGTCGATGGCGACGCCCTGATCGTCAACGCAGGCTGGCCCCCGGTTGACCCGGCCCTGCTCAAGGACTCGGAAATCGAGATCCCCGTGCAGATCCAGGGAAAGGTCCGCGCCCGCATCATGGTCCCCGCCGACGCCACGCCCGATCAGATCGAGAAGCTGGCCCTGGCCGACGCCAAGGTCCAGGAGTCGATCGCGGGCAAGCCCGTCAAGAAGGTGATCGTGGTGCCCGGAAAAATGGTCAATCTGGTCGTGTAAGCCCGCGGGGGGCTCTTCCGGCCCCTTCCTTTACACCCCGCCCGACCCCCGGTAGCATCTCCTTCATGCAGAAGGACTTGTCGCGTTTTGTTCGGGTCGCCGGCGCCTGCCTTGTGGTGGGTGTGCTGGCGTGCGTCGCCATGGCCCAGGATTCCACCCTGCGTCCCCCGGCGCCGCTGAAGGAAGACAGCCCGAGCTTCTTCATGCCCATCCTCGCGGCTCTGGTGATCATCGCCGCCAGCATCGGCGCGAACCTGATCCCGAGCAAGCGCGGCCACCAGGACTGATCTTCTCATGACCTCCAGAAAGACCGGGAGACTGCTCGCGCTCAACGCCCTCTTGGCGCTGGGTGTCGTCATGCTCGCGGCTCTTCCCCGCGCCGGCGCTCAGCCTGCTGCAAGCTCGCCCGCCCGCAGCCGCGGCACCTACACCATGCTCGCCAGCAAGAGCAACAACGGCCCGCTTCCCCTCATCCACGTCATCGACGCCACCAACCAGGAGATGGTCACCCTCAAGTGGGACCAGTCGCGCAGCCAGTTCATCGGGACCAGCTACCGCGACCTCCGACTCGACGCCGAGACCCAGCCCGGGCGATGAACGCTTCCCCCTCCAGCTCTGACTCCCCGCGCGCCACCAGGCTCGACGCCCTGCTCGGCCTTTGTGCCGCTGCCCTCGGACTCATCGCGCTGGTGCAGGTCGCGACCACCTCCGCCTTCCAGCCCCTGGCCCGCGCCGGCAGCGCCGATCGCGCCGGGATGCTCGCCAGCGTCGGCGAATACACCGCGCTGACCGCGGACATCGGAAACGAAGACGCCATGCTCCTGCTCGACGGCCGCGCCGAGGAAATCCTCGTCTACCGCGCCGACACGCAGCAGGTGATGCAGGTCGCCCAGCGCGTCAACCTCCCTCGTATGTTCATCGAGGCCCGCACCCGCGCCGGGGCCAAGCCCCCCGCTGCCGAGCCTCGGGACTCCAAGAAATCCGACACCCGCGCCAACCCTCCACGCTGAGCCGCCATGCCCATCGTTCCCCTCCCACAGTTCGAAGCCGACCTGCTCTCCGATCAGCAGGAACGAGAGGCCTACGAGAAGCTCAAGGCGCCCAAGACTCTGGTCGTCCGCTTCGGCGCCATGAAGATGGTGGGCGAGTTCCCCTGGGACTCGACCGAAAAGCCGGGTTGCGGCTCCAAGATCGTCGTGCGCACGCACCGCGGCGTTGAGCTGGGCGAGATGCTCACCAGCACCTGCTCCAACAACGGGTGCTCCAAGAGCGTGAGCCGCAAGGACATGCTCGAGTACATCGAGAACTCGGGCGGGCGCGATTACCCGTTCTTCTCCGAAGGCCGTGCCCTGCGCGTCGCGACCCGCGAGGACATGGACCGCCAGGCCCGACTCGAGCAGTCCAAGCACGAGATCCGCACCCAGGTCCGGTCCATCGCCCAGGACGCGGGCATCACCGTCAAGATCGTCGACGTGGAGCCGATCCTCGGCGGCGAACTGCTCACGGTGTACTACCTCTCCGAAGAACGCGTCGACTTCCGCGACCTGGTGCCGCGCCTCCGCGACTTCTTCAAGATCCGCGTCGAACTGAAGCAGGTCGGCGCCCGCGACGAGGCCCGCATCACCGCCGACTACGAGCGCTGCGGCCAGTACTGCTGCTGCAAGAACTTCCTCAAGGTGCTCAAGCCCATCTCGATGAAGAGCGCCAAGGTGCAGAAGGCCACGCTCGATCCGCTCAAGATCTCCGGGCGTTGCGGCCGGCTCATGTGCTGCCTGCGCTACGAGGACGAGACCTACGAGTCCCTGAAGAAGAACCTGCCCCGCAAGAAGTCCCGCGTCGGCACCCCCGAAGGCGACGGCATCGTGCTCGACGCGCAGATCCTGACCCAGCTGGTGCTCGTCGATCTGGACGAACCCGACGCATCAGGCAAGCCCCGCCAGGTCGCGATCC
>CAZHFW010000077.1:0-4674 GCA_964531675.1 uncultured Phycisphaeraceae bacterium | reverse complement strand
AGACATCGGAAGATCGCGCCCCTCGAGGTCGTCGAGCCCATCGGCAAGCGCGTCCTCATCCGCAAGGACGACGACAAGAAGCAGACCAAGAGCGGCATCCACCTCCCGGACAAGATCGAGATCCCCACCCTCACGGGCCGGGTCGTCGCGGTCTCCGCTCTGGTCGAACGCGATCTGGACTACCCCGTCAAGCGCTACGACCGCATCCTCTTCAACCCCAAGCACGCCATCCCCGTGGATCTTGAGGGCGACAACCGCCTCTTCGTCGTCCCCATCGAGGACGTCGTCGCGGTCTTCCGCCGCGAGTCCGAAGAATCCACCCCCGAAAAGGAATGAACCCCGCCGCCTCCCCGCAGAGGCAGCGTGCATCGCCCACATCACCCGCCACGGCCGCCCGGCCGCGTGGATCCCCATCGTGTCCCAGGCGTCCGGACTGATCGACCTGCTCAACCGCCCGCTCGCGGAGCTCCCCCACGAGCTCGCGCTGTCGCCCGTCCCGCGCTGGCCGCGCCACCGCCGCCCGACGCTCCGCGTCCGCCCGCCCGGCTCCAAGAGCCTCTCAAACCGCGCCCTGCTCTTGGCCGCGCTCGCTTCAGGCACCTCCACCATCCGCAACGCCCTGCTCGACGCGGACGACGCCCAGCGCATGCTCGCCGCGATCCAAGCCCTCGGCGCCACGCATCACGCCGCGATCGACGAGGCCACCGGCGCCTGCTCGCTCCAGGTGCAGGGCGTCGCGGGCGTCTGGCGTCCCAAGTCCGATCCCGCCGAGCTCAACCTCAATAACGCCGGCACCGCCACCCGCTTCCTCACCGCCGCCGCGGTCCTTTCCGCATCGCCCATCGTCATCGATGGCAACGCGCGCATGCGCCAGCGCCCGATCGCCGAACTGGCCGACATCCTCCCGCTCTTTGGCGCCAGGATCGAGTACCTCGGCCAGCCGGGCTTCCCGCCCCTGAAGATCATCCCGCCCCGCGCGCTGGGCAAACCGCCCGCCGCTCCGCGCGTCATCGAGCTCCCCACCACCCAGTCGAGCCAGTTCATCTCCGCGCTGCTCCTCATCGCGCCCTGGCTGAGCACAGGCGTGACGCTCAAGCTCCAAGGCGAGATCACGAGCAAGTCCTACATCCAGATGACGCTCGGCCAGCTCGCCGAACTGGGCGCATCGGTCCGCAACAGCGCCGACCTCTCCGTCATCCGCGTGGGCCCCGCGCAGTCCAGCGTCGACGCGCCGCCCGGGCTTTCCGCCTTCGAGCACGACGTCGAGCCCGACGCCTCGGGCGCCACCTACTTCTGGGCCGCCGCCGCCATTCTCCCGGGACTGACCTGCCGCGTGAAAGGCATCGGCGCCGATTCGCTCCAGGGCGACTCGGACTTCCCCGTCATGCTCGAGCGCATGGGCGTCCAGCGCGTCCCCTCCGAGCCGGGCCAGACCGAACTCGCCGTCGACGGCCCCGACGAGCTCATGCCCACCATCGCCGACATGAGCGACATGCCCGACGCCGCCATGTCCCTGGCCGCGGTCGCCTGCTTCGCCAAAGGCTCCACCATCCTCCGCGGCCTGCGCACCCTCCGCGTCAAGGAAACCGACCGCATCGCCGCCATGCAGAAGGAACTCTCCAAACTCGGCGTCCGCGTCGACTCCCCCGTCGCGGGCGATCCCGACGCCCTCAGTATCACGCCCCCCACCGGCGGCATGGACTGCTCACCATCCTGCCCCACGGTCCACTTCGACACCTACGACGATCACCGCATGGCCATGTCCCTCGCGCTCATCGCGCTGCGCCGCCCCAACATCATCATCCGCGACCCGCAATGCGTCGCCAAAACCTACCCAACCTACTGGCGCGACTACGCCCGCCTCCACCAGCTCACCTGAGCCCCCTCCCACCCCTCGCCTCGGTGCCATCACCATCAATGTCCTCATTGATGGTGATGCTCTACCCCACCTCGTGGCACTGGTTTGTAACCAGTGTCTACCCCATCTCCCCCCAATCCGACCCCAACTCCGCGAAGGTCCGGGTCCTCGCCTCGGTGCCATCACCATCAACGTCCCCATCGATGGTGATGCTCCCCCATCTCGTGGCACTGGTTTGTAACCAGTGTCTACCCCATCTCCCCCCAATCCGACCCCAACTCCGCAAAGGTCCGGTTCCTCTCCCCGGTGCCATCACCATCAATGTCTTCATGGATGGTGATGCTCCGTGCCCAATCCTCCCCACCTCCAAAAACACAGCGTGCGGCCCGTCACCGGACCGCACGCCAAGAGGAAGACCGACAAACGTTCTGTCGCTTACCGACGACGACGGCCGGCGACCAGCCCGCCAACGCCCAACAGCGCCAGCGCGCCCGGGGTCGGAACCGTCGCCATGTTCACCGCGAACGAGGCGTAGATCGTCACCGACTGGCCCGGCGCCAGGGTGAGGTCCCACTGGAAGCCCGAGCCCAGATCGGTCGCCGAGCCGACCGTGCTGGCCAGGTTGCTCGAGCCCGAGGAGATCTTCGAGCGCAGGCCCGAGCCGGACTCGTAGCGTGACGCGCCGTAGCCCGAGTGCTGACCCGTCACGCCCGCGACCGCGTCGTTCCAGGAGAAGGTCTGGTTGCTGTTGCCCAGGGTCGCGGTGTCGTTGGCCGCCGTCGCGCCCAGGTCGAAGTCGACCACGTTGAAGATGCTGAAGTTGCGGGTCGCGGTGTTGGACGCGCGAGCCGTGATCACCAGCACCGTGTTGACGCGCGCCTGCGTGGAGTTGGCGCCCTGCTCGACCTTGACCGAGAAGTTCGCGTCAAAGCGCGCGTTGCCCGTCACGCCCGGGCCCGTGTCGAGCCAGGTCGCGGTCAGCGTGTTGCCGCTGTCGCTGAGCGTGTTCGGCGTGAAGAAGCCGAAGAGCGTGTTCGTGTTGTTGGCCTGCGTGCGGTACGTCCACAGATTGCTGTACAGGTGATCGGTCGTCGTGCCGCCACCCGGACGGAAGTTGTGCTGACCGATCGAGGTGTTCCAGATCGTGCCGAACTCGGTGTGCTCATAGGTCGCCGTGCCGCCCGACGCGGTGATCACACCCGCCGAAGCCGTCAGACCCATCGCCGTACCCGCCAGCACCACCATGCCAAAGCGCTTCATCTCGAGCTCCTCCTGTGTCATCTGTCCATCAAGGCGGCTCGGCCAAACGACCAAGGGAAACCCGCCAAGGCGCACGCAGCGCGGAACACCGCACGCACCCGGTGAAACCTTAACCGAAGCCCCAGCTTGGTCAACGCCAATTGTGGAATATTCACGACATCCACCGACGCTTTTCCGGGGTTTTTACCCATTTTCTCACCACTTTTACCACTCAAATACCAAACATATCCGCATTTCTCCCGTTTGTTCTCGCGGTGTTCCCAATTGGTATACACACGCATGCACCGATCGGCCTCCGCTCGGCATCCCCTCCCCACGCCCCTCCACCCGCCGCGCCCCACACACCGCTCGCCGCCCCGCCATCCATCACCCAACCGCTATCCTTCAAGACCCCCACATCCCTTGTGGGGATCCAACCGCTTCTCGTCCGTTCACCCTCTCTCCTTCCCCCCCATCACCGGAGCACCAGATGCCCAGCTCAATCACCATGTCCCACGGCAAGCTCAATGTCCCCGACGAGCCCTTCATCCCCTTCATCGAAGGTGACGGCACCGGCCCCGACATCTGGCGCTCCTCCGTCCGCGTCTTCGACGCCGCCGTCCAGAAGGCCTACCACGGCAAACGCAAAATGCACTGGGTCGAAGTCCTCGCTGGCGAAAAGGCCTTCAACAAAACCGGCAACTGGCTCCCCGATGAAACCCTCGCCGCCTTCCGCCAACACCTCGTCGGCATCAAGGGCCCGCTCACCACGCCCGTCGGCGGCGGCATCCGCTCCCTCAACGTCGCGCTCCGACAGCTCCTCGACCTCTACGTCTGCCTCCGCCCCGTCCGCTGGTTCAAGGGCGTCCCCTCGCCCGTGAAGCGCCCGGGCGACTGCGACATGGTCATCTTCCGCGAGAACACCGAAGACATCTACGCCGGCATCGAGATGGCCGCCGGCACCCCCGACGCCCAGAAAGTCCTCGACTTCCTCGCCAAAGAGTTCCCCAAGGACTTCACCAAGGTCCGCTTCGGCACCGCCGCCGCCTCCAGCGGCTGGCAGAAAGTCCTCGAGTCCGTCGGCATGCCCGCGCGCGAAACGCCCGTCCAGGTCGGCGTCGGCTTCAAGCCCGTCTCCTACCTCGGCACCGAGCGCCTCGTCCACAGCGCCATCACCTACGCCCTGAAGGAAAAGCGCCGCTCACTCACGCTCGTCCACAAGGGCAACATCATGAAGTTCACCGAAGGCGCCTTCAAGGACTGGGGCTACAAGGTCGCCACCCAGTTCTTCCGCGCCCAGATCGTCACCGAGCGCGAGTCCTGGATCCTGGGCAACAAGGAAGCCAACCCCGGCCTCTCCTCCGAAGCCAACGCCAAGATGATCGACCCCGGCTTCGACATGATGACCCCCGAGCAGAAGGGCAAGATCGTCAAGGAAGTCGACGCCGTCCTCGCCTCCATCTGGGCCACCCACGGCGAAGGCAAGTGGAAGTCCAAGCTCATGGTCCGCGACTCCATCGCCGACATCACCCTCCAGCAGGTCCTCACCCGCCCCAAGGACTTCGACGTCATCGCCT
>CAZHFW010000076.1:0-6327 GCA_964531675.1 uncultured Phycisphaeraceae bacterium | reverse complement strand
ATCTCGGGGCCGATCTTGCGGTTCACATTGGCGACCGCGTTCAGGGTGCCCTTCCCGAGGTAGACCGTCTTGTCGTTGTCGCGAAGCTCGACCGCCTCGTTCTCGCCCGTGGAAGCGCCGGAGGGGACCGCGGCGCGGCCGATGGCGCCGCCATCCAGACCAACCTCGACCTCGACCGTCGGGTTTCCGCGGGAGTCCAGAATCTGGCGACCATGTACAAAGGCGATCTCGAAGGACATGCTGACCCCTCTGGTTGAGCGTGCGTGGAGAACGCCCGGGAACATCGCGGCAAGGCGAGAACAACGCCGGGCGGGGGCGTGCGGCCCTCCAAATGGGGGCCCGCGCCGCCGAACAGGCGACAATAGGACTCGGCCTGAGCGCTTTCCGCTTCAGGCGACCTTCCCGCCTTGCCGACCCATCTTTGTGGTATTCTGAGGACAGTTCACGCCCCGTGCCGACAGACCGGTCTCCTCCATGCCGAACACGCCCACAAGCCCCTCAGGCCAACCCCCGTCCGCAGGCTTCAGCCAGCGGCTCGAACGCCTCCGAACCGACCTCACCGAGCAGGGCAAACGCGTCCAGGCGATGGTCGACCTGGCGCTGGAAGCCATCTTCAACCGCGACGACGCCAAGGCCAAGCTCTCCATCGCCATGGATGACGCGGTCGACACCGCGGACGTCGAACTCGAGAAGGCCTGCGTGCAGCTCCTGGCCGACGCGACCCGCGAGGGCGCCAGCCTGGACCAGGGCCAGCTCCGCCTGGTGCTCACCATCGCCAAGGCCAACAACGAGCTCGAACGCATCGCGGACGCCGCGGTCGACGTGGGCGAAATGGTCCCCGCGATCCGCCAGGCCAGCCAGTCGTTCCCCGACACCTTCCGCGTGATGGCCAACTCGGTCATCGGCATCCTCCGCGACACCAACACGTCGGTCGCCAAGAACGATCCGCTGCTCGCCAAGGTCGTCCTCCAGAGCCAGCACGCGGTCACCGCGTTCAAGGCCGCGATCATGCGCGACACCGAGGAACGTATCGCCAAGGGCGCCATGGGCGTGGACTTCGCCTTCCGCCTCCACGAGATCGCCAGCCAGTGCGAGCTCATCGCCGACCACTGCACCAACATCGCCGAACAGATCATCTACCTGACCACCGGCAGCATCGTCCGGCACACCGACGCGCGGTGGATCGAAGTGCCCCAGAAGTCCTGAGCCCCACTCCGCACGAGCCCGAAGCGCAAGCGAGGGATTCAACAAGTCGCGTACGAGCCCGAAGCGCAAGCGAGGGCCTCCGTGCCCCCACGACACCGACCCTCACGCAAGGTCTTTCGCGGAAGCACCCCGGGGGGGGGTCACAAACTTCAATCGTTTCCCATCGCCCGACCGGTTGTGGGCCTTGTTCCCGTGACCCTCGGTTGCACTCGTGCCCCTCGCTTGCGCTTCGGGCTCGTACTTCTTGCTCCCGATCACCCTCGCTCGCGCTTCGGGCTCGTGCGTCGCGTGATAATCTGACGCCATGCAATCCAAGGCCTCCACTGTCGCGGCATATCTGGCTTCCCTCCCCGCGGACCGCCGCGCCGTCGTCGAACACGTCCATCGCTTCGTCATGGACAACCTCGACCCGGGCTTTCAGGCGGGCATGGCCTACGGCATGATCAGCTACTCGGTGCCCTTGGAGACCTACCCCATCGGTTACCACTGCGATCCCAGGCTCCCGCTCGGCTTCGGTGGTCTGGCAGCACAGAAGAACGCCTACTCGCTCTACCTCATGTGCCTCTACCTCGCCCCCAAGCGAGAGAAGGACTTCCGGGCAGCCTGGAGCAAGACCGGCAAGAAGCTCGACATGGGCAAGGCGTGCATCCGCTTCCACTCGCTCGATGACCTCGCCTTTGACGTAATCGCCAAGACGCTCAAGAGCATCTCGATGAAGGGGTACATCCAGACCTACGAGTCGCTGCTCGGCCCCGCTCGCCTGGAGAAGGCCCGCAAGGCCGCCGCCAAGCTCAGGCCCGAAGCCCTCGGCGCCGCTGGTTCCGGTGCTGCGACCAAGCCCAACAAGCCTGCCGCCGCAAAGACCGCGAAGAAGACCGGCAAGAAGGTCGCCAAGAAGGCGGCCCGAAAGGCCAAGAAGGTCGCCAAGCGGGCGACGTGAACCTCCGCTCGAACCCGCCGATCCGACCTACGCTGTGCCCAACGCAGGAGCACGACGCATGGCGCTTTGGGGTGGACGATTTGAAGGACAGGCCGACCCGCTCTTCCGGCAGCTCAACGACTCGCTGCCGTTCGATCACCGCCTCCTGATCCAGGACATCGAAGGCTCGGTCGCCTGGGCCCGGGCCATCGCGGGCGCCGGCGTCTTAACGTCCGCAGAGCTCGCGTCCCTGACCGCAGCCCTCAAGTCCCTGGCGGACGAGGCTCGCGCCAAGCCCGATCTGATTCTGGGTTCGCTCGGCCGCGACGAGGATGTGCACTCGTACGTCGAGCGCCGCCTGATCGAGATGGTCGGCCCGCTTGGCAAGAAGCTCCACACAGGCCGTTCGCGCAACGACCAGGTCGCGACGGATGTCCGTCTCTGGACCCGGGCCGCGATCGACGATCGCCTGGCTGAGATTCGCGAGGCCCGCCGTTCGCTCATCGACCTGGCGTCGCGCGAGAAGGACACGGTGCTTCCCGGGTACACGCACCTCCAGCGGGCCCAGCCGATCCTGCTGGCGCACTGGGCGCTGGCGTACGCCGAGATGCTGGAGCGCGACACCGCGAGATTGCAGGATTGCCGTCGACGCGTGAACGTGTGCCCGTTGGGATCCGCAGCGCTGGCGGGGACGACCTACGCGATCGACCGCGAGGCCCTGGCGCGCGACCTGGGCTTTGAGATGCCCTCCCGCAACTCGCTGGACGCGACCGCGGACCGGGACTTCATCGCCGAGACGCTCTTCTGCCTGGCGCAGACGTCCATCCATCTCTCGCGCATGGCCGAGGACCTGATCCTGTTCATGACGCAGGAGCACGGCTTCGTCGAGATGGCCGATGCGGTGACCTCGGGCAGCTCGCTCATGCCTCAGAAGAAGAACCCCGACGCGTGCGAGCTGCTGCGCGGCAAGTCGGGCCGGATCCTGGGCACGCTGGTCTCGATCCTCACGACCATGAAGGGCCTGCCTCTGGCGTACAACAAGGACCTGCAGGAGGACAAGGAGCCGCTCTTTGAAGCGATGGAGCAACTCTCCATGTGCCTCCGGGTCACACCGCGGATTCTCGACGGGATGAAGGTCCGCCGCGAGGTCTGCGAGAAGGCCGCCTTGGGTGGATATTCAAACGCCACCGAGCTGGCGGACTACCTGGTGGGCAAGGGCGTGCCCTTCCGCGACGCCCACGACGTGGTGGGAAGGCTCGTCAGACTGGCGATCGAGAAGGGGGCCAGGCTCGAGGAACTCTCCCTGGCGGAGATGAAACCCCACTGCCCGAACATCGAACAAGACGTGTACCCGGCACTGGCCATATCATCCGGGCTCAACCGTCGGGAGATTCTCGGCGGCACCGGCCCGAGGCACGTCGCCAAGGCCATCGAAGACTCCCGCGTTCGGCTGGCGCGGGAACTCGCACACGCCGCTTCGCAGCACAGCGGTTCGGGCCCAAAGGGTTGAAAATACCCCTTCGGCTCAGGAAGACTCCCGCGTCATGACGACGCCCGGCCAGACTCGCTTGCACACAGGTTCCCACAGTCCCGAATCCCAAGCCCGCGCCGCGGCCGCTGCACCGGTCTGGACGCGCTCCGATCTTGCGGTCTGCCCCGCCTCCGCGCACCACGCGGCCGCGATCGCCAGGCTCATCAACGCCTTCGCCGAGCAGAAGCTGATGCTCCACCGCGAAGCGCGCGAGATCCGCAGCATCATCCACCAGTTCCAGGTCGCGATCGCCGGAGTGGACGAGTCCACCTCCGAGCCCCGCATCGTCGGTTGCGGCGCGCTGACCCCCTACTCCCCCGCGGTCGCCGAGATCCGCTCCCTGTGCGTCGATCAGACCTACCACGGCGGCGGCGTGGGCACCGCCGTCACCCGCTCGCTCGTCCAGACCGCCCAGGCCCGGGGCCACTCCTGCGTCGTCGCGGTCACCAAGTCCCCGCAGTTCTTCTGCAGACTCGGGTTCGCCATCCTGACGCCCGAGGAATACCCCGCGGCGTTCCTGGACCACGGCATCCGCGCCAACAAGCGCACCCTCAAGAACAAGTTCGTCGTCGGGCTCAAGCTCGCCTGATCCCGTGCTTCCTCGAATCACCCCGCCGCGGACCCCTTCAGGTCCGCGGTTTTCATTTCAGGCCCCCACCGTCTTCCAGATCGCCCCGCCGACAGGACCCACGGGAGTGCCCCTATCCTCTGGCAATGCCCCGTCCGCGCGAGCTACATGACGAGTTCTTCAAGCGTGCCAAGGCGGAGGGCTTTGCCGCCCGCTCGGCCTACAAGCTGATCGAGATCAACAACAAGAAGCGTCTGATCCGCACGGGCGACAAGGTGCTCGATCTGGGCTGCGCGCCCGGGAGCTGGCTGCAGGTCGCTTCCCGCATCGTGGGCCCTTCGGGCCTGGTCTTCGGGATCGATCTCCAGGAGGTCACGATCGGGCCCCTGGCCAACGTCCGCACCGCGGTCCGCGACATCTTCCAGACGCCCCCCGAGTACTTCCTCGAAGCCTCGCAAGGCACGCTCTTTGATTGCGTGCTCTCGGACATGGCGCCCAACACGACCGGGCACGGCGACGACTACCTCTCCGTCAGGCTCTGCCGCCGCGTGCTCGAGCTGCTTCCGTTCGTGCTCGCGCCGGGCGGGAACGTCTGCATGAAGGTGCTCGAGGGGACCGAGTTCCCCGAACTGCTCCGCGAGACCAAGCGCGTCTTTGGCGAAGCCAGCGCCACCAAGCCCCGGGCCAGCCGCGACGTGTCGCGTGAGATGTTCATCGTCGGTCACGGATACGCGCCGCGCCCGGAGTCCAAGACCGCCCGAGCGCCCGGCGCCGCCCCCGCTCCTCCCGCGCCGCCTCCGGGATGGAACGTGCGCTGACGCGCCGCTTTGGAGCACTCGACGTTGGTGACCGTCGCGTCAATCACGTTCATGAACCTCAGTGCCGGGCTTGCCGCCGCCGCCGCTGCGTTCCCCGCGCTGATCGCGCTCTACCTGCTCAAGCTCAGACGCCGTCCCATGCGCGTCAGCTCCACGCTTCTCTGGATGCAGGCGGTGCAGGACCTGGAGGTCAACGTCCCGCTGCGCTGGCTCAAGGCCTCGCTGCTGCTCCTGCTGCACCTGCTCATCGTCGCCCTGTTCTGCCTCGCGATCGCCAGGCCCGCGATCACCGACGCGAGCGGCAGCCTCCGCCGCACGATCATCCTGATCGACCGCTCCGCATCCATGTCCGCCCGGGACAAGCCCGAAAGTCCGTCCAGACTCGAGATCGCCCAGACCAGGGCCCGCGAGATCATCGACTCCCTGACGCGTGCCAACCAATCCGGCGCGGTGGTCGCCTTTGCGTCCCAGCCCGTGATCCTCTCGGGCTTCACGACCTCGGGCCCCGCGCTGAACGCCGCCATCGCCGACGCCTCCCCCACCGATCAGCCCGAGGATCTGGGCGCGGCACTCCAGCTCGCCGACACGCTGATCTCGGGCTCTGGCGAGGAGGAGACCGCCGAGCCCACGGACATCGTCCTCCTGACCGATGGCAACATCCCCGACTCGGCCCGCATGCTCACCACCGCCGGGCAGCTCCGCATCGTCTCCGTGCTTCCAACCGCCTCCACCCAAGCCCCGGCCAATCTCGGGATCACATCGATCTCCGCGCGCCGTGACGACGCCGATCCCGCGACTCTCCGCGTGTTCGTGCGCGTCCAGAACGCCGGTTCCCAACCCAGGTCGGCGGCGCTGGCGCTCAGCCTGAACGCCGAGACCGTTCAACGCCGGACGATTCAAGTCCCGGAGGCCAGCTCAGAAGGAACACCGGGCGAGGCGACCGCGACCTTCGAACTCCCGAATCAGGCCGGGGGTGTGGTCATGGCCTCTCTTCCGGACGCCGACGCACTCTCTTCGGACAACAGCGCCGCGGCGGTCGTGCCAGCGGTCAGGCTTCCGCGCGTCCTCCTGGTCCAGCCTCCCGCGACGGTGCAGAGCGAGGACCCGCAAGGCACGCTCTCACCCGACTGGCTGCTTGGTGACGCCCTGAAGGAAATGCCGCTCGGCTCGCTCACGCGCGTGAGCGCATCGACCGGCGTGCCCCTGGCGATCGACGCCGCGAGCCCGCCCGATCTGATCGTGCTCGACCGCGTCCGGCCCGAGCCCATGCCCGCGATCCCCACCC
>CAZHFW010000075.1:0-7324 GCA_964531675.1 uncultured Phycisphaeraceae bacterium | reverse complement strand
GATGGCAAGGGGGGTTGGGACATGGCGGCGGCGTGTTAGACTGAAACAGGGCGGGAACGACCAGCCCCCACGCGGACCAGAGCGTCCGGGGAGGACCAGATGGTCATCCGAAATGTCAGCGACGAGCCGATGGCTCCGGTCAGCATGCCCGGGGTCGAGGGCGCATCGATGGCGGTCATGGTCGGTCGGGGCGACGGCGCTCCGAACTTCGCGATCCGTTCGTTCTTCGTGAAGCCCGGCGGGCACACGCCCCGGCA
Organism: uncultured Phycisphaeraceae bacterium; assembly: GCA_964531675.1. GTDB lineage: Bacteria > Planctomycetota > Phycisphaerae > Phycisphaerales > UBA1924 > CAZHFW01. The sequence continues at coordinate 7,067 of CAZHFW010000075.1, read as the reverse complement.
TTCGCACGACTACGAGCATCAAGTGTATGTCGTCGCGGGAGAAGGGACGGTCCTGCTCGGAGGCTGTGAACGCCCCATCAGGCCCGGGGACGTGATCTACGTCCCCCCGAATCACGAGCATCAGTTCCGGGCCGCGGTCCCGGACGATCCGGACCTGCTCGAGCAGGAGGACGTCGGGCTCCGTTTTTTGTGCGTCGTGCCCATGAGCCGTTCGTGCGGCGAGCCCACACCCGGGACCTGATCCCGCGCTGGAGAGCGAGCATGCTGAATTCTTGCGCGTTCACCCTCCGACGGATGGGACGCCGATAGTCTGTGCAGGCTCCGGGCGGCCCCTTCCCGCCGAAGCCGGCGGCGCCCGTTGGAAAGAGGTAGGCCATGAACGATCTCATTCCCACGATCCCGAACGTTCCTCCCCGTCGCCAAGGCAACGGGTGGTGGTTCATGTGGATCGTCTACATCAGCGCAATCGTGATGAGCACCGCAATGGTGGTGGGGGGCAAGCGCAGCGGCAACGACATGTACACCGCTGCGGGCATGCTCGCCTTCGTCGTGGTCATCGCCATCGGTCCCGTTGTCTACGTCATGTCGCGCCGCTTCGCGACCGGGCGTGATGAAGAGCTGGCCGCCCAGCTCGAGCGCATGGCGCTCATGATCGAGAAGAGCCAGGAGTTCAGCGCCCTCTCCGATGACGCCCGCCGCACCCTGAACCGCCGTCGCGAGCGTGAACTGCTCTGCGGCGCGATCGAGGAGGACATCGCGGCCGAGGACTGGGATGCCGCGATGGTGCTCGTCAACGAACTGGCCGATCGCTTCGGATATCGCGCCGACGCGGAGGGATTCCGCCAGCGTATCGACGCGGCCCGCGCCGAAACCCTGGAACGCAAGGTCCGCGAAGCGGTCAGCCTGCTCGATGGGCTCATCATCCAGCGGCGCTGGGATCAGGCCTACGCCGAAGCGGCCCGCATCTCACGCCTGTACAAGGACTCGGCCCGCGTGGAAGGGCTCCAGCGGCGCGTCGAACAGGCGCACGGCTCATTCAAGGATGATCTGGAGCGGCGCTTCCTGACCGCGGCCAAGGAAGAACGCGTCGCGGACGCGATGAGCCTGCTCAAGGAGCTCGACGCGTACCTGTCTCCCCAGGATGCCGAGCGCTACCGCGAGGTGGCCCGGGGCGTCATCGGCAAGGCCCGCGACAACCTGGGCGCGGAGTTCAAGCTCGCGATCCAGGACCGCCGCTGGCGCAAGGCGGTGGAGATCGGCGATCGCATCGTGGACCAGTTCCCCAACTCGCGCATGGCCGACGAGGTGCGGGCCCTCATCGATGGGCTCCGCTCCAAGGCCGCGGCGCCGGTGGGCTGACGGTTCGTCCTCACCGCGTGAGGACTTCAAAAGCCAGGACGACTCGCCTGTCTCAAGGCGTGCTGCGCACCGCGGATGCGGACGCGCGCTTGGCTTCGGACTCGGCCTTGGCGCCCCGCCAGCTGCGGACGATCAGAATCCCGATGCCCACGAGCAGCCAGAGATCCGCGACATTGGAAACGTAAGGCCAGACCTCGCGGCCGCCGACGATCGGGAAGCCCCGAGGGAAGACCATCCCCGCCAGCGGGTGAATGAAGTCGCGGACGCAGGCGTACATCACGCGGTCGTACAGGTTTCCGATGCCTCCCGCGATGACCAGCGCGACCGCGACATGGGCCCAGCGTTCGCGGGCCTTCGTCCAGGTGCCGAAGATCCACAGCGCGAAGGCCATCGCGCCCATCGTGAAGACCACGAAGAACCAGCGCTTGCCCGCGCCGATCCCGAAGACCGCGCCGGGGTTGAGCACGAGCGTGAAGTGCAGGAGCTTGGGGATGACCTCGACCGGCGGGTGAGGCGGGATGAGATTGCCCAGGTACTGGGCCGCCAGCACGCGCTCGCGGACGACCTCGACCGGACGACCCGCGATCCAGTGGAACGCCGCGTACTTGCTCGCCAGGTCCGCGAGCAGGCCCAGCGTGGTCACGAGCAGCAGCCTGATCCACGCGGCGCGGCTCTTCCAGGCCTGGACTTCCCCAGCGGCGTCGGGTGCGTTGGTGGTCTGATCCAAGTGGCGCTCTCGGTGCGTTCGGGCGTGGCGCGTCCGAACAGGGATGCGATCAGAGCGACGAGGAAGAGCTCGACGACGAGCTGGAGGACGACGAGGAGGACTGCGAAGGCACGCGGATCATCCGGCGTTCCATCTCGCGGGCGGCCTCGATCGAGAAGCGGGCCCAGGGGAGCTCTTCGAGCCGCTCGGGCTTGATGGGCTTCCCGGTGAGTTCGCACACGCCGTAGGTCCCGTCGTCGATGCGCTTGAGCGCGTCGTCGATTTCCTTGATCAGCTTGCGGTCGGCTGCGGCCAGGTCGAGGGCCAGCGACTGCTCGTACGTCTCCGAGCCCTGCTCGGCCAGGTGCTGGGGCGTGTGTGAGAGCGAGCCCGAGCCGCCGCCTTGCAAGGCCTGCTCTTCCATGTTCGACACGTCGCCGACCAGCTCGGAGCGCTTGCGCAGCAGGATCTGGCGGAAGCGATCAAGCTCGGCCTTCTTAAAGGGCGACTTGACGGGCTGATCCGGGTTCATCGTGCCCAGGGTCGGACGCGGCGCAGCGCTGGGGCCCGACGCGATCAGAGGCTTGCGCATGATCGGGTTCTTGGAGTCCGCCAGACGGCCCGCAGCCGCCAGCGCCTCCATGCCGACCGGCTTGGGCTTGGGACGCTTCATGGGCTTGGGCGTCACGATGGTGATGCCCTTGCGTGCGGTCTTGTTCGGATCGTTCGCGGGAACCGGAGCGCCGGGCTTGGCCGCCTCGGGCGCCTTGGGGGCCTCGGCAGCCTTCGCGGGAGCCTTGGCTTCGAGGGGCTTGCCGGCAGGCTTGGCAGGCTCGGGCGTCTTCACGGGCTTCTTGGCTTCGACCTTCGCCTCAACCTTGGCGACCTTCGCAGGCGCGGGCTTGGCCGCAGCGGGCGCCGGCTTGGCCGGGGCCTTGGCGGGCTTGGCAGCAGGTTTGGCGGCCGGCTTGGGCGCGGCTTTGGGCGCGGCCTTCTTTGCCGGGGACGGGGTCTTCTTCGCTGGCGCGGCTTTCTTCGCCATACACGTCCCTGGGTAAGCTCCGCCTGACGCCGATCACACTCCGATCGCGGCGTCCTGCGAAGGGCCGGAACGGTAGGGAAACGGCCCCCTTGTGTCAAAATAATGAAGAGCCGGGGAATGGATAGAGGACATCCATGTCACCAAATGCTTCCAAGCCTTGGTTTCCCGGGGTCCGGAGGCCGGCTCAGGCGGTCTGGGCCTGTTCGAGGAACGCCCCCATCTTGCGGAAGCGCTCGTAGCGGCGCTGGACCAGGTCATCGGCCGAGAGCGACTTGAGCTCGGCGAGCTGATCGAGCACCCAGGTCTGCAACGCGTCGGCGGTGGTGCGCGGATGGCGGTGCGCGCCGCCCGCGGGCTCCTCGATCACTGCGTCGATGATCCCGAGCTCGATGTTGTCCGACGCGGTCAGACGCAGCGCGCGGGCCGCGGCGTTGTTGGTCTGCTCGTTGGCTTCCTTCCACAGGATCGCGGCGCAGCCTTCGGGGCTGATCACGCTGTACCACGAGTGCTTCAGCATCGCGACGCGATCGGAGACCGCGATTCCCAGCGCGCCGCCCGAGCCGCCCTCGCCGATGACGACGCTGACGATCGGCACGCGGATCCGGCTCATCTCGCGGAGGTTCACCGCGATCGCTTCGGCCTGGCCGCGCTGCTCGGCGCCGAGCCCCGGATACGCGCCGGGCGTGTCCACGAGCGTGACGATCGGCACGCCGAACTTCTCGGCCATTTTCATCTTCGCCAGGGCCTTGCGGTAGCCCTCGGGATGCGCGCAGCCGAAGTGGCACGCGATCTTCTCGCTGGTTTCCTTGCCCTTCTGGTGGCCCACGATGAGCACCTTGGTGGTGCCCAGGCGCGCGTAGCCCGTCACGATCGCGGGGTCGTCGCCGAAACGGCGGTCGCCGTGGAGTTCCGCAAAGTCCCGGCACATCATCGCGATGTAGTCGCGGGTCTGGGGGCGTCCGGGATGGCGGGCGACGCGCACCGTGTTCCAGGGCGTGAGCTTGGAGTAGACCTCGCGCATCGTGCGGTCGCGCAGGTCACGCATCGAGGCGATCTCGGAGGCCAACGCCGCGGCCTCGGGGTTGGCGGGGTTGTCTTCCGCAGCCTGGGCGGTCAGGCCGCCGAGCTGCCTGAGTCTGGTCTCCGCCGCCTCGATCTTCTGCTCGAGCTCGACCACGGGCTTCTCGAAATCCAACTGGTAGAACGTCGCCATAAGCGGGAGTTTAGGGCAATTGCCGCCCGCCCGGCATCCGGTCGGCTTGGCGGGCGTCCGAGAATCCCCGCTCGGGTTACGCTTGGGGCATGAATCACCCCTGGGGCTTCATCGGCGGCGGGAACATGGCCCAGGCGATCGCCTCCGGAGCGCTGCAGGCGGGGCTCCTGCACCAGGGGCTCATCGGGATCGCCGAACCCGACGCGACCAAGCACGATGCGCTCCGCGCGCTCACCCCCAACGTCTTTGCGGACACCCGGACCCTGATGGGCTGGCTCGCGCATCATGAGGCGACCCCGGGCGCGGGGCACCTGCTCCTGGCGGTCAAGCCTCAGATGTTCAGCGCCGTCGCGGGCGAGCTGACGCCGCTCTTGAACTCGGCAGCGCTGCGGCGTGTCGTCGTGTCGATCCTGGCCGGGACGCCCACCTCACGGCTCGAACTCGATCTGGGGCCTCACGCCGCGGTGGTGCGTGTGATGCCCAACACGCCCGCGAAGATCCGCGCCGGCGCGACCGCGTTCTGCCTGGGCGCTTCGGCCCGCGCCGCGGATGCCGCGAGCGTCCAACGGCTCTTTGCCGCGATCGGACCCCTGGTCGAACCGATCGACGAATCGCTCATGGACGCGTTCACGGGTCTGGCCGGGTCCGGTCCGGCCTATCTGTTCTATCTCGCCGAGGCGATGATCAAGGCGGCTCAGGCCTGCGGCTTTGACGCTGGGCAGGCCGACCGCATCGTGCGCCAGACCCTCGCGGGTTCGGCGGCATTGCTGGCGTTCGATGCTGCACTCCCTCCCGAGAAGCTCCGCGCCAACGTGACGAGCAAGGGAGGCACCACCGCTGCCGCGATCGCGGTGCTCGATCAGGCCCACGTCCAGGAGACGCTCGTCCAGGCGATCACCGCGGCCCGCGACCGCGGGCGTGAGCTTTCCAGGACGCTCTGACATCGGGCTCAATCAGAAATCACGACGACGGAAGATCAGGCACGCCACGCCCAGCACCGCTGCTTCAAAGGCGAAGGACGTTCCGAGCACCCACCAGAGCGAGCGCGAGCGGAGCGTGTCCTCGACCGCTGCCTCCGAACGACGCTCCGCATCCCGACGGGCCCGGCGCTGCTCGGGCGTCATCTTCCGCGGATCTTCAGGCGGGGCTTCGTCGATCTCGACCGCTCCCTGGGTTTCGTTGGCGTCGCTAAACCGGCGCAGCACGCCCAGATCCTCGTTGGTGATGAGATAGCGATCGAGCAGCCCCGTCGTTTCCGACGTCTTGGGGAGCGGCGCCTTGATGTACACGAAGAGCCGGCTGTACCACTCGGCCTTCTGGAGCGAAGCCTGGCTCTCCTTCAGGCTCGTGCGGCGCTGCGCGAGCAGCACATTGGCAGCATCAAGTTCAGCCTCGGTGGGTTCCGCGACGGGCGTGGGGGCCTCCCCGGGCTTGGCGGCGCTCTGGGCCTCGGCCTCGCGAACCTTGATCAACGCATCGCGGGCCTGCTTCTCGCCCCGCTCGACCTGGGAACTGAGCATCTTGGTGCGCTGGTCGAGTTGCTTGGTGATCTGGAGCGTGATGGTGTCGGCGGTGTTGGTCAGGAAGACGACGAACCAGAAGAGCACCGCGATCAGGACCGAGGCGATCGTGGAACGCGTGAGCATGCCGACCAGCGCGCTGATGCAATAGACGTAGCTGAACACCGCGAGCACGATGGGAATCGCCAGGAACACGCTGGGTTGCCAGGATTGGCCCCGGATGCCGATGACCAGGAAGCACGCGGTCGAGAACGCCGCGACCTGCAGGCCGGAGAAGATCAGCCCGCAGAGGTACTTGGTGAGGAAGAGCCTGACGCGGCTGATGGGCTTGGAGAGCGTGAGTTCGACGGCGCCGCCCAGCACGAAGTCGGGGATGATCGACGCGGTGGAGACCAGCGCCAGGATCATCGCGCCCCACGTGAGCCAGTAGGGGATGCCGAGCTTGGCGAAGACGAACTTGTAGAAGAGCGAGGGCGGGATGAGCTTGCTGTTGAGGAACGACGGCCCCGGGAGGCTCCAGTGCAGGAACGTCAGCCCTTGCTCGTTGATTCCCGCAGCGGCGTACACGAGCACGATGAGCATCGAGATCGCCATCGTGATCCAGAAGAGCTTGCGGGCGTTGAGCTCGCGGTAGGCGTCGATGATCAGTGCGAGGGTGGCTCTCATCGGCCACCTCCCTTCTCGTCGGCCGCCCCGGGCTTGTAGGCCTCCCCGGTGTTGGGATCGGTGACCGCCTCCATGAACAGGTCTTCCAGGCTTGGTCTGAAGGGCCTGAGCGAGCGGATCACCGCGCCGCGGGCGCGGAGCTGATCGATCAAAGGCTGGACGACCTTGGGATCGGTCGTCCCGATGCGGAGCACGTTGTGGTCGATCTCGACGCTTTGTCCGGAGGCCATGACCCCGGTGAACCCGATGCGCCGGGCCAGACCGGTCGCTGGCCCGCCCGGGAACTCCACCTGCTCGAACTTCGCGGGAACGATGGCGCGGAAGACTTCCGGCGCTTCATCGGCCCGCTCGGTGACCAGCTCGATCTCGTAGCGCTGCTGGTCGATGGTGAGCTCGTTGATGGTTCCCTGGCGCACGACCTTGCCCTTGACCATGATCGCGACGCGGTCGCAGACCATTTCCAGTTCCGAAAGCAGGTGGGAGTTCAGGAGGACCGTCTTGCCTCGGTTGCGGATCTCGATCAGGACGTTGCGGATCTCGCGGCGTCCCACGGGGTCCACG
>CAZHFW010000074.1:0-7608 GCA_964531675.1 uncultured Phycisphaeraceae bacterium | reverse complement strand
CTGGCCGGGCAATGTGCGCGAATTGCGCAATGTCTGCGAGCGGCTGTCCATCCTGCTGGCCGGGCGCACCATCGAGGAAAACAACCTGCCGCACGAAATCCTCGCCCCGCCCCCGTCCGCCGGCAATGGCCAGTTCGTCCTGCCCGAGGCCGGCATCGAATTGGAAAAGGTGGAGCTAGACCTGATCCAACAGGCGCTGGCCCGCACCAAAGGCAACCGCACCCGCGCCGCCCGCCTGCTCGGCATCTCCCGCGACACCTTGCTGTACCGGATGCAGAAATACGGCATCCAGTGAGCCTCAAGTGGCATCTGGCGGATTTGGCCGAAAACCTGCTAAAATACGCGCCATTCGATGCCGCCGGAGCCGGCCGGCGGCATCCACCCCCACACGCTGGCGTAGCTCAGTCGGTAGAGCAGCTGATTTGTAATCAGCCGGTCGCGAGTTCGAATCTTGTCGCCAGCTCCAAATAAAACAAGCCCTTGCGCGAAAGCCAAGGGCTTTTTTATTTCTCATGGGACACTGGCGGGACACTTGCCAGCAACAAACCACGATAAAGCCGCCCGCGTGGGTTCCCTGTCCTATCCCCGAAGCCTGGCCGGAAAATGGATTCCCACACTCCCCAAGCACGGGACAAAAGCCACAAAAGCCCCTTGAGTGTCCCGCCGGGACAAGGGCAAAAATCGCAAAAACCGGCCCGTTTTTTTTCAATTAGTCCCGCTAGTGTCCCATATCCGAGCTATCACGCAAAAAATACAATGAATTTCATTTGCTTATCATTAAAAAACATCTGATTAGTTATCATGTGTTGCCGTTTTTTGCGCTTTGTTGTAGCCTATTGGTGAAGGCGGGCCGGGGGTGTTCCAGCACTCCCGGCCCTGACCCGCACACCTTGGGGGCAAGGTGGGAAGGCTACCGCGATTTTACCGCACCATCCCGCCGACCGCCCCGCCAAAGCCAAAACAGGGGGCAACCATGGCAACCATCGAAAAACGCGAGACAGAAGGCGGCAAAATATCCTACCGGGTGAAAGTGCGCCTGAAAGGCTACCCGGTTCAAACCGCCACTTTCAACCGCCTGACCGACGCCAAAAAGTGGGTACAAGACACTGAGTCGGCAATCAGGGACGGGCGGCACTTCAAGACCACGGAAGCCAAGCGGCACACCTTGGGCGAACTGATAGACCGCTACACGCGGGACGTGCTGCCCGAAAAAAAAGACAAGACCGCCAACGACCAAGCGTCACAGCTTGCATGGTGGAAAGCGCGGCTTGGTGCCTATGCCCTAGCCGACATAATCCCCGCCTTGCTGGCCGAATACCGCGACAAACTGGCAAGCGAACCGCTGCCACTGAAAACCCCAACTTCCGAACCCCGTTACCGTGGCCCCGCTACCGTGGTGCGCTACATGGCCGCGCTGTCCCACGCCTTCACCGTCGCCGTGAAGGAATGGCAATGGCTGGACGATTCCCCCATGCGCAAAGTCACCAAGCCGAAAGAGGCACGGGGCCGGGTGCGCTTCCTATCCGACGATGAACGCGCTCGCCTGCTGACCGCCTGCAAGGAATCCTCAAGCCCCTATCTCTATCCCGTGGTGGTGCTGGCCTTGTCTACCGGAATGCGGCAAGGCGAGGTTATGGGGCTGACTTGGGACGATATAGACCTGAACCGGGGCCGGGCCATCCTTCACGAAACCAAGAACGGCGACCGCCGCGCCGTCCACTTGTCCGGCCATGCCTTGGAGCAAGTAAAGGAACTCGCCAAGGTGCGCCGCCTAGATACCAAGATGCTGTTTCCAGAGAAGGCCAGAGCGGGACAAAAGCCACAAAAGCCTATCGACCTACGCGCCCCATGGGAAAAAGCCTTAGAGAAGGCCGAAATTGAAAACTTCCACTTCCACGACTTGCGGCATTCCGCCGCCTCTTATCTCGCCATGAACGGCGCAACGCTGGCCGAAATTGCGGAAGTGCTGGGACACAAGACCCTTGCCATGGTGAAGCGGTATAGCCACCTGTCCGACGCGCATGTTTCGAGCGTGGTGGAGCGGATGAACGCCAAGATTTTCGGATAGCCCGGACGCGGGCCAAAACCCACAAAACCTATTTGGATGCCGGGGCGGTAGCCGCTGCCCCGGTGCTTTGGCTAACGTATTTTTGGTAAATTCTAGTGAGATTCTTTACTAAAAAACAAATATGCGAATATTTGGTAAATCTTGACTTTCCGGCGGAACCGGCTTTTGAGCTTAGGAAAATGACTAAGCTGGAAACAACATCCGCTGATAGCTATAAGATGCTTTTGAACCATTGCCGAGCGATAACATTAGAGCTTCTTGAACCGCCAAGGCCATACCTTAACCGGCCCGCGCTGCATGACTCGAAAGAATGCTTGATAGATGAGCTATCATGTGATGACATGGCTTTTTTATGTGATTTATTTGAAATTAACAAGTTTGAGTTATATAAAATAGCGGACTCCGAGGATAACTTTAAGAGGCATCTAAGTATCTTGTCTGGCGCGGCTAATGCGCCAAAATGGGATTTGATACGAATACTTAAAACAGACACAGACCATCATTGCCAAATGCGCCAAGAAAAATATGAGGCTTTGTTAAATGGTGGGCTTGTCGCCTGTGTAAATAATGGCGATGTTATCAAATTGGACGAAGATGCTTATAAGCTACCAAAAAGATTTAGCATAAATGAGCTTGAAATATCCAATCCTGACACCCAAAGGGTTTGCATTCCGGTTATATGGTACACCTTGATTGGCGATGACTTATCCGAGTACTTGGATAAAATAAATAACGGCAAGTGTGGTGAGCTACGCAAGATAAAATGTAAAAACGACATCAATCAAGTCATCAATGATTCATTGCTTAGAGGGGAATTGCCTGTACATCGTTTTGATACTGGCGTTATCGTTGATTACGTCGGCTATCCGTCATCAATTGATAATGTTATTTATTGGAGCGAGGCAAGACTTATTTTAAATAAAAGAACAGGACAGAACTATCCAGAAATACCAGTATTTATGAAAGATTGGCCTGAGATTGAACAAGGCATTTCAGATGACTTGGCAAAAGAGGGGCTGGACAAATACCTTAACCATTTCCAGATTGCCAAGCTTTGGGCAGCTAATGAAAATCGGCAAAGCGATGCAAAACAATACGAAAGATCTATAAGCCAAGCTATTCTTAATAGTGACTTGTTAGCAGAAATATCAATACGAAACCCAAGCGCATTAGGTGGATTTGAAGTTATTCCCTATTCCCCGACCATTCTAAGCCAAGCAAGAAACGGTTGGCTAAACGGAACCTATTTGTACTTTACTGTTCACCGTGACAACTTCCGCGCATGGCTTGAAAAATCCAAGCAATGGCCGCTTCCTGACGGGTGTTTGTTGGCTAAGTGGTTTGATTCCGAGCCGCAAACGGAAGCCATACCGCCAGCCAGCCCCACAAAGGAACAGCCGGAAATGGCGGATGATGGCAAGCCGCAAAAATGGCTGGATTTTCCCGAATCCATCCCGTCCATATCCAAAGCGCCGCTGCAAACGGAACCCGCGCCCGCTTTGCCAACCATAGACGAATTATATACCGAACCAAAAAATACAAGAAAGATGCGTATACATATTCAACGCGACACCACAGAAAGCCTGATTCTGATAGACGATATTTTGACACATTACAATATCAGTTTTTTAGATGAATTACCCGCAGTGCAAGCATGGGCTAATGTGGTTTCTCATGATTATCCAGACAAGAAAGGTCTGATAAAAGAGGTTGCTGAAAACAAAAAAAGCATTATTTTATTCACCGAAGGAAAATTTGAGAAAAAAGATTTTCTTGAGAAATATAGGAAACGCTTTAAGGTTGCTAAGTAGGCACCAAGTAGGCACTAAGGCGGAACCAAGGACGGAAACAACAGAAATAATGGAAATAACGGAACTAAGCTTTCCAAAAAATACCAGCAATTCATAATTCCCCGCAATCCGCAGCACATCGCTACGGCAGACATTAAGGTGAATTATGAACTCCCATATCGAACGTAGACTTTCCACAGTCCGCCAATTCGCTGAAAAAAATCCCGCCTTCACGCAAGGCAGTCTCCGCAATCTTATTTTCAACGCCAAGACCAACGGTATTGATTCCGCGCTGGTTCGTATTGGCCGAAAAATCTTGATAGATGATGCTGCCTTTTTCTCATGGCTTGACCGCCAGAACGGCAAGGAAGGTGCTGCATGAAATCGCACAACCTTTACTTTCCAAGATGGAAATCATTAACTGGCCGGGTTTTTGCCCGGTTACTGTTGGGAGAAGAAATATGTCACCGCGATATAGACTCCGTGACTTCAAGCTATCGGTTGTCCGGCTATATCGGGGCGATAAATGACCAATTCAGGAAACGCGGATTGGCCGATATTTCTCACTTTGATTTTGTCGCCGATACGAAAGACCCAACGGGACGCAAAGCAACGTATAGACGCTATTTCCTTACGCCGGAAATAATCGCGCTGTACGGTGAACTTGGGGATGAATTTGTACGGATGGTGCGGGAATTTGAGGCTAGGGCGGGTGGTGCCGCCCCGAGCAAGGAAGGTGTGAAATGAAGGCTTTCATATTCAACACGATGCCTATTATACCAGAGCTTTGCCTTTTTCTGGTATTGATGTTTTTGGCTGCATGGGGGTGGATATGAAGCGCCGCCCCAACGCCGAAACCATCAAGGCCGCTATTCAGCCCCGCGCCTTTTATGAATCCGAACTTTCCAACATGCCCCCCGCGAGGGGGGCTTTATGGGCCGATGGCGGGTTATGCCCATTCCATGCCGACAACCGCAAGGGCAGTTTCCGGGTGAATCTGGAAACCGGGGCTTTCACTTGTTTTGCTTGCGGGGCCAAAGGCCGCGACATTCTGGCATTTGTCCAACTTCGGGACGGCTTGAGCTTTCCCGCTGCGCTGGCGAAACTGGCCGATGAATGGGGGGTGTGACATGGCAGGCATTCCCCTAAAATTCAAAGGAAAGCCCTTGCTTCACGCCTGGGAATATCGCGCCGCTGATGGTGCGCCGCTGGGCATTGTCGGGCGCTACCAAGGCACAGACGGCAAAGAGGTTGTGCCGTTCTTCCGGGTGAATGGTTCCGGCTTTGGCATGGGGGCCGCGCCTGAGCCGCGCCCGTTGTTTGGCTTGGAATGGACGAACGGCGACCGCCGCACCGTGGCCATCGTGGAAGGCGAGAAATGCGCCGCCGCGCTGCATTCCTTGGGACTGTGCGCGGTGACAAGCCAAGGCGGAAGCAAAGCCGCGCCCAAGGCCAATTGGGGCGCACTGTCTGGCTTCGCTCAAGCCCTCCTGCTGCCCGACAACGACGAACCGGGGCAAGGCTACATGATGGACGTTTGCGACGCCCTAAACGCCTTGCAAGCGCCGCCCGTGCTGTTTGTGGTGCGCCTGCCCGGATTGCCGGAAAAGGGCGATTGCGTGGATTTTCTGCAAGCCCTTTGCCCGCAATGGAACGGCTTTGACCCGATACCCGAAGCCGAGCGGGAACGGCTGACCGATGCACTATGCGCGGCAATTAAAGACCATGCGGGGCCGGTGCCTGCCGAGTGGACAGCCCAACCGGAAACCGCCGCCGATGGCTGGCAAGCGCCTATCCCTTTGGAAACTTCCGCCCCGCCGGCGTGGCCGGGGGATGTGTTCCCTAAGCCGGTTCAAGACTTTGTTTCAGCCTTGTCGGAAGCGACGGAAACCCCGCCCGAGCTTGCCGCCTTGCTGGTGCTGGCCGCGCTCGCCGCCGCCGCGCAAGGCCGCTATCAAGTGCGCGTCAAGTTGGATTATTTCGAGCCGGTGAACCTCTGGACTTGCCCCGCGCTAGTTCCGGGGAGCCGGAAAACCGCCGTGAAGAACGAAGCAGTTGCCCCCTTAACCGATTGGGAGCGCCGCCAACGCGCCGCGATGGATGCGGAAATCAAGCAAGCCGAATCCGACTATAAGACCATTGCCGAGCGCATCGCAGCCATGCGCAGCAAAGCCGCCAAGGAAAAAAGCGGGTTGGAGTTCGACAGGATGAAGGCGGAAATTGCCGAGCTTGAGGCCAGCTTGCCGGAAATACCCAAAGCGCCGCAACTGTGGGGCGATGACATAACCCCGGAAAACCTGGGAACCGTGATGGCCGACAACGGCGAACGGATGGCGATTCTTTCCGATGAAGCCGGATTGTTTGAAATGATGGGCGGGCGATATTCCGGGGGGATTCCGAACATTGATATTTATTTGCAAAGCCACGCCGGTTCCGGGGTGCGGGTGAACCGTGGAAGCCGCCCGCCCGTGTTCCTGCAAAACCCGGTGTTGACTATCGGCATATCCCCGCAACCGGATGTGTTGCGCGGGCTGACCGAAAAGCCGAGCTTCCGGGGCCGGGGTTTGTTGGCGCGGTTTCTCTACGCGCTGCCCCCGTCGAATTTGGGCAGACGCACAGGGGAAGGCCGACCGATGACGGAAAGCGTGAGGCGGGGCTATGCCGATAGAATCGAAGCCATTTTGAGCTATCCCATGGCGACCGACCGCAACGGCGAACCCTGCCCGCACACCTTGAAGCTTTCGCCGGAAGCGTCCGAATCATGGGCCGCATTTTGGCTCAAAGTTGAGGCAGGCATGGGGCCGACAGGCATGTTTGAGCATTGCACCGATTGGGCCGGAAAGTTTCCGGGGGCCGTGGCAAGGATTGCCGGGCTGTTGCATGTTGCCCGCCACATTTTCAGCGGGCCGGAATCGCTGGAAATCAGCCTAGCCGACATGGAAGCCGCCTTGCGCATGGCCGACGCCTTGAGCGCCCACGCGCTGGCCGTGTTCGACTTGATGGGGGCCGACCCGGCGCTAGACGGTGCGCGGGGGGTGCTGGGCTGGATAAGGCGTGAAGGGTTGGAAACTTTCACCTTCCGGGATTGCCACTATGCCCACAAGAGCCGGTTTAAGCGGGCCGCTGACCTTGAGCCGGTTTTAGACGTGCTGTCCGAACGGCATTACATCCGGCCCATTGTGAAAAAGGTTTCACATAGGCCGAGCAAGGTTTATGAAGTGAACCCGGCTGTTTTTGGGGGTAGACAGTGACACGGGGGGCTTTTGTGGCTTTTGTGGCGTGGTTGGGGGGATATGGAAATTCATTTCCCCCCGCCTATGCCGGGGAGGGGCGATGCGATGAAGCCCGCTAACATTGGCGGAAACCTTGAGCCTGGAACCTTTGACCAGGAAGGCAAGGCGCTTGCCCCCCGCCACCCCAAAATCGACTTGCGGGATACCCACGCGATACGCCGGGAAATGGCGAGTGTTTACCGCGACATGCGGACGGGGCGGATTGAAACCCAAGACGGAACCCGCCTAGTCTACGTCTTGGACATGCTTCGCAAAGCCTACGAAACCGCCGTGCTTGAAGAACGCATTCAAAAGCTTGAAGAACGCCAGCTATGAGCATCAAAACCCGATTATTGAAACTTGAGAGGGCCGCGCCCGCCAACCGCAAGCCGGTTGAAATCGACATTGCGGGCTTTAGGGCAATGTGATCTTGCCCAGCATTCACAGACACCCGGCTAAGAGAGTAATCTCTCAGCAA
>CAZHFW010000073.1:0-7707 GCA_964531675.1 uncultured Phycisphaeraceae bacterium | reverse complement strand
AACGCAGCATCGGCTTCAAGCGCGGCACCGTCGGCACCGGCGGCGTGAACTACCTCAAGCACGCCGTCGACACGCACTTCTTCCCCGAACTCTGGTTCGTCCGCACGGAGATCCGAGGCCCGGGCGAGCCCGCCTGACCTCAACGTCTCACGCTGCTTTCCGGGAGTAGACCATGGCAGTCTCAGGCCACGAAGCCGCAGCCAGCGCCGCCGCTCTGGCGACCATCTCACCCACGATTCTCGCGTCCTGCCAAGCTTTGGGCGCGGGCCCGCTCTCCGAGAGCGGCTTGCAGCAGCACATTGCTCCCCTCTTCTCGCGCGTGCTCCGACGCCGGGAGATCTATCTCGCCAATCACTCGCTCGGACGTCCGCTCGACCAGACCGGCGACGACATGCGCGAGTTCACGGATCTCTGGTACGAGCAGCTCGACGAGGCCTGGGGCCCATGGCTGACGGAGGTCAATGCCTTCCGCGCGCGGATCGCGCTGCTGCTCGGCCTCGACCGCGCCGACGCGGTGGTGCCCAAGAGCTCCGCGGGACATGCGCTGCGGACGGTCGTCGGGGCTCTCCCGGAGCACCGTCCGCGGATCGTCGCGACACGAGGCGAGTTCGACTCCAACGACTTCATCATGAAGGTGCTGCACGCACGCCATCGCGCCGAGGTCGTGTGGGTGGACGCCGACCGCGATGGACTCATCGCCCCCGAGCGGGTGATCGAGGCGACACGCCAGGGCCCCAAGCCCGACCTGGTCTGCGTGTCGCACGTCTACTACGCGACCGGGCAGCTCTTTGACGCGGAGACGATCGTCCGGGCCGCCCACGAGCGTGGCGCGCTGGCCCTGGTGGATTGCTACCACTCCGCGGGCGTGCTTCCATTCTCCGCTCCGATGCTCGGGGCCGACTTTGCGATCGGCGGCTCGTACAAGTACACCCGCGGCGGGCCGGGCCCCTGCTGGCTCGCGATCCACCCGGGCCATCTCGACGATCCGAACACCAAGCTCCGCCCCACCGACACCGGCTGGTTCGCCAAGCGCGATACGTTCTCGTTCCGCCGTCCTGATCAACCCGAGTTCAGCGATGGAGGCGACGCCTGGCTCGAGGCCACGCCCCTCCCCGCGCTCGCCTACCAGGCCCGCGCGGGACTCCAGCTCACCCTCGCGCTGGGCGTGCACAGGCTCCGCCAGTACAGCCTCGCGCAGCAGTCGTTCCTGTGCGAACAGCTCAGCGCCCAGGGGATCCGCTTCACCGCCAGATCCCCGCGGGGCGCATTCGTGCTCGTGCCCGATCCGAACGCGGATGAGCTCGTGAAAGCCCTGAAGTCAAAGGGTGTCAACACGGACGCCAGGCTCGGAAACGTCAGGCTTTGCCCGGACATCCTGACCACCAGGCAGGAGATGACCCAGGCCGCGCAGATCCTGGCGGCGCTCCGCAAGCCTCAGTGAGCGACCATCGCGGGCGCGGTCGGGAGCGAGATCTTGAAATCGGTGCCGCGACCGAGCTCGGAGTGCACCTCGAGCCTTCCGTGATGCGCTTCGATGAGCCTCCGGGAAGTCGGAAGCCCGAGACCGCTGCCTCCGGCCTTGGTGGTGAAGTACGGCGTGAAGATCTTCGCGAGCGTCTCCGCGTTCATGCCCGGACCGGTGTCGGTCACGTGCAACACCGCGTGCGTTGCGCCGCCCTTCTCCACTTCGAGCTCCGTGCGCAGGATCAGTTCCTTTTCCGAGGAGCCCGCGCCGCCCCCCATCGCCTGCACCGCGTTGAGCATCAGGTTCAGCACCGCCTGCTTCACCAGCGACGGATCCGCGTGGGCCATCACCGGGCTCGGGCTCAGCGCCGGGCGCAGCCTCACCCCCGCCTGCTGCGCCTGAGGCAGGAAGAAGTCGTTGAGCTCCTCGACGATCTGATTCAGATCGATGGAGCGGGCGTCAGGCTTGATGTTCCCCGCGTAGCTCAGGAAATCGGAGAGCACGCCGCGAAGCCGCTCAACCTCACGCCGGAGCGACCCGAGGCGTCGAAGCAGGCGCCCCTTGTTCTCGGCATCGATGGAAAGCTCATCGATGCCTTCGGAGAGCAGTTGGGCGTTGAGGCCGATGGTGGAAAGCGGATTCTTGATCTCGTGGGCCAAGCCGCCGGTCATGGCGCCGATCTCGGCCATGCGTTCCGCGGCCCGGGCACGGCGTTCGGCCTCGCGGACCTTGCGGAGGTGGCGGCGCAGGTACCACCACGCCGCGGCGCCCGCGACGCTCAAACCGAGCACGAAGCCTGGAAGAAACCACACGAGCATCATGCCGTCCGCACCGACACCAGGACGCGACGGCGATCAGACATCGATCCCGTCAGCGTCTGGGCGTGCGAGAGTATCCGCGGCGCGGGACGACGGTCACCTCGACGCTGGTCTGGCGGACCACCTTGGTGGCTTTCCAGCCCTTGTCGGTCTTCTGGGCGTCATACACGACCGCAGACCCATCCTGGAGCGCGCGGAACCCGTCGCCCTGGATGACGCTGTAATGCACGAAGATGTCCTGCCCCTCGGGTCCCACGATGAAGCCGAACCCCTTGCGGGGATCGAACCACTTCACCTGGCCTTCGAGGCCCTCAATTGAGGTCCGCTCGCTCATGGACGGTCCCCGTCAAAAGGGACAACTCAAAGCGGCCTGCCGCGAGCGGGGAACAGACAAAGCACCCGGACTCCCGCGGTCAACACAAGCGCGAAGACGTTTGGCGCTACCCCCGACAGACGCCAACGCGCTGGTGGGCGCTCGATTCACTCCGAGCGACCACTCGTGCAGGCTACCGTAAACTTGGGCAACCTGCAAAGGATTCCGGTTTTGAAATTATCGCACCTCAGGTGCGGTGGACGTTAGTGCCCACCACCCGAAGAGGAGAACTCGGGGCGATCGCCGCCGCGGTCCCCGCCACGATCGCCGCCGCGATCGCCACGGTCACCACCGCGATCACCACGATCACCGCCGCGCCCGCCACGGTGGCCGCCACGGCCTCCTCCGCCGCCGCGACGATCACGGTCCCCGCCGCGATGTCCGCGGTCGCCGCCACCGCTGCCCTCGGCGTTGTCCGGGCTGGGAACGCCCGACGCGCCGTCGGTCGCGCCTTCGCCCTCGCCCGCGAGGGCCTGCTTACGGCTGAGCTTGATGCGGCCCTGATCATCCACGTTGATGACCTTGACCTTGATCATGTCGCCCATGCGAACGACGTCTGCAACCGCGCGGACGTAACCCTCGGCCAGCTCGGAGATGTGGCACATCCCGTCGGTGCCCGGGGCCAGCTCGACGAAGGCGCCGAAGTCCTTCATGCTGACGACCTTGCCGGTGTAGACCGCGCCGACCTTGACCTCTTCGCAGAGGGCTTCGATCTCCGCACGGGCCGCCTCGAGCGACGGGCCGTTGGTCGCGGCGATCATGACCGTGCCGTCGTCCTCGACGTCGATGGTGACGCCGTGACGGTCCTGCAGGCCGCGGATCATCTTGCCGCCGGGCCCGATGAGCTTGCCGATCTTCTCGGGATCGATGTGGATCGTGACCAGGCGCGGCGCCAGGGGGCTGATCTCGCCGCGGGGCTTGGCGATCGTGCGCTCCATGGTCTCGATGATGTCGAGGCGGCCGATGCGGGCCTGCTCGAGGATGCGCTCGATCTGCTCGATCGACAGGCCGCGGGCCTTCAGATCGAGCTGGATGCCGGTGATGCCCTCGCGGGTGCCGGAGACCTTGAAGTCCATGTCGCCGAAGAAGTCCTCTTCGCCGATGATGTCGGTGACGAAGATCTCCTTGGTGTTGTTGTCGTCAGAGAAGCGACCGACCGAGATGCCGGCGCAGGTCGAGCTGATCGGCACGCCCGCGTCCATCAGGGCCAGACAGCCGCCGCAGACCGACGCCATCGAGGACGAGCCGTTGGACTCGGTGATGTCCGAGACGACGCGGATCGTGTAGGGGAACTCCTCGGGCGAGGGGAGGATGGCCAGGAGCGAACGCTCGGCCAGCGCGCCGTGGCCGATCTCGCGACGGCCCGGACCCGTGATGCGCTTCACTTCGCCCGTCGAGAACGGCGGGAAGTTGTAGTGCAGGCTGAACTTCTTGGAGTACTCGGGGAGCAGGCCATCGATGATCTGCTCGTCCTTGGCGGTGCCGAGCGTGCAGCTCACCAGGCTCTGCGTCTCGCCGCGCTGGAACATCGCCGAGCCGTGCGTGCGCTGGAGGACGCCGACCTCGCTGATGATCGGGCGGATCTCCATGGGCTTGCGGCCGTCGGCGCGGATGCCTTCCTCAACGATGAGGCGGCGCGTGATCTTCTCTTCCAGACGCTTGAAGGCTTCCTTGGCCATCGAGCGGGCCTTGGTCGTCTCCGCGGCGATCGCCGGCGTGGAGTCGAGCTTGACCTGGAAATGGTTCTCGAGGAACGCCTTGCGGAGGGCGTCAACCTTCTCGTTGCGCTCCTTCTTGCCCGGGATCTTGCGGGCCGCGATGAGGTCCTTCTCGCAGAGCTTGGCGCACTTCTCGGTGATCTCGGGCGACGGGAGGTGGAGCGTCCCGATCTCCTTCTTCTTGCCGACCTTGGCGACCAGCTGGTTGATGAGGCCCAGGACTTCCTTGATGTTGTCGAAGCCGAACTCGATGGCGCCCATGACGCCCTTCTCGTCGACCTGCGCGGCGCCGACCTCGATCATGTTCAGGCCGTCAACGTGGCCCGCGATGACCAAGTCCAGATCCGAGTAGTCCATCTGGCTGACCGTGGGGTTGACGACGAACTTGGGGCCGTCATCGGTGTGGATGCGGGCCACGCGGACCGTCGCGGTCGGCCCCTCGAAGGGGATCGAGCTGATCGCCAGGGCCGCGGAGGCCGCGGTGCCGGCCAGCACGTCCGAGTCGTTCTCGCCGTCATGGCTCATGACGAAGCACTGGATCATGACCTCGTCGAGATAGCCATCGGGGAACAGCGGACGGATCGGGCGATCGATCATCCGCATGGTGAGGATTTCCTTCTCGGTGGGCGCGCCCTCGCGCTTGCGGAAGCCGCCCGGGAACTTGCCGGCCGCGGAGGTCTTCTCGCGGTAGTCGACCGTGAGCGGGAAGAAGTCGATGCCTTCGCGGGGATCGGCGCGGACGACCGAGGCCAGGACCGTGGTCCCGCCGTAGGTCAGCAGGACCGTGGCGGAGGCCTGACGGCCGATGACGCCGGTCTCGATGACCATGACGCGGCCGCCGATTTCCTTCTCAACGCGGACAGAGTTCGCGGAGACATAGCGGGGCGCCACGGCGCTGGTGGAGGTGTCGGACATGCGAATTTCCTTTCGTGGTCCTGCTGAAGGGACCAGTTGCTCGCGGCCTGCTGGGGATACGTCGTGCTCCGCCAGTGCCTGGGCCGCGCCCCTCGATGGGGAATTGGACCTTGATGTGGTCCGGCTCGCCTCGGTAAGAGGCAGAAGGCATCGGGCAGTCTGCTGGGCGTGCGCCCCGAGAACTGCCCTGTGCCCACTGCCGCCCCGCGGAAGAGCCGGCATTGAACGCACCGGCGCCGGAACAACCGGCCGCCGGAAAACAAAGCGGCCCGCGACCATTTCGATCGCGGGCCGTTGGGATTACTTGCGCAGACCCAGACGCGTGATGACCTGGGTGTACTTGTCCGGATCTCGACGGGCGAGATACCGCAGCAGGCGGTTGCGCTTGCCGACCATCATGATCAGCCCGCGGCGCGAGTGGTAGTCGTGGTCGTGGTCCTTCAGGTGGCCCGCGACGCCCTGGATGCGCTCCGTGAGCAGAGCGATCTGCACCTCGGGCGACCCAGAGTCACTCTGGTCACGGCGGTATTGACTGACAATCTCAGACTTCCGGTCGGCAGCGATCGGCATATGCACCCCTGAATGGGCCTTTGGTGATCAGGATTGGGGCAAAGCCTAGCCCTCAGCCCGCGAGGGTTCAAATCGTAAAGGGGGCGCGAAGACCCAAAAAGGTCCCCAACCCGCGCTTAAATCTGTGATTGGCACCGCTATGGTTCCCCACCATGGGCAATCTGGATGTCTCCCGTCGCGTCGCTGGCCTCAAGCCTTCCGTCACCGTTGCCTTCATGAACCGTGCCAAGGCCATGAAGGCCCAGGGCTTGGACGTCCTCTCCTTCGCCGCCGGCGAGCCCGACTTTGACACCCCCTCCATGGTCAAGCAGGCCGCGGTCGCCGCCCTGAACCAGGGCATGACCAAGTACATGCCCACCCTGGGCGACCCCGAGACCCGCTCCGTCCTGGCCAAGAAGCTGACGACCGAGAATCACCTCCCGGGCGTCACCGCTGACCACATCGCGATTTCCGCGGGCGGCAAGCACTCCCTCTACGTCGCCTGCCAGTGCCTGCTCGACTTCCCCGCCCCGGGACAACCCCAGCAGGAAGTCATCCTCCCCGTCCCGGCCTGGGTGAGCTACGCCCCCATCGTCGAGCTCTGCGGCGGCAGGGTCGTCGAGCTTCAGACCGGCCCCGAGACCGACTTCAAGATCACCCCCGAGCAGCTCCGCAAGGCGATGAACCACAACACGCGGATGTTCATCATCAACAGCCCGAGCAACCCCTGCGGCACCATGTACTCCCCCGAGGAGCTCAAGGCCCTCGCCAAGGTCTGCGCTGAAGCCGCCGCCACAACCTCCCCGGATCTGGTGGTGCTCTCGGATGAGCTCTACGAGAAGATCGTCTACGGCGGCATCGATCACTTCTCGATCGGCGCCGTCCCCGAGATCGCCGAGCGCACGCTCACGATCAACGGCCTCTCCAAGGCCTACGCGATGACCGGCTGGCGCATCGGCTATGCCGCGGGCTCGGGCGCGTTCGGCAAGAAGCTCATCAACGCGATGGGCGTGCTCCAGGGCCAGATGACGACGAACATCACGAGCTTCACCTACCCCGCGATCCGCACCGCGATTCTGGAAGCGGCCCCCGAGGTCGAGAAGATGCGACAGGCCTTCGCGAGCCGTGCGAAGGTGATCGACCAGCGCCTCAAGCAGATCCCCCACCTCAAGTCCCCGAGGCCGACCGGCGCGTTCTACGCCTTCCCGGACGTCTCGGCGTACTTCGGCAAGTCGACGCCCAGCGGCAAGAAGCTCAACTCGTCCATGGACCTGTGCGAAGCCCTCCTCACGGAGAAGCTCGTCGCGTTCGTCCCCGGCGAGGACTTCGGCGGCTGCGGCAAGAACTGCGTCCGCATCAGCTTCGCGTGCTCCGAAGAGCAGATCAACAAGGGCATGGACCGCTTCGCGACGTTCCTGGCGGAACTGCGCTGAACAGTCCGATCCGTCCGAGCCCCTCGCGCAAGCGAGGGGAATCCGACGTTCTGGCACATCACGTCAAAAACAACCAGTCGCCCGTCGGCCCGTCGCTTTCGCGACAGGGCTCTGATGCTCACGCCCCATCGGTGTCGGGCGCGATCTCCACCGCATCCGGATCGCGCGGGGCGAGATAAATCTGCCCCTCGATCTTGTCCTGGCGCACCGTCACCAGGCGGTTCTTCATCAGGTGCAACAGCGCCAGGAACATGCCGATCATCTCGGAGCGCCGGCGTCCGGCAAAGACGCGCGAGAACTCGATCGCGGGCTTGCCTTCGATCTCGAATCCTGCTGCGGCGATCTCGGGCGTTGCGATCTGCACGTTGAGCCAGCCCAGAAGATCCTCGGCGTGCTTCTCGACCGGGGTGTCGTCGTACTTGACCTCGTGCTCGCC
>CAZHFW010000072.1:0-8467 GCA_964531675.1 uncultured Phycisphaeraceae bacterium | reverse complement strand
GACAAGATACCGCAAGCAAGGTGTGGGCGGGTGGGGTGTGGGGGCGGCGCGTATGATCTGGTGCGGGTGCAGCAAGGCGGCCGCGGCGTGGGGTTGTGTTCTCGCCCGACGCTGAGGAAAGTCCGAGCACCGCAGGACACGGTGGTGGGTAACGCCCACCCGCGCGGGGCGGCCCCGCGTGAGGGAAAGTGCCACAGAAAAGACACCGCCGATGGCCCCGGCTTGCCGGGGATCAGGTAAGGGTGAAATGGTGCGGTAAGGGCGCACCGCCCGGCTGGTGACAGTCGGGGCAAGGCAAACCCCACCGGTGTGCAAGGTCGAGCAGCCTCCGGGCGCGCAAGCGTCCGCCCCGGTCCGGGGTACGCGAGGCGGGTAGACCGCTTGAGCGGCCTGGCGACAGGCCGCCCAGAGAAATGGCCGTCCATCCCGGAAGGTCTCCTCCCAGAGCCCCCGTCAAGGAGCGGGAGGGGAAACCACCGGAGGGACAGAACTCGGCTTACGACGCTGCACCTGGCCGAAAGACGGGCCCCCGGGCAACCGGGGGCCCGCCGTGCTTTTGGCGCGGGCGTGCGGCGGAGCGGATGCGCAAGTCGTGCCGATGTCGGGGCTTGGGGTCTGGGGGTTTGGGGAAACCCGGGATGCGGCCTCCCCCGCAAGAGTGCCTTGCGATGAGTTGGGGCCTATCGTCCGTGTCCGCTTTTGCTGGTCCGGCGCACGTGCGTCGTGGGGCAGGGCGGGAAGGCTCCGAACCCGAGGTTTCACGCATGTCCGCTGCCACCGCGACGAAGAACAAAGTCACGATTACCGACGCCGGCCCGAGCCGGAAGAAGCTCCAGATTGAGATCCCCGCCGCCGTGGTCACGGAGCGGATCAAGGACTCGATCGACGCGCTGGCGGCCAATGCGTCGCTCCCGGGCTTCCGTCGCGGGCACGTGCCGCGCCGCCTGATCGAGAAGCGATTCGCCAACGACATCCGCCAGGAGGCCAAGCAGCAGCTGGTGGTCGAGGCGTACAAGTCGGCGGTTGAAGAGAACAAGATCCGCGTGATCGGTCAGCCGACCAGCGACCAGATCGCGGGCGTTGAGGTCGTCGAAGGCAAGCCGCTCTCGGTGGAGATCGAGATCGAGGTCATGCCCGAGTTCGAGATGCCCAAGCTCGACGGGATCTCGGTGAAGAAGCCGACCTACGACGTGACCGACGCGCAGGTTGAGGAAGAGCTCAAGAAGATCTGCATCAACGAGGGCTCGCTCGAGTCGCGCGACACCCCCGAGGCGGGCGATTACCTCACGGGCCACGCGATCATGACCGGGCCCAAGGGCGAAGAGTTCTACAACATCAACGGCGCCGTCGTGCAGATCCCGACCAAGGACAAGGGCGGCAAGGGCATGATCCTCGGGATCATGGTCGACGACTTCTCCAAGCAGCTCGGCCTTCCCAAGTCGGGCGAGAGCGTCACGATCAAGGCCAAGGGCCCGGCCCAGCACGAGATCGAGGGCGTCCGCAACGCCGACCTCACCATGACCTTCAAGGTCGATCGCATCGACCGCATCATCGCCGCCGAGACCGCGACCATCGTCGCGGCCCTGGGCTTCGCCGATGAGGCGGCCCTGCGGGACGCCATCAAGGGCCGTCTGCGTCAGCGCGCGATGGTCCAGCAGCAGGTCGCGATGCGCCAGCAGCTCAGCAAGCACCTGCTCGACTCGACCAAGATCGAGCTCCCCGAGCGGCTCACCGCCCAGCAGGCGGCCCGCACGCTCGAGCGTCGCCGTGTCGAGCTGATGTACCGCGGCTTCGAGCCCCACAAGATCGAGGAGCACATCGCCGAGCTCCGCGCCGCGTCCGCCTCCGAGGCGCAGACCGAACTCAAGCTCTTCTTCATCCTCAACAAGGCCGCGGAGGACTTCAACGTTCAGGTCTCCGAGAACGAGATCCACGCCCGCATCGCCCAGCTGGCCGCGGAGCGGAACGTCCCGGTCGCCAAGCTGCGTCAGGAGATCGTCCAGCGCAACCAGGTCGGCCTGATCTTCCAGCAGATCCGCGAGCACAAGGTCATGGACCAGATCCTGTCCAAGGCCTCGATGACCGAGGTCAGCCCGGAAGAGTACGAGAAGAGCCTCAAGGCCTGATCCGAGCGGATCGCCCGCTCCGGGTTTGTGCCCGGTTCGACACAGATAGATTCACCGCGACGCCGGCGCAAGCTGGCGTCGTTTCTTTTGTCGGTGCGAAGTCTGAGCGTTCGGGAGTCCTGAGCGCGAGCGAGGGCTCCGCGGCTCGGATCAGGCCTCGTGGGTCTCTTCGGGCTCGGTGGTGGGGGCGTCGGGGGTCTTGTCCGGCGCGGGGCCGAAGGCCAGGTGCTGGGTCAGGTGGCCGCACTTGGGGCACGTGACGCCGTATTGCCCGCCGGGGACGCCTTGGATGTCAGAGCCGCAGCCATGACAGACGACGCCCGAGAGGCGTGAGGACATCTGGTTGACGACGAAGGCTGTGGCCGCGAAAGCGACGCCGACGATCGGCCACGCGGGGATGGTCGTCAGCGAAATCAGCGCGATGGCGGTCAGGGCGAGCCCGAGGGCGATCGCCAGGACTTTCAGACGCAGTCGGTGCATCCACGTCACGGTCAGCAAACCTCCGCCATGCCCCCGAGTCGGGTGTCCGGCCGTCGGGGGCCGAGCAAGCATAGCGACCCGATCGGCCGCTCTCATTTCGTATCGGCTTTCGGCGTGTTTATACTCGCTGGATGCGGATCGTCCTGGTCAACTGGGCGAAGATCTGGGACGGCGCGACCCAGGGTGGGGGGGTGAATGGCTACGGCCAGGCGCTGGCCCTGAGCCTGGTCAAGCTCGGCCATGACGTGGTCTATCTCTCCTCCGGGACGAGCTTTGTGCCCTTGACCCATGACGGCGCGTCGGACCGGGCAAACCCCGGGCCCTGCGTGGTCTGCCGGCATCCCGACTGGCTGGGCGTCCGGGTCTTTGAGGTCGTCAACTCCCCGGTCGTTGCCCCGACCCACCGCCAGTTCAAGGACCCCGAGGGGGAGATCGCCAATCCCGAGCTCGAGGCGTGCCTGGCGTCGTTCTTCCGCGAGCTCAGGCCCGACGTGGTGCACTTCCACAACATCGAGGGTTTCACCGCGGGCTCGGTCGGCGCCGCCCGGGCGTCCGGCGCTGCGGTCGTCTACAGCCTGCACAACTACCACACGATCTGTCCGCAGTCGTACCTCATGCAAGGGCACCGCAAGCCCTGCTTCGATGCGCGCAACGGCCAGGCCTGTGATGGATGCATGGAGTCGCCCGACCCGGTTGATGAGCGACAGCAGGCCGCGGCGGCGTACGCGAAGAGCGTGCTGAAGGTTGCTCCGCTGCAGGTGAGCGCGATCGCGCCGACGCCGGTGCTCACCGAGTCGAGGGCGAGTTCTCCGACCTGGGCGCAGATCGGCGGCATGATCCGCGACAAGCTCGTTGGCAAGTCGCCTCTGCCCCGCGCCGCCGAGGTTGCACCAGCGCCCGTTCCCCAACCGGTTTCGATGCCTGTGCCGTTGCCCGGGGCCGCGGTGGGGGCGTCGGCGGATCTGGACGCCTCGATGCCGGTCGCGGACGACGCGCGCGGGAAGACCGGTTTCATCACGGGAAAGCTCGGCCCGCCCAAGCTCCCGGGCATGGACCATTTCGAGTGGATCCCGCTGGAGAACGAGGCGAAGGCCGAGCCCGCGTGCGACGAGCCTGTCAACGCGTACGGGCGTCGTCGTCGCGCCATGGTGGACATGCTCAACGCGTGCGATCGCGTGCTGGCGGTCTCTCACTTCGTGCGCGACAAGTTCATCGCGATGGGCGTTCATCCGGACAAGGTCGAGCGGCAGACGATCGGCACCGTGCTGAACCAAATGGTGGCGAAGAACGCGGACCTGCTCTTTGATCCGCCCGAGTTCAATCCGCTCGCGCCGCGGCCGATCAGGCTCGTCTTCCTGGGCTTCAACAGCTTCTACAAGGGGCTGCACATGCTGCTCGACACGCTCGAGCTGCTCACGCCCGAGTACACCCAGAGGCTGCACATGTTCGTGTACGCCAAGGATGGGCAGCATCAGGAGTGGCGCTTCCGTCGCCTCGAGCCCAGGCTCGGCGGGCTGACGATGCATCACGGCTACGAGCCTTGGGACATCCCGTGGATCATGGGAGGCAAGGACGCGACCATTGTTCCGAGCGTCTGGTGGGACAACGCTCCCCAGACGGTCTTCGAGAGCATGGCCTGCGGCGTGCCGGTGATCGGGGCCAGGCTCGGCGGGATCCCGGACTTCATCGAGCACGGCCGGAACGGGCTGCTTTTCCGGGGCAACGATCGCTTTGATCTGGCCCGGACGCTGGTCGGTTTGGTCAAAAACCCCCAGCTTCTCACCCAGATGCGTCGCAACGTGCGACCTCCCAAGGACATCGACGAGCATGCCCGGGAGCTGGAAACCTTGTATGCGGGGTGTTTACCCTCACCTTCCCGGTTCTCCCGGGCCAACCCGGGGGCGGCTTCCGCCCAGCTCATCGGTCCCTGAAACCGTCATCTGCGGAGGCTTCCTCGCGTGTCGACGACTGTCATGAAATCCGAACAAGACAATTCGCAGGCGGCAGGCACGCTCGCGCAGGGGCTGGCCAGTGTGCGGCCGGCCGGCGCGGTGGAGGTGCTGGCCGGTGGGAGGCCCGCGGTGGCGCAACGCTCGATCGCGGTGTTGGTGGTGACCTGGAACCGCAAGACCCCGCTGGACCACCAGCTCAAGGCGGTCGCGAGCCAGAGCTACCCGGTTTCCAATCTGGATGTGATCATCGTGGACAACTCGTCCACCGACGGCACGCTCGAGGCGCTTCAGGCCGCGTGGAAGCCCGAGCAGGTCGTGATCAACGACGCCAAGGTCGCGCACGAGCCCGCGTTCCGCACGCCGGTGGATGAGGCCAGGATCGGCCTGAGGCCCGCGACCAACGCGGGCGGCTTCCGCTCGCTGACCGTGGTCCACAACGCCAACAACTTCGGCGGTTGCGGCGGGTTCAACACGGGCTTCGCGTTCATCGAGCGCTACCTCGAAAAGGGCTGGGAAGGCGCCTCGGGAGGCAAGCCCGATTACGTGTGGCTCGTGGACGACGACGCGGAAGTCGCGCCGCGGGCGCTCGAGCACATGCTTGCGGCGGCGGAAGCGGATCCCAAGGTCGGCCTGGTCGGATCACGCACCGTGGACTGGCACAACCGCGGCGTGACCATCGAGAGCACGATCTACATGGACATCGAGACCGGCCGCATGGGCGATCAGCCCGCGCCGGGGCACCGGCTCTTTGAGTCACACAAGGAGTGGGCCGCCAAGGTGGGCGGGCCCAAGGGCGCCAACACGTACACCGGCGTGCGCGAGGTCGATGTGGCCAGCGCGTGCTGCCTGCTCGGACGCTGGTCCGCGGTGCGTGAGGTCGGCTACTGGGACTACCGCTATTTCATCTATTGCGACGACGCCGACTGGGGCCTGCGCTTCCCGAAGCACGGGTACAAGGTCGTGTGCGCGCTGGAAGCCGAGGTCTACCACACGCCCTGGCTCATGAAGCTCACGCCCGCCAGGCTCTACTACGCGCAGCGGAACGTCGTGTGGATGATCCAGAAGATCATCCCGCGCAGCCGGGTGCGGATCGTCACCTTCAAGTGGCTCGCGGGCTTCCTGAAGGACTCGATCAAGGCGGTGTGGTACCGGAGGCTGTTCCACGCGGAGATCATGCGGCGGACCGCCGATGACATCTGCACCGGCAAGTGGGGCAAGCTTGATTATGAAGGCCCGGCGCCCGAAGGCGTGTGCGAGGGCCTGGACCGCATCGGCGCGCTCAAGGCCGATCAGACGGTCGCGCTCATGATCAACCGTCCCGGGATGGTGGACTGGGCCGATGAGCTTCGCGGGTGGATCATCAACCACCTGTCGGTGCACAACCGCTCGGCGGACATTCCCAAGTTCGTGTACATCATCCGCAATGACATCCCCGATCCTTCCGATGCGCTGCGCGACGGGTTCAACGCGTTGATCCAGCCCGAGCGGATCGTGTACTCGCATCGACTGCGTTCCAAGCTCTTCCGTCAGCGGGACATGCTCAAGCAGTTCCCGATCGCGACGGTCATCTGGGACCAGGTGAACGACTTCCCGCTGCTCCGCGCGACGTACAACGTACACATCGATCGCAAGACGCCCACGCGGGCCCAGATCGAGCGCGGCGGGCAGAAGGCCAAGCTCAAGCGGTTGGCCAAGATCGCGATCACCGGCGGGCGCGTGCTGCTGTATTCGTTCGTTCGACCGTTCGTGGTGAACACGAGCAAGTTCGGCTCGGCCGGGAAGGCGACGCGTGGCTGATCCGAAGCAAGTGTCCGGGAGCCCGATCAAACCCGCGGAACTCCCCGAGGCGCCGCCCGGGTGGAAGCGGACGGGCCAGCCTCTGACGATCGCGCTGCTGGGGTGGGCCAGGCTCTCGCTCCAGGCCCGCGAAGGTTCGGGGTACAACCTGAACGCCTCGGACCTGGCGATCGGCCTGGCGATGAGCGGGCACCGCGTGTACTACATGCGCTCGGGCATGGATTACTCCATCCGGCGCAGCATGTACTACAAGCACTTCGAGGACTGGCGCGGGATCTCGTGCTGGGACTTCTTCAACTCGCCCAACCTGTCCCCGGCGTCGAGCAACTTCCGCAACATGGCGGAGGAGATGAGCTCGCCCGAGCACTCACGGATGGTGATCCAGTGGCTCGACCGCGTCGGCGCACAGGTGGTGCACATCCACTCGCTCGAGGGCTACTCGCTCGACCTGATCGGGAAGATCCGCGCGACCGGGCGGCCCGTGATCGTGACGGCCCACAACCACTGGTATGTCTGCCCGCAGGTCGACCTGCTGCACGAAGAGAAGCGCGTCTGCCTGGACTATCAGGGGGGCGAGCGCTGCGTGGGGTGCCTGGACGCGCCGCGTCCGCACCGACGCAGGCTCTATCGCAGCCTGGAGACATCGGCGCACAACTTCGCGGGCCCCGAGCTCTACTGGCTCACCCGCGGCATCGTCGATTTCGTGAAGCGCCGCGTCAAGCGGCTCCGCAAGCCCGAACCCAAGCCCGCGAAGGTCGAAGCGCCCAAGCCCATGTTCGATGAGCTGGCCCTGGGGTACGACATCCAGGTCGCGCCGGGGCATCCGGGACTGGTTGATCATGGGCTCAGGCTCGAGAAGGGCGAGAAGGTCCCCGAGCTTGGCCGCGCGGAGATCGACACCAACGAGAAGTTCCTGAAGGCGGACCACCACCTGAAGGTTCTCAACGACTACGGCAGGCGGCGCAGCGCTGGCATCGAGGCGGTGAATCAGGCCTCGCTCGTGACGCCTCCGAGCAAGTTCGTGCTCGAGACCCTGCACACCATGGGCCTGCGGCGCGAACTCGGGAGGCATGTGCTCCTGGGGCAGCCCCACTTTGACGCGTTGAACCGTCGGGCGCGGCGCTCGCCTTTCTATGACGCCAGGCCCTGGGATCCCAAGGCCGCGACCAGGCCCCTTCGCTTCGGGTTCTTCGGGACCACGCGCAACAACAAGGGGCTCGCGGTGCTCGTCAACGCGATCCCGCTGCTCTCGCATGAAGTCCGCCAGCGGTGCCAGTTCTATATCCGGGCGGCGGGCTGGGACTGGACGCTGCGCAAGAAGCTGAGCGTGTATCCGGAGGTCGCCTTCGGCGGCGGGTACGACATGTTGCAGCTCTTGTCCTCGGGCGGGGAGTTCGACGTGGGCATCCTGCCGCACGTGTGGTTCGAGAACTCGCCTCTGGTCCTCTTGGAGATGCTGCACGCGGGCAAGTTCGTGATCAGCTCGAGGCTTGGCGGTCCGCCCGAGTGGATCATCGAGCCGGGCAAGGACCGCGAACGTCCGCTGGGCAACGGCCTGCTCTTCCCGGGCGGATCGCCGGAGGACCTGGCGCAGCACATCACGCGGGTCGCGACGGGCGAGGTGGTCGTGCCGTCACCGGCGGAAGTGCACGCGGTCACCCGCGGGCTGCAGTCGTTCCCGGGGCACATCGCGGAGGTGGAGTCGATTTACCGGCAGTTGTTGACGATCGATCTGCCGGGCGAGGCCAAGGTCGAAGTCCGGGCCGGGACGCTGACGCCGGAGCCGGTGCGGGTGTAAAAGCGCCAGATCGCAAATTGCCAAAGGGCCAAACTCGGAGTTCCGAGTTTGGCCCTTTGGATCTTTGCTCTTTGGCAATCTCGCGATCTTGACGCTGCTTCAGCCCCACTTGCGCTCGGCAGGCCCGGTGTACTTGGCCAGCGGGCGGATGAGGCGGTTGTTGTCGTGCTGTTCGATGATGTGGGCGGCCCAGCCGGTCACGCGGGCCGCGACGAAGATGGGCGTGTACTGGGGGACGGGGATGCCCATGGTGAAGTAGGTCATGCCGCAGGGGAAGTCGACGTTGGGGTGGATCTTCTTGTCGCGGAGCATGA
>CAZHFW010000071.1:0-8652 GCA_964531675.1 uncultured Phycisphaeraceae bacterium | reverse complement strand
TGCTGGGGAATCGGAACCAGCTGACCGCCCGGTTCGTCCGCGTAGAGCAAGATCTCGGGATCCAGGTTCCAGCCCGCCTCGGGACTGTTGCGCCAGCAACGGACCAGGAAGAGCTGTCCTCCCATGGATCCCGAGTTGGAGCGATAGTCGGTGTACGCCGCGAAGAACTCCAGGATCTTGCCGCTGGCCGCGTCCACGCCTCCCGGCGGCACCCAAGGGCCCGAGGCCATCCAGCCCTCGCCGCGATGTCTTCCCACCTGGATCTCGGGCCCGAGCCTGTGCAGCTTCCACTTCCGTTCGCCGTGCACCGCGTCCGGAGCGTCCGTCGCGGACCAGGCAACGTTCTCATCCCAGTACGCCAGCGAGACCGCGGCGCCCACGTTCGTGTCCGCGCGGCGCACTTCACACGCGCCCAGAATGCACCCGTCGGCGATCACAAACGACATCGGCGCGTGCTTGTACCCGGGCGACGGGTCCGGCGACTGACCCTGAAACAGATTCTGGGTGCTCACCAGCCCAAGCCCCTTGGTCCGGCTCGACTCCGGCGGATACACACCGCTCGCCGCGACCGCGATCCACTGCTGCGTGTTCCCGGGCGTGGTCCACATCTCCACCATGCAGTCGGACTGATCGATCCAGTGCCCCGCCCAGATCCGACTCACGTTGACCTGACTGGTGCGCATCGGCGTCGGCGTAGGCCCCGGAAGCAGCAGGCGCGGCTCGGCATACCGACGCACACCCGCAGGCACGGTCTTTCCGTCCACCGACACACTCGGGTCTGGTCTGGAGAAGACGACCTCGAGGTTGCTGGCCACTTCGCCGTTATCCCATCGGACCCAGCGCACCACCGGCGTGGGCGTGCTTCCGCTCGCGGGCGTGGCCTGACGACGCGGCCCCGGCGCGCGAGCCTGCCCGGCCGCCGTCAGAGGCAGTCCTCCCGCCAGCACCGCGGCCAATCCGACCGCGGTCGCTGCCCGTCGCAACGCATCCAGGCTTGTCATGCCGGTGTCGCCTCTCCTTGGGCGGGAGTCTCAACTCCTTACCCGATCAACTGTTATACCACAAACCGCCACCGCCGCCCGCATCCCCGGGCCCTCCGACGGCGCCTTGGCGCCCAATCGCCCTGTGGGAACTCGAGACCCCAACTGCCAGATCCCATAATTCGGAGCCTCGGGCCCGCGAGGTGAGGCAGACTTGCCAAGCCCGGCGATCCCCGTCGCCAGAGTTCCCCCGCACCGGAGCATGATCGACTGGCATCCCCGACGGCTGCCGCTCGGGAACCCGGAGCAGCGCCCGCAACGCCCCTGTCGGCCCCTACAGGAAGAGCGGATCCGAGCGCTCGCTTCGCACCGCCCCGCGAAGCGAGCGCGATGCGGGCCCAAACAAATTTCGATTGCCGGTCGGGGTTTGTCATGGCCGCACGGCTCACGTACCCTCTCGAACCTATGGCAATTCTCGTCAACGCCTCGACCCGCGTCCTCTGTCAGGGAATCACCGGCTCCTTCGGCGCCCAGCACACCAAGGGGTGCCTGAACTACGGCACCCGCCTGGTCGGGGGCATCACGCC
The DNA here is from genome assembly GCA_964531675.1 of uncultured Phycisphaeraceae bacterium. Taxonomy (GTDB): domain Bacteria; phylum Planctomycetota; class Phycisphaerae; order Phycisphaerales; family UBA1924; genus CAZHFW01. The sequence goes on along the minus strand of CAZHFW010000071.1, from coordinate 7,085 downwards.
CAACAAGGGCGGCACCAAGGACGAGAACGGTCTGCCGATCTACGACACCGTCGACCGCGCGGTCCGCGACACCGGCGCGACCGCGACCATGATCTTCGTACCGCCCCCCTTCGCGGCCGACGCGATCCTTGAGGCCGCCGCCGCCGGCCTGAAGCTCATCTGCTGCATCACCGAAGGCGTCCCGGTGCAGGACATGATCAAGGCCCGCGCTGAACTGGACCGCATGAACGCGTCCGGCGCGAACATCACCCTGGTCGGTCCCAACTGCCCGGGCGTCATCACGCCCGGTCCCAAGACCGGCGCAGGCACTTCTCCCTCCGATCCCTACACCAACTCGGGCTGCAAGATCGGGATCATGCCCGGTTACATCAACACCCACATCTCGCAGTCCAAGGTCGGCAAGAGCGTGGGCATCGTCTCCCGCTCCGGCACGCTGACCTACGAGGCGGTCTGGCAGACCAGCCGGCTCGGTCTGGCCCAGAGCACGTGCGTCGGGATCGGCGGAGACCCTGTCCGCGGGCTCTCGCACATCGACTGCATCAAGCTCTTCGAGGAAGACCCGGACACCCACGCGATCCTCATGATCGGTGAGATCGGCGGCACCGACGAAATCGACGCGGCCCACTACATCAAGAAGCACGTCCGCAAGCCCGTCGCGGCCTTCATCGCCGGACGGACCGCTCCCCCCGGCCGTCGCATGGGCCACGCCGGGGCAATCATCGGGGGCGCCGACGACACCGCCGACGCCAAGATCAACGCCCTCCGCGAAGCGGGGGTCGAGGTCTCCCTGAGCCCGGCCGAGATGGGCATCGCGATGGCCAAGGCCATGAAGCTCGGCTAAGGGTTTTGCAGGTCTACGCAATAATCATTGCTTCCCCCGGGAATTCCGCCTTTGCCCAGACCGCACAGACGGCAAGGTCGAGCCCTGCCCACGTTGCGCTAAGATTCGCCCGAACTGCTCGATTCTGAGTCACTTAGCCCCGCACTTCGGGGTGCGGAGGGGCGGTCTACGCCGCGCCGCTGCGTGCTCGGGATGATGCAGAAGCTCGCCTGTGGGTCAACTGAACCTCTCCACGATCCGATCCTGAATTCTGGGGAGGTGTCTATGTCGTTTGATGCCCATCACGCCGGCACGCAGAACTCACCGCTGCGGAGCAGCTTCGCCAGCGATCCCGACATGGTCGAGCTGGTTGAGCTCTTCGTCGAAGAGCTTCCTCAGCGCGTGCAGGCCATCACCTCCGCATTCGCGGAGGGGCAGACCGAGACCCTCGGCCGCATCACGCATCAGCTCAAGGGCGCTTCCGCGGGCTATGGCTTCGAGGCCATCGGCAAGGCCGCCGGCGTGGTCGAGGCCCAGGTGAAAGCCCTGTCGCCCGGCGCCAGTCTCGAGAGCGTCAAGACGCAGGTCGATGCCCTCATCGCCTTGTGCAGCCGCGTTGTGAAGTAACCGTTCGTTTCCTGTCCGCCCGCGCGGCGCAGAGGCCCCTTCGCAGATGACGTCTGAGAAGCCACAACTTGAGGAGTCCAAACCGATCGTCCTTGTCGTGGACGATTCGACGGACGTGCACAGGCTTCTCAAAGCCAGGCTGCGCCACGAAGAGCTCGAGCTGGTCTGCGTGGACAACGGCGTCGAAGGCCTCGCCAAGGCCGAGTCCATCAACCCCGCGATCATCCTCCTCGACCTCGACATGCCGGGCACCGACGGATTCGAAGTGCTCCGCACGCTCAAAGAGAACGGCAAGACCCTGAACATCCCGGTGATCATCCTCTCGGGCCTCCAGAGCCCCCAGGACAAGGTCACCGCCTTCGACCTTGGCGCGGTCGACTACATCACCAAGCCCTTCGACCTCACCGAACTCCGCGTTCGCGTCCGCTCGGTGCTCAAGATGTACCGCCTCCTCCAGATGCTCTCGCAGCGCGCCCAGATCGATGGCCTCACCGGCCTCTGGAACCGCGCGTTCTTCCAGTCCCGCTGGGCCGAAGAATGCGCCCGCTCCCAGCGCCACCAGCGCCCCCTCTCCATCGCGATGATCGACGCGGACCACTTCAAGTCCGTCAACGACACCTACGGCCACCCCGCCGGCGACGCCGTGCTTCAGGGCATCGGCAAGGTCCTCCAGAAGAACGCCCGCGCCTCGGACGTCTGCTGCCGCTACGGCGGTGAAGAGTTCGTCGTGGTCATGCCCGACACCTCCGCCGCCGACGCCAAGGCCTTCTGCGAGCGCGTCCGTCAGGAGCTCGAGCAGGTCGTCTGGCCCCGCCATCCCGAGCGCAAGATCACCTGCTCCATCGGCGTCGCGGGCTCCAGCGGCGCGACCGGCGTCTCGCCCGAGCAGTGGATCGAGCTGGCCGACCGGAATCTCTATTCCGCCAAGAAGACCGGGCGCAACCAGGTGGTCGTGAGCGACCTCTCAGGCCAGGGCCTCAAGGTCACCCGGGCCGCCTGATTCCCGGCATCCTCGCTCATTTCAGAACGGGAACACCAGCGCCGCGTAGAACATTGCGCCGTCGCGGGACGGGTTGTTGTCGTCGCCGTTGATCCGCGCGTTGGAGATGTGGTGCCAGCGCACGCCCGCCATCAGGCGCGTGTCGGCGTCTTCGGAGATCCGCTTGGTGAACCCGCCGCCGGCGCGAGGCATGAAATCGAAGCTTGTCCCGCCGTCGGGAACATCGTCGAACGCTCCCAGCAGGCCGATGCCCACATCCGCGAAGACCGTCCAGTTCTGATCGTTGTAGAAGTGCCAGCGGAAGAGCATCGTGCCGCTGATGCCTCCCGTGTTGTCGCCCGGCTGATTGAAGTACCACCCGCCGCCTTCGATGCCGAACTCCACGTTCTCGACCAGGAAGGTGCTCCAGGCGATGTGCAGGTTCGTGTCGACCGCGTCGCTGAAGTTGTCCGCGGCGCCGCCTCCGAACGTGAGCCAATGCGAGCCCTTGGAGCCGTAGGCCCCGTGCGCCGTCGCGGGCTTTGCCTTCTCCTCCGCCTTGGCCTCGGGCGCAGGCGGCTCGGTCTTGAAGCGAACCGGGGAGACATCCAGAGAGGCGCTGCCTTCCGCCGTCGCGGCGCCAGCAAGGAGCGTCAGGGTCAGAACCGACAGGATCGTGCGGGCCGGGTGCATCATGCTCCAAGCGTATCCGCCCGCGTAGGCTTTTGCGTGAAGAACCACCAGGGTCACCAATCCGAACCCGCCGACCGGGACGCCCACGCGGAAATCCTGCGCCTGCAGGAAGCTCTGGGCTTCGCGGAGCGCCGGAGCGACCAGCTCAACGAGGAAGTCCTCGAGGTCAATCGCCGCCTCGACGAAGTCCTCCGCCGCCTCTCCAGGCTGGAAGGGCGCGTGGAATCGCTCGCCAATCCCCCCGAGGAACCCGACGAGGACCTGGGCGAGGAGCGCGAGCCGACCTGACCGCTTCAGCGGGCCAGCAGGCTCTGCCCGGTCATCTCCGCGGGCTTGGTCATCGCCATCATCTCGACGATGGTGGGGGCGATGTCCGCGAGCTTCCCGCGACCCGCACGCACCTCGGGCTTGAACCAGCCCGCCCGCTCGGTATCCCCACGCAGCCTGCGTGCCTTGAAGGCCGCGCCGACCACGTGCAAGGGCACGTCGTAGACCGTGTGGGCCGTGTGCGGGGCCTTGGTCTCCGGGTCGTACATCTGCTCACAGTTGCCGTGATCGGCCGTGACGATGAGCGAACCGCCGCGCTTGAGCGTCGCGTCGATGATCTGGCCGACCGCCGCGTCCACGGTCTCACAGGCCTTGATCGCCGCGGGGAGCGATCCGGTGTGGCCGACCATGTCGCCGTTGGCGAAGTTGACGACGATCAGATCCTCGCAGTCCGAGGCCTGCAACCGCCGCATGACCGCCGCCAGCACGTCCGCCGCGGACATTTCGGGCTTGAGGTCATACGTCGCGACCTTCGGGCTTTGGCAGATCTCGCGCGATTCACCCGGGAAGGGCTCGTCGCGGTAGTCGTTGAAGAAGAACGTCACATGCGGGAACTTCTCGGTCTCCGCGCTGCGGAACTGGCGGAGCCCGCTGGTGCTGATGAACTCGCCCAGGATCCTGCGCATCTTCGGGGGCTTGGGGAACGCCACCTTGGTGAGCGGGAGCAGTTCCTCCCAGTACTCGGTCATGATCACGTACTCGAGATCAAGCTTGGTCCCGCGCTCAAAGCCGTTCTTGCCCGAGTCGGGGGAGGGCTTGACCTTCGCCCACTTGTCGTCGGGGAACACGAACGCCGCGGAGATCTCGCGGGGGCGATCTCCGCGGTAGTTGTAGAAGATCACCGAATCGCCCGAGCGGATGGGCGCTGGCGCTCCAACCAGCCGGGGCGTGATGAACTCATCGCCCGTCTGCGATCTCCCGGTAGGCTTGTCGTAGTAGTCCTGAATCGCCGCGGAAACGTCCGCAAAGGTCCCGGCGCCCTGGCTCTTGCCCGTGAGCACGTCGTACGCCAGCTTCACGCGCTCCCAGCGGTTGTCACGGTCCATCGCGTAGTACCGGCCGCTGATGGAGGCGATCCGACCGATGCCGAGTTCCTTGCACTTGGCTTCCACCTGGCGCGCAAACCCGAGCCCTGTGAAAGGACCGGTATCCCGGCCGTCGGCGAACAGGTGGAGCAGCACGCGGTCATGCGCGACGCCCAGCGTCTTGGCCGCCTTGAGAATCGCGTAGAGATGATCGAGCAGGCCATGCACGCCCGCATCCGAACAAATGCCCATGAGGTGCAGATGTCGATCGTGCGACCCCGCCGCCGACCCGCCGCCCCCGGAAGGCCGCACGCGCTCGATCGCATGACGAACGACGTCGTTCCTCTCAAGCCCCGCCCGGCAGGCCTTGGTGATCGCGACCGACTCCTGATCCACGATGCGCCCCGCGCCGATGTTCTGATGGCCGACTTCGGAGTTGCCCATCGTCCCGTCCGGGAGACCCACGTCTTCTCCCGACGTCTTCACGAGCGTCGTCGGCCAGTCCTTCCAAAGCATGTCCGCGACCGGCGTCTTGGCCTGCACCGTCGCATTGAACGCGTCGTGCTCGGGATTCGGGTTCAGGCCCCAACCGTCACGGATGATCAGGACGACCGGGGTGTTCGTCGGGTGATTCTGAGTAGCCATGTTGCCCGATGTTAGGCGGCGGTTCGCAGGTTTCGCGGTCAATTCAGATGATTGCCGATCCCCGTCGTCGCCCTGGCGATCTCCCCGCCATAGCTTGCAGTTCCGGGTGCGTCGGTTTGTGACGTACCACGAGCCGAGCACTCGTTCATATGGGGAGTCCCACCATGCTGCGCTCGCTCGTCATCACGGTCGGCACGCTCGCGGCGTTCTCCGCGGGTGGTCAGTATCTCACCGTCGACTTCTCCAGCCAGTTCAACTTCAGCCGCACCGACAACGTGCTCTCCAACGGGTACACGTTCCCGGCGGGGAACCAGACGTACCAGAACGTACCCTTCCACGTGGGATCGGGCCCGAATGGATCCGACCCTTGGGGATGGACCGCCCACTGGGCCGTCAGCTCCGGACCAGCCAAGCTCACGATCCCCACCAACATCCCGGGCGCCCTTGAGGTCTACTCGCTCCTGAACACCTCGTGGGGACAACCCGGCCCAGGCTCCCTGGCATCGATCACCTTCAATGCGACCAACGGCCTGTCACACACCGTGCTCCTGGTCGGCAACTCGGACATCCGCGACTACAACGACTACATCTACACGAACCTGATCAACAACACGACGACCCGGGAGGTCTTCAACAACAATCTCGGCCAAAGACTCGACATGCAGACCTACACCCTCCCCCAAGCGTTTGCGCTCGAGACACTGACAAGCATTGTGCTCGACGACATCGGCGCAAATGGGGTCCAGCGCATCTTCGCGGCCGGGATCACCGTGAAAGCGCTGCCGGCACCCGGCGCGGCCGCTGTCTGCCTGCTCTCAGGCCTTAGCTGCGCCGGGAGGCGCCGCCGCTAGACCCGCCGACTCACATCCAATCCGCCGCCGCCAGGCCCTCGACAAAGCCACCAAGCCCCCGGCCAAATCTGGCCGGGGGCTTTTCATCTGGGAGTGCGGGACTGGGGCGAGGACCAGATCGAGGGGCCCGCTGGCAGCCGTGGGGACTTCGGGAGAGCCTCGGGCCTCACTAGACATCGCCCACGACAATCCGGGTGTTCGACGGGCTCTTCTGTGCCGCCATGCCACCCGATGTTCGGAAGCGGTTCGCGTTCCTTGCTCCAATCCCAGCCCCCGCGTCCGGTTTTAGTGGACCAAACCCAAACCCCGTGGCATGTTTGCAGGACCGGTCCAGCCGCGTTGCGTCGCACGCGCTCAGTCACCGGCAACATGGGGTTACACGACATGCGCTCGCTCATCATTGCCTTCGGCGTTCTCGCCGCTTCCACCGCCTCCGCCCAGTACCAGACCGTCAACTTCTCGGGGGCCTTCAACTTCGACCGCTCCGACGCCAATCTGGCCAACGGCTCAACCTTCCCCACCGGCGCGCAGACCTATCAGGATGTGCCCTTCCAGATCGGCTCGGGCCCGGGTATCAACGACCTCTGGGGCTGGACCGGCAAGAACGCCGTCACCGGCGGGCCCGCCAAGCTCGCCATCCCCGTCGAGATCTTCGGCGTCGTCGAGGCCTACTCGCTCATCAACACCTTCTGGGGCCAGAATGGTCCCAACTCCTTCGCGTCCGTGACTTTCAACGCGACCAATGGCGTGACCCACACCGTCCAGCTCGTCGGCAACTCCGACATCCGCGACTACAACCAGAACGTCTGGACCAACGCCATCAACGGCACGACCACCAAGGAGATCTTCAACAACGATCACGGACAGCGTCTGGACATGCAGACCTACGCGCTCCCCGCCGCGTTCGCATCCGAGACCCTCACCAGCATCGTTTTCGATGACGTGGGCGCGTCCAACTTCCAACGCATCTTCGTCGCCGGCGTTTCCGTCAAGACCGTCCCCACGCCTGGCCTGGCCGGTCTGGGTCTGGCGGGCGGCCTGGTGCTCGCCGGCCGTCGTCGCCGCTGAGCCCTCCAAGCCAAGTCCATCCAGCCAAAAACAAAGAGACCCCGGCCCAT
>CAZHFW010000070.1:0-9293 GCA_964531675.1 uncultured Phycisphaeraceae bacterium | reverse complement strand
GCCCCCGCAGCTCGAGATCGAGTTCCGCTCCCCTCCCGCCAGCGTCGCGCCCATGCCCGCGACCGACGACTCCTTCGAACTCATCTCGCTCCCCTCATACTCCCGCACCGCCCGCGCCCGCACCCAGGGCCAGATCCACTGGACCTCGCTCAAGCGTCAGGAAGACCGCTGGCTCCTGACCTGCTCCGCCGACCTCTTCACCCGCCGCGGCAAGCGCGTCGTGCTGATCCATCTGGGCAAGCTCAACGAGGGCTTTGAGATCCCCGTCCCCGCGACGCCCGATCCGGACTTCCTCAACTGGTCAAGCTGGCTCCCGCGTCAGCGCCCCGATGGCCAGCCTCAGGTGAACACCCTGACCTACCGCTTCCGAGTCATGCCGCTCAATCCCGGTGATCAGCCATGAACAACGCGGCCCTGCTCATCCTCGCGGTCCTCTCGATCCTCGGAGGCCTGCTCACCACCTTCTGCACGCTCATCCTGCTCATGGCGAGCATGCCCAACTCCTCCGATGCGCAGCTCGCGACCATCAAGCGCTGGATGCTCGCGTGGACCATCCTCGGCCTCGCGTCCGCAGCACTCGCGGTCTGGTCGATCATGTCCAAGCGCATGCTGCAGGCCTCGGGAATCGGCATCTTCCCGTTCATCGCGGCCCTCGCGGCCCTCATCTTCACACGCAACTTCAGGGGCTAGACCATGCCCCTCTCACGGAGCTCCGCCATGATCGTCCGCGTCCTCATCATGCTCGTGTTCTGCGGCTTCGCCTGCGTCATGCTCTACGTCGGCTTCACGCAATACCTCCAGCAGCGCCGCCTGCTCTCGGCTGCCCGCGCCGTCGAGGCCGAGATCATCGAGTCCCGCGTCGAAGTATCACGTTCCGCCGACACCGACAATCGGCCGCTCCGCGACAACAGCACCAGCTCTTACCGCCCCGTCGTCCGCTTCCGTTACCGCGTCGGCCAGCAGCCCTACGTCAGCGACATGCTCCGCCCGACCATCATCCTGCGCAGCTACGCCTCCAAGGAAGCGGCCCAGGAAGAGCTCACGCCCTACCCGCAAGGCGCCGTCGTCACCGCCCACGTCTGCGACGACGAGCCCTCCAAGGGCTTCCTGATCGCTGAAGCCAGCGTCGGCCCGGTGGTGTTCATGATCGTCGGCCTGATCATCCCGCCGATCGTGTGGTTCATCAGCCGCTACATCTGATCTGGGAGCCTTCCATGCCCGCGATCTTCGAACTCCACACCATCGCCGATCTGCCCGTCTGGGCCCAGGTGCTCCTGGCCTCGCGCATCGCCCGCCGCGCCGCCCTGGCGATGCGGAGCCTGGTCCCGACCGAAGAGATCGCCATCCGCCTCCGCGCCTGCGATCTGATGGAAGAGTCCGCGCGCCTCGGTTCGTCGCACCGCATCTTCCCGGAGATGAAGAAGTCCGTGAACTACGACGGCGTGCCCGCGGGCATTCCGCTGAGCAACGTGCTCTTCTGGGCGGTGGACACCGCCCACGCCGCCGAGAGCACAGGCGACTTCGCCGCTGCGGAAACCGCGCTGATCAACTCGGGCCGCCAGACCTTTGAGTACGCCAAGGCGATCCCCACGATGAACCCGCTCCAGGTCGCGGTCTGCCTCGCGGGCGATCTTGATCAGCTCCGCTTTGCGTGCAAGGAGTGCAGCATCGGGCGCTACGACCCGCTCAGCAAGGACGTCTTCGAACGCCTGGCGCCCGTCTATCCCCCCGAGATCGTCGAGTCCGCGCCTCCCAAAGGCGAAGACGCCTACCGCTGATCCGCGTCTCTACAGCACGTCGGGGAAGATCCGCTTGGCCCGCATGAACACCGCATAGCCGATGAGCGTCAGCGCGCCCCCGATCGCGGTCGAGATCGCAAGCCAGGCAAAGTCGGGCGCCACGCCTTGCATCAGCACCCGCCGCGCATCGGTCACCGCGTGGCCCATCGGGTTCAGCTCGAAGACGTCGCGGAGCCACTGATAGGGGATCCGGTTGAAGTCGTAGATGATCGGCGTCGCGAAGAAGAACAGGTTCAGGAAGATGTACACCGCCTGCCCCAGATCGCGGAACACCACGCCCGCCGCTGCCGAAAGCCACGACAGCGCCGCGCCCCACAACGCGACAGGCAACACCACCAGCGGGAAGTAAAGCCAGCTCAGCGTCGGATTCGTCGGGCTCAGGATCAGGAACCCGATCATCCAGAGCCCATACCCCACGAGCATGTTGAACAGGTTCTCGATCAGAATCGCCGGCGTGAAGATCTCGAGCGGGAACACCACACGCTTGACGTAGTTGGGATTCTCGAGCACGATCGAAGGCGACCGCCGCACCGTCCCCGCGAAGAGCTCATAGATCAGCATCCCGCAGAGCAGGTTGAGCGGGAAATCAAACCGCCCCGCGATCTGCCCGGGCTTGGGCTCGAACCTGGCGCCCAGGATGTACCCGAACACCACCGAGTACACGATCATCGTCGCCAGGGGCGTCGCGATCACCCAGAACGCGCCGAGCTTGGTCTGCCGGTACCGGATCTGGATGTTGCGCTTCGCGATCAGCCACGTCAGCCGCCGGTGGGCCTTGAGGTTCCGCGCCATCGCCAGCGGGCTCAAGAGCCTCCACCCGCCCCCGGTCTCCGCGCCATGGACCACGACCTGCGACATCCGCCTCCCATCCCGCGACAGCAACGCCCGCCCGGGCGCGAACATTAGCACGAGCCCGCCCCGCCTGTGCCCGCCCCCGCGACGCCTTCCCCAGGCTTTGGATTCTGGCCTGTTTCACGCCCCGGACGTATAGTCGTCCGGAGATGGCCGACCCGAACTGCAACCTTCCCTACAACCACCCGAAGCTCGCCGCGTACCGCGTTCGCTTCGGCCGCGAGGTCCTCGGGCCCATCTTCCTGGACTTCTGCGCCAAGCTCCGCATCTTCCAGGCCTCGTACGCGTCCCGCGGCGCTCGCTCCCTCTACGTCGCCCGTGGCGGCCTGCGCCTCCGTCTGCTCTTCAACCACTTCCTCAAGCGCCACAACCTCCCCGAGCCCACGCCCCAGGCCGATTTCTGGACCAGCCGCCTCGGCGCCTGCAAGGGCTGCCTCGTCCGCGACTTCGATTACACCGCGCACATCCTCGCCCGCGAGTTCTCGTACACCACCCTCGGGCGCATGATCCAGTGCCTGCTGCCGCGCCTCCCCGATGGCTCGCGCCCCTATCCCGCGCCCGATCACATCATCGATCAGGCCCACCTCGACGCGCCCGTCTCCGCCGAGCTCTTCGCCATCGCGTACCGCAGCCAAGGCCCCATCGGCCAGACGCTGCGCGATCACTTCGAGCTCCAGCACCAGCTCTTCGACCGCTACATCCAGCAGCTCTCCCAGGGCTGCACCAAACTCCTGCTGGTCGACACAGGCTGGACCGGCAACACCCAGGCCCTGCTCATGCGGAGCTTCCCCCACATCGACTGGGTCGGGATGTACTTCGGCCGCTGGGATTACCGCAAGGCCCGCCCCTGGCACTTCTACAACACCTTCGGCCTCGTCTGCGAAGGCGAAGACTTCGACCCCGCGATCCCCGAGACCGCCTTCTTCCTCTACCACCACATCATCGAGTCGCCCCTGGAGATCTCCGTCCGCTCCGTCGAGGGCTACACCAGCGGGCCCGATGGCCGCGTCCTGCCCGATGGCATCGACGTCGACGCGGTCGACCTTGGCGAAGGTCAGTCCGACGAGCTGTTCCACGGCATCATCGAGTACTTCAACGCCTCCGACCCCGCTGCCTCCGACCGCCAGATCGCGCGCGACGCCCAGCACGCCCTCCGCCGCGCTTCACGCGTCATCCGCTTCCCTTCCCGCACCGCGGTCTCGGCGCTCACCATGCCCCCCCGCAGCGCCGACTTCGGCAAGGACGAACACACCGGCGTCCTGCTCCCCGCCAAGCCCGACGAGCACTGGCGTCAGCGCTTCACCCGCGTCAAAGCCGCCCTCTGGCACCAGGGCCAGATCGTGGGGGAGTTCCCCCGCATGTACCCCCTGGCCCAGCTCGCCTACGACGCCCGCAGAAGCCCCCTGGTGAAGTCGCTCAATCAGTTCCTGCATAATCGCGCAAGTACATCGGGCGTCTGAACTTAGAGCTGCTCGGTCGGGCCGGGTCCCGTTTTCGCAAAAGCCTCCCGCCTACGCTCACCCCCCATTGCTCGGGGCCGCAAAGCCCTATCCTTTCCCCTGACCCCAAGGCGTCACGCCCTCCGTGATCGCCGGGCCCGTGGCCGGTCGGTGTTCGGACCTCGTCCGCCACCAACCAGACTCCGGCGGAGTGCATCGTGGATCAACCCAAGGTCGGCGTCATCACGCGTACCAAGAACCGGGCCATCCTTCTGGCACGCGCCCTCGAGAGCGTTGCCTCCCAGTCCTTCAAGGACCTGGAATGGGTCGTCATCAACGACGGCGGGGAAACCGCGGGCGTCGATCGCATCATCGCGGACGCCAAGTCCCGCGGCGTGCGCACCACCGTCATCCATAACCCGCAGTCCGTCGGCATGGAGGCCGCCTCCAACCGCGCCATCAAGGCCTCCACCGCCAAGTACCTCGTCATCCACGACGACGACGACTCCTGGCACCCCGACTTTGTCGCCAAGTGCGTCGCCGAACTCGAAGGCGCCCCCCATCCGCTCGTCAAAGGCGTCATCACCCACGCCATGAAGATCAACGAGCGCATCGAAGGCGACAAGGTCGTCATCGACTCCAAGGAACCCTTCAACGCCTGGCTCGCCAACGTCACGCTCTACCAGATGACCGGCGTGAACACCTTCCCGCCCATCAGCTTCATGTTCGCGCGCGAGGCCTACGACAAGGTCGGTGGCTACGACGAGTCCCTCCCCGTCCTGGGCGATTGGGACTTCAACCTGCGCTTCCTCCGCCACTACGAAATCACCGTCATTCCCGAACTGCTCGCCAACTATCACCACCGCCCCGCGGTCACCTCGGGCGAGTTCGGAAACTCCATCTACGGCGGGCGCAACAAGCACATCTTCTACGACGCGCTCGTCCGCAACCAGATGCTCCGCCGCGAAATGGACGAAGGCCGTGCAGGCTACGGCCTGATGGTCAACCTCGGCCGCAACATCTGGGACCTCCAGCACCACGTCGCCAGGCTCTGGGAGCTCGAAGCCCGCTGCAACGACCGCGAACGCCAGATCGGCGAGCTCAACAAGCACATCTCGCATTACCAGCGCACCGTCGCCGAGCTCGAACAGCGCCTCTCCCAGAAGGAACAGCTCATCCCGACCCTTCAGAAAGGCTCCGGAACCGTCGGCCTCCGCATGATCGTGCGCGCCGTCAAGGAACGCCTGGGCCTCGCCTCGCCCCAGGGCCGCCACTCTTGACCACGACCGATCCATCCGCGCCGCCCCTCACCAACCTCGCCATCGACGCGCGGCAGATTTCCAAACGCTACAAGGTCCAGCGCTCCGCCTACGAGCGCCTCTTCGGCAAACTCCGCGGCTCTGAACCCATCTCCACCGACTTCTGGGCCCTTCGCGATGTGAGCGTCCAGGTCCCCCAGGGCCAGACCCTCGGCATCCTGGGCGTCAATGGCTCGGGCAAGTCCACGCTCCTCCAGGTGATCGCCGGCGTGCTCAGGCCCTCCGCGGGTGAAGTCGCGGTCCGGGGCCGCGTCGCGGCGCTCCTCGAACTCGGCGCGGGCTTCAATCCCGAGTTCACCGGTCGCGACAACGTCTACATGAACGGCGCGATCATGGGCATCCCGCACCACCTCATCGATGAACGCATCGGCTCCATCGCGTCCTTCGCCGACATCGGCGAGTTCTTCGATCAGCCAGTCAAGTTCTACTCCAGCGGCATGTTCGCCCGCCTGGCCTTCGCGGTCAGCATCCACGTCGACCCCGACATCCTCATCGTCGACGAAGCCCTCTCCGTCGGCGACGTGTTCTTCCAGCAGAAGTGCTACGACTTCATGCGCCGCCAGTTTGCGGGAAAGACCAAGCTCCTGGTCACGCACGACCTCACCGCGGTGGGGCTCCTGGCCGACCGCGTGATCGTGATGGAAGGCGGACAGATCGCCTTCGATGGTGATCCCGTCTCCGCGGTCAAGCACTACAACCGCATGGTCCACCGCACCCGCAGACTCTTTGCGCCCGAGCCGACGCCCGAGCTCGACGCCGCCGCGGTGCAGAGCGCCGCCGACCAGGAGAGCGCCCTCCCGTTCGATCACGCCGCGGGCTTTGACGTCCCCGAGAAGACCGTCAGCGGCCTGGGCGAGATCCGCATCCTCAAAGCCGCCATCCGCGTCGATGACACCACCGCGCTGGTGGCCTCCCCGGGCTCCAAAGTCGAAGTTTCCCTGCTCTGCGAGTGCAAAAAGCCCGCCACCGAGCCCCTCATCTTCGGGTACCTTGTCTTTGACAAGTACGCCCAGCGGGTCTTCGGCCACAACTCGCTGAGCGTCCAGGCCCCCGACGTCCGCTGGTCACAAGGCGCGTTCGTCGCCCGCTTCAGCTTCGCCTGGCCCGAGGTCCTCCCGGGCGACTACACCCTCACCCTCGGCGTCGGAGAGGGTTGGATGAAGGACCAGCACAACGTCCAGTGCTGGGCCAATCAGGTTGCGGTCATCACCTGCATCACCGAGAACATGGTCCACGGCGTCTTCAACAACCCCCTCTCGGAGTTCTCCGCCGGTCCCGCTCGCCAGCCCGCGCCGGGCGTCCCCGCCTGAGCCCATTTGTTCCCCCCATGCAGCAGCCGACCAACTTCATCCCCCAGATCGCGCCCTACCCCGCCCTGCCAGACGGCCGCCCCGGCGCGCTGCCGCCGCTGGAGCCCAACGCGCTGGCAAGCTTCCCGCTCCACCCCTTCGCGCAGCGCTCCCTCTACCTCTACTCGATGGTCAACTTCGCCCCGCTCGTCGAGCCCATCCTGGAGGTCATGAACCCCAGGCACGTCGCCGAAGTCGGAAGCGAGCGAGGCAACAACACCCTCTTCCTGTACCGCTGGGTCAAAGCCCACAACGCCCGCCTCACCCTCGTCGACACCCATCCCAACGTCGACCCCGAGATGGCTTCCGACCCCGCGGTCTCCGTCTACAAGGGCATGTCCGTCGACTTCCTCAAGACCAACCAGGACCTCGACCTGGTCTATCTCGACGGCGATCACAACTACGAAACCGTCACCCTCGAACTCCAAGGCCTCGAACGCCAGCAGCAAGCCACCGGCAAGCCCCTGGTCGTCCTCCTTCACGATGTCGCCTGGCCCTGCGATCGCCGCGACATGTACTACGACCCCGACACCGTCTCCGACAAGCGCCCCTTCACCCACGAAGGAGGCGTCGAGCCCTTCCACACCAACCTCACGCCCATGGGCCCGGGCGGCTCGGGCCGTTTCGCCATCGCCTCCACCTCGGGCGGCCCCGCCAATGGCGTGCTCACCGCTGTCGAAGATTTCCTCGCCTCACGCAAGGACTCGGGCTGGCGCTTCCACCTCACCCCCGTTGTGCATGGCCTGGGCATCCTCTGGTGGGACCCCGCCCTGACCGACGCCCAGCGCGCCGTCTTCCGCGACGTCACGAGCCACCTCACGCGGATGACGCCCTTCCTTGCCGCCCTCGAACTCAATCGCCTGGCCCTCGGCATCGCGGTCAACGCCGCCGGCGTCGAGTGGCAGAAAAACGTCAACTACATCAAGGAGCTCGAGACCAGGCTCACGACCTCCGAAGCCGATCTCTCCGCCCAGGTCCGCACCCTCGTCGCCCAGCTCGAGCGCGACACCGACGGCTACAAGGGCTACATCCAGAAGCTGGAAGCCGAGCTGGCCGCCAACGCCGCCGCCCACCAGCGCGAGCAGGACTACATCCGCCAGCTCCAATCCCAGCTCGACGCCGCCCTCAAGGACGCCCGCGCATACTCGCTCTCGCTCGAACAGCGCCTCGATCAGCAGGCCGCCGCGGTCTCCGACGCCCAGCATTACATCAAGGACCTGGAATCGCGTCTGGCCCAGACCGGCGGCGCCCACGAGAACGCGATCACGTACATCCGAACCCTCGAAGCCTCGCTCACCCAGCACACCCAGCTCCTGGGCCAGGCCCGCGCCGATCACGCCGCTGCCCAGGCCTTCGCAGACCAGCAGTCGCGCGCCCTCGAAGGCGCGGTCGCCTACATCCGTACCCTTGAATCCCGCCAAACCCAGCTCACCGCCGAGCTCGAGTCCGCCCACGGCACCCTCCGCGACGCGCAGGCCCAGCTTCACGATGCGCAGTCGCAGCTCCGCGACGTTCAAGCCCAGCACGCCTCGGAAAAGTCTGCCCACGACGCCACCCGCGCCGAACTCCAGCGCACCAGCGCCGATCTGGCCCGCCTGCTCGCCCTCCCCGCGACCAGCCTCTTCTGGCGTCGCGTCCGGGGCACGCTCCCGAACTCCACCTCGGAGCGTCAGCCTTGAGCCTCCCCGCCGAGCTCCCCGCCCAGGTCCTCGCCCCCGACGTGCGCGCCGTCTCGGTCGACATCTTCGACACCGTGCTGCTCCGCAACACCAAGCCCGAGCACTTCCGCTTCCGCCAGATCGCGGCGCTCTGGTCGGGCGCCCTCTCCCGCGCCGGCGTCCGCGCGTCCGCCGATGACCTCTACTTCGCCCGCCTCCGCGCCGCCCACGTCGCGTACCGCACGACCGAAATGGTCCAGTGGAACCGCGAGGCCCGCTTCGATCACATTCTCGAACTCACCTGCCAGGGCGCGCGCGTGGATGCGTTCCACGTCCCTGAACTCCGCCGGATCGAGCTCGCCTACGAGAAGCTCAACCTCGCGCCCAACCACAGGCTCATCGAGCTCCTGACCAAAGCCCGCGACCAAGGCAAGACCATCGTCTACATCAGCGACATGTACCTCTCAGGCGTCGACGTCGCCGACCTCATCGCCCATCACGTCCCGGCCCATCCCTTCCACGCCGGCTTCCTCAGCTCCGACATCGGCCTCACCAAGCGTGGGGGCCTCCTGTTTGACCACGTCGCCGCCGCCATCAACATCCCCGCCCCGAACATCCTCCACCTGGGCGACTCGCACCACGCCGATGTGCAGATGCCCATCCAGCGCGGCCTGCGCGCCCTGCACACCCCCCGCCCGCCGCACTGGCAACGCCTCAAAACCCTCCGCGAGCGCCTGACCCGCAAACCCCGCATCTAAACGCTCCGCACACGCCAAGAATCCGACCATGACACAGACCGCGTACAACCACGCCTTCTTCCGCGACCAGATGGACGAGAGCTACCGCTCCGCCTCCACCGTCCTCCCCATCGTCTTCG
>CAZHFW010000069.1:0-9784 GCA_964531675.1 uncultured Phycisphaeraceae bacterium | reverse complement strand
CCCCACCCTGACCCTCGAACACTCAGGTCAGGCCCCAAGCAACCCCCTACGCCCTCCCCTCACCCCACCTCAAACACAAACTCAACCTCCACCGCCGCCCCGCGCGGCAGCGCGATGTTCCCCACCGCCGCCCGCGCGTGCTGGCCCGCGTCTCCAAAGATCGCCACCAGGAGCTCGCTGGCCCCATTGGCGACCGTCGGCTGATCGGTGAACCCGGCATCCGAGCACACGAACACCCCCACCCGCACCACCTGCTTGAGCTTGGCCAGATCGCCGATCTCGGCCTTGAGCGCCGCCAGCCCGTTGAGCACGCACTGCCGCGCCGCCTCCTGCGCCTGCTGCACGCTCACCTTCGACGGCACAGGCCCCGACGCAACCAGCTGCCCATCGCGCATCGGGATCTGCCCCGCGACAAACACCAAGTTCCCAGCGCGCCGCGTCGGGATGTACGCCGCCACAGGCTTGGAAGCGGGAGGCAGGGTCAGGTTGAGCGACTTGATCTTGTCTTCAGGATGCATGGGGGATCCGGGGTGGGCCGTAGGCCGTAGGCCATAGGCCGTGGTGATGAGTGAAACCAAACGCGGAGCAACAACTGCCGATCGCCTACGGCCTAAGGCCTATGGCCTACGGCCTACTGCCTCCTCATCCAAACGCCTTCTTGTAATCCGCGACGAACTTCTCCAGGCCGATGTCCGTCAGCGGGTGCTTCATCAGGTCCATGATCACCTTGAACGGCACCGTCGCGACATCCGCGCCCGCCAGCGCACACGCCAGCATGTGCTGCGAGTGACGGATCGACGCCGCCAGCAGCTTGGTCTGGAAGCCGTAGGTGTCGTAGATCTGCCTGATCTTGTGGATCAGGTCCATCCCGTCCTCGCCCACGTCATCGAGCCTTCCGATGAACGGGCTCACCAGAAACGCGCCCGCCTTGGCGACCATCATCGCCTGCAGAGGCTGGAAGCACAGCGTCAGGTTCGTCTTCACGCCCTCATCCGAGAACGACTTGCACGCCTTGAGCCCCGCCATCGTGCAAGGCAGCTTCACGACGATGTGCGGCGCGATCTTGGCGTGCTCGCGCCCTTCACGCATCATCCCCGAATAGTCGAGCGATACGACCTCCGCCGACACAGGCCCCGCGACGACCTTGCAGATCTCCTCGAGCCTCTTGGAGTACGCGACCCCTTCCTTGGCGATGAGCGAGGGATTGGTCGTCACGCCATCCAGCACACCAAGGTCGTTGGCCTGCTTGATCTCGTCCAGGTTCGCTGTGTCGATGTAAAGCTGCATGCTCGGGAGGTCCTCTCAGGGCGCGGGCCGCGGCCGAAGACACCCTCCGACCGCCGCGCGACAAGGCTAGCCGACCCACCGCCACAGTGTCGACCCGGGCGCCGCATCAGGGCTTGGCCAACAGCTTCTTCAGCTCCCGCCGCATGACCTTCCCCGTCGGATTGCGGGGCATCTGCTCGAGCCGCCTGATCTCACGAGGCACCTTGTACCCCGCAAGCGACTCCCGGCAGTGCGCCAGCAGGGCCTTCTCGTCAAACCCATGCCCCTCGCGGATCTGCACGAACGCCACCGGGATCTCCCCGCGCATCGCATCCACGTCCCCGGTCACGCCCGCGACTTCCACGTCCGGGTGCCGGTTGAGCACATCCTCGATCTCGCGCGGGAACACGTTCTCCCCGCCGACGATCATCATCTCCTTGAGCCGCCCGGTGATGTACAGGAATCCGTCCTCGTCGAGCCTCCCGATGTCGCCCGTCTTGAAGTACCCGTTGCGGTCGAACACCGCACGGGTCTCCTTCTCGAGCTTGAAGTAGCCCGCCATCACGTTCGGCCCGCGCATGCGGATCTCGCCGTCCACGCCCGCAGGCAGGGGCGCATCGGTCGCGGGGTCCGCGATGATCTGCTCCATCTCCGAGAACACCGGCCCCACCGAATGCGCCCGGTAGTTGTGCGCCAGACAGATGTTCGTCGCGGGGCTCGTCTCGGTCAGCCCATACCCCTCGCTGATCCGCACCCCGAACCGCTCCATGAACTTCCCCGACACCGCATCAGGCAAAGGCTCCGCGCCCGACACCGCATACCGCAGCGTCGCGAAATCCTCGGGCCCCGCGTCCTTCGCGCTCAAGAGCGCGTTGTACATCGTCGGGATCGCCACGAAGAACGTCGGGCGATGCTCCCGGAACGACCGCACGATCCGCTGCGGCACAAACCGCGCCGCAAACACCGTCTTGATCCCCACCGTCAAGGGCATCAGCGTCAGCACCGTCAGCCCGAACGAGTGGAACTGAGGCAACACGCCCAGGATCGTGTCCTTGGGCGTCAGATCCACGCACGCCAGGATCTGCCGGATGTTCGCCTGAATGTTCGCGTGCGTGAGCATCACGCCCTTGGGATGCCCGCTCGTCCCCGACGTGTACAGCAGCACGCCCAGATCGTCGTCCGCCGCCCCCGCGGGCCACTCCGGATCAGGCACCCGGCCCAGATCAAGCTCCTCGAGCAGGAGCATGTTGGGCACATCGGGCTTGTGCCCGAGATGCTCGATCATCGGACCAACGCTCACGATCGTGTCCACCCCGGAATCGGCGATGACGTACGCGAGCTCCTCCTTGGTGAGGAGATAGTTCAGGGGCACGACCGCCTTGCCCGCGATCCACGCCGCCAGCGCCACGATCGGCGTCGCGCCGCTGGTCGGGCAAAGCACCCCGACCGTCGCGCTCCGGCACCTGGCCCGCAGCACGGACGCCAGGTTCAGCGCCGCGACCAGGATCTCCCCCCGCCGATAGCTCCGCCGATCGTCGACGATCGCCAGCGCCCCCGGATTGGCCAGACAACGCTTGATGATGGGCCAGTGAATGCTCACGAAGTCTCCACGTCCCGACCGATGCAAGGGCATCGGAAGGGTTCTGAAAAGGCGGGCGTATGCTATCGGGAATCGATCCCGTCGCCCGCTCGGCCCAAACCCTCCCTGGACGACCTTTTTTCGATCGCCACGGAGTTCGCCACGATGACGGGTGCCATCGCTTCCTCCCCCCTGCTCGCCCTCTCCAACTTCCGTCGCGGATTCCGCTCCGCGCTGGCCCTCATCGGGTTTGGCCTGCTCTCCCTGCTCACGCTCGGGGGATGCTCCTCCACGCCCAGCGCCGGCCCGGATTACCTCTCCGCGTACAACAATCGCAACTACCCCCTGGCCTACAAGATGGCCGAGGAGTCCGCCGCCAAGTCCACCGGACTCAAGCGTGAGCAGGCCTCCCTCATCGCGGGCCTCTCGGCCCACGCCCTGAACCGCACCGACGACGCCAAGCGCTGGCTCGAACCCCTCGCGGTCTCGAGCAAGGACAACCAGGTCGCCGGCCGCGCGGGCGCCACGCTGGGCATCATCGCTGCCGAGCAGAAGCAGCACGAAGTCGCGGTCCGCTACCTCACCGAAGCCGCCGCCAAGCTCGATGGAAACGACGCCGCCCGCGCCTGGCTCTACGCCGGCGATTCCTACAAAGCCCTCAACAAGGCCAAGGAAGCCCGCGACGCCTACTCCAAAGCCGATGCCCTCGTGACCGACGGCAGCGAGCTTGAGTCCATGGCCCGCCAGCGCATCGCCGCCCCCATCATCCCGCAATCCGGCGTCGCCCCCTACCGCGGCGCGATCGGCGCCACCGCACCCGCCGGCGCCAAGTACACCATCCAGCTCGGCGCGTACTCCTCCAAGGCCAACGCCGAAGACGCCGCCCGCCGCACCGGCCGCCCCGCCATGGCCATCGGCCAGCCTTACATCATCCAAACGACCAGCAAGGCAGGCAAGCCCGTCTGGGCCCTGCGCGTCGGCGGCTTTGCCACCGCGGATCAGGCCCGTCAGGCCGCCCAGAAGGCCAGCCTCGCCGGCGCGATTCCCGTTCCCGCCCGCTGAAACGCCCGAACCGGCAACTCTGATCCTGCCGATCCGTATGGTGTTGCATCCCAAGAGACGCCAAGGACCACAATCCGGCGCTTGGGACACGCTCCGGGAGGCATGACATGGCCACGCGGTCCACTGGCGCACACAACACGCTCGCCTCCTCGCGCCGCATGCTCATCGCCGCGCTGAGTCTGGCGCTGACCGGCCCGGCGCTGGCCCAGACCATCATCGATCCCGCCGATCCGGCCCGCGCCGCCATCCGCGAGCAGAACAAGCGCCGCACCACGCTCGAGCGCGAGTTCAAGAAGATCCGCTTCGAGCACTTCGGCGACAAGGGCAATCCCAAGGTGCGTGCCGCGGGCCTCGAGAAGCTCCGCTCCTACACCGACCCCGCGGGCTTCCAGCCCATGATCGAAGTCTTCGGCAACGAGAAGTCCGACGTCCGCACCGCCCTGATCGATCACTTCTGGAAGATCGGCACCCGCGAGTCCATCGGCGCGCTCGCCTGGGCCGCGGTCACCAGCAAGAACGCCGACCTCCGCGCGATGGCCACCGCCAGGCTCGCCGCCAGCATCGATGTCTCTCCAGCGTCGAGCGACGACAAGGCGCTGGTCGTCAAGAACGTCGTGCTCAGCGCGATCAACTCGAACAACGACGAAGTCATGCGCAACGCCGCCAACCTCGCCGGCATCCTGGGCATGGTCGAGGCCATCCCCGCCCTGATCCTCGCGCAGTCGGGCCCCTCCACCGCCGTCACCGGCGCAAGCCAGCCCGAGGGCGATCTGGCCTACATCTTCGTCGGTCGCCAGCAGGCCTTCGTCTCCGACCTCACGCCCGTGGTCTCCGAGTCGGCGGTCGCGTTCGACCCCACCGTGAGCGTCCTGAGCACCGGCACGCTGCTGCGCGTCTCCGGCGCGGTCGTCACCACCGAACGCGTCGAGATCCACACCAGCCTCGTCGGCCTCTCCAGCGGCCTCACCGGCGCCGACACCAGCGGCCTCGGCTACAACCTCGACGCCTGGAAGAAGTGGCACCAGGAAATCTACGAGCCCAGGATCCGCGAGCTCGCCAGCGCCAAGCCCCGCTGAACCACCGCACCCCGCCGCACCGTTGCCCGTCCGTCGCCTTCCCTACCCACCCTCGTGGCACCGGTTTGTAACCGGTGTCTACTCCTTCTTCCCGCTTCCCTGTCCGCTCTTCCTCCCCCGAAGCCGGACCCGAGTCCGCGAAGGTCCGGGTCTCTACCCAATCTCGTGGCACCGGTTTCCAACCGGTGTCCTACCCCCTCTTCACTCCCCCCTTCCTCCCGCCTCAATCCTCCCGGAAGTTCACACAGTTCTCCACGCGCCCGGTCTGCATCATCACCTTCACCATGCGCACGACCTCGCCCGCGATCGCCTCCTGCGCCTGATTCGTGGATGCGCCCACGTGATGCGTGGAGTACACGCCCGCGAGCTTGCACGTCGGATTGTCCCAGGCGCCCTCGGTCCCCGCGGGCGCCTGCTCGAACACATCAAGCCCGCAGCGGAGCCCCTTGCTCGCGACCGCCTGCCGCAGCGCTTCCTCGTCGATCACATCTCCACGGCTCGTATTGATGAAGTACGCGCCGGACTTCATCCGCTCGAAGAACGCCGCACCGATGAGCTTCCGCGTGTCCGGCGCCAAGGGCAGATGGATCGTGATCGCGTCGCATTTGGACGCCATGTCCAGGAGCGAAGGCGTATCGCGCCCGCCGAACTCCGCGCCAAGCTGCCTGGTCATCTCGGGCGTGAGGCTCCGGCTCCACGCCAGCACGCGCATGTCGAACGCCGCCGCACGCCGGATCACATTCATGCCGATCGCGCCGCAACCCACCACGCCCAGGGTCATGCCCTTGAGGCCCTTGGCCTTGGAGTATTCCTTCTTGTTCCACTTCCCCGCCCTGGCGTCGGCGGTCTGATCCGGAATCCGCCGGTCGCACGCGAGCAGGAGCCCCATGGTGAGCTCCGCGACCGCGACCGCGTTCATCCCCGGACAGTTGCACACCTTGATGTTCGCCGCGGTCGCCGCCTTGGAATCGATGTTGTCCACGCCCGCGCCGGCGCGGATGATGACCTTCACCTGCCCCGAGCCCCACGACGCCTTGGCGATGGTCGCCGCGGGCACCTTGGTGGAGCGCACCACCAGCACATCGGGCTTGTGCTCCGCGATCGCGCCGGGGATGCCGTCCGCTCCCGCGTCCGGCGCGCTGAACACTTCCGCGCCCAGCGCTTTGAGACCCTCAAGACCGGACTTCTCAAACTTGTCAGCGACCAGGACGCGCATCGTGGAGCTCCTGAAAAGGTGTTTCCCGAGTCTACGCCCGCGCTGGAGGCCCGTGCATGCGCGCACGAAAAAGCCCCGGCACAAGGGCCGGGGCTGGAGGGGATGAGACCGAGTTTCAACCAGCGAACGAGCTGCAAGCCGCAGCCCAGCCGCAAGCCGGAAGATTTACTTCCAGCCCGAGGTGTCGACTTCGCCGGCCTTGACATCGACGCCGGTCAGACCGCCGCGCGTCCAACGAGCGCGACCAGCCAGGGTGTCGTTGCCCGAGTACTTCGGGTTCGGGTAGTAGTTGTTGTAACCGCCGCCGTTGTAGTTCACGTACATCGGCTGCGTGGAGTACGCACGCGTCGGGTTCACGCCCTGGTTCACGTCACCCATGACGAAGGTGCGGACCGAGCCGTCGAAGAAGCCCATCGGCGCCTTGGAGTCGGGGTACAGCGCGAACTGCACCGTCTTGCCGTGACGCGCGAACGAGTCGAAGATCAGAACCTTCTGCGCCGGGAAGGTCACGTCGCCGAGCTTCCGCTTGCCCAGGATGCCCTGGAGGCTGCCGATCCAGCTGTACGTGTTCCAGGACGAGTCCTGCTGCACGACCGGCTTGGGCTGCGGCCGCGACGGATTGGTCACCGCCGAACCCCAGTCCGGATTGAACGTGAAGACCGAAAGCTCGTAGCTCGAGCTGAACGCCCAGCGCCAGCCGTTGACGTCGCCCGGGTCAGCCGGAGACGGGAAGAGCTTGCGGAAGTTGAGCGGATCAGTCTGCCAGGCCAGACGATCCTTGTCGGCGGGGTTCACCACCGAACGTTCGGGCAGACGCACGTCCGCGAAGTCCTGCAGCACCAGGTGCGAGTACAGGATGTGCGGGATCCAGTTCGAAATCACGGGCATCGTCGCCGCGGTCGAGCCGGTGCGCTTGCGCATGATCGAGACCGCCTGCGCCGCCGCCGCCGCCAGGTCGTCGCCGTACGGACCATTCAGATCCGGATAGTCCGACTGCTCCTTGAGGCCGACCGTGTCAGCGCGCCAGGAGAACGAGAACATCTTGTCCTGGAAGCTCGCGGAATACGTGTTTGCAGCCTGCGCCTGCGAGCGCTGGTTGGCGCTGTCGATCATGACGCGCGCCAGCTTCCTCGCCTCTCCGAGGCTCGGCAGCAGAATGCCAATGAGCAGCGCGATGATCGCGATCACCACGAGCAACTCAATAAGCGTGAACCCGGCCGCTTCCGGCCTCCTGGAAAGCTTCATGTCATTTCCTCCAGACATCGCCGTTCCGAAGAACTCGGACGGCTGTTTGCGGGCTCCTCCCCGGAGCCGCTCCTTCAGACTATCGGAGTATGGGGGGTTTGTAAAGCTGAAAACGATTCACAAACAAACCCAGCCACCCCCTTACGCGATCCTACCCCAGAATCCCCTTTGGCCCTCCCCTAAGGCAGCTTCCGAAGCCGCCGAACCCGTTCGATGTCCTGGCCCGCCAGAGCCGAAGATCCAGACCCATTTCCAGGCCCAAATCCAGATCCAGGCGTCGGATTTTCGACCGCCTTCTGCCCCTCGCCCCCGCCCGAGTCTTGGCCAGCCTTCTGTTCGTCCTTGGGGGCGGTTTGGGTTCCGTCTTCAACCACCGACACTCCAGCCGGTTGCATCGCCGGAACGCCATCAGGCTTCGACGCCGGGACGCCCGCAGGCACACCCTGGCCCGACGCCCGAACCGACGCCTGAGGCGACGCCCCGGCCTTGGAGGGACCCGCGATTACAGGCAGCGCAGGCGCCGGCCCGGACGTCGCGGCAGAAGACGGCTCCGCCGCGGTCGCAAGCTTGATCTTGGGCTTTGGAGCAGGCACCGCGCGCACGATGCCCCAGAACCCCCCCCCGAGCACGACCAGCGCGAGCCCCACCCCCCACCATGGCGGCGGGGGCACGCTCGCACGACCTTGCCGGGCTGGCTTCATGGACACCTCAGCGTTGCACCGGGGAGCTTGACACGGGACCTCAGTGCGCATCCTATCGGCCATGCCCGATCGCGCCGCCGTGACACGCCTTCCCGCATTCCTCACCGCTGTGGGCCTCACCACGGTGGGCCTGGCCACGGCGCTGCTCGCGGGCTGTTCGTCGCCCTCCAAGCCTTCCACGCCCCCGAGCAGCAGCCCACGCCAGGAGCGTGAGATTGACGCCGGCCTGCGGGCCTCCGAGGACTCCGTCGCCAGGCCCTCGGCGACCGCGCCCGTCACCCGCGACACCCGCCCCGCTGCTCTCATCGCAGGTGTTCCCGTGAGCGACGCGGAGATCCGCGCCTACGCCAACGAGATCGCCGGCAGCGTCGCGCTCGAAGAGATCGCGCTGGACCGCATCGTCCGCCAACGCTTCCAAGGCATGGGCCTCACGCTGGTTCCCACGGACATCGAGCAGGAACGCCGTTTCGTCGTCGACTCCATGGCCCGCGAAGCGGAAACCTCCACGGACAGCGCCGCGGAAATGCTCGAACGCATCCGCCGCCAGCGCGGCCTCGGCCCCAAACGGTTCAGCGCCCTGCTCGAACGCAACGCGATGATGCGCAAACTCGTTGCGCCGACCATCACCGTCACCGAAGATCAGGTCGAGCAGGCGGTCAGCGTCCGCTACGGCGAACGCCGCATCGCCCGCATCATCGTCCGCAACACCCAGCAGGAAGCCTCCGCCTCGCTCCTCAAGCTCCAGGGCCTGACCGGCGCCGCGCTCACCGCCGCGTTCACCGACGAAGCCTCACGCAACTCCGTCGACGCCTCCGCCGCCCGCGGCGGGCTTCTCGAGCCCATCAGCGTCGTCGATCCCGCCTACCCGAGCATCATCCGCTCCTCGCTCGGCAGCCTGAACGCGGGCCAGCTCAGCACGCTCCTGGCCCTCGACAAGGGCTTCGCGATCGTGCTGCTCGAATCGATCTCGCCCGCGTCGACGCCTCCCGCGGGCGCACGCGATCAGGCCCGCGAACAGGTCACCCGCCGCGCCCAGCGCGTCGCGATGGACCGCCTGGCGCGCGACATCCTGCTCTCCGCCGGCGTCACGCCCTACGAAGACTCGCTCCGCTGGTCCTGGGACTCACGCCCCAACCGCTAACCACCCGCGATCATGCTCGCCCCCGAAGCCAGACCTGACTCCGCCAAGGTCCGGGTCCCTACCCAATCTCGTGGCACCGGTTTGTAACCGGTGTCTCCCCGCTCTTCCTCTCCCAATCTTCCCCCCTGATGCCAGACCTGACTCTGCCAAGGTCCGGGCCCCTACCCCACCTCGTGGCACCGGTTTGTAACCGGTGTCTACCCGCTCTTCCTTCTCCGTCTGATCCTCCCCTGAAGCCGGACCTGAGTCCGCGAAGGTCCGGGTCGGTTTTCCTGCTTTCTGTTGGCGCAGAGTCCCCCTGACCCTGACCTTCGAGGACTCAGGTCAGGCTTCCGATGGATTGCGTTGGGCTCAATCGCGTGCGATCGCTTCCCGCCCGTCACGGCTCTCCGGACGACTTCAGCGCGCAAACTCGATCGCGCGCGTCTCGCGGAGCACCGTCACGCGGATCTCGCCCGGGAAGGTCATCTCTTCGCTCACGCGCTTGGCGATGTCGTG
>CAZHFW010000068.1:6123-9785 GCA_964531675.1 uncultured Phycisphaeraceae bacterium | reverse complement strand
GCGCCGACCCACGGGGTCCACGCCGTCGGTCGGCTCGTCGAGCACGACCAGGTCGGGATCGTTCACCAGCGCCTGCGCGATGCCGACGCGCTGGCGCATGCCCTTGGAGTATTCGCGGATACGGGTGTTCGACCAGCGCGACATGCCGACCAGTTCGAGCAGTTCGCCCGCCCGCCGGCGTCGATCAGCACGCGGCGTACCCGCCAGTGCGCCGTAGAAGTCAATGACCTGTGCGCCCGTCAGGTAATCCGGGAACTTGTGGTGCTCGGGGAGATATCCGACGCGGGCCAGCGTGGGCTTGTGGCCGACCGGCCTTCCCAAGACGCGTCCCTGGGCGCTGGTCGGGCGGATGACGGTCATGAGGACCTTGACCAGAGTGCTCTTGCCCGCGCCGTTGGGGCCGAGCAGACCGAAGACCGCGCCGCGGTTGATCTGCATGGAGACGCCGCGGAGCGCGTGCACACCCTTGCGGATCAGGCCGCCCGAGTAGTACTTCTCCACGTCGTGAAGGTCGACCGCCAGTTCGGAGGCTGGTATCACAGAGCTCATGCGTCGGGGTTCCTGCGGGCGACGATGTGAAAGACGTGGTGGAACTTCTGCTTGCCGGTCGCGTCGTCGCCTTCCTTGAGAACCTCCTCGAAACGCTCGGGAGTGAAGGCAGCGAGCAGCCCCCGGACCTCTTGGGCAGTCCGGTGGCTCTTGGGTCGGACGCACATCCACTCGTCGCGATCCCCGAAGAACTGACCCGAGAAGCGTCCGCCTGGCCCGAGCGTCCGGGTGATCCAGCTCCAAAGCCCATCGAAGGCCTCGGGCTTGCAGAACGGCAGCGCAAAGCTCGCGTTGATCAGGTCCGCCCGGCGCGGCAGATCCGCCCGACCCGGGATTTCCTCCATGGACACCTGCACAAGCGTGCAGCGCCCGCGCTGATCCGGGGCCAGCTTGGACCGGCATCTGGCGATGGCGTCGGCGTGGTAATCAAGCCCCCAGACCCGCCAGTTGCCGGGCCTGGCCAGGATCGCCCGCGAGTCGCGACCCTCGCCGCAGGCGATGTCGATCGCGACCGGCTCATCCGGCAGGCCTTCGGCCTCGAATGCGTCCAAGGCACGCAGGAGCGTGTCCCGCGGGGGTTTCCCGTCCACCGCGTCGAAATACTCGGGCCAATCCCGCTGGTAGTCGGCGGAAAGCGTGGAGCGGGGGGTGTCGGACGACGCGGGCATCCGGCAAGTGTACGGATTCCGCCTCCGGTTCTTTCACCGCAAGGCCCGCAGCACCCGGAATCCCTCAAGGCTTCGCCCGCCGCCCGGGGCTGAGCCTGATGGCGTAGGCTGACGCACGATGTACCGAACCCTCGACGAGTTCGTGAACGCACTGGATCACGCTGGCGAACTGGCCGCGATCGACGCCGCGGTTTCGCCCGTGCTCGAAATCGCGCAGATCACCGACGTGGTCAGCAAGTCCGACGCGCCGCACGGGCCGTCGCAGGCGGCCCGCAAGAACGATCCGCGCTTCTGCCTCAAGGGAGGCAAGGCGCTGCTCTTCCGGAACGTGCAGGGCTCGGACTTCCCGGTCCTCATCAACGCGCTGGGCAGCTACCGACGGATGGAGATGGCGCTGGGTTGCAACGACCAGGGCCCGGGCGTCCGCGCGGGGCACACGCCGGGCGGCTTTGACGCGCTCGCGCACGTGCTCGGCGAGCTGGTCAAGCCCGAGCCTCCCAAGTCGTTCAAGGACGCGATCGCCAAGGCACGCCAGTTCCTGCCTTTGCTCCGCACGCCTCCCAAGCGGCGCAAGGGGAGCGGACTCTGCCAGGAAGTCGTCCTGACCGGCGAGCGCGTCGACATGACCAGGCTTCCGCTCATCCGCTGCTGGCCTTTGGACGGAGACTTTGAGAGCGTCGGCTATCCCGCGGGCGTGAACGACGGGATCGAGGGACTGGGCTTTGGCCCCGAGTGGAACCGCGATTTCCGCGGACGCTACATCACGCTCGCGGGGATCCACACGATCCACGCCGACGACCTCGGGAATCCCAAGCCCTCGTCGCACAACATCGGGATGTACCGCGTCCAGCTGCTGGGCAAGCAGCGGCTGGCGATGCACTGGCACATGCACCACGACGGCGCCAGGCATTGGCGCTCGTGGAAGGCCAAGGGCCAGAAGATGCCCGTCGCGATCGCGCTGGGCGGAGAGAGCGTGCTGCCCTATGCCGCAACCGCGCCGCTCCCGCCCGGGATCTCTGAGCTCTTGCTCGCGGGGTTCCTGAACAAAGGGGGCATCGAGATGGTCATGGGCAAGACCGTGCCCATCTGGGTGCCGGCGCACGCGGAGATCGTGATCGAAGGCTACGTCAGCGATCAGGCCGGTTTCATCGGATGGGATCCCCGGGAAGCAGGCACGAAGGCACGGGGGTACGGAGGCACGAAGGGAACAGAAGCGATTGGGCCCGGCGCGGTGTTTGAAGGGCCTTTCGGCGATCACACGGGCTTCTACTCGATGCCCGATCGCTATCCCATTCTGGAAGTCACCGCGATCACGCACCGCAAGGGCGCGATCTATCCCACGACGATCGTGGGATTGCCTCCCCAGGAGGACTACTACCTCGGCAAAGCGACCGAGCGCGTCTTCCTGCCTCTGCTCAAGACGCTCATCCCCGACATCGAGGACTACGACCTTCCGATGTTCGGCGCGTTCCACAATGCTGCGTTCCTGAAGATCAAGAAGCACTATCCCTTGCAAGGCCGGCGGGTGATGCACTCGGTCTGGGGCGCCGGGCAGATGGCCTGGACCAAGTCGATCTTCGTGGTTGACGACGACGTGGACGTGCACGACACGACCGCGGTGCTCCGCCGCGTCGCGGAAGAGTGCCTGCCGGTGCGCGATGTCGAGACCGTCAATGGGCCGCTCGACATCCTGGATCACGCCTCTCCACGCCTGGGCGCGGGCATGAAGATCGGCTTTGACGCGACCCGCAAGATCGAAGGCGAAGAAGTCGCGGGGATTCCCGTCGCGAAGCCTGACCCGGGCGAGTCTGCGAGCGGGGGGCAGGGTCCGGCGGGGTCACGGGGCGGCGCTCAATCGTCCACCCGGACCTTCGCGGACTCAGGTCCGGCTTCCATGGCGCTCGAAGAGGCCATGGCGTCCCTCACCGAGATCCTGCGCTGGTCGTGCCCCGCGTCGTGCGGCTCGGGATGGCTCTTTGTCTCCATCCGCAAGGCGCACGCGGGCGATGGCCTCCGCACGCTCAGACGTCTGTGGGCGGCCCTCTCCGGTCTGCCCGAGCACATCGCACGCTTCGTCGTAGTGGTCGGGGAGCACGTGGATGTGCACTCGGTGGACGAGTCGATGTTCCACTGGTGCGCCAACTGCGACGTGAGCCGGGACGCCTTCGAGTTCCGGGCCGATCCGTGCGACGAAACCAGCCGGGTCGTGCGCGTCGGCTTCGACGCGACGCCCAAGGTTCCGGGCGATCAGCGCAATGGCCAGCCCGTCCGGGCCTGGCCTCCGATCCTGGAAATGTCGAAGGAAATCCGCGACCTGGTCGCGCGGCGCTGGCCCGAGTACCGCATCACCTGACCGCGACCATCCATCCGACGAATCCCCCAAAACGAGCCCGAAGCGCAAGCGAGGGAACTCTTCGTCTTTTCGTCCGAAGCGCAAGCGAGGGA
>CAZHFW010000068.1:0-6023 GCA_964531675.1 uncultured Phycisphaeraceae bacterium | reverse complement strand
TCCGAAGCGCAAGCGAGGGAACTCTTCGTCTTTTCGTCCGAAGCGCAAGCGAGGGTGCCCGCTCTCCGCCCCCACCGGGCTCGCCGTCATCCGCCCATCTTCGCCTTGGTGTTTCCCTCGCGCTTGGCCAAGTACGCGTCGATCGCCTTGACCACCTCTTCGTGGAAGCGCATCGCGTTGTAGTTGGCCTCGCCCTCGAGGTCGTTGCAAAGCACGCTGAAGGCGATCTTCTTGCCCGAGGGCGCGATCACATAACCCGAGAGGCACCGGACGTTGTTGATCGCGCCGCTCTTGGCGCGGAGTTCATTCTTGAGCCTGGCGTCGCGGAAGCGTTCCTCGAGCGTGCCTTCGCCGTTGGTCGCGAGGGAGTTGATGAACGTGTCGCTCACGCTCTGGTTCTTGGCGAGCATCTCGAGCCAGCGGGTCATCATCAAGGGCGTGACCTGATCGAGCCTGCTCATGCCCGACCCATCGACCGCGTTGAACTGGGCTGCGAACTCGGGCCCGAGCTTCTCGGAGAGGAGCATGCGGATCACCGACGCACCGCCCGACCAGGAGCCCGCCTCCTTGGTGACCTCGTGCCCGATGCGCTTCATGAGCGACTCGGCGTAGAGGTTGTGCGAATCCTTGTTGCAGCGCTTGAGGACTTCTTCCAGGGGCGTGCGCACGACCGCGACGAGCTTGCCCTCGGGCAGCGTCTCGGTCAGCTCCGGCGCGCGGACCTTGAAGCCCTCCATGGGCGTCACGCCCGCTGCGGAGAGGGACTCGGCGAACACCCGGCCGAAGAACGTCGCGGGATCGTGCACCGTGACGTACACCGGCACCTGGGCTGCGAAGCGAACCTCGCCGAACATCTGGAAGCGGTTGTCATCCGACCGGCTGAGCCAGGTCGTGTTCTGGCCGGTCGAGGAAGTGCGGGCCTTGTTCTCGATGCTGATCCACGGCGCCGGCGGCTGGATCGTGAAGGGCGGGGGCTTGCCCACGCCGTCGGGGCTGGGCCTGGGGAAGACCGCCAGCACGTTGGTGTGGAAGTTCAGGCCCGACACCTCGGCGCAGTACCAGCGGTTGAGCTGGTTGGTGGGCCAGGAGGGCTCGACCATCTCGCGGTCGAAGATGCGATCGTCGACGATGAGCTCGGAGATCTGCGTCATGCCCGCCTTGGAGACCGCGCCGGCGAGCTTCTGCATGACCTCGGCGACCGTCATCTTCGGGGACATCTTCTCGAGCAGTTCCGGGTCGGCCAGGGCCGGATCACCCGACCCGCGCACGATCAGGCGGTCGTTGTCCCGGAGGAACTCGGTGCGGAAGGCAAAGTCAGGCCCGAGGGTCAACAGCGCCGCGCCCGAGGTCAGCACCTTCATGTTCGAGGCGGGCGAGAACTGTTCGGACGAGCGGATCGAGGCCAGCACCGTGCCGCGATCGACGTCGAGGATGCTCACGCCGATCTTGGACTTGGAGCCGAGCTTCCCGCGACCCATGATGGCGCGGATGTCGTCGTTGAGCTCCTGCGCGTTGGCCAGAGCGGGGGTCAAAGCCAGGAGCGTCCCGGCCAGGGCGAAGCCCGCAAGTCCGCGGGCGCAGCGACGGAAGGCATGACCGATCACGCGACGTTTCTCCTCCGGGACGGGCCCGGCGCGCAGCGCACAACCGGCGCTTCCGCGTCCAGCCACCATCGGCAGAATCCCCGGCCGGACTGCATCAGATTGAAAACAGGAATGCGCTCACGCTCCGGACAGCGCCGCCTGACGTCGCAGCGTCATGAAATCGATGATCTCGTCCATCTGGCTCCGGGCCAGGAGCTCCCAGGACGCCCACCGAATCCCGCCCACTTCCGGGCAATGCACCAAACCTTCACGGATGAACTTGGACAGTTTCCGCGTGGGAGCGGCCAGCACGAACTCCATCTCGACCGGGATGGCCACCCGAGGCTTGATGGGCTGGGGCACCAGATACGCCGCCGCCAAGGGCTCGCCCGCCTGCTTGTACACCAGGCTCCAGCGCCAGGGCACGCCCAGCCAGGCCAGGTCTTCCTTGTAGTCGCCGAAGTTCACCAGAGCCTCACGAGCCTCATCCAGCAGCTGCTGGATCGGCTTGGGATACTGGCTCTTGAGCTCCGCCAGGGTCGGAGCCCGGAACTTGTTCTCCCAGAATGACTTAGGTTTGAACTCGACGGTGGGCATGGCGCTCCCGGAACAGATGGGCTCAGGCTGCAAATGTACTCTGGGGATTGTTGGGTGGGAAGGCCCTGGTTTCTATTCTGTTCCGATCCCGATACGATGACCGGTCCTGAACCCCCCGGCTGCCCGGGGAAGGGGCTTTTCATGACCAACCCGAACAACCACCCATCCTCCCAGACCGCCCCTGCCGGGCTCTCCGACGTGGATCTGCGGGACCGTCTGGTCCTCCTGGTCGACGACAACGAGCAGAACCTCGAGCTGCTCTCGGCTTATGTCGAGGAGCTCGGGTGCAAGGTCGGCACCGCTCGGGACGGCCTGGAAGCCCTGGCTTCGGTCGCAGCAACGCCCCCGGACCTGATCCTGCTGGACGTCATGATGCCCCGCATGAGCGGGTTTCAGGCGTGCACGAAGCTCAAGGCCGACCCCAAGACCCGCGAGATCCCCGTGGTGATGGTGACGGCGCTCAACGAGATCAACGACGTGGAGCGCGCGGTGGACTCCGGCGCCGATGACTTCCTGACCAAGCCCGTGAACAAGCTCGAGCTGCTCACGCGTGTGCGCTCGCTGCTGCGGGTGAGTCTGCTCCGCAAGCAGCTCGACGCCACGCTCGGCGAGCTCAAGGCGATCCGGGGCAACTGATCCCGTCAGCCGACTCGCGCGTGGATCGCCCGCAAAATGAAAGACGTCCGGCTCGCTGTCGAGCCGGGCGTTTGTGTCTGATGCTCAGAGCGGCGGTTTATTCGGGGCAGCCGGTGGGGCTGTCGAAGGCGCCCAGGAAGCCGAAGAAGTCGGCCAGGTCGAGCTCGCCGTCGCCGTTGGCGTCGCCGCAGGGCAGGGACTGGTCAAAGCACGCCAGGAACTCGAAGAAGTCCGCGAGGTCGACGACGCCGTCGTGCGTGACGTCGGCGAAGATGTGGGTCGCGAAGAACGAGGGCGAGCCGGTCGCGATCGTGTTCCCCGACGCGTTGGTCGCGGTGACGGACCAGTAGTAGTTGCCGCACTCGGTGAGCAGGTTGGCGGGCACGGCGTAGGACGTGGAGGTCAGGCCGGATGCGGTCGTGACCAGATTGGTCAGGCTCGGATCGGTCGCGATCTTGACGGTGTAGGTCGCGGCGTTGGACGACGCGCTCCAGGTCAGGGTCGGGGTGGTCGAAAGATCAAAGTCGCCATTGCCCGGCGCGGTGAGCGAGAACGAGCCCGGCAGCGCGATCGGGAGGATGAAGTCCGCGAAGACCGCGCGGTGGTCAGACGCCACCGAGCTGATCGTCGTGTAGAACGTGCCTTGCCAGCCCACGAACTCGGCGGGCACCGCGTTGGAGGGGATGCCCGCGGAGTAGAACGAGTACGTGCGGCGGACGGTCGCGATGGAGTCCTGCCACATGATGTAATCGAGCTTGGAACCCGAGTTCTGGGTCACGCGCGTGCCGGAGAAGAAATCGACCGCGTTGTCGTAGGCGCTGTCCGTGCGGTCACGATCGGTGCCGTCGGTCGTGCCTCCCGCGGTGTTGGCCATGGTCATCCACTCAACGGGGCCCTTGCGGGCGTTGGTGTCCTCGTCCTCGTTCATGTCCCCGCCCCAGATGACCGGGGTGTAGGGGTCAAGGACGCTGGTGGCGGCGGGAATGTCGTTGATGCGGTTGCGGGGATCGGGCGTGGAGCCGCCGCCGCCGTTGAACATGTAATCGATGTAGTACGCGATGTTCCTGCCCGAGGTGAGTCGCTCGGCCAGGTCGGAGGCGGCGCCGCCCGAGCGGAGGTGCCCGCAACCCGCGACCAGGTTGCCGCGGTAGAGCGAGTCGGGGAG
Organism: uncultured Phycisphaeraceae bacterium; assembly: GCA_964531675.1. Lineage (GTDB taxonomy): Bacteria > Planctomycetota > Phycisphaerae > Phycisphaerales > UBA1924 > CAZHFW01. The sequence continues at coordinate 2,042 of CAZHFW010000068.1, read as the reverse complement.
ATCGATCTCCGAGAAGATGAACCCGCGGATGCCGAAGTTCCCGCCCGGGGCGTAAAGGTCGGCGAGCACTGTGGCGTTGTCGATGGAGGACTTGCCGTCGCCGTTGAGATCGACGAGCGGGTAACGGCTCATGACGACCTCGCGGTTGAAGCCGTCGGTGGTCGCGCCGATGTAGATGTACGGCAGGTCGTAACCCGGGGCGTACTTCTGGACGTAGGACGTGACGGCGCCGCCCATGAAGGGGTCGGTCCCGCCGCGGATGAAGAGCGAGCAGACCGTGGTGAGGTTGGCGACCGAGTCGATGGTGGAGCCCGTGCCGTTGCCCGAGTTGTCGCCGCACTCTTCCATGACCAGCACGTCGGGCTTGAGCAGAGCGACGGTGCGGGCCAGCGCGGACCAGTCATTGCCCGCCTCGATCTTGGATTCGGTGGTGCAGATGCTGTCCTGCACGTTCCAGATCATGAAGCGGAGGTCGCGAGAGTCGGTCTTTCCCCACTGGCCCGCGTTTGGGTTCCACTGCGCCAGGGCCTGAGGGGCCAGGGCCGAGAGGCAGGCGAGCGTGAGCAGGCGGCGGGATGGCGTGGTCATGTCGGGCTCCGGAGAATCGTGATCACGAGCGCACGAACGATCGTAGAAGCGGGGCGCCCGGCGCGAAAGGGCTTTTGAGCCGGGCGGGACTTCGGTTTTGATGATCGGACGTGCGGGCTTTGGAAAAGAAGCACCCCCGGCGTTGGCCGGGGGCGCTCGGAAGCAGTGGAAAGGACCGGGGATCAGCAGTTGGCGTCGAAGCTGTTGAAGAACATGAAGAAGTCGATGAGGTCAACGGAGAGGTCCCCGTTGAGGTCGGCGCCCAGGAGGTTCTGGTCGAAGTCGTTGAAGAACTGGAAGTAGTCGCCGAGGTCGATGATGCCGTCGTGGGTCACGTCGGCCGGGCAGTAGTTGATGTTGCCGATGTAGAGCAGGGCGTTGTAACCCTCGTCGGTGCTGTTGGGGTTGCCGGTGGCGGAGGTCGGGTCCTGGTACTGACCGTTGGAGTCAACGTCGTAGATGATCTTGGCGCCGACGACCAGGCCGCCGAGGTTCTGGGGGTAGGAGGGCGGGAGGGCGGCGTTGTTGACGTTCGCCCACGCGGCCTGCAGGCCGTTGTTGGTGAAGAGCGAGCCCGAGCTGTTGGAGGGGTCGCCGGTGCCGGAGGTGCCGTCGCCGTCGACGATGTCCAGGAAGTTGATCTGGTACTTGACCGTGGAATCAGAGCCCGTGATCTGCTGACCGACCTCGAGGACCAGGTCGATGGAGTAGCAGAAGGTGTCCGGGTCATAGACGGCGCGGACGAGGGCCGCGTCGAAGTCGCTGCCGCCGCCGGGGAGGCGATTGAACAGCTCGACGTAGCTCAGGAACCAGATGTTGCCGGCCGAGTCGATGACCGGCTGCGAGAAGTCCGGGCCCCACTGGAACTGGCGGCCGGGGTTCTGGTGGACGTCCCAGAAGGAGCACAGGCGGCCGATCGGCGAGCCGGTGCTGTCCAGGATCGGCTTGCCGGTGCTGGTCAGGGTGAAGGGATCGAAGTTGACCCACGCCGCCAGACGCCAATCAGCCGCAGCGTTGGTGTTGGGATCGAAGCGGCCAACCGCGATGGCGTTGAAGGGGTTGGCGTTGTCCCACACCGCGGAGCTGCTGCCCGTGGCGAGGACGATGTAGTTGTTCCACGAGGTGTTGTCGTAGAGGGTGCCCGCGACCAGACCACGACCGGCCTGATCGGTGCCGACCGCGGCGCAGCCGTTGCCGCCCTGGGCGCCGACCTGGCTGTGGTAGCCGTCAAAGTCCCAGCCCGAGACGGTGAAGGCGTCGCAGGTATCCGAGACGGAGGCGGGCAGGGTCAGCGAGCGCTGGCCCGAGACCGCGCCGGCCGCGGTGACGCCCCAGATGGAGATGCTGTCGGTGAGGGCGGCGCCCGTGGTGGTGGTCTTGGCGAGGATGCAGTGGGTGCCGACGGTGCCCGGGAAGAGGACCTTCTTGGAGAAGGCCACGCCGCCGCGGATGTC
>CAZHFW010000067.1:0-9834 GCA_964531675.1 uncultured Phycisphaeraceae bacterium | reverse complement strand
CGTGCCTCCGTCCCTCCGTGCCTTCTTCCCCCCACTCCCCTACCCTTCTTCACGAAACCCGAACGCGGCCCCCGACGGCTCACGCCGCTCCCCGCCGCGACCATGGAGCCTCACCTTGACCACCGGCGTGCTCAACCGTCCCTCCTCCGACGCCTCCAAGGCCCTCGCCATCAACGGCGGGACCCCCGTCTCCAAGACCCCCATCCCCTTCATGTCCACCGGACTCGCCCAGGCCGACATCGATGCCGCCCTGGTCGTCCTCAAGTCGGGCATGCTCCGCGCCGCCAAGAAGTGCGAAGAACTCGAAACCCGCTTCGCGCAGCTCTCCGGCGCCAAGCACGCCATGACCTGCGCCAACGGCACCTGCGCCCTCCAGCTCGCCTATGAGCCCCTCTTCGAACCCGGCGACGAAGTCCTCGTCCCCGCCTGGTCCTACATCGCCACCGTCTCCATGGTCGTCGCCCGCGGCGCACGCCCCATCTTCGTCGACGCACTCCCCGACACCTACCAGATCGACATGCGCGACGCCGTCAAGAAGGTCACGGGTCGCACCAAGGCCATCGCCGCCACCCACCTCTACGGCACCCCCGTCGACATCGACGCGGTGCAGGCCTTCGCCTCCAAGCACTCTCTCAAGGTCATCTACGACGCCGCCCAGTCCCACCTGGCCACCTACAAGGGCAAGGGCATCGGCGCCTTCGGCGACGCGGTCACCTACTCCTTCTACGCCACCAAGAACCTCGGCACCGGCGAAGGCGGCCTGCTCACCACCAACTCCGATGAGCTCGCCCGCTCCATCAAACTCCTCCGCTCCCACGGCGAAACCGACAAGTACCTCCACGAGTACATCGGTTACAACTACCGGATGAACGACATCACCGGCGCCATCGGCTGCTCGCGCCTCGATCGCCTCGCCGATCAGACCAAGACCCGCCAGAAGAACGCCGCCCGCTACGACGCCATCCTCAACAAGATCGATGGCCTCATCACCCCCAAGGTCACGCCCGGCGCCGAATCCGTCTGGCACCTCTACGTCATGCAGCTCGACCTCTCCAAGTTCCGCTGCACCCGCGATGAGTTCGCCAAGGCCCTGCAGGCCGAAGGCGTCCCCAACGCCGTCCACTACCCGCGCTCCCTCCCCAACCAGCCCGCCCTCGCCCGCTTCGGCCGCAAGGACACCCCCATCGCCGACGCCCTGGCCTCCAAGGTCCTGGCCCTGCCCATGCACCACGACCTCACCGACGAACACTTCCGCCAGCTCGAAGAAGCCCTCACCAAGGTCGCTGCTGCGTACCGCGCCTGACGCAACACTCGCGATCGACGGCCCGACAGCAAGGAAGTCGCCTCTCCCACCGGGTGCTTGGCGTACGCAGTGACCCCGCCCGCAGGAGGCGGTCACTGTCTCTTTGACGACGTTCTCAGCACAAGCAAGGGCAAACGGAAGTAACCTGCGCCACGCCGCCGCGACTGCGACGCGTCCAGGCCACGCGCCCGAGCAATCAATCATCCATCGAGTCACCCGCGCCGACGTCGCCTTCTCCAGTTGGGAACTGCGCTCCACAGCGCTCCGTATCGAGTGAGGCAACACCCTCGCCCGGTCCTCATCAACAACGGAGATGTGCCATGGCCCTGACGCGCCCACCCATGCCCGAGCCGCTCTGCGAGACCCTGGAGTCCCGTGCCCTCCTCTCCGGCGATGTCAACGTCGCCGCTTCGGGCGGCCAGTGGAACATCCGCGGCGACAAGAACGCCAACGGCGTCCTCGTCACGCCGCTCGCCAACGGGAAGATCCGAATCGAGGGAACGTCCTCGGACGGTTTCGCCACCAAGATCAACGGCAAGCCCTTCATCGAGGTCGCCAACGACCGCCCGTTCTCCTTCTCGCTCGGCGGCGGGAACGATTCCCTCCGTCTCGATGGCTCCGCTTCCAGAAAACTTAACTTCCTCAAGGGTCTCGCCATCTCCATGGGCGACGGCCTCGACTCGTTCCAAGGCCAGCACATCTCCACTCCCAGCGCCATGACCTTGGACATGGGCGACGGCAACCGCAAGAGCGGCTACGAGAGTGCATCTATCTTCTGGGCTGACGTCGGCGCTCTTCGCTTCTCCACCAAACGAGGCGAAGGGGCCAACTCTTTCAGCATCGCCGCTTCGACCATCCGTGGCAACGTCGCCATCACCGGGTCTACGGCGACCTTCTCCGTGAATTTCACTGGCAACACCGTGAAGGGCGACGTGAACTTCGAGATGGGACGCGGCCCGGCCGGAACTACCTACAACAGCAAGATCGTGAGCATGAACTCCTCGACCATCACCGGATCCATCAAGGTCTCCGGAAGCGGCGGCCGCAGCAGCTATTCCTTCAGCAAGGTGAACGCCGACACCATTAAGCTCTACGGCGGAAGCGACATCGATCAGTTCGGACTGAGTTCGAGCCGCTTCCGCGTTGGCTGGTTCGACGGCTCAAGCGGCAATCTCGACCGAATCTGGGGAAGCGGGAACACCTTCGCCTCCTCGCTGACCCTCCGCAGCATCGAACGCAATGAACTGCGCTAACCCGACCCGATCGACGGATCGATCGCTCCGGTGCTGCTAGCCTTGGCACGCCGAGTCGACCGATCATGCCTCCTCATCCTGACCATCCGACCTCCTTCGATTTCGCCGCCGCGCTTCGCCGAAGCTTGGACAGACGCCGCACGCTTATCACGCAACGGCGCACCCAGGCCTTCCGCGCCTTCTCAGGCCCCGCCGATGGCGTTGATGGCATCTTCATCGACGTCTACGCCTCGGGCGCCGTCCTCATCGACTACGAGGGCGCCACGCCGCGCTGGTTCAACCCCGCCCGCGATGCCGCCATCGCGCTGGAAGTCCTGACGCCCCTGGGCGTCCGCGCCATCTACCACAAGCCTTTCGCCAAGGACCGCTCCCGCATGGGCGGCCAACTCCCCGAGTGCGTGACGGAGCCGGCGCCCCTCGCCGGCACACCCCTCGACGAAGCCATCCTCATCCGCGAGCACGACTGGACCCTCGAGATCAGGCTCTACGACGGCCTCTCCACCGGCCTGTTCCTCGACCAGCGCGACAACCGCCGCTTCATCGCCTCCCACGTCGCCAAGCTCGTCTCCCAACGCCTAGGCACGCCCCCTTCGGTCCTCAACACCTTCGCGTACACCTGCGCCTTCTCCATCGCCGCCGCCGTCGCGGGCGCGCTGACCACCAGCGTCGACGTCTCGCCCCGCTACCTCGACTGGGGCAAGCGCAACTTCGCGCACAACAACATCAACCCCGAAACCCAGCGTTTCGCCAAGCTCGACACCATGGACTTCCTGCAGTACGCCCGCAAGAAGAGCCTGCGCTACGACGTCATCGTGCTCGATCCGCCCAGCTTCGCCTCGGGGAACAAACGCAAGAACATCAGGCCCTGGAGCTCCGTCACCGACTACGCGCCGCTCGTGCGCGACGCCGCCGCGGTGCTCAACCCGCAAGGCCTGATCTTCGCCTCCACCAACACCCAGGAACTCTGCCGCCCGGGGCGTCTGGAACGCGAGATCGTCAAAGGCCTGGGCCGCCCGCCCCGCTGGGTGAAGCTCCCCGAGCCCCCGATCGACTTCGCCCGCGAGCAGGACCGCTTCGCGGCACTCGCCTTCACGCTGGGCTAATAGCGTGACGCAGCCCGCGGCCCCTCCGCTCTAGATTACACTTGACAAATGATGTACCATCCGCCGCCGCATAATGCTCGGATGCCTTACGCACAAAGCGAGCTGACAGCAGATCTCGATCACTTTGCATGACCGCCCGCTCGCACATCCTCTGGTCCTCCGCCGGCGCCGTGATCATGCTGATCTGCGCCCTGGTCGCCATCTGGCTCGGCCTTGGTTTCCTGCTGCTGGGCCTCCACCTCGTGATCGCACTCATCACGAGCGTGGTGACGCTTCGCGGCCTCACCAGGATCAACCGTTCAGGCGACCTCTCTTCCCAGCCCTCACAGTTGGGGCTCGTTCAAGTTGTCCAGTTGGAGAAGGACCCTTCGCAGCTCGGATTGGTCCAGAGGGGCTTCCAGTTTTCGCACGTCCTCATGTGCCTGGCCTGGCCCCTCGCATTCCTCAAGGCCCTGCCAAGCCTCATCGTCAGCTACCGGCTCGCACGTCACGCCGAGCCCGGTTCGAATCACGCCTTGAAGGTCGCCTCCGTCGCCGCCGTGTCGGGCGAGGAACTGCGCGGGCTGGCGCCCGAGCTCATACTCCTGGGCGGCCTCAGCGCGGAAATTTGCTCATCGCCATCTCGCCCATTCTCGATCGCCATTCTTATCGCGTTGCTCAGCATCTCTCCGATTCTGACGCTGCTCGGCGGGGTGCTCAATCCGACCGGATTCATCGGGCTCCTGAGACGCTCTCCCTTCAACATGCTGGCGAGCTTCATGATCGTCTCTGCCAGCGTGCTCGCCCAGGTCGTGCTCACACGAACGCTCCTTCTGAACTGGGCCGCGCCTCAGCCGCTCGCTCCTTCCGCCTTGCTCGCGACGCTCCGCGAGATCTTCGCGTTCAAGCCGATGCTCGAAGCCATTCAACAGCTGCAGTTCCCCGGCTTCGATCCCCTGTCCTCCGCAGCAATCGGCATCTTGTTCTATCTCGGCTTCATCACGCACGCCGCCGCATTCTCGGCTTGGTCTCGTTCTGATGACGACATCTGCACGATCGCAGCTCACTACCTCTACGCGGGCAAAATCGAGAGCGCAGCCTCCTGGATCAGAAGAGTCAAAAAGCCCTCCGTCCGATCCAGGCAAGTCGAAGCTCTGATCGCGCTCCAGAATGGGCAGGCCGAGCGGTACCTGCAACTTGTGGATCGCTCCCTTCGACTCCAGCTCGACCTCGAACCAGATCCCAGGCTCAGGTCCCTGCAGGCGCTCACGCTGACCAAAGTGGTCCCTGTCCCCACCGGGGCCTTCACCACCCTCGTCCACTTCATCCACTCCCACGTCGAAAACTCGGGCGATCTCATCCTTCGCGGAGTCTTTCAACTCGCCGCCGACGGATTACTCCCACCACCCGCGGACCAGCAAGCAGTCGCGCCGCTCGTGTCGGACCCCATTTGGGGACCGATCGCGCTCGCCGTCGATCAATCCGCCCCCTTCAGGTCAGCACAAGAGCACATCGCGAGCTTCCGATGCTGCTCGCCGACCCAGGAGTTGAATCGAATTCTGCTCGAGTGGGCCATACGCCTCCTCGTGATCGCCGACGGCTCGACCTCGAACGCCGATACCTGTAACCAAGCAGTCCGCTTCGTCGATCCGGGCTTCGACGATGTGGACATCGCCTTTCGCCGCCTCCCCCGACACAGATCGGATGTGTACGCCAGCACCGTGATACTCCTCGACCTGATGTCCTTCGCGAACGGCGTCGGATCCTCCGCCGCAGAGAAGATCGAAGAACAACTCGGCGCCCTAATCGACCACGAAGACTTCCCGCCCGATCTGGCCGAAATGACCCGAAGCGTCATTGAAGCAAATCGCCGCTTCCATGTCGTGATCAGAGAACAACAGACCAAGTAGCTCGCCCGCCCATCCCAGAGCCCGCGCGGACTCTGCCGTACGTGTCATCGCACGATCGCGCGCAGGAGCGTCGTCGCGGACCCCGCGACAACCCGCGCCCGCCCCGTGATCCCCGCGGGAATCAGGGCCGTCTCTCCGAGCTTGAGCCCCGCCGAGGCAAAGCCCGCGTCGTCCGACTCCACGCTCGCGCCGCCCGCCAGCACCATGACCACCTGAGGCCGCGCCGCCGTGCCTTCCTGCGCCAGGCCGAGCTTCTCCCCCGCGCCAAGCCTGATCTCGTCCACCTCGAAGTACCCCGTGGACACCAGCCTGGTCACGCGCGGATCGCCCGTTTCTCCAATTCCCTTCCCGAACCGCGTCGCATCCCGCGCCCGTTCCCACGAGATGCACGCCAGCGACTGCGGCACATGCAGCTCGCGCCCCGCGCGCCCATACTCCTTGGCCCAGTCATACACCCGGAACGTCGTGTCGCTGGGCGTCTGCACCTCCGCGACCAGCACCCCCGCGCCCAGCGCGTGCACCGTCCCTGAGGGCAGATTGTGACACTCCCCCACCACCGCGGGCACGCTCTCCATGAGCTGCACCACGCCCGCGCCCTGCGTCCCGGGCTCGCGCAGCGCCCGCTCGAACAACTCGCGCGTCACGCCGGGCTTCACGCCCTTGAAGATCACCGCTCCGGGCGTCGCCGCCATGATGTACCAGCACTCGGTCTTGAGATGCGCCTCCGGATGCTCCTTGCAATACGCGATGCTCGGATGCACCTGCACCGAGAGATGCTCCCGCGCGTCCAGGAACTTCACGAGCAGCGGAAAGTTCCCCGCCGGCGTGGGCTTCACATCGCCCAGCATCGCCGCGCCCCAGAGCTTGCACGCGTCGTTGATCGTCTTGCCCGCCAGCGCCCCGTTGGCGATCACCGACCGCGCCGCCTGCCCGCCGCCCCCGGACGCGCTGGTCGCGCCCAGGTCCGCAAGCTCCCAGCTCTCGCCGATCATCGCGTCCGTGCCGCCCTCAGGCGGAAGCTTCTTCCCCAGCGCGCCAAGCCGCCGCCCGCCCCACACCTTCGACATGAGGATCGGCTCACAGATCAACGGATAAGGCTGAACGCTCATGCGCACTCCTGAAGTTGCCCGACCCACCATACCCCGCCAGCGCCCAAAACGAAAAAAGCGGGCCAGCGCCCGCTCATTCCATCGTCATTCCCCGCGGAATGGTTCACTTCAGGCCTGAATGCTGGGGATCGGCATCCCGCTCACGCGGGCGTCAAACGTCACCCGACCACTCACCACGCCCTGCACGTCCGCGATGAACCGCCGACGGCTGAACTTCACGTCCTTGCACAGGACATAGAAGTCATCCCCGGGCTCCACCATCGAACGGAACCGGCAATCCTCAATCCGCAGGAACGCCACCAGGAACGGGCCCTCGTTGCGCAGCAGCCACTGATAGCACGCCAGCTGCGCCCCCGCCTCAACCTGGAGCACGCCAGGCATGATCGGCTTGGACGGGAAGTGCCCGGGCACCCAGAACTCGTCGTTCCGCACGTGGTGCACCGCCACCGCCGACGTGTGATCGGCCGATTGCCACACCACCGCGTCCAGAAGCGACATCGTCCCCCGGTGCGGATTGCGCTTCTCGATCTCCGATCGCGGAGTCAGCCGCGCCGACAGATCGATCTTCGACAGATCCAGCAACAGGCCCGGCAGCGCCTCTCCGCGCGATTCCCCATCCGACGACGCGGACTTGCTCTCCACCGCAACCTCTTCGCTTCTGGAACTCATGCTCCCGATCGTCTCACGCCTTGGGCGCTTCGCCCGGATCACGCAGGTCCAGGATCTTCTTGCGAATGTCCTGGGCCAGGTTCTTCACGTCCTGCATCGCGCCGCGAACGCGCGTGCCCGCCGCCTTGTTCCCGCCCAGAGCCTTCTTCAGGTCCTCTTCAACCTGGGCGATCACCTTTTTCAGATTCTCGAACTCTTCCACGGCTGGCCTTTCGTTGATCTGGTCGCCTTCCCCCGAAGTCCCACGCCGGATCCTCTCCGGCCGGGCCGACCCGATTGGCGTATTTCTACGCCCCTGAGGTCCTCAACAGCCCGGGTATCTTCCCAAGAGGGCACAGTTTGGCAAGTTTCAGCCCCCTCGCCAACCCAAAACCCACCCAAAGTCCGATAATCCAACCCCCAAACCAGCCCACACCCGCCTTCGAACCCCAGGTACACCCAACCCCCTGCCCCCTGCCGCTTTGCAGCCTGGGCCCATTGCCGCTTTGCTGCTTTGCTGCTTTGCTGCTTTGCTGCTTTGCTGCTTTGGCCCTTTGGCCCTTTGCTGCTTTGCTGCTCTGCCCCCTTCAGTGCACCTGCGGCAGGAACTTCTCAATCACCTCCAGCGCCGCATGCGTGTACTTCACGTTGTGCTCCCGATCCAGGAACAGAGGCACCACCGACGCCATCATGATCCGCCGCGCCATCGCGATCCCCGCATAGTCGTCATCCGCGGGCAACCCCCGCGCCCGCCGCGCCGCCGCCAACGCCGAGACAGGCTTCACCCCGTGCAGCTTGTCCGCATGCCCCCAGAACTGCCGCTCCAGGTACACCGCATCCTCCACCCAATGCCCCGCGTGCACCAGCGCCAGATCGATCAGCACGCACCCGCGCCCCTCCGCCGCCGACACCCCCGCCCGCCGCAGCGCGTTCCCCGGATGCAGATCCCCATGACACCAGTGCTTCGTCGACCTTGAGTTCCACTTCCCAAGCAGCGCCGGCAGCGCCCGATGCACCTTCTTGAGCGCCTCGTTCCACCGCTGCGCCTCAGGCGACCCGCTGCTCTTGATCGTCGCCCGCGCCTTGTCGATCGCCGCCTCCCAGTCATGCTGAGGCGGCCTGTCCACCTCGGGCCGATGCGCCAATGCCGCAGCCTGGAAATCCGCCGCCGCGTCGATCAGCTCCCGCACCGCCCGCTCATCCAGCGCCTGCGACAAAGGCTGCCCCTCGAGCCGCTCCGTCACGATCCACGCCAGGTCGTACCCGCCAAGCTCGAGCCCGCCCGCCAAGACCCGCGGCGTCGGGAGCTTCCGCCCCACATCCGAATGCCACGACTCCGCGCCCAGCGTCCCAAGCCCGCGCGTCCACCGATGCTCGACGGGCCCCACCGGCACCTTCACCAGCGTCCGCACCGACGCGCCGTCATCCAGCGTCCACGTTGAAAATCCCGTCGCAGCTCCAGAGGTCTGCCACGCACACTGGAACCACTCGATCGGCCCGAGCCGCCCGCCGCTCTGCTCCCGCAGCATCGGCGCCAGACTCGTCGCCAGCGATTGAACGTCGCCGTGCATCAACCGCCCGAGCTTACCGCGCCCGCCTCCACAATCAAAAGCCCGCGCTTTCCCGCGGAATCAGGCCCCTTCCGCCATCGCCACGACCTGCTCCACCGTCAGCTCCTCGGCCCGCATCTGCGCCGTGACACCCTCGGGAAGCATCACCGATCCCCCCATCCGCGCCACCACCGACCCGAGCTGCTTCCGCCGCTGCGCAAAGAGCTCGGTCGCAAACTCCGCCAGCCTCGCCCCATCCTTCGTCAATGGCCTGGCCTTGCGCCGGATCGCGATCATCGCGCTGGTCACATCGGGCCTGGGCCAGAAACACTCAGGAGGCAACTTCCCCACCACTTCCACATCCGCCAGCGCCTGCGCCATCACGCTCACCGGCCCATACGCCTTGCTCCCCGGCGTCGCCATCAGCCGATCCGCCACCTCGCGCTGAATCGTCACGCATTGCACGCTGCACGCCGGATACCGCGTCAACAGCGCCGTCATCGCGGGCGTCGCCGCGCCATAGGGCAGGTTCGACACGAGCTTGAACCCCGCGCCCCCGCCAAAGGCCTCCACCGCCGCGATCGCCTCCGGGTTGATCGCCCGCTTCCCCTCCAGGCAATCCCCCTCGACAAGCCTGAAGTTCGCGCTGGACTGAAACCGCTCCCGCAGCATGGCCGCCAACCCGCGATCAAGCTCGCACGCCACCACCTTCACGCCGCGCTCGAGCAGCTCCTCGGTCATCGTCCCCGTGCCGGGCCCGATCTCGAGCACCACCTCGCCCGGCGCCAGCCCCGCCGCATCCACCAGCTTGCGAATCAGATTGTGGTCAATCAAAAAGTTCTGCCCCAGAAACTTCTGGGGCCGGAGCCCGCACGACTCCAGAATCGTCTTGATCTCAGCCAGGGTTTGCATGGTCAGGAAGAAGGCACTGGGCACTGGGCACTGGGCACTGGGCACTGGGCACTGGGCACTGGGCACT
>CAZHFW010000066.1:0-10060 GCA_964531675.1 uncultured Phycisphaeraceae bacterium | reverse complement strand
GGGTCGTCTCCCGGTACCTCTGCGACGAGGTCAGAGAGGGTGCGCTGCTCCAGGTGGCCGCGCCCCAGGGCGTCTTCACCTTCACGGGCACCGAGTCCGACAGCATCGTGCTCATCGGCGCCGGCGTGGGTGCCACGCCGCTCATGAGCGTGGTCCGCTTCCTCACCGACCGCGGCTGGCCCAAGCCGATCTACTTCGTGCTCTCGTTCCGCACGCCCGAGGAATACCTCTTCCGCGAGGAAATCGAGTACCTCCAGCGGCGTCACCCCAACCTGCACGTATCCCCCACCATGAGCCGTGCGGACGGCACGGGTGGGGCGGCATGGACAGGGGCCAAGGGACGGCTGAGCAAGGAGTTCATCACCCAGAGCGTTCCCGACCTCACCAAGCGGCGCATCCATGTGTGCGGCCCCGCGACCATGATGGATTCGGCCCGCGCGATCCTCCTGGAGCTCGGCGTCCCGAACGAGCGGATTCGCACCGAGGCGTTCGGTCCCGCGGAGAAGCCGCACGAGCGGCAGGCCACGGTTCAGGCGGCAATGGCCGAGGCTCCATCCGCTGCCACGCCCCCCCCACAGGTCGCGTTCACGATCTCGGGCAAGTCCGCTCCGCTCCCGCTGGGCACGACCGTCCTCGAAGCCGCCGAGCACGTCGGCGTCTCGATCGACGCCTCCTGCCGCGCCGGGACCTGCGGCACATGCAAGGTCAAACTCCTCAAGGGCGCGGTCACGATGGCCGTCGAGGACTCCCTCGCGGCCGACGAAAAGGCCCGCGGGATCATCCTCGCGTGCCAGGCCAAGGCCACCGCGAACATCGAGGTGGAGGCATAGCCCATGCAGGAACGCGAACGCCCCATCGTGACCGGCCTCGTCGTGCTCCTGGTCGTGCTGACCCTGGGGTTCTACATCCACCGCGACCCACGCTTCCCGGGCAGCCTCGCGGGGGGCGTGCTGGGGATTTCGGGCGCGGCGCTCATGCTCGTGCCGCTGCTCTACCTGTTCGTCAAGCGCATCCCGCCCCTGAAACGCGCCGTGACGCCCGCGGTGTCGATGCGCACGCTCCTGGCGATCCACATCTACGCGGGCGTGCTCGCGCCGATCCTGGGCATCCTGCACAGCGGCCACAAGTTCCAGAGCCCGCTGGGGATCGCGCTGACCACGATGATGGTCATCGTGGCGCTCAGCGGCTTCGTCGGCCGTTCCCTCATGGGGCAGATCACGGCGGGCGCCCGCGACCAGCAGCAACTCCTCAGCGGCCTGCGCCGCGAGTACGACCGCGTCGCCGATGACCTGGTGCAGAGCCCCAACCAGGCCGCGACACTACGACCCCTCGCGGGCTTCTTCACACGGCTTGCCGCTCCATTCTTCGTGCGAGACAGGTCCGGGCCGGCGGGCCTGCCCTCCGCAGCGGTTCGTGCCCTCCGGCTCTCCGAGTCGATGGCGGACCTGGAATACGCGATCAAGACCCGCGAAGTCGCCAAGGCCGCGTTCGGCCGGTGGCTCGCCTGCCACATCGTCATCGCGATTGTCCTGTACGCGCTGCTGGCGCTGCACATCTGGTCGGTCTGGTACTTCGGCATCCGGTGGCTCACATGAAACTCATCGAAGTCATCTACGGCGTCGTGACGGTTGCCGCGCTCGGCGCGGCGGTCGCCGTCCCCTACCTCACGCACGAGCAGGGCTCCAAGGCCGTACCCGGCTGGCAACGGATGGTCAACCCGGGCACGCTCTCCGCCAAGCACCAGTTCCTCGCGGCCGATTGTGAATCCTGCCACACGCCGCACCAGGGCAACGTGGCGGACAAGTGCATCGCCTGCCACGCCAACAACCAGTCCCTGCTCTCCAAGCAACCCACGGCCTTCCACGCGGACATCGGTGATTGCCGCGGCTGCCACGTCGAACACCAGGGCCTGGCCGCCCGTCCGACCACGATGGACCACACCGTGCTGTCCGCGATCGGCGTGAAGACGCACCCGCTCCCACTCGGCTCATCCCTCGCATCCCTCCCCGTCGCCCACCCGCGCATCCGGCCCGAGGAAACCGCCCTCGACTGCAACGCCTGCCACGCGAACCAGGACCCGCACCGCACGCTCTTCGGGACCGACTGCGCCTCGTGCCACGCCGCGAGCCTCGCCCAGGGCGGCTGGACCATCCCCGAGTTCCGCCACCCATCCCCGCTCTCGACCGACTGCAACCAGTGCCACCAGGCCCCGCCGAGCCACTACATGGAGCACTTCCAGATGGTCTCCATGACGGTGGCCCGCGTGGAGCACGCGGATGTGTCGCAGTGCTTCCTCTGCCACCAGACCAACGCGTGGAACGACATCAAGGGAGTCGGGTGGTACAAGCACCACTGATACCCAACAAGGAGCTCCCGACCAACGGTCGGTTCACATCGCTCGGAGCATCGTCCGAAAGAAGGCACGCAATGGGTCACGGGATTGCCAGAAAACCACGGATTCGAGATGCGGGACGGCATGAACGCTGTGATCGCAAGCGCCGTGAATTCCCCGCAAGACCCCAATCCCAACGGACGGCGCGGCGCCTCGTGACCGCGACTGTAGTGGCATTCGGCGGCCTCATCGCCGTTGCCGCCATTGTGTTGACACTGCAGGTACCGGACCAACAGGGCGGTGCGCCTACTTCCAAGCGTTCCGCACTACCTCCTGTGCTGTTCGACTCGCCCGTCATGGCAGGCCTGCCGCCTCCCGGCCCCTCGACGCGTGTGCCCGTAAATCAGGTTGACCGGTTCACGGGCAAACTTATCACTGCGTCTTCCCCGACCATTCCCTACAAGGGCTATGTCGTCGCATTCTGCTGTCCCCACAGCACCGGCTATCGCGGCGGTTGGGACCGCCTCAGCGAAGCGGAGAAGGACACCTATGTCCGCGAGTTTTTCAAATAGAGGCAATCTCGATGGAGCAGAACATGCACAAACACCATCAATCGAGCCCGTGCACAGCCCCGGAGGGGACTGGACGTAGCCGGCCGACTCGGCAACTCCGGTGGATCGGCATCGTCGTCGGCGATCTTTTCTTCCTGGCCTTGGTCGGTGCCGTCTCAATGGCGGCGATGCACATGGCCCACATGACCGAATGGGGCTTCGCTGTGGAGGTGGCGATCGGCATGGTGGTCGCGATGATTGTCCAGATCGTTCTTGCGTGGCTGGCCGCTCCGCTGCTCGGCTCCATTGAAACGATGGTTCCGTCGATGCTCGTGGCCATGATTGCCCCGATGGCGATCTGCCTCCTGCACGGCAGCGGATGCGTGCTCACCTCGTCAGGAGCGCTTCTGATTGGCGCCGCCTCTGGTGTTCTCGCCTCTTCGCTGCTTGCCGTGTACGGCGCGTCGTGTCGACGCTGGGCTCTCACGGCGAGAGGCAACACTCTTGGAAAGGCACACCCATGAGTATCTGGGAGTGGCGTGTCCGGTTTTATGACTTCCGCGAGGCATCATGCTTCCGGCGCGGCCCGGCCAAGGCCGCACTGTTCGCCGACATGCGAGGCAAAGTGCTCTTCGTTGCCGCGGGCACTGGTACAGACTTCGCCGCGTTTCCGCCGGACATGGACATCACGGCAATCGACATCAGCGATGAGATGCTTCGTCGAGCCGCAAAGCGAGCGAGGCGCTACTCCGGACACCTGCGTCTGCTCAAGGCCGATGCGCTGGCACTGCCCTTCCCAGATGCCTCGTTCGATACAGCGGTCACTTCCTGCACGATGTGCTCAGTCCCCAACCCGGTCCGAGCCTTGCAGGAGTTGCACCGTGTGCTACGCCCGGATGGACGGTTGCTCATGTTCGAGCACGTGCGCAGCCGCCAGTTCCTGCTGGGCATGACGCTCGACCTGATGACCCTATGGACCCGCCGCACCGGGACAGAAATGAACCGCGACACGCTCACCAACACCAGGACGGCAGGGTTCCGGATCACGGACGTCCAAAGCGCGTACTTGGACATCATCTTGGCGGTACGGGCAGTGAGGGCGTCGGACGACCTAGCCCGAGCAACGTCAACCCGCCGGACCGCAGCGCAGCCAGCCACAGATGGAATTGTCGCCGTACCCCCTTTGTCAGTTTTCAGTCGTCCGGAACGACGCCAGAGCAGTCCAAGAGCAACCGCACCCTCGGTCAGAGTCTGATCACCCATTCAACAGGCCGGTTCAGCCGGCGCCTAACAAGGAGTATCGCATGAAGTCTCGCATCCACAGTTCCATCCCTTTCACCGCCCTCGCCGCCTGCGGCCTGACGCTGGGTGCCTGCCAGAGCGACAAACACATGATGACCGATGCCGCCACCGGCAAGACCATTGTTTGCCGGGAGTGCTACGACGCGGTGACCGCGGCCCACCGCGATCATCCGGCCTCCCATACCAAGGGAATCCAGACGCTCCGCACCTACCAGTGCCCCTGCTGCAAGACCGAAATGTCGGTCTACATCCAGGACGGCACGCACATGGTCAAGTGCGGCGGATGCGCCAAAGAAGGCGTCGCGTGGGACAACTGCCTTCCCGCCGGTAGCCAGACCAAGTGACCATGCTCACAATCGAACCACCAGCTCGAATGCGCAATCAAGGGAGCATACTCCATGAAACCGATCATCATTTGTGTGGCCGCGATCAGCGTAATCCTGTGCACCGCGCTGCTCACATCCTGCACTTCTCGGAAGGCCGCCGCAGGTCCCAGCGGCGGTGATGTCGTCCCGATCCAAAGCGGAGCCACCAATGCCGAGGTGGTCACCAGCGCCGACACCGGTGAGGTGATGGTCTACACGTGGGACCAAGGCCTCAAGAACCGCAAGCCAATCGACATCCAGCCCATGACCCTCGGCAGCGGCGCCGAGAGCGTGCAACTGGAACCGTTTCCGGTAGCCAGTGACCCGGCGGGCCGGTGCAGCCGCTTCTACGGCCAAGCCAACTGGGTCCGCGCCGGCAAGTTCGACCATGGTTGGCTGCAATGCTGCGGCGGTCAAGGCACGCGACAAGACTTCGCGTGGAGCCACTGCTGGTCCGCTGGTCGCGGGCACCAGGAGATGTGGACGGACATGGGATCGCATCGGCGCGGCCCTACCGTCGGAGGTCCGATGGGCCCCGGGATGGGTGGACACCCGTGAATGATGCACTTGCACAACTCATCGCCCGCTGGAAGGACGACGCGGGCGGGACGTACCGCTCGTGGTTCCTGTGGGAGCAGCGGATCAAGAACTTCCGCTCCATCCGGGCCGGGATCGCCGAGGTCGTGCGCGAGATCGACGCGGGGACGTTCGGCAACGTCTACAAGGGCTCATCGCTGGAGACGGTCGTCCACTCGATCGCCGAACAGCGGCAAATATTCAAGGGGGCCGATCACGCCTTCCTGTGGAAGCCCAAGCTCCGCATCCCCGACATCTACGAGAGCGCGGAGAACCAGCGCGCCTTCGGGCGGTTCCTGCACGCCTGCTCGTGCTGCGACACGGAGGACGGCGTGGTGCGGGCGATCCGTCAGCTCGCCGAGCGCGGCATCAAGGGCCTCGGCCCCGCCGCGGCCAACATGCTCTACTTCCTACACCCCACGCTCGTGCCGCCGTTCAACACGGCGATCGTCAAGGGGTACAACGCGCTGACCGGATCGAAGGTGAAGCTCGGGTCGTGGGAGGAGTACCTCGCCATGCGCGAGGGTGTGCTGCGGATCAATGCCGAGCATCGGGCGGTTCTGAGCAACGACCTCGGGGCGATTGCGGGACTGCTCTTCGACGTCGGGAGCGGTCGCTACCAAGCACCACCGCGCGTGGACGACGCCGGGGCGCTTGCGGCGTGGGAGGCGGACCTCAAGAAAGTCCGCGACGAGTCCGCCGCCGCCGTCAAAGCGCAGAGGACCGCCGAGCAGGAGGACCGCTCGCACGCGCAGGTGCAGGGGTGGCTCCGCGACCTGGGGCGGTCGCTGGGCTTTGACGTGTGGGTCGCCGCCAACGACCGCAACCGGGCCGTGCAGGGGGGCCGACTGTGCGACGGGTGCATCGACGCTCTCCCGGCAACCGTCGAGGCTTCAACGGGCGCGGAAGCCATCCGGCTCATCGACGTGCTTTGGCTGGAGCGAGCGGGGAGCAACGGAACGCCGATGGTTCGCGTTGCCGCTGCATTCGAGGTCGAGCACACCACGAGCATCTACTCGGGCATCGTGCGGATGCTTGACCTCGCGCTGGGCGTGCCCGACCACGCGGGCGTGAAACTCTTTCTGGTCGCGCCCGATGCGCGGGAAGACGATGTGCGCCAGCAACTGGCACGGCCCGCGTTCCGGCGCGTCGCCGACCTGAGCGTGCGGTTCCTGCCATACGGCGAACTGGAAAAGAACCGAGAGTCGATGGCCCGGTTCGGTACGGGGCTGAAGGCGGTCGAGGCCGTCAGCCGCGTATTGGTGTGAGCGAGAGCGAACGCGAGGTGAACCATGAGTTGCAAATGCGGATGCCATGATGACAAGGCCCCGGCGACGGGGTGGCGGAAGTTCGTCCCTCTGATCGTGGGCGTGGCGGTGGTCGGGGCGCTCATCGCCGGGGCGTTGCTCAAGAAGGACGACGCCGGCAAGGCGGCCGGCCAATCGGCGACGGGCCGAACCACAACCGCGGCCAGACCCTGAGATGGGCTTGGAAGAGCAAGGACGACGATGACGAGCGCACACGAACACCACCACGACGGCGCCGCCGAACCCACGGATGCGGCGGCCGCGAAGACCATCGAGCGGGCCGACCTGCCGATCGAAGGGATGACCTGCGCTTCATGCGCGAACCGGATTGAGAAGCGCCTGAGCAAGCAGCCGGGCGTCACATCCGCGAGCGTGAACTTCGCCACCAAGGTGGCGACGGTGAAGTACAACGCGGCGGCCACCGGGCCGGAGAAACTCGCCAAGGCGGTGGACGACATCGGGTACAGGGCGGTCGTGCCTCCGACCGGGCTGGGTGCGGTGAATCCTCCGCATGGTCATACGGGCCACGATCACGCCGCGATGCTGGCGGCACAGAGAGCCGGAGCGCACGCCGGACACGCCATAAACCGCGGCGATGGAGGACAGGACCACTCGGCTCATATGAACGTGGGCGAGGCGGAGGCACGGCGCCTGCTGACCAAGACGATCGTCGGGGCCGTGCTGTCGCTGCCGGTGCTGGTCATCGCCATGTCGCACGGGAAGATCGCGGCGTTCAACGTCCCGTGGATCAACTGGCTCGAACTTGCACTCACGACGCCAGTCCTGTTCTGGTGCGGATGGCAGTTCTTCCGCTCAGCATGGAAGGGCCTGCGGCACTTCAGCGCCAATATGGACACGTTGGTGGCGATGGGCACGGGTGCGGCGTACCTGTATTCGCTCGCGGCGACGAACTGGCCCGGTTTCTTCGCAGGAGTCGGGGGGGCGGCTGCGAACGCCGCGCACGGCGAGGGTGCGATGGGCGGCATGAAGATGGTCCCGGTCTACTACGAGGCCGCGGCGGTCATCATCGTGCTGATCCTGCTGGGCAAGTACTTCGAGGCCCGGGCCACGGGACGGACGAGCGCCGCGATCAAGCGGCTGCTCGGGATGCAGGCCAAGACAGCGCGGGTGGTGCGGGGTGGGGCCGAGCAGGATGTGCCGTTCGAGAGCGTGGTGGTGGGTGACATCGTCGTCGTCCGGCCCGGCGAAAAGATCCCCGTGGACGGCCGCGTCGAGAGCGGCGCATCCGCCGTGGACGAGTCGATGCTCACGGGCGAGAGCCTGCCCGTGGAGAAGAAGCCGGGCGACAGCGTCTTCGGCGCGACGATGAACACGACCGGGGCGCTGCGGTTCACCGCGACCAAGGTCGGTCAGGACACGGCGCTCCAGCAGATCGTGCGGCTCGTGCAGGAGGCCCAGGGGAGCAAGGCCCCGATCGCGCGGCTGGCCGACCGGATCAGCGGCATCTTCGTCCCCATCGTCATCGCCGTCGCGGCGGTCACGTTCGTGGTGTGGTGGTTCGCCTCCCCTGCGGAGACGCGGCTGAGCATGGCGCTCGTGACTGCGGTGTCGGTGCTCATCATCGCCTGCCCCTGCGCCCTGGGGCTGGCGACTCCGACGGCGATCATGGTCGGCACCGGCCGCGGGGCCGAGCGGGGCATCCTCATCAAGGGCGGCGAGGCGTTGGAGACGGCTCACAAACTCACCGCCATCGTGCTGGACAAGACGGGCACGATCACCGAGGGCAAGCCCGCGCTCACTGACGTGGTGCCAGTGCCGAGCGGCGGCTTCACGGAGCAGGACCTGCTCCGCCTGGCGGCTTCCGCCGAAAAGAACAGCGAGCACCCGCTCGCGGCGGCAATCGTGCGGGGGGCGCGAGAGCGCGGCCTCGCGCTCGCGGAACCGACCGCGTTCGGGGCCGTCGTCGGCCACGGCGTCGAAGCGACGGTCGACGGGCGCCGGGTGCTCATCGGCAAGGCGGCCCTGCTCGCCCAGCGCGGCATCGCCATTTCATTGGAAGACAAGGCGGCCGCGCTCGCGGCGCTCGGGCGGACGCCGATGTTCGTGGCGGTCGATGGACGCGAGGCGGGGCTGGTCGCGGTCGCCGACCGTGTGAAACCGGAATCCGAGGCGGCCATCGGCCGCATGCACGCGATGGGCCTCCGGGTGGTCATGGTGACCGGCGACAACCGCCGGACCGCCGATGCCGTGTCCGCGCAGGTCGGCGTGGACCAGGTCTTCGCGGAGGTGCTGCCCAAGGACAAGGCGGAGAAGGTCAAGTCGCTCCAGGCCGAGGGGTACATCGTCGGCATGGTGGGCGATGGCATCAACGACGCACCGGCCCTCGCCCAGGCCGACGTGGGCATGGCCATCGGGACCGGCACGGATGTGGCGATCGAGTCCTCGGACATCACGCTGATCCGCGGCGACCTTCGGACGGTGCCCGACGCGATCTGGCTCTCGCACGCGACCATGCGGACCATCAGGCAGAATCTGTTCTGGGCGTTCATCTACAACGTCGTGGGCATCCCGATCGCCGCGGGCGTGCTGTTCCCGTTCACCGGCTGGCTGCTGTCGCCGATCATCGCCAGCGCGGCGATGGCCTTTAGCAGCGTGAGCGTGGTGCTCAACAGCCTGCGGCTGGCGCACGCCAAAGTGGCTTGACCGATCGCGGCCGAAGAGAAAGCCGCGACGCGCGTCGCGGCTGGGAGCAAGGCGTGATGAATGCCTCACTCGTCGAGATTGGGCAGCGGGCCGTCCGTCGCTTCATCCCATGCGAGCCCGTACTCGGCCGCGTCTTCGAGATCGCGTTCGATGAGCAGGTCTGCCGTCTTGCGCCCCGTGCAGGCGGCGACCGCCCGGGCGAGGTCAGCCCACTCCTCGACCGTCAGCATCTGGTCTTGGCGTGCGCCGAGCAGGTGGTTGGCGGCGGCGAGAACGGCCTCGAGTTGGGCGTGCGTGGCCTGCATGGGTCAGGCTCCCTTTCCTGCGACGAAGACGCCCCTGTCGTGCTTCTTGAATCGGGCCGCGTTCCCCTTGGCGGCGATCTCGCGGATGATCGCGGCGTAGAGCGTGGCCTCGGGGGTCTTGCCGCCGGGGCTCTTCCAGAGTCCCTTGGCCTCCATCTCCGCGATCATGTCCGTCGCCCGCATGGGCTTGGTGGCCTTGGCGAGCACTTGCGCGGCGGCGTCGAGGGCGCTGATGCGCTTGGGTTTTGTCTCCTTCGCGGGCTTAGGAGCCTTTGGCGTCTTGGGGGTCTTCTCGCCCTTCGCCTTGGTGGGGTTGGCCTCGCTGGCGGTGCCGTCGAGCCGGTCATTGATCTCGGCGAGCGCCGCCTTGCGGAGGCGGTCCGTCTTGGCGGCTCCCTCGGCGCGGGCGGCGCTCTTGGACATCTTCGGGGTGCGCGGTTTGCGGGGGGTGCCAGACTTCTTCGTCTTCGTGCTCATGGTCATCTCCGAACTGGGGGTTGGAACTCCCGTCGCACGTTGCGGCGGGGAAGCGTGGCCGTCGCGGTTCCCCGCGACGCCGCGTGGTGCGGGTCAGCAGCCCGCGACGCGCTCCATCTCGTTGAGCACGTCGTGGATCATCGAGTTGGTGGCGGCGGCTTGGCCCCGGCGGTCGGTGCCG
>CAZHFW010000065.1:0-11363 GCA_964531675.1 uncultured Phycisphaeraceae bacterium | reverse complement strand
CGCTGCTCCCGCAGCCGCGCCCGCCGCCCCGGCCCCCGCGGTCGACGACGCCTCCTTCAAGTCCATCGACTCCCCCATGGTCGGCACCTTCTACGCCGCCCCCAACCCCGAAGCCCCCACCTTCGTAAAGGTGGGCCAGAACATCTCCGCCGGCACCGTCGTCTGCCTCATCGAGGCCATGAAGGTCTTCAACGAGATCAAGTCCGACGTCTCGGGCACCATCGAACGCCTCCTCGTCAAGTCGGGTGACCCTGTCGAGTTCGGTCAAAAGCTCTTCCTGGTCCGCCCTTCCTGACGCCCCCACCATGGGCCAGAGTGTTCCCAGCCAACCCGCGGGCACGACTTCGCCGCCCGCCGCGGTCCCGACCGTCGACCCCTTCGCCGCCGGCGTGTGGCTCTCCGGCATCGGCGCTCTTGGTTTCCTCCTCTGCCGCCTGGTCCTCACCCGGCACTGGAAGAAGATCAAGGCCGATCCCAAGGCTCACCCCTTCGGCGCGGTCTGGACCGACGTGCTCATCAGGCTCGTCTCCTACGTCTGCCTCCTGCTGCTCTTCCTCGGTCTCGCGCTCGTCATCGCCAAGCTCGCCGGACGCATCTGATCACGCCCGGCCTTCACCCAAGCTGAGATTTCCATGTTCAAACGCGTCCTGATCGCCAACCGTGGTGAAATCGCCCTCCGCATCATGCGCGCCTGCCAGGAGCTGGGCATCGAGACCGTCTGCGTCTACTCCACCGCCGACAAAGACGCCCCCTACCTCAAGCTCGCCGACAAGGCCATCTGCATCGGACCAGGACCCGCCAAGGAGTCCTACCTCAACATCTCCAGACTCATGGCCGCCGCCGAGATCGCCGACGTCGACGCCATCCACCCGGGCTACGGCTTCCTCTCCGAGCGCCCCGACTTCTCCCAGGTCTGCCGCGACTGCAAGATCGAGTTCATCGGCCCCTCCCCCGAGGCCATGCAGGCCCTGGGCGACAAGGTCGAGTGCAAGAAGACCGCCCGCGCCGCCGGCGTCCCCGTCTTCCCGGGCTCCAAGGACGCCGTCGAAGACGAAGACACCGCCGTCAAAATCGCCAACGAAATCGGCTTCCCCGTCATCATCAAGGCCGCCGCCGGCGGCGGCGGCCGCGGCATGAAGGTCTGCCACAACGAGGCAAACCTCCGCACCAACCTCCGCATCGCTGGCCAGGAAGCACTCGCCGCCTTCGGCAACGGCGCCGTCTTCATCGAGAAATACCTCGAACGCGCCCGCCACGTCGAACTCCAGATGCTCGGCGATAAGCACGGCAACGCCGTCTACCTCTGGGAACGCGACTGCTCCCTCCAGCGCCGCCACCAGAAGGTCATCGAAGAAGCGCCCGCGCCCAACGTCGACCGCAAGAAGCTCCAGCGCGTCGCCGAGTCGGCCGCCAAGATGATCAAGAGCGTCAAGTACGCCGGCGCCGCCACCTGCGAGTTCCTCCTCGACGAGAAGGGCGACTTCTACATGCTGGAAGTCAACACCCGCGTCCAGGTCGAACACCCCGTCACCGAAATGATCACCGGCGTCGACATCGTCAAGATGTCCATCCTCATCGCCGCGGGCGAGAAGATCCCCTTCAAACAGGACGACGTGAAGATCAAGGGCCACGCCATCGAGTGCCGCATCAACGCCGAGGACCCGGACCACAACTTCCGACCCTCCGCCGGCCGCATCGACACCTGGCAGGTCCCCGGAGGCCCGGGCGTCCGCATCGACACCCACGTCTCCCAGGGCTACATCGTCCCCCCCAACTACGACTCGATGATCGCCAAGCTCATCGTCCACGCCGACACCCGCGAGCAAGCCCTCGACCGCGCCTACCGCGCCCTCCGCGAGTTCAAGGTCGGCCCCACCAAGACCGTCATCCCGCTCCACATGCGCCTGGTCCGCAACGCCGACTTCCGCAAAGGCGGCGTCGACATCCACTACCTCGAGCGCATGCTCAAGGCCTGACCAACCCAAAGCACACGCCAGCGCCACAACCGAAACGAGCCCGAAGCGCAAGCGAGGGTCCCGGTCCCACCCCCGAAGCACAAGCAAAGGCCTCTCCCCCCCCTACCCCGAAGCACAATCGAAGGCAACTGACCCGCAACCTTCGGCGCCGAAGTCCCCGTGAGCACCCGTCATGAGCCCGCGCCGTTCTTGCCTGAACGCGAGGCCGAACCCCGCTCGACTCTGACACTCCGATCGGTTCATGAGCGCGAACTGGGAATGCTCCGTCAAACGAGTGCGCAGATCTGAGTCAAAGTGGGCGTCAAATGTCGCTCACGTGTGCTTTTCCACAAAGCCCCGAACAATACCATCTTTCTTCTTGTGCATTCCAACCAATTGTAACATTTGCACTTATAGCCGCTCCGGCGACGCTGGCCAGAAACCGCCTGATTCGACATTGTGCTGGCCACCTTTCTCTGTAGTATCCGCCCGTCGCCGCCGGGCCCCGGCCCACGGCGACGCCTGAAGCGCGCCTCGGGAGTCATCGAGTTCGAACCAATCAGTGCTTTGCGCACAAGGAGTGCATTCGTGAAGAAGCTCATTGCTCTCTCCGCTTTCGCCGCCTGCGCCCTTCAGGGCTCCGCCCAGCTCGTCGTGGGGAACGATCAGACCGATCCCACGATCTGGTTTGTCGATGTGTCCAACGGTTCCGCCACCGCTCTCCTCAACGCCGCCTCCGCCGAGACCGATGGCCTGGCCTACGACCAGCTCAACAACATCCTGTACTGGTGCTCGGGGGACACCCTCTACTCCGCCACCTTCTCCCTGAGCGGCATCACCCCCAACACCCCAGTCACCATCACCAACAGCGTGAACTCGAATGCGATCCGCATGCACGGATTGGCCTGGGACTTCTTCGAAGCCAAGCTCGTCGGCTACTGCCCCGACGGCACGCCGACCTACAGAGCGTTCTTCGAGATCGACCCCAGCACCGGTGTCGCCACCAAGATCCAGCAACCCTCCAGCGCCATCAACTTCGGTGGAGTCGACTTCGACCCCGACACCAATCGCATCTACGGCACCAACGTACAAGGCACCGGCGGGAATCCCCTCTCCGGCAGCGGCATCTACCAGTCGTTTGCGTTCTGGGGAAACCCGTACGGCTACAGCAAAATCACCGACTTCCCCAACGGCGAATCCGACATCGACGGCCTCGCGGTCGGCGAAGGCTACATCTACCTCGTGAACGACGCTCATCTCACCGGCGCAGCCCAGGACATCCACGTCTGGGACATGACCAACTCCACCTACCTCTCGGATATCTCGACCCCGTTTACAGACACCGATGCCACGTCCTGCGGCGCAACCTTTGTTCGCTGCCTCTCCGACGTGAATCACGACAACGTCGTCGACTCCGAGGACTACTTCCAGTTCTTCAACGACTACGACAACTCCGCCGCCGCAGCCGACCTTGATCGCTCCTCCGAAGTTGACCTTGCAGACTTCTTCTACTTCCTGGATCACTACGATCTTGGCTGCTGATCAACCTCGCTCGCCCGGCCGGCCCGCCGAAAGGAGCGCCGGCCTCTTTGAGCTCAATCAGGCGCACCTTCAGCCCGCCGCGATCTGGCTCATGTCGTCCAACGACAGTCGCTAGACCTCAGCATCGACCAACAAAAAAACGCGGGTCGGCCTTCGCCAACCCGCGTCAAGAAGTCACCGCAATCCAATCCGTCACTCACCGACGCCGACGGCCCGCCGCCAAACCGCCCAGGCCGATGACCGCAAGACCTGCGGGCGCCGGCACCGAGGTGTACTGCACCGTGTCGATGCCGATGTAGTCAGAGTTCGCGCCCGAGGGACCACCGCTGGTCACGAAGTAGCGGAACGCCAGACGGCCGCTCACGCCGCCCGAGGGCAGACCCGAGAGCGTCACCGAGTACTGCGTCCACGCGTTCGGGTAACCCGAGACCGACAGGGTGGGGTTGACCGAGAGCAGGAGCGTGTTGAACACGCCGACGCTCGTCGGGGTCGCGCCCGCGTTCACGCTGGAGCCGCTCGTGCTCAGACGCAGCTCAAGACGATCCGGGAAGGCCGGGGAGGAAACCGTGCGGGTGTAGAAGCTGAACGTGTCGCCGTTGTTCAGGACGCTCGTGGGAGCGAACAGCCAGTTGCTGATCGTGCCCGCGCCCGTCGTGTTGTTGAAGTTCGCGCCGATGTACGAGGTCGGAGCGCCAGCCTGGGCCGGGAACACCGTGTCATTGCCCTGGAACCAGTTGGTCGTTCCGATCGTGGTGCTCAGGTTCTGCTGAGCCCAGCCCGCGGGCAGAATCGAGTCGAAGCCCTCGCTGTAGCTCTGAGCGCACGCCGAACCCGCCGTCGCCATCGCGACGACCACGCCAACACACATCTTGTTCATGATCTCTCTCCCTGCGTTCTTGAAATCACCGGCGCCCAACACCGGCGATGCCCCATCCCCGCGACGACCCCGAACACTCAGGGACCGCGCAAAGACGCTCAACGGCAGTGAAAGTGTCTTGTCTTCTCTCACACCCGCCGAGACCCCCAATGTGACCCACAAATCGCCCCCGCAACAGGGGCCGTGCGGAAATATCTGAGGGATCTTCGGCGCCCGATAAGAGCCCGCAATCTCCAACGCGTGCACGCCGATTCTCGGTGTGCTCGATGTTTCTGGACCAACAAAAGACAACGCGGACCGGCCGGGCCGGTCCGCGTTGCAGAGTGCAGTCATCGTTCAGCACGCTTTCGGTTCAGCGCCGTCGTTTGTCGACGAGACCAAACCCCGACATGCCAAACCTCGACACATCACCGCTCTGATCAGCGGCGACGACGGCCGGCAGCCAGGCCGCCCAGGCCGATGAGGGCCAGACCCGCCGGGGCCGGGACCGCGGTGTACTTCACCGTGTCGATGCCGATGTAGTCAGAGTTCGCGCCCGAGGGACCACCGCTGGTCACGAAGTAGCGGAACGCCAGACGGCCGCTCACGCCGCCCGAGGGCAGACCCGAGAGCGTCACCGAGTACTGCGTCCACGCGTTCGGGTAACCCGAGACCGACAGGGTGGGGTTGACCGAGAGCAGGAGCGTGTTGAACACGCCGACGCTCGTCGGGGTCGCGCCCGCGTTCACGCTGGAGCCGCTCGTGCTCAGACGCAGCTCAAGACGATCCGGGAAGGCCGGGGAGGAAACCGTGCGGGTGTAGAAGCTGAACGTGTCGCCGTTGTTCAGGACGCTCGTGGGAGCGAACAGCCAGTTGCTGATCGTGCCCGCGCCCGTCGTGTTGTTGAAGTTCGCGCCGATGTACGAGGTCGGAGCGCCAGCCTGGGCCGGGAACACCGTGTCATTGCCCTGGAACCAGTTGGTCGTTCCGATCGTGGTGCTCAGGTTCTGCTGAGCCCAGCCCGCCGGAAGAATCGAGGCGAAGTCCTCGCTGAAGGACTGAGCGGAAGCCGCACCAGCCGTCGCAACAGCGACGGTAACGCCAACAAACAGCTTATTCATGACCCTTCTCCTGCCTTACTTAACTCGCTGGCACCTTTGAAACCAGCGATAGCCCATTCTTGCGTAGGCCCCGAGCACTCGAGACCTCGCACGAACGCCCGACAGGAGTGACAGCGTCTTGTCTTCTCTCACCCCATCGAGGACCGCAGCGTAGAGCGCCTACCCCTCCCGACAAAAGGGGTATCTGACAAAAATCTTAAAGTTTGTTGGCACTTCGCCGGAACCTCGGAATTTCGCGCCCCCCCGCCGCTGCAGCTTCCCCAGATTGTCAATGGAAAACGGGCCAGCAGCGCCAGCCCGCGAGGAAACACCATTTGGGTTCGCAGCTTTCGATGCCCGACCGCCGCCGGTCGCTCACCGACGACGACGCGAAGCCGCCAGACCGCCCAGGCCCAGCAGCGCCATCGCGCCCGGAGCCGGGAGGGGGGTCTGCGTCATCGTGTACGTCCACGACGGACCCGAGGGAATCTCGAAGTCGATCGTGAAGTTGGCGAACTGGTTGTACCCGACCGAGCCGCCCGAGAACTGCAGCGTCACGACGTTCGTGCCGTTGTTCAGCACGTTCACGCTCGAGAACTCCGCCGAGGAGAGCGTGCCGGTGTCGACCGTCACGATGCCCGCGCCAGGCGTCGTCAGCTGAATCTCAAAGGCCGTCCAGGTGAAACCGGAACGGTTCTTGGCCCGCTTGTTCAGGCCGATGAACTGCGTCGCGTCCTCGCCCAGGGTCATGCTGAAACCCAGCGAGACCTGCCCGCCGCGGGTCCAATCCTCATCCACCCACATGCGGTCCGCGGTGGAGCCCGCAGCACGCGTCAGGTAGCCCCAGTCCACACCCGCCGGGGCCGAGGGACGACCGCCGTAGCCGCCATTCCACTCGCCATCGGAAAGGATCAGCGGATCGATCGCCGAGCCGGAAATATCCACGCTCAGGACGCCCGCTTGCGCGATGCCCCCAACCAAGGACATCGCACCAAGCACACACGCAAACTTCATGAAGGCTCCTCCCTTTGAACATCTCACGCGGGGCTCTCACCCCCCGCGCTTGTCTCTCTGGGCAAGAAGGTATCAGACCCCCGACCATGCACCAGCATATTCACGCTGCAATTTGCGCCTTTTTGCGCCCGAGGCACCAATTTTGGTGGCACAGCCGCGTTTTCTGACTCTGTTTGGCTGCGCTTTGCCTCATCGGGGAGCCTCCAACAGACCCAAAAACAAACGCGGGGCGGCTTTCACCGCCCCGCGAGGGGAACTCGATTCAGTTCCATCGATCCGCATCCCGGTCTGGACGGGAACGCGATCGATCAGCGACGACGGCGGGAAGCCGCCAGACCACCGAGGCCCAGAAGCGCCATCGCGCCCGGAGCCGGGAGGGGGGTCTGCGTCATCGTGTACGTCCACGACGGACCCGAGGGAATCTCGAAGTCGATCGTGAAGTTGGCGAACTGGTTGTAAACAACCGAGCCGCCGGAGAACTGCAGGGTCACGACGTTCGTGCCGTTGTTCAGCACGTTCACCGTCGGGAACTCCGCCGAGGACAGCGTGCCGGTGTCAACCGTCACAATGCCCGCGCCCGGCGTGGTGATCTGGATCTCGAACGAGGTCCAGGTGAAGCCGGAGCGGTTCTTGGTGCGCTTGCTCAGACCGATGAACTGCGTCGCATCCTCGCCCAGCGTCATGCTGGCCGTGAACGCCACGCTGCCGCCGGCAGTCCAGTCCTCATCGACCCAGGTGCGGTCCGCGCCGGCGCCGTTGGCGACCGTCACGTAACCCCAGTCCTGCGCCGTGAAGGACGAACTGCGGGGGCCGTAGCCGCCGTTGAACGTTCCGTCATCGGTGAGGTTGAGCGACGACAACGCATCGCCCGAGAAATTCGCGCTGATCAGCCCGGCCTGTGCCGTGCTCGCGGCCAACCCGACCGCTGCAGCGCTCAACGCTTGCACGAGATTCATGAGCTCCTCCTTTGAACTGTCACTCAGGCACCAGGTCTGGATCCTGTGCCACTGTCTCTCACCAGCAAGAGTACCAGATACCGGACTTGCGCTAAGCCCCGCCGGCGCGCTTTTTTCAAAAACAGCGCCGATTCCGGGGAGTTCGCTTGCTATTCCAGATTTTCTTATCCTGTTAGGTATTCCCCGGGGGTCGGCGCAAGCCCATCCCAAGGCAGGACTTACGAACCAGGAAGGTGCTTGTCGATCCAATCGTCCTGCCGGAGCACCTGCCCACGGTTCCTCCGGTCTCTTGCTTCCGACCGCCGCTGCGCCAGACGGAACAGTCTGGCAAGCAGCTGGGCCCGATCCCCGGAAGCCTCCCCCGTCAGCGACCCGCCCGCCGCCCGCACCATCCCCGGCGCGTGCAGCATCACCAGCTCATCCTCCAGGCTCAGGAAGATCTGCGACGACCCGGGATCCCCCTGACGACCCGCACGCCCGATGAACTGCCGGTCGATCCGCTTGGCCCCGTGCATCTCCGTCAACAGCACGTGCAGCCCGCCCGCCGCCTTGGCCGCCTCATCCAGCTTGATGTCCGTGCCGCGCCCGGCCATGTTCGTCGCCACCGTGATCGCCGCCTCGCTCCCACCCTTGCCCGCATGCGCGATCAGGAACGCCTCTTCCTTGTCGAAGTTGGCGTTGAGCACCTTGTGCTCCAGCCGCCGCGCCGCAAGCAGCGCCGACAGGTGCTCGCTGGCCGCGATCGACCGCGTCCCGCACAGGACGGGCCGCCCCTGCCTGTGGATCGCCTCGATCGAGTCGGCGATCGCCTCCCACTTCTGCTGCTGCGTCCGGAACACGCGCGTCGGCATCGCCTCGCGGATCACCGGTCGATTGGTTGGCACCACCATCACGGGCCGCGCGTACACCGTCTCCATCTCCGCCGTCGCGTCCGCCGCGGTGCCCGTCATCCCGCACATGAACGGATAGCTGCGGAAGAACCGCTGGAAGCTCATCCGCGCCAGCGTCTCCCGGTCCGCGGTGATCTGCACGCCTTCCTTGGCCTCCACCGCCTGGTGCAGGCCGTGCTCCCACGAACGATCCGCCAGGAATCGCCCGGTGTACTCGTCAACGATGACGATCCGCCCCTCGACAATGTCGTACTGCTTCCCGCGGATGTAGCAATGCCGCGCCACCAGCGCCTGCCGCACAAGCTCCTCCGCCCGGCGTCTGGCCCTCCAGATCGCGCCGGGCAAGTCCGCGGTGAGCTGCGCCACGCGGTGCTCCCCGCGCCGCTTGAGCTCGGCCCGCCTCCGCAGCAGATCGATCGTGAAATCAGGCCCTTCGTCGAGCTTGGCCGCCACCGCGCCCGCCGCCTGATACACCTCCGCCATGTCATCCTCGCGGCGAGATCTTGCGATGATCAGGGGCACCACACCCTCGTCGATCAGCACCGCGTCCGCCTCGTCCACCATCGCAGCCTTCAAACCCGGGATCATCGGCCCCGCGCCCGTCGCGCCCGACGAGAGCATCGGCCGCCCCGCCCAGGCGCTCTCCACCGCGCCGAGCCTGATCTGATCGCGGAGCCAGTCCGCCGTGATCTGCTTGGGCGTCCCGTACACGATCGGCCGCGCATACACGCCGAACCGCTCGGGAGGCTCCATCTCCTGCACGATCGCGCCCACCTGGCACAGGCACCGCGTGTAGATCGGCGCCCGGCTCTCCGCGTCGCGGGCCGCCAGATAGTCGTTCACCGTGAAGATGTGCAGCGACCGATGCCGCCAGGCCAGAATCGGCGCGACGAGTGAACCCGTCAGCGTCTTCCCCTCGCCCGTCACCATCTCGATGATCCGGCCGTGATACAGCGCCAGCGCCCCCATGAGCTGGACGATGTACGCCTCCTCCGTCGTGATCCGCCGCGCCACCTCACGCGTCAACGCCAGCGCCCGCCGCACATGCTCGTCACTCTGACGCCCGCGCAGGAACACCTCCCGCGTCGCCGCGATGTGCTCATCCAGCACACCCTCCGAACACGAGCGCATCTCCTTGCCGAGCCCATCGACAAGCTCCGCCTCACGCCGCAACCACGCCGCGTTGAGCCGCGCATTGCGCATCTGCACGCCGAGCCTCTGGGCCACGCGGTCCACGCCGCGCAGCTCCACAGGCCGCCTCCGCCGCGAGCGGATCGACTCGTACAAGGCGTGATACTTGGTCAAAGCCTGCGTCATTCGCGAACCAGCACCCCACCCGCACACACCACCCCATCCGTCCGAGCCGAGTCGCGCAAGCGACCGGCCCCCTCCATCCGAGCCGAGTCGCGCAAGCGACCGGCATCTCTCCGTCCGAGCCGAGTCGCGCAAGCGACCGGCATCTCCATCCGAGCGGAGTCGCGCAAGCGACCGGCACCCCCTAAAGCTGCGCCCGCCCCTGAATCATCTTCTGCAACCGATCCAGCCACTGCCAAAGCAAAGGCTGATCAGGCAACGTAAACCGCAGATTGACCCGCTCGCCCGGCGCCCCCGCCCAGCTCACCAGCGACCTTCCCTTCTCATCCTGATACTCGGGCGTGATCTTCACCTCGAACACAGGCCGCTTGGCGACCCGCCCCGACTTGTCCTCGCCCGAGGTCTCGAACGTCCCGCCGCCGCCAAACCCCAGCGCCCCGTGAGGAAGCTCGCGTTGGGCCGCGTCGATCACGCGGACCTCCCCGCCCTTGACCACCTGGTCAACCCGCGAGGCCATCCGCATCTCCACCGCGTATTG
This sequence comes from uncultured Phycisphaeraceae bacterium, assembly GCA_964531675.1. GTDB lineage: Bacteria > Planctomycetota > Phycisphaerae > Phycisphaerales > UBA1924 > CAZHFW01. The sequence continues at coordinate 1,198 of CAZHFW010000065.1, read as the reverse complement.
CTCGCGCCCGAGCTCGTAAAGCCAGGACGCCTCGGTCTGCGTCATCGTCGCGGTCACCCGCAAAGACCGGTCATCCACGATCTGCGCCGCGCCCGATCCGGCCTTCACGAACGAGCCCATGAGCTTCTCGGGATCCTCCCCCACCACCACGCCGTCGTGCGGCGCCCGCACCACGAGCTTCTCCACCTTCTCCTGCAGATACGCGATCTGCTTGCGGAACGCGTCCACCTTCTCGCGCGCGACCTGGGCCGCCGCCACGTTCTGCACCGTCGCGTTCCGCTCGACCGCCTCCGCCTCGGCCATCATCGCCCGCGCCACGCCGAGCTGCGCCTCAAGCTCCGGGCTGTCGCAGGTGATCAGCGCCTGCCCCGCCTTCACGCGATCACCGGGCCTGGCGTGCACCTCGCGCACGAACCCGTCGGTGAAGAAGAAAATGCCCGTCTTCTGCGTGCTCTCCACGACCCCGACGCCGCGCCGGTGATCGGGCCAGGGAATCACGCCCACGATCAGCAAACCGCCCGCGATCAGCGCCAGGCTCGTCAGGATCGACTTCCCGCGCCGCTCGGCGATCTGCGAACCCGTCGCGAGCCAGTGGATGAACGCGCCCGTCGGCAGCAGGAACCACGCCGCCGACGACCAGATCGCCAGGAACAGGCCGATGGCGAACATCTGGCCCATCACCCGCAGCGTGATCACGAAGAACAGGAAGATCCGGTATCCCAGCGCCAGCACGCCGTAGATCCCCAGGAGCCACTGCTCCGAGACCACCGACGTCGGAGGCTGGGAATCCTCCACGCGATACACGTACTTCAGGAACCAGTGCTTGAGCAGGTTGTTGGACCGCTGCGCCAGATTCGGAACCTCGAGCAGGTCCGACAGCATGTAGTACCCGTCGAACCGCATGAGCGGGTTGGCGTTGAACAGCACCGTGCTCACGCTCGCTGTCAGCATCGCGTTGTACGAAAGCTGGTGGATCAGTTCCCCGGGGCTCGAGTTGAGCCAGAGCAGCGCCGCGATCGACGCCACAAAGAGCTCAAAGATCATCCCGCCCGCGCCCACCGCGATCCGCTTCCACTTGTCCGGGAACGCCCAGCACGCCGACGCATCGACGTACGGCGCCGGGAAGAGCACCAGCATCATCGCGCCAAACTCGGGCACAGAGACGATCAAAACAGTTTTCTTCATTTCACATACTCCT
>CAZHFW010000064.1:0-11425 GCA_964531675.1 uncultured Phycisphaeraceae bacterium | reverse complement strand
GCTCATCGGCGCCACCACCGAGAACCCGCTCTTTGCCGTCAACAGCGCGCTCGTCTCCCGCTCCACGCTCTTCCGACTCGAGCCGCTCGGCGAGGATGACATCGTCAACCTCCTCCGTCGCGCCGTCACCGACCAAGACCGCGGCTACGGCAAGCTCGACCTCACCGTCGACGATGACGCCTTCCACGTCTGGGCCGTCAAATGCGATGGCGACGCCCGCCGGGCCCTCACCGCACTCGAAGTCGCGGTCCTCTCCGCCCGCTCGACCCAATCGAGTTCTACCCAGACCAGCTCAACTCAAGCGACTTCTACACAAACGAGTGGCACAGGCATCCTGCCTGTGTCTACCCCCTCTACTTCCTCCACCCTCCACATCACCCGCGCCGACGCCGAAGAGTCCATCCAGCAGAAGGCCGCGGTCTACGACCACACGGGTGACGAGCACTACGACACCATCAGCGCCATGATCAAAAGCGTCCGGGGAGGCGACCCCGACGCGGCGGTCTACTGGATCGCGCGCATGCTCGAAGCCGGCGAAGACCCCCGCTTCATCGCCCGCCGCCTCGCGATCCTCGCCTCCGAAGACGTGGGAAACGCCGACCCCCGCGGCATCATGATCGCCACTGCCACCTGGGAAATGGTCGAACGCGTGGGCATGCCCGAGTGCCGCATCAACCTCGCGCAGTGCGCCACCTATCTGGCCCTGGCCCCCAAGAGCAACGCCGCGTACGTCGCGATCGACGAAGCCATCGCCGACGTCCGCGAAGGCCGCACACTCCCGGTCCCCATCTACCTCCGCGACGGCAACACCTCGCCCATGAGCCACTTCGGCAACGGCGCCGCCCTCCGCAAGAACGCCGCGCCCGGAGAGAAGTACATCTACTCGCACGGCTCCAAGGACAACATCAGCGGCCAGGACTATCTCGGCGTTGAGAAGTCCTACTACCGCCCCACCGATCAGGGCGCCGAGAAGCAGATGGCCGAGCGGCTGGCGCTGCTCCGCACCCGCCGCGCCGAAGCCCTGAACAAACCCGCGACCCCCGATGCCTCCTGAAGCCGACATCCTCGCCGCCAAGGAATCGCTCCGCGCCGATGTGCGCGCACGCCTGCGCGACCTCTCGCAAGCCGACCTGGTCACGCAGTCCAATCAGGCCTGCGCCAATCTCATCAACACTGGCCTCTTCGCCCAGGCCTCCACCATCCTGCTCTACGCGCCCGCGGAGCACGAGCCCAACCTCTCGCCCCTGGCCTCCGCCGCCATCACCGAAGGCAAGACCATCGCCATCCCCGCCATCGACTGGTCCGCCAAGCGCCTGCTCCCCAAAGTCGTCGCGGACCTCGGCCCCGCGCTCGTTCAAGGGCGCTACGGCATCCGCATCCCCCCCGAACACGCCCCCGACCTCCCCTTGGACGCCATCGACCTCATCGTCGTCCCCGGGCTGGCCTTCGACCTCAAAGGCGGCCGCCTGGGCCGCGGCGGCGGGTTCTACGACCGCTTCCTCCGCGAACCAGACCTGCACGCCCGCACCGTCGCGGTCGCCCTCGAACCCCAGATCATGCCCGAAATCCCCATGCTGGCGCACGACGCCCGCCTCCACGCGCTGGCCACCCCGCGGGGCGTATTCTTTTGCTGAAATTGCCCGCAAATGCCCGATGGAACGGGCTTTCGGACCACCGCGCGATCACCCACCAGGGCCGCGCCAAACGCACCTTGGATACCTGAAAAGGACTTCGATGGCACTCCCGTCCCAAAGCGACCGCACCAGCGAACTCGGCCGCGCCTACGTCTACCGCGAGAAGGGCACCGGCTACACCTCCCGCTCGACCAACCACTCCAAGACCATCGTCGCGGTCGTCGGCTCCCTCATCATCATCGGAACCGCATGGGGAATCGTCCGCATCCTCCCCTCCCGCTCCGAACGCCAGAGCCAGGAAGTCGCCCCCGCCACGCCCATCTCCGCCAGCCTCGGAGGCGGCGCACCCGAGCCCACCCCCACCTTCACCTTCGACAACTCCCGAGGCCAGCCCGAGGCCTCGCCGAGCAACCAGCCCACAGCCCAACCCACAACCAAGCCGACCGCCGCGCCGGCCAATCAGCCCGCGTCCTCCGATCCTCAGCCCACGGGCGATCCCACCCGCCCCAAGCTCGACGATCCCTCCAAGCTCATCGTCGAGGACCCGAGCAAGACCGCCAAGCCCGCGCCGCAGACCGCAGCTCCTGCGCCGCAGTCCGCGCCCAACGCTCCGGAATCCACGCCGCAGACCCAGCTCCCGCCCTCCGCCTCCACCGCGGACGTCGTCAGCCTGATCGCGCAGGGTGACGCCCGCCTGACGAGCGATCCGGTCCAGGCCCGCGTGCTTCTCAGCAAGGCCTACCACACCGCCGCCCCGACCGATCAGGCCGCCCTCCGCGCCAAGCTCGAGGAGCTCAACAAGAACCTGGTCTTCTCCAGCCGCATCACCCCGGGCGATCCGCTCTGCGAGCCCTACACCGTCGCCAGCGGCGACAGCCTCGTGAAGATCGCCAAGAAGCGCGACCTCGCGGTCGACTGGCGCTTCATCCAGCGCATCAACAAGGCCGATCCCAAGACCCTCCGCGTCGGCCAGAAGCTCAAGCTCGTCCGCGGCCCCTTCCACGCCATCGTCCACAAGTCCGACTACCGCATCGATATCTTCCAGGGCCCGCCCGACGATCCCGCCAACTGGCTCTTCATCCACTCGTGCAAGGTCGGCCTTGGCGAAGGCAACTCCACCCCCGTCGGCAACTTTGTCATCCGCAAGGGCTCCAAGCTCGTCAACCCCCACTGGGTTAACCCCCGCACCGGCCAGAAGTTCGACAAGGACGACCCCGCTAACCCCATCGGCGAGCACTGGCTCGGCCTCGAAGGCGTCGGCGACAGCGCCCCGCTCACGGGCTACGGCCTCCACGGCACCATCGACCCCGCCTCCATCGGCCAGCAGCGCTCCATGGGCTGCGTCCGCATGGGCGACGATGACATCGCCCTCGTCTACGAAATGCTCGAAGAGCAGGTCAGCGTCGTCAAGATCGTCCCCTGATCTCCCGAGCCCCAAAGCTCACGAATCAACCTCAAAGAGAAGCCCACGGCGATCCGCCGTGGGCTCTTTTCTTTTTTGACCTCAATCAAGCAGTTCGCGTTCCGACAGAGGAGGCGTCGGGTGCGGACTGATCGCCGCCGCCAGGATCGCCCGCGATGTCCCCAGACGATCAAGCGACGTCGCGTACGTGACAAAGCTCGTGCCCTGATCCTCGGACGACTTCAGAATCAACGTGGACTGATTCAGAAGCACCGTGACCTCGGGCTTCCGAAGATCGTGCGTGCGCACCCGTGGCTGGCCGATCCCCAGCGCCGGAAACTGAAAAACGTCGAGCCTTCCGGGCGTAATGCGCAGATACGTCGGAAACACGAACGTCGCGATCAACGCGCCCGCGGACGCGCCGAACGCGATGTGAAAGTACATGAACGACATCACCGGATTGCCCGCGCCCCCGAACCCCGGGAGCCCGTAGCGCAGCACCATCAGCGCGCCCGCCAGCGCGAGGACTCCACCAACCACCCACGTCCAGATGAACGCCTTGGAAGGACTGGACGCAACGACCACGCGCACGATCACAGGCTCGAAGGGTTCGGTCGGAACAGGCCCGAGCCGCTTGACCCGCGCCTGCGTGCCCAAGCACCGCACACGCCCCGCTCCATCGGCGGTCATGGGCAGTTTGGTCAACTCCATGCTCTCGTCATACGCGCGCCGGGTCGCCCGCCAGAAACGCCCGCCGAAGCTCACCAGCGTCAGCACCGCCACACAACTCAGAAACGCCACCAACCCGACCCGCCCGAAGCGCGCCAGGATCCACGCCGACGCCGTCACCAGGAGCACCGTCGGCACGAAGAACATGCTCATCACCATCCACGCCGTCAGTTGCGGCGCAAAGCCGATCAGCGCCGACTTGTACTCCTCGCGCGTCCCCTCCGCGTAATGCACGCGCTCCACCGCGTCTTCAGCGGCCAGACCAGCCTGTGGAACCTGTTCCCCCGACTCGTCCATCTGCCCCTCCGACGCCCGCACCCATCGCCCGTTCCGAGTCCCACGCCAATCCATCCGCCCCGAGCCGACCGATCACCGCGAGCCGGCCTAGATATACGGTCTTTGTTTGCATTTTGAATGGATCATGAACGCCGCTCTCGAACCCTCGCGCTCGGGCGAACCGACCATCCCATCAAGCCGCCGCGAGAACGCCCGCGCCGGGCCCCTCCGAGCCGCCCTGCCGGAAGTGGTCCGCAGCCCTTGATTTCCCGATCCAGATCGCACCCCCGCCGACGCGACACGCCACCGCTTGCGCTCTAGAATACAGGCCCGGTCCGCGACGCGGTTCCGGGGGTTTTCTCCCCGCCTTCCGGGGGCGGAAAGCACGGATGGAATCCCGAACAACCCGGCCCCGCCGGTGAACGGACACTCGCCGCATGCCCGAGACCAAACCTTCGGCCGCTTCCAGCGCTCGCCAGCCCGTCGTCGTTGACGCCGAGAGCGTGAGCCCCGACGCCGCGCCCGCCTCCAACCCCGGCGCCACCAGCGCCAACTACTCCGCCGACCAGATCACCGTTCTGGAAGGCCTCGAAGCGGTGCGCCAGCGCCCCGGCATGTACATCGGCGGCACCGGCCTCAACGCCCTCCACCACCTCGTCTACGAAGTCGTCGACAACTCCATCGATGAAGCCATGGCGGGCCACGCCACCTACGTCAACGTCACCATCCACTCCGATGGTTCCGTCTCCGTCCTGGACGACGGCCGAGGCATCCCCACCGATCCCATCAAGCACGAGAAGCCCGAGCACAACGGCAAGCCCGCCGTCGAGGTCGTCCTCACCGTCCTCCACGCGGGAGGCAAGTTCGGCCAGGAAGGCTCCGCCTACAAGGTCTCGGGCGGTCTCCACGGCGTCGGCGTCTCCTGCGTCAACGCCCTCTCCGAATACCTCCGCTGCGAAGTCCACCGCGACAACAAGATCAGCGCCATCGAGTTCGAGCGTGGCCGCGTGAAGGAAAAGCTCCACGTCGTCGGCCCCATCCCCGCAGGCGCCGCCCGCGTGCGCGGCACCTCCGTCACCTTCAGGCCCGATCCCGAGATCTTCCCCGACTGCACGTTCAACTACACCACCCTCGCCACCCGCCTCCGCGAACTGGCCTACCTGAACCCGGGCGTCACCCTCAAGCTCACCGACCAGCGCGTCGGCGCCGACGGCAAGGTCCACTCCGAAACCTGGCGCGCCGAGAAGGGACTGCTCGAATACGTCCAGTTCCTGATGCACGGCAAGACCGACGTCGTTCCCCCCATCTACCTCCGCAGGGCCGATGAGCCAAACCTCCTCGCCTGCGAAGTCGCGCTCGCGTACCACGACGGGTACAACGAGCTGCTCATGTCCTTCGCCAACAACATCAACAACGTTGACGGCGGCACCCACGCCCAGGGCTTCAAGGTCGCGCTCACCCGCACCCTCAACAACTACGCCAAAAAGGCCGGCATCATCAAGGAGAAGGACCCCGTCCCCTCGGGCGAAGACCTCCGCGAAGGCCTGGTCGCCATCGTCTCCGTCAAGCTCCCCAACCCGACCTTCAACAACCAGCCCAAGGAAAAGCTCCTCAACCCCGAGATCGAAGCCTTCGTCGCCAACGCGGTGAACGAGGCCCTCGACACCTGGCTCGAAGAGCACCCCTCCGAAGCCAAGCGCCTCTGCCTCAAGGGCATCGTCGCTGCGCAGGCCCGCGAAGCGGCCCGCAAGGCCCGCGAGCTCACCCGCCGCAAGACCGCCCTCGACTCGGGCTCCATGCCCCACAAGCTCCGCGATTGCAAGAGCAAGGGCGAAGACAGCGAACTCTTCATCGTCGAGGGTGACTCCGCAGGCGGATCGGCCACCCAGGGCCGCAACGTCGAGACCCAGGCCATCCTCCCGCTGCGCGGCAAGCTCCTCAACGTCGAGAAGGCCCGCATCGACAAGATGCTCGGCTTCGAGGAAATCCGCACGATCATCGCGGCCCTCCGCTGCGGCATCGGCACCGAGCTGGACATCTCCAAGCTCCGCTACGGCAAGGTCATCATCATGACCGACGCCGACGTCGACGGCTCCCACATCCGCACGCTCCTGCTCACCTTCTTCTTCCGCCAGATGGCCGACCTGGTCAGGAAGGGCCGGATCTACATCGCCCAGCCCCCCCTCTACCAGCTGGCCTGGGGCGGCGGCAAGAGCAAGAAGACCCGCTACGTCCTCAACCAGAGGGTCATGGAAGACACGCTCACCGAGCTCGGTCTCGAACGTGCCGCCCTCATCGCCCGCGACATCGAGAAGCTCGACGCCGAAGGCCGCGGAGGCAACACCGCCCCCGAGACCCTCAGGCTCACAGGCGACAAGCTCAAGCGCGCCGTCTTCCTGCTGCGCCGCCTCCACGAACTGGTCGACATCGCCGAACGCCGCGGCGTCCGCTTTGCCGACCTCCTCTCCGAGCGCAGCCGCGACCCCGAAGGCAAGTCGCGCCTCCCCTCCCACCGCGTCACCTGGCGCGGCGGCGAGGAGAACGCCTGGAGCGAGTCCCAGGCCCTCCAGATCATCTCCCGACGAGGCCTGGCCCTGGTCGAAGCCGCCGAACCGGGCGACGAGGAACGCACCAGCGAGAACACCGCAGCGAACGCCGCCAACGCGGCCCAGATCCGCGAGCTCCACGAGAATCGCGAGCTCGAGAAGATCTTCGGCGAGCTCTCCCGCGTCGGCCTCTCCATCGACGACTACTCGCTCGTCCAGGAAGAGTCCGTCACAGGCGAGAAGCTCCCCTCCCGTTTCGCCTGGATCATCACCGACGCCGCTGGCGAGGCTGCGGACGCCGCGCCCGAGCACACGCCCTCCGATGACGAAGGCGACGAGAAGCCCGAAGTCGCGGTCAAGCCCCGCACCGGACGCGTGGTGGATGTTCCCAACCTGGGCGGCATCCTCGATGGGCTCATGGAGATCGGACGCCGCGGCCTTGAGGTGAAACGCTTCAAGGGTCTGGGCGAAATGGACGCCGAGCAGCTCTGGGAGACCACCATGGACATCTCCAAGCGCGTGCTCCTGCGCGTGACCTGGGACATGGCCTCCGAAGCCGACGCCCTCTTCTCCATCCTGATGGGCGAGGAAGTCGAGCCCCGCCGCCGCTTCATCGAGGAACACGCCCTCGAAGTCAAGAATCTCGACGTGTGATTGAATCTGGATCTGTTTGTATCTTACTTTCGGGTTCTCGGACGCCCCGCGCACGCAAGAATGGCCGCTCTGGCTGTCAAACTGGATAAGCCCCCACTCAATCGGGTGGAGTCTCCCCCTACCCGGCCCGACCCGATGCAATCCCTCATTCCGCACCTCTGATTCATACATCAGACGCCGATGTACGGTCCCGAGTCACACACCGCTTTGCTGTTGCGGGCTGTTGTGAAGTGGTCTGGGAACAATGCGTACGCCATCCAACAATGTCGCCAAGCCAAAGTCCGCCGAATCGCGGGCCAATACGCTCAGGCTGGACCAGCGCACGCTGACCGCACTCCTTGATCGCGTGGATGCCGCTCGGCACACCGAGCCCGGCGCGCGGCGTCGATTCGCCCGCTTCCAGTTCCGGCGCGCCGACGTCCATGTTCTGCTCACCCATCCGGGTGGTTCCACCAGCGAACTGACCGTCTGCTCGCGCGACATCTCCTCTGGTGGCATCTCGCTCCTCCACAGCGCGTATGTCCACAAGGGCACCGCGTGCAACGTCGTGCTCGAGAAGCCGGGCTCAGGCAGGGTCAACATCCCTGGCAAGGTCGTGCGCTGCATCCAGCTCGCCGGGCTGATCCACGAGGTGGGCATCGCCTTCAATAACCGCGTGAGCCTGCGCGAGCTGCTCTGCCCCGAGCCGACTGAGGAGTTCTTCTCCCTGGAGCGCGTCAACCCGTCCGAGCTCAAGGGCCGCGTGCTTCATGTGGACAACACCAACCTCGGACGTCGGTTGCTTCAGGCGTTCCTGAACGAGACCAGCCTCACGGTCCAACAGGCCGGCACCATCGCGCAGGCGGTCGAGGCCTGCAAGCAGCCTTTCGATGTCATCGTGGCCGAGTTCTCTCTTCCCGACGGATCCGCGACCGCGCTGATGGAGGCGCTGTCGCTCAAGCAGATCAACATCCCGGTGATCGTGCTCCTGAGCGAGACCAACAGCGAGATCCGCGAGCAGTTCCGCGTCCGTCCGCCCGCCGGCGTGCTCCGTAAGCCCATCACGCAGGACCATCTCCAGCGCTGCCTCGGCGAAGTGCTCCTGCTCGCCAAGCCTTCGGAGACCGCTGCGTCCGCGACCGCCGACCAGAACCGCTCGGCGCTGATCCGCGTCTTCCTCGATGAACTCCTGCTCCAGGCCCGCGATCTGGAGGCCGCCCTGAAGGCCGACAAGAGCGACGAGTGCCTGCGCGTGTGCCGAGAACTCCGCGGGGCCGCGCCGACTTTGGGCTTCGCCACCGTCGCCAAGGCCGCGGAAGTCGCCGAGCGCGCCATCATCTCAGGCGGCGCCGCCCGGGAAGCCGAGCGCGAGATCGCGGAGCTGGCCACCATGTGCCGCCGCGCGGCCGCCTGATCTCGCCTCCATCGCCCGACCCAGCCTCTGCTGTTATTCAGACGCACCCCGCACAGGCGGGCCGCTTTCACATTCGTTCAGATCAGTTCACCAACACTCCCCACTTCGGGTGCCGATGTTCTCCGCGCGTTGACTCGTCGGTGCGCGTTCCCGGACCTCGACCATGGAAGCTGTGCGATCCTCATCCCCACGCCCCGCCAGCGACCGGCCCAACTCGCTGCGCCTGGATCAGAAGACGCTCGAGCTCCTGCTCGACCGCATCGACAAGCAGGAGCCTCGGACTTCCCGCGCACCGGGCCGTCAGTTCACGCGCTGCGAGTTCCGTCACGTCTGCATCCCGATCACCGTCACGCACCCCGGCGGCACCCGCGCCAGCCTCACGCTCGCCTCGCGCAACCTCTCGAGCACCGGCATCTCGCTCCTCCACAGCTCCTACGTCCACACCGGTTCCGCCTGCGAGCTCGAGCTCCCGCGCGCCTTTGCGGGTTCGCTCAGGCTCGCCGCCAAGGTCGTCCGCTGCCGCCAGATCGCCGGCGTCGTCCATGAACTGGGCATCGAGTTCGCCAAGCCCATCAGCGTCCGCGAGATCGTTCGACACGACACGCTCAGCGAGTTCTTCTCCCTCGAGTCCGTCAATCCGACCGATCTCCAGGGCTCGATCCTGCACTGCGAAGCCTCCGCGATCGACCAGCAGCTCCTCCGCCATTTCCTCAGCGGCACCCAGCTCCGCATCCGCACCGCAACCTCCATCGCCGAAGCGCTCCCCATCGCCAAGGAGGGCGTCTCCCTCATCCTCACCGACTCCAGCCTGAAAGACGGCGACGCGGTCGAACTCATGCAGCGCCTCCGCTCGGACCTGGTCGCCTGCCCCGTCATCTTCACCACCAACGACAGCAACTCCGAAGCCCGCACCAGGCTCCGCCAGGCGTGCCCCGATGGTTTCCTCGCCAAGCCCCTCACCCAGGACCGACTGCTGCGTGGCCTGGCCGAACTGCTCCTGCTCGAAACGCCCATCACCAAGAGCGCCGGCGCCAGCAAGGACGGCGACACCTCGGGCCTGGATGTGCTCGTCGAGTCCTTCATCTCCGAACTCCAGCGCAAGGCCCAGCACCTCACCGCCTGCCTTCGCACCAACGACGTCGCCTCGTGCCTGAGCGCCTGCCGCGAGATCCGCGGAACCGCCCCCTCGCTCGGATTCAACACGGTCGCCAAGCTCGCCGAACGCGCCGAGAAGACCATCGCCTCCGTGGGAAGCCTCGCCGAGTCCGCCCGCCAGATCCAGGAGCTGATCAACGGCTGCGCCCGCGCCGCCCGCTGATGCGTCCGAGAAACCCGCTCGCGATCACCGATAACCGCCCCCGCACGCTTTGCGCCGGGTTCGGTCGACGTTTCGGTGCGCTCACCGCTCATACCCGACCGCCATTCGGACGATTCCATCCCTCAAGAGATCACCGGATGCCAACGCCCCCGAACAACAAGCCCGTCAACCGCCTGGTCGTCTCCGAGCGCAACAAGAAGCTCAACTCGCTGCGTCTTGACGAGCGCATGCTCAACGCGGTGCTCGACAAGCTCGACACCGAACTCGACAACCAGGGCGTCAACACGCACCGCACCTACGTGCGCTGGCCCTTCCGTCACACCGACATCGAAGTCGCCCTCACCCACCCGGGCGGAAGCAAGTCTTCCGTCCTCGTGGCCTGCCGGAACCTCTCCTGCGGCGGCATCTCCCTGCTCCACAACGCCTACGTCCACGTCAACACGCCCATCGAGGTCATGCTCCCGCACCCGTTCCGAGGCCAGGTGGCGCAGCAGGGCAAAGTCACGCGCTGCCGCCATCGCGGGGGCCTCCTCCACGAGGTCGGCGTCCGCTTCGACAAGCAGATCAACGTCCGCGACTTCATCCGCCCCGATCCGTTCCGCGAGTACTTCTCGCTCGAACGCGTCGATCCCGCGCAGCTCCGCGGCACCGTGCTGTACGTCGAGGACTCGCTCCTGGACCAGCGCATCGTCAAGCACTACCTCCGCGAGTCCTCGCTCACCGTCAAGACCGCGACCACCTGCGCCGAGGCCATCGCCACCGCGCAGGTTGGCGTCGACCTGATCGTCTCCGACTTCCACCTCCCCGATTGCGACGGCCCGCAGTTCGTGAAGGAAGCCCGCAACGCCGGGATCTCCGCGCCGGTCATCATGGTGACCAGCGACAACTCCTCCACGACCCGCACCAAAGTCCGCGACTGCGCCGCCGACGCCTTCCTCGCCAAGCCCCTCACCCAGGAACGACTCCTCCGCGCCGTCGCGGAGTTCCTCCTGGTCGCCAGCCCCACCGGGCTCATGGCCACTTCGCTCAACCAGTCGGCGCCCCTCTACTCGCTGGTCACCGCCTTCGTCGATCAGCTCCATGGCTTTGCCGGCAAGCTCGCCGGTTGCCTCAAGGAAGAGAAGCCCGAAGAGTGCTTCACGATCTGCCAGCAGATCCGCGGGACCGCCCCCACCCTGGGATTTGAGTCCATCGGAAAGCTCGCGGCCCGCACCGCCGAGATCGTCGCCCGCACCGGCAGCGTCAAGGAGTCCGCCCGCACCGTGCAGGAACTCATCACGGCCTGCGAACGCGTCGCCGCCTGACATCCACCGAACCGTCCGGTTCAAAGCCGCCAAAAACAACGCGGGCGACCCCGGAGGGGCCGCCCGCTGTCGTTTTGTCGGCGTCTTCGCTGACGCGACCGCCGCAAGGGTGGTCAACGGGACTCGAACCCGCGACCCCCGGGATCACAACCCGGTGCTCTAACCAACT
>CAZHFW010000063.1:0-11911 GCA_964531675.1 uncultured Phycisphaeraceae bacterium | reverse complement strand
CACATCCTTCGGCACGCCCGCCTCCTACAGGATGTCCGCCATGATCGACGCGATCCCGGGCGTCTGCTCCGCGGGCTTCACGATCACCGTGTTCCCCGTCACCAGCGCCGCGACCGTCATTCCGCAGCAGATCGCGAGCGGGAAGTTCCACGGGCTGATCACCACCGCCACGCCCCGAGGCTGATACACCGTCTCGTCAAGCTCGCCGATGAACCGCCCGAGCCTCTGACGATCGAACAGCCGCACCGCCTCCCGCGCGTAATACTCGCAGAAGTCGATCGCCTCGCACACGTCCGCGTCCGCTTCCTTCCAGGTCTTGCCCGCCTCGCGGATCATCACGCCCGCCAAGCCGTCGCGCTGCTTGCGCATGAGCGCCGCCGCCCGCACGAGAATCTCCGCCCGCTCCATCGCGGGCCGGTCACGCCACGCCGGGAACGCCGCCAGCGCCTTGCCCACCATCGCCGCGCCCTGCTCGGGCGTGCGGTCGTTGGCCACCTTGGGCACCGTCGCGCGCCCGATCGCCGTCGCGAACGCCTGCCGCTGCTTCCCCTCCGCAAAGTCGCGCATCGACTCGTTGAAGAAAGGCCGCGAATCCGCCAGGCCCTGCACCGCCACCGAGAGCCGGTGCCGCTCCGGCGCCTGCATGTACAGATCCACCTTGTTGGCCTGCTCGCCGAGCTGGGCCGCCCTGGACTCCGGGCTCGCCAAGAGCGCCGCCGGATCCGCATTGTCCAGGAAACCCGCCTTGAGCCACGATTCGTTGCTCGTGTTCTCCAGCAGGCGCCGCACCAGGTACGCCATCCCCGGGATCATCTCGCCCACCGGCACATACTCGCGCACCCGCAGGCCGATCTCCGTCGCCGCGTGCTTGAGCTGATCCGCCATCCCGTGGAGCATCTGAAGCTCCAGCGCCTCCTTGGGAAGCCCGCGCGCCTCCATCCCCGCCATCACCGCCGAGATCGACCGCACGTTGTGCGAGCCCAGCGCCAGCTTGATCCCGCCTCCCGCCGCCGCCGCCTTGTCCTTGGGCGTCGCGTCGAGGAAAACCTCGCTCATCCGCTCGTAGCACGCGTCCGTCTGCCACTTGGTGTTCCACACCGGGCAGGGCCAGCCGTTCTGCTCCGCCTTGATCGTCTCCGCATCCCAGTACGCGCCCTTCACCAGCCGCACCGACACGAGCCGCTTGGCCCGCTTGCTCCACTCCGCCATCCGCTTGGCGTCCTCCACGCCCGACTTCAGGTACGCCTGCATCGCAAGCCCCGCCTGGAAGTCGATCCGCTCGCAGCAGCGCTGGAAGAGCTCCAGCGTCAGATCCTTCAGCGCGTAGTGCTCCATGTCGAAGTTCACGAACACGCCCCGATCCCGCGCCGTCTCCAGCACAGGCATCAGCCTCTTCATCAGATCGTTGATCGCGCCCTCCGTGTCGATCGGATCGCACCGCCCCGAGAGCGAGCTGATCTTCACCGACACGTTCGTCCGCGGAATCGACCCCAGATGATCGCTCTCGAGCCGGGGCTGAGGCTTCCACCCCGCCACCTCGCTGGGCAGATTCTGGATCAGGTCCAGATACTTGTCCCGATACGCGTCCGCCTCCTCATCGCTCAGGCACACCTCGCCGAGCAGGTCCACGCTGAACGCGATCCCGTCATCCCAAAGCGACCGCAACCCGGGCAACGCGCTCTTGGCGTCCGTCCCCGCGATGAACTTCCCCGCCATCCCCTTGATCTGCGAACTGATCGTCGACGTCATCAGCCCCTTGGCCAGCCCGCCCGCCTTCAGCCCCAGATCAAACCCGGGAGGAAGCTTCACGCCGGGCTGCCCGAGATAGTCCGCCAGGTGCTCATGCACCGCGTCCGAAGTCTTCAGCGTCGGGAACGCATCCACGAACCGGAAGAGCTGCACCTTGAACTCCGGGTCCTTCATGGACCAGTTCATCAGCGAGTCCGAATAGAACTTCGCCGAAAGCAGCCCCGCCTTGTGCCCGCGCGCCCGCTTGAGCAGGTCCGAGCCGATGTCGAAGATCCGCGATTCCCGCCCGCCGCCCGAGCCCCCGGCCATCGGCGCCGCCGACGTCCCGCTCGTCCCCGAGGAAACCACCACCGCTGGACCCTTGGACTTCCGGCTGAACAGACCCATCTGCATCCCTCGCATTCATGGCGAACCCGCCGCGGACCACGCCGCCAGCAGATCGAACCCCCGAGTATAAGACCGCCCCGCCCGCACCCCTCCGAACCCTCCCGCACCGTCCCCAGGCCCCTCCGGCACCAGCCCGGCCCGCCCCCTTCCTACCCTTCCCCCCCGTGTCCATCCCCTCCGTCCTCACCATCGGGAACTTCGACGGCGTCCACATCGGACACGCCGCCCTCATCCACACCGCCCGCGCCCTGGCCGCCCCCCAAAACGCCCGCGTCATCGCCCTCGCCTTCGATCCCCACCCCCTCACCCTCCTCCGCCCCGACGCCGCCCCCGCGCGCCTCATGCCCTTTGCGCGCCGCGCCGAACTCCTCAAGCAACTCGGCGCCGATGAGGTCATCAACCTCGTCCCCACCCCCGAACTGCTCAACAAGTCCCCCGAGGACTTCATCCGCACCAAGGTCGAACGCCACCACGCCATCGCGTTCGTCGAGGGCTACGACTTCCACTTCGGCAAAGGCCGCGCCGGCAACAACAAAGTCCTCGCCGCACTCGGCAAGGGCCTGGGTTTCTCGACTTCTGTTGTCGAGCCCGTCCAGGTCGCCCTCACCGACCACACCATCGTCACCGCCTCCAGCAGCCTCGCCCGCTGGCTCATCGCCCACGGCCGGGTCCGCGACGCTGCCCTCGTCCTCGGCCGCCCCCACGAACTCGCAGGCCTCGTCAAACAAGGCGACCGCCGCGGCCGCACCATCGGCCTGCCCACCGCCAACCTCCACTCCCAGGACATGCTCCCCGCCGACGGCGTCTACGCCGCCCACGCCATCCTCCCCTCAGGCGCACGCCACCCCGCCGCCGTCAACATCGGCCCCCGCCCAACCTTCGCGGGCCTCGAACGCCGCGTCGAAGCCCACATCCTCAACCTCACCGCCCCAGTCGCAAACGGCCCCAACATCCCGGGCCTCCCCGAATACGACTGGCCCCTCCGCCTCGAACTCGTCGCCTGGGTCCGCGACGTCCAACGCTTCGAATCCATCCACCACCTCACCGCCCAGCTCCACCGCGACATCACCCGCGTGCACGCCCTCAGCCAATCCCAACCCCCACGCCCCCCATCTCTCTAAACTCCCAACCTCCGCCCCTCCCAAACTCCCAACCTCCGTGCCTCCGTGCCTCCGTGCCTCCGTGCCTTCGTGCCTTCGTGCCTCCGCGCCTTCCACTTTGCCGCTTTTCGCTTCCTCGCTTCCTCGCTTCCTCGCTTTCTCGCTCTCTCGCTCTCCCCACCCCATGCCCTGGTCCACCACCACAACCCTCGCCGACATCGCCGCCTGGCTCCTCTCCGGGAACAAGGTCGCGATCCTCACGCACGCCAAGCCCGATGGTGACGCCATCGGCTCTTCCATCGCGGTGGCCCGCGCGCTCAACGCCGTCCGCCCCGCCTTGCAAGCCGGGCAGCTCTTTGCAACCTGCTTCTACTCGGGCCCCATGCCGGGCTGGCACGAAGAACTCGCCAAGCCCCACGAGCGCCGCCTCGTCGGCGAGCTGCTCCCCACCGACCTGGCCCAGTTCGACCGCATCCTCATCGTCGACACAGGCTCCTACACCCAGCTCGAATACGTCGGCTCCGTCCTCAACCACGCCGCCGACGACATCGCCATCATCGACCACCACGCCCACGGCGACCCCGCCATCTCCGAACGCCGCTACGTCGACACCTCCGCCGCCGCCGCCGCTCAACCCGCCGCCGAGCTCTGCCGAATCCTCCTGAAACTCCCCACCCTCTCCAGGCTCCCCCGCGACATCGCCGAGCCCCTCTACTTCGGCACCGCCACCGACACAGGCTGGTACCGCCACAGCAACGTCACCCCCGCCGTCCTCCGCCACGCCGCCGACCTCCTCGAAACCGGCGTCAACCCCGCCCGCCTCTACACCATGTCCGAACAACGCGACCGCGCCCAGCGCCCCCTGCTCATGGGCCGCGCCCTGGCCTCCATGGAAATCCTCGACCAGGGCCGCATCGCCATCGCCGCCCTCTCCCGCGCCGACTTCGACGCCGTCAAGGGCGAACAGGGCGACGTCCATGGCTTCACCGACCCCATGCTCGCCATCGAGTCCGTCGAAGTCGCCTGCGTCCTCACCGAAACCGACGGCCCGCCCAACCCCGTCACCAAGGCCAGCTTCCGCTCCAAGACAACATCGAAAACGATCGATGTCAACCTCGTCGCCCAGACCTTCGGCGGCGGCGGCCACAAGCAAGCCGCCGGCGCCCGCATCAAGGCCGACCACCACACCGCCAAACAACTCGCCATCCAGGCGATGCGCAAGGCTCTCCCCAACCCCAACTCCTAAAACACGGGTGGCACTGGCGTGTGCCATTGGCGGGTGGCACTGGTGCCCTTCAGGCACCAGTGCATCTTCCCTACCCACCCTCGTGGCACCGGTTTGTAACCGGTGTCTACCCACCCTTCCCTCTTCGCTCTGAAGCCGGACCTGAGTCCGCGAAGGTCCGGGTCCCCCTCCATCTGCCCGCCCAGGCCCAACCGGATTCTCGCCCTAAGCCATCCGCTTCCGCATCGTCAGAAACGAAATCGTGAGCCCGCCAGGCAGAGGCCAGTCCTTCCGCTCAACGCCCTCATACCCGCACGCCGCATAGAGAGGCTCGCCGGGCCCGGTCGCCGCCAGCTCCGCCACCGCAAATCCCGCCGCCCGGATCTCCCGCTCGCAATGCTCGAGCAGCATCCGCCCGAGCCCTTGCCTGGCCCGATCGGGCCGCACGTAAAACGCCCGAATCCGCGCCGGGTCGCGAGCTGGATCGAGCAGCGCCGCCTCGCGTCCAGGATTGGAATCCGCGCCAAAGAGCGTGCGCCGCTTCCCCCATCCGCCGCACGCCACGATCGTGTCCGCATCATCCACGACGACGAAATACGTCCCGTCGCGCACGAGCTGCGTGTCCAGCCCCATCGTCGTGCCCACCGCCGCCTCGATCTGCGCGTGCGTGTAATACCCCTTGGAAAGCTCGCGCGTCGCCCACGCCATGAGCTCGCGCAGCACGCCCGCATCCTCCATCGTCGCCGCCCGTATCCGATACACCATCTACCCACCCTCGTGGCACCGGTTTGCAACCGGTGTCTACCCACCCTTCCTCTTCCCTCTTCCCTCTGAACCCGGACCTGAGTCCGCGAAGGTCCGGGTCCTGTTCCGCGCACCGCTCTTCACCCGCCAAACAGTGAAGCCCCAAGCCCGCCCATCCGCAGGATGTCCAGGTCATTGAGGATCTTCGCCAGCGCCAGGTTGAGCATGATGATCGCCATGAAGCTGGTCACGAACGAGTCCGTCGTGGCCCGTCCCACGCCCTCGGCCCCGGGCTTGCAGTTGAATCCCTTGTAGCACGCGATCAGCCCGATCGCCCCGCCGAAGAACAGGCTCTTGACCTGCCCGTTGAAGATGTCGAACCAGCTCACGAACAGCGCCGTGTACCGCCAGTACTGCGCCTCATCAGCGCCGTAGAACTGGGTCGTGACGAGCCACCCCCCGAGCATCCCCACCAGGTTGGAGATCACCGTCAGGATCGGGATCATCAGGACGCACGCCACGAACCGGGGCACCACCAGCACGCGGATCGGATCCGCCGCCATCGCCCGCATCGCGTCCAGCTGCTCGGTCACGCGCATCGTGCCAAGCTCCGCGGTCAGCGCACACCCCACGCGCCCCGCGAGAATCACCGCCGCCAGCACCGGGCCGAGCTGCTTGGTCAGCGAAAGGTTGATCACGCCGCCCAGCCGCGCCTGCTGACCGATCGACGCGAACTGAAAGTACCCCTCGATCGCCAGGATCATCCCGATGAACGCCCCCGTGATCGCCACCGCGGGCGCCGAGAGCGTCCCCACGAACCAGAGCTGCGACGAGAGCCGATCCTTCTTCATCCACGACCGGGGCCGAAACGACCCGCCGATCGCCGCCATCGCAAACCGCGTAAACCGCCCGATCCCGATCACCCAGTGGATCAAAAGCCGTCCCAGGTGCGACACCGGCACAAGCACCGGCGCCACCACCTTCCAGAACACCCCGGGCGGCAACTCGTTGGACGCGTCCATCAGGGCATGAGCCTAGGGACCCTCACCCGCCCCCGCCCGAACCCGCTCCCCCCGCCCTGCCCGGCTTCTCCTGAGGCTTCGGCCGAGGTTTGCCCGCGCCACCCTGACCCGCCTGCCGCCGCATGATCTCCTTCAACTCTCCGATCAGCTCCTGCTCCCGCTTCAGCTCCGTCCGCAGCGTGTCGAGATCGGTGTTGAACCGCTTGATCAGTTCGTCCGCGTCTTCACCGAAGAGAACCTTGTCTCCCTGCTGCTCCCATCGCCCATAGTTGTCCCGCAGCAGCACCATCAGATCCCGCCCAGCCACCAGGATGTTCCGATGGCACGTGTGCTTCTGCAGCGTCGGCCGGATCGTCGGCCCCATGCCCGCCAGGAAGTCCCGCAGGAAACGCGACTCCTCCATCTTCTCGTAGCCCCGCTCCTTCATGTCCGCGCGGAGCAGATCCTCCGACTGATCGATCAACCGGGCCATCGCCTCCGTTCTCGCGATCGCCGTGTCGAAGAGCTTCACCTTCGCGTCCAGATCCTCCTTGGACTTGACGCCGGACCAGTCAAAGGCCTTCCCGGCCTCCAAGGCCTGGTCCGCATCCTGCATCGCGTGCGCCGTCTCGTTGATCTTGCTGGAAAACGCGGCGCTCGCGAGCATCGCGGCCTTCTCGATCCCCTTGAGCTCATCCGCCGCCCCCTTCATCGCGTCGGAGAGCTGCTTGTTGGCCTGGAGCGCCCGCTCCGGATCCCCGCTCAGACCCTGCGCCTGGGACTCCTTGGCCGCGTCCATCAACGCCTGCGAGGTTGCCCGCGAGGGGACGGATCCCATCTCGAACGCCCGCACCGCCCGAACGCCGATCCACAGCGCCGCCAGCAGCGCAAAGCCGATGTTGCCCGCCAGATTCGAGCGCTTGGCAATCACAAACGCCACATACCCGAAGATGAACGGAAACAGGGCGGCGCCGATCCCCGCGCCCACCGCCGAGCCGGTCTTGTAGGAAACGTCGCCCGACATCCGCGCGTTCAGCTTGATCTGGATCAAGACCGACGCAAGCACCGCCACCAACAGCAGCACCGGATGCACACGGAACTTCTTCACTTCAGACGGTTTGACCTGGGACAACGGATCCCCCTTCCGACGTTCGGACAGCTTTCGCGACAGCTTACATCATGGGGCCGTCCACGCCGGGACCGCTCCGGACATCCGCCGCCGGTTTTTCGAGGGCCGTTTGGCTTCCGCTCCGCTGGCGCTGCTTACTTGAGGATGTTGCTCCAGGGGTTGGACGCCAGCGACGTGCTGTTCAGCGGGCCGATGTCGTTGCCACTCACCGCCGAGGTCGGCTGGTCGTTGCCGATCAGCGCGTTGCGGATCACCACGTTGCTGGTCCCGATCAGCCAAACCCCCAGCGCGTTCTTCGAGATGGAGTTGTCGGAGATCAGGTTGCGGTCGGCCTTGGCCCGGATGCCGAACACCAGGTTGTTGGAGACCAGGCAGCGCACCGCCGACGACTGCGAGCTCAGCTCGATCCCGCCTCCCTGGTTTGCGTTGGCCACGCAGTCGATGATCTGCACGCCGCTGATCGTGTTCCCGTCCTGATAGCACGTGATGCCGACCCCAGGGTTGTTCGTCGCAGAGCAGTTGAGGATCTGTGCGCTCCCCAGGGCCGAGATCCCCGCGATCGAGCATGAAACCGCCGAGCTGTTGCGCAGGAGGCCGTTCGTGCCGATGACGACCCCGTAGCCCGTGCTGTTCGACGCGCTGCACCCATCGACCGTGCTCCCGCTGAAGCCGATGACCCCATAGGAGGAAACGCCCGTGGCAGGCCCGATCCTGGTGGCGTTGCAGTTTCGCACGATCCCGTACCCGCCCGAGCGCAGGCCGTAGACCTTGCAGTTGGATGCGGTCAGATTCTCCAGACGCGAGCCCTGGCTCACGAAGTTGCCCGCCAGATCAACGCCGCTGGTGCCCCAGCCGTCAATCGTTCCGCTGCGCACCGCGACGTTGTTGAACGTGCCGGAGGTGGAGAGCGCAATGCCGGTCAACGAGCCCGTCACGCCTTGCACCACAAAGCCATTGAGATCAAGCGTCACGTTCTCCGCCGCGATGATGATCCCGCTCTTGCTGGAAACGCCCTGAAGGTTGCCGCCCAGGTAGTACGAGCCGGACCTGGTGATGCGGTACACGCAGGCCGAGTCCCCCGGCGTGTTCGCGTCGCTCACCATGATCCGGGGCTCGAGCTCCTGCAAGGGCTTGCCCGTCGGCGCGATCGGACCCGCCGGCGGATCCAGAGGCCCCGCCAGCGCCGCCAGTCCGCAGCCCAGAACGCCCGCCATCATCACCACGCCGCGCACCAGAGCCTTCATCTTCATCCCTCAAACCCCTTTCCAAAACCATCACCGGCTGTAGTTGGCCATGGGGTGCGTGCCGTTGGCGACCGTGGACAAATCGCCCGCGACCGCGACAATCGGACCCCAGTTGTTGCCCGCCGCGATGACGTACGAGCCGCCCGCGCCCGCCAGGTTCGAGAAGTTGCGCACCATCAGGTTGCCCGACGAGAGCACCTCAATGCCGCGGTAGTTGTTCGAGACGGTGTTGCCCTCGATGCGGTGTCCCGACCCGCTGCTGACGCGGATGGCCGAAACGCCCGAGCTGGTGTGGTCCGCAATCTCGTTGTCGCGGATGTCCACGCTCCCCGTCTCCGCCAGGATGCCGCAGCCGACGTTGTTGGCCACATAGCACTTGCTCACGCTTCCCGAGCCTGAGATCCGGATCCCGTTGACCCCGTTGTCCCGCGCCGTGCAGTTGGTGATGGTTGCCCGCGCCGGGGCATAGATCCCGTTCCCCGCGTTCCCCGACGCCGTGCATCCCTCCACCGAGCTGGCGATGCCCGCCAGGTTGATCCCCTGACCCGAAACCGAGCCGGTCGCGGTGCAGTTGATCAGCCGGCTGCGCAGGCCCACCGCGATATTGTCGCCCGAATTGTCCGTCGCGACGCAGTCGCGGAGCACCGCGTTCGAACCCGCGTTGATGCCCACCGAAGACTGATACGCGGCGCAGGCGGTCAGCTGCGCGAAGTCGCCCGGGGCGAACGCCGCGCTGCTGCAGCCCGACCCCGTGCAGTTCGTGAAGCTGCCCCGGGAGGCGGCGGTGAACCCGGTGCTGAAGTTCGTCGCGGTGCACCCGTTCACCCGCGAGCCGACTCCGACGAAGAAGCCCGATCCCGTGGCGCTGCCCGAGGCGGTGCAGCGTTCGATCGTGCAGGCATTGCCGACCACGAACGCGCTGGCGCCGCTCCCGATCACCGCGCACTCGCGGATCGTGCACGAGGCCCCGCCGTTGAAGCCGGAGCCGCTGTTGAAACTGGCGGTGCAGTTGGTGACGGTGCAGCCGTCATTGAACGAGATGCCGCCGCCGGTGTTGCTGCTCGCGGTGCAGTTGGTGATGATCGCCGAACCGCCCGCCCGCAGGCCGTAGCGGTTCGACTGCCCGATGCCGTTGCCCGAGAGCGTGAGGTCCGCGAAACGCGCGTTGGCGCAGAAGCCGCCATCGATCCCGTCGAACCCGAAGCCCGTGATCGTGCCGTTGCGGACGCTCACCCGCGCGGACGCGTTCGAAAGAAAGATCCCGGCATATGAGCTGGCCACGCCGGTGATCGTGAACCCGTTGAGGTCGATCGACACGTTGGCCGCGTTCACGCGGATGCAGTACTTGGAGTTGGCGCCGGTGATGTTGCCGGTCAGGTAGTACGAGCCCGGCGCGGAGATGATGAACTGGGTCGCGCCGTCGCCCGGCGTGTTGGTGCTGTTGATCGCGATGCGGGGCTCCACCTCCGTCATCGTCTTGCCCGTGGACGCGATCGGCCCCGCCGGCGGATCAAGCGGCCCGCCCAGCGCCGCGCAGGCCACGCCCAGACCAAGCAGCATCACCGCGCCGAACTTGACGCTCCAGAACCCCGCGATCGCCATGTGATGACCTCCGTGCCGATGATCGTGACGTGCTTCAGTTGTGGTAGTTGGCCATCGGGTGGTTCCCGTTGGCGATGGTGCTCAGGTCGCCGGTCGCCGAGATGATCGGCCCGTAGGTGTTGCCCGCGACGATGTTGTACGTGCCGCCGGCGCCCGCGAAGCTCGAGGTGTTGCGGACGATGAGGTTGGCGCTGCTCAGGATGTCGTAGTTGCGGTAGTTGTTGCTGGAGGTGTTGCCCTCGATCCGGCACCCCGCGGCGTTGTTGACGCGGATGCCCGCGGAGCCCACGGAGGTGTGGTCGGAGACCTCGTTGTCGCGGATCTCGACGGCGCCGCCGGTGTCGCAGAGGATCCCGGTCTGGATGTTGCCTCCGGAGAAGCAGCGGGTCACGGAGCCGACGGTGTTGATGCGGATGCCGTTGAGCCCGTTGTCGCGGGTGGTGCAGGCGTTCACCTTGCTGCGCTGCTGGGCGAAGATCCCGTTGAGGGCGTTGCCGCTGGCGGTGCAGCCATCGGCGGTGTTGCCGACGGAGGTGAGGTTGATGCCGTGGCCGGAGGCGGAGGCGTTGGCGATGCAGTTGATGACCTGGCAGCGCTGCGCGACGGAGATGTTGTCGTTGGTGCTGGCGGAGGCGGTGCAGTCGCGGATGAGGGCGGCGTTGCTGGCGGAGATGCCTGTGCCGCAGCTGGTGGCGGTGGAGCCCAGGACCTGACCATTGTCGCCGACGGAGATGCCGGTGGTGGTGCAGCTGGCGGCGCTGCAGTTCTGGATGACGGTGCGGGCGGCGCCTCCGAAGCCTGTGAGGAAGCCTGTGGCGGAGCAGTTGACGGCACGGCCGTTGATGGCGATGGAGAAGCCGGTGCCGACGCCGGTGCCGATGGCGGAGCACTGTTCGGCGATGTTGCTTTCGCCCAGGACGAATCCCCAGCCGCCGCCGCCGGTGGCGGTGCAGTTGCGGATGGTGGAGTTGTTGCCCGAGACGAAGTTGTTGCCTGTGTTGCCCGAGGCGACGCAGCCGATGACGACGCTACCTTCGTTGAAGGAGAAGCCGCCGCCGGTGTTGCCCGAGGCGGTGCAGTTGGTGATGGTGGCGTTGTTGCCGGCGCGGAGGCCGAAGCGGTTGGCGGCCCCGAAGCCGTTGCCGTTGAGGGTCAGGTTGATGTAACGGCAGTTGACGGCCAGGCCGCCGTCGATGCCGTCGTAACTGAGGCCGGAGATGGTGCCGTTGCTGATGGTGGCGCGGTGGGCGTTGTTGTTGAGGGAGATGCCGGCCAGGGTGTTGGTGCCGGAGATGGTGAAGCCGTTGAGATCGAGGGTGACGCCCGGGGCGGTGATGCGGATGCCGATTTTGCCCGTGGAGACGGCCAGGTTGCCGGTGAGGTAGTAGGAGCCGGAGGTGTTGATGATGAAGTTGCTGCCGGCGTCGCCCGGCGTGTTGGTGCTGCTGACCGCGATGCGGGGCTGGACGTCGGTGAGGGTCTTGCCGGTGGGCACGATGGGCCCGGCGGGGGGATCAAGGGGGCCGGCGTGTGCGATGAACGGGAGCAGGCAGAGCGACAGCACGCAGGTCGAGAGCCATACCAGCTTGGAACGCATACACACCTCCGGGTCGGGCAAATGTACCCGAAACGGGTGTGTTGTCAGAAGGCAGAAGTGGGCTGTTCGTGTGAGTTTGGGGGAGATTGAGCGCCGGGATGGGGGTGGGGAGGGACGGCGTGGTGGCCAGATC
>CAZHFW010000062.1:0-12405 GCA_964531675.1 uncultured Phycisphaeraceae bacterium | reverse complement strand
CTCACCTCCCCGCCGCGCACGCTCGCCCGCGCACTCCTGGGCATGCGCCTGGTCCGCATCCTTCCTGACCGCACGCGCCTCGCGGGCCTCATCGTCGAAACCGAGGCCTACCTCGGCGTGCGCGACCGCGCCGCCCACTCTTTCAACGGCCGCCGCACCCCGCGCAACGAACCCATGTACGCCAAAGGCGGCGTCGCCTACATCTACTTCACCTACGGCATGCACCACTGCTTCAACGTCGTCTGCGGCCAGGCAAACAACCCCGTCGCCGTGCTGATCCGCGCCCTCGAACCCACCGAAGGCATCCCCACCATGCGCGCCCTCACCCGCGCCGATCACCGCGCCGGCACACTCCCCGACCACCTGCTCTGCTCAGGCCCCGCGCGCCTCTGCCGCGCCCTCGCCATCGACCGCACGCTCAACCTCACCGACCTCACCACCCCGGGCCCGCTCTTCCTCGAACCCGCCACACCCTTCCCCCGCTCGCAAATCCGCACCACCCCACGCATCGGCATCGACTACGCCCAAGACTGGGCCCCACGCCCACTCCGCTACCTCGTGCACAACCACCCCTCCATCAGCAAACCCGCCCCCCGAAGCCGGACCTGAGTCTTCGAAGGTCCGGGTCCCCACCACCCCCTCGCCACAACGCACGCTTGCCTGAAGGGCAAGCGTGCCACCCCAACACCTCGCCACTCGCGGGTGGCACTGGTGCCCTTCAGGCACCAGTGCTCCGAGCCCTACCCAACCTCGTGGCACTGGTTTGCAACCAGTGTCTACCCCTTCTACTTCCCCGAAGCCGGACCCGAGTCCGCGAAGGTCCGGGTCTCTCCCAACCCATCACACTCATCCCACGCAACCCATCCCAAGCCGCCGCGCCCCTGCCTTGCCTCCTTCTGGCTTTGGAGCTCTGCTGATTTGGTGCTTTGCTGCTTTGCTGCTCCGCCGCTCCGCTGCCCCGCAGCACCCTTTTCTCCCCTCCAACCCCGCGCAATTCCGATGACTCCTCACCCCCCGCTCGGGGGCCCTACAGTTCTGCCCTCGTGGATCGCGCTTTGTTTGGCCCCCTCCAGACCCTCGGGGCCCGATCAGGAGTCGGACGTGTCCAACTCGGCCCATCCGAATCAGCCCCACCCGAGCTCGCCCAAGGCCATCCAGGCCGCGCTGCAAGCCGCCCAGGCCGCGGCGCAGCAGAAGCTCTGGCAATCCCTCCGCGCCGCCGCCCCCAACTACGCCCCTGAAGCCTTCCGCTTCATTCAGGACGGCTTGGCCCACACCGCCAAGATGATCCACGGCGAAGCCAACGCGCCCTCCGAATCACGCCACGTCTCGGGCCAGCAGCTCTGCCTCGGCCTCCGCGACTTTGCGGTCCAGCAATACGGCCTGCTCGCCAAGGTCGTCCTCAACCGCTGGAACATCCGCAAGACCGACGACTTCGGCCGCCTCGTCTTCGCCATGATCGACGCGGGCCTCATGCGCAAGACCGACGAAGACTCCTTCGAGGATTTCGTCAACGTCTTCGACTTCGAAGAAGCCTTCGAAACCGTCGAACCCGCCAAGCTCTGATCCCAGTGCCCCCTACCCCATCTCGTGGCACCGGTTTTCAACCGGTGTCTACCCCTTCTATTTCCCCTCTTCTCTCCCGAAGCCGGACCTGAGTCCGCGAAGGTCCGGGTCTCACCCACCCCACCACACTCCGCCCACGCCAGCGATCCCAATCGCCGCGCAGAAGCACCGCCTCTTCCTCACTTTGGAGCTTTGGCCCTTTGCGGCTTTACCGCTTTGGCCCCCCGCGCCGCCGATCCAGCTTCCCGCCTGTGATATCGTCTGCGCCATGGCCACCCCCAACCGCCCCGACATCCGCACGTTGCACCTCTGGCAGATCCAGCCGGTCCGCGACGTCCTGGTGATCGCCGCGATCATCGGCATCATCTACCTCGGTGACCTGCTCCGCACCGTCACCATCCCGATGCTCCTGGCCCTCACGCTGGCCTACCTCTTCGAGCCGGTCGTCCGCAAACTCGCCCGCGCCAAACTCACACCCACGCGCAGCATCCCGCGCCCGCTCGCCTCGGGCATCGTCGCGGTCGTCATCCTGCTCACCATCGCCGGCCCCATCATCATCGGCGGCGCCTTCGCCACGGTGCAAGGCATCAGCTACGTCGGCCGCTTCCTCGAGCAGTCCTCCAAGCTCCAGGCCCTGGCCCAGAATCCCGCCGATACCGCCATGCTCGAAGCCCTCCCCGAGGGAGGCTGGCGTCGCCTCGGCGAACTCATCCGCAACATCGAACTCGGCCAAGACGCCAAGCCGCTCGCGCCCGACACCAAAGCTGAACCCAAGCCCGACACCAAGCCCGAGCCCGCCAAAGAGCCCGCCAAAGAAACTCCCGCGCCACCCTCCATCCACTCCGCAACACCGCCGAGCATCGCGCCCACCACCACACCCGAACACGAAACGCCCGCGGCGCAGGACCCCAATCACGCCGCGCCCCACGAGGCCTCTCCCTTCGAGCGCGCCGTCGCGTGGATCAGCGCCTGGGCCCGCGACAACACCGGCACCATCGGCCGCGTCACCCGCCAGGTCTTCGGCACCGGTGCCGAAGCCATCGGCTTCGTCGCACGCTTCGTGAAATCCCTCGTGCTCCTGGCCTTCTCCGCGTTCCTCACGCTCTTCTTCTTTTTCTTCTTCTCCAGCCGCTGGGGAGGCGTTCAGGAAACCCTCACCTCGCTCATCCCCGCGCAGAACCGCCAGCGCACCCTCGAACTCGCCGGCCGCATGGACACCGTGATCGCCGCCTTCATCCGCGGCCGCCTCATCATCATGGCCATCCTCTCGGTCCTCTACGTCTGCGCCTACTGGTTCATCGGCGTCCCCGCTCCCCTCCTGGTCGGCATCATCGTCGGCATCCTCTCGGGCGTTCCCTACCTCCCACTCCTGGGCGTCCCGATCTCCATCCTCCTCATGTTCTTCATGCCCGTCGGCGAGCCGCACTCGGCCCTCTACATCCTCACGGTCCCCACCCTGACCTACTGGATCATCCAGGTCACCGACGACTACTTCTGGACCCCGCTCATCCAGGGCAAGGCCACCGACATGGACACGCCCACCATCCTCTTTGCCGTCCTCTCCGGCGCGCTCCTCGCCGGGTTCTACGGCGTGCTCCTGGCCATCCCGATCGGCGCCTGCTTCAAGATCTTCCTCAAGGAAGTCATCGTCCCCCGCTTCCGCGCCTGGGCCGAAGGCAAAGCCCGCGACTTCCTCCCCCTCTCCGCCGAATCGCCAGCCGATTCCCACAACCCACCCACCACCCCCTAACCAACCACTCAATCCCAGCTCGCGCACCACCGCCGAGTTCCGGGTGCCATCACCATCAATGTCCGCATTGATGGTGATGCTCTACCCACCCTCGTGGCACTGGTTTGTAACCAGTGTCTACCCACCCTCTTCCTCCCGCTCCTGAAGCCGGACCTGAGTCCGCAAAGGTCCGGGTCCCATCTGCGGGTCTTCCCCGCAATTCCACAACACTCCGAAGCACGCTTGCCTGAAGGGCAAGCGTGCCACCCCAAATCACCCCAGCACGCGCGGGTGGCACTGGTGCCCTTCAGGCACCAGTGCTCTCCGCCCGACCCACCTGCGCGCAACGCCACAACCCAACCCGCATCGCAGGTCCGTCCCGCTCGCCGCTCGCCATCTTCACTTGCGCTTCTTGAACCGCGACTTGATGCTCGGCGTCGCGGTGCTTCCCTTGGCCCGGAACGCGTCCATCGCGCCGGGGGGAGGCATCATGCCGCCCATCGCGCCGCCCATGCCCTTGACAGCGCTCATCTTTTCCTTGGCCGTCAGCCCCGCCATCTGCTTGGACATCTTCGCGACCGCCTGGAACTGCTTGACGAGCTGACCCACATCGTTCTGCTGGGTGCCCGAGCCCGTCGCGATGCGCCGACGCCGCGAGAAGTCGATCGTCTCGGGCTTGGCCCGCTCGGTCTTGTTCATCGAGTGGATGATCGCCTCGACGCGGTCCAGGTGTCCCTCGTCGATGTTCACGTCCTTGAGCAGCCCGCCCACGCCAGGCAGGAGCCCGAGCAGCTGCTTGAGCGGGCCCATCCGCCGCAGCGTCTTCATCTGCTTCAGGAAGTCGTCCATGGACATCTCGCCCTTGGCCATCTTCTTCTGAAGCTCTTCGGCTTCCTTCTCATCGACCTCGTGCTGCACCTTCTCGACCAGGCTCACCACGTCGCCCATGCCCAGGATGCGTCCCGCGAAGCGCTCGGGGTGGAACTCCTCGATCGCGTCGAGCTTCTCGCCCACGCCCACGAACTTGATGGTCGCGCCCGTGACCCTCTTGACCGACAGCGCCGCGCCGCCGCGGGTGTCCGAGTCGAACTTGGTCATCACGATCCCGTCCACCTTGAGCCGCTGGTGGAACGACTTGGCGCTGTTCACCGCGTCCTGACCGGTCATGGAGTCGACGACCAGGAACACGTGGTGAGGCCGCACCGCCTGCTGCACCTGCTGGAGCTCGCCCATGAGCTCGTCGTTCACGTGCAACCGGCCCGCGGTGTCCAGGATGAGCACATCCACGCCCTGCTTCCGGGCCGCGTCCAGCGCCCGCTGGCACACGCCCACCGCGACGCCCACCGCCTTGCCGTACTCCGCGCACTTGTCGGGCTCGGCGTAGAAGCTCACGTTCGCGCCGCCGCCAAGCTCCGACCGCACCTGCTCCGCGATCGTGTGCAGCTGATCCACCGCCGCCGGCCGCTGCAGGTCCGCCGCCGCCAGCATCACGCTCCGCCCGCGCTTCTTCAGATACCCCGCAAGCTTGCCGCAGGTCGTCGTCTTCCCGCTCCCCTGCAGCCCGCACATCATCACGATCGTCGGCCCGGGCGTCGCCTGCATGATCGCCCCCTCGGGCGCGGAGAACTTGGGCATCTCCGCCAGAGGCATCTGCTGCACCTCGCCGCGAATCAGCGACGGCGCCTCCGGATCCCCGCCCAAGAGCTCGATCAGCCTCTTGTGCACGATGTAAATCATCTGCTCGCCAGGATTGACGTTCCGCATCACCTCCTGGCCCACCGCGTCCTGCAGCACCCGCTCCGAAAACTCGTTCACCACATCCAAATGCACGTCCGCCTCGAGCAGCGCCGTGCGCACATCACCCATCGCCTCCCGCACATTGGCCTCGGTAATCGTGGCCTGGCCGGAAAGCTTGCGGAACAGCCCATTGAACGAGTCTGCAAGTCGATCGAACATGCCCGGAGGATAGGACCCCACCCCAACCCCTCCCCAACCCTCCCACCACTGCACGCTCCCCCTCTGGGGTGGCACTGGTGCCCTTCAGGCACCAGTGCTCCGATCCCTCCCCAATCTCGTGGCACCGGTTTTCAACCGGTGTCTACCTCCTCCGCTCCCTTCCCCTCTCCCGAACCCGGACCTGAGTCCGCGAAGGTCCGGGTCTCTCCCGACCATCCCCACCGCACGCATCCCGAGCGCCGCAAAGACGCACCGCCTCGTCATCACTTCGGAGCTTTGCAGCTTTGGAGCTTTGGCCCTTTGCTGCTCTGCTGCTCTGCTGCTCTGCTGCTTTGCCGCCCCGCCGCTCCGCCCGCCGCCCTTCCGGCACCCGTGCTCCCCACCACCGAAATTCCGCAACTTCCCGCAACCCGCCACACCCCCACCCGATATACTATGCGTCACATAGTATGTCTCACCCATCAGAACGCCCCGCCAAGGCCATCCCCATGAAACCCGATTCCGACAAGCCCTCCGACAAACTCGACACCGAGCTCATGCGCGGCGCCGGCCCCACCGCCGTCTTGAAACTCCTCCAACGCCGCCCCATGTACGGCTACGAGCTCGTGCAAGCCCTTTCCGAACGCACCGATGGCGTCCTGGCCATGGGCCAATCCACCCTCTACCCCATGCTCTACAACCTCGAAGCCAAAGACCTCATCCAGGCCGAATGGCGTCAATCCGACGAAGGCGGCCGCGACCGCAAGTACTACGCCCTCACCCCCAAAGGCCGCAAACGCCTCGCCGAAGACGCCCGCCAATGGTCCGCGCTCGTCGCCGCCATGACCTCCCTGGGCGTCGTCGAACCCAACGCCTCCTTCGCGTTCTGATCCGCAGGCCCTCTCGAGCACGCCGGAGCACCCATGCGCACGCACGAACAGCTCATCGCCGACGCGCGCCTCCCCGCGCCCATCGCCGACGCCATCCGCCGCGTCGTCAGCCGCTCCCGCCTCCGCGGCGACGAACGCGCCGAAGTCGCCCGCGAACTCTGCGCGCACTTCTCCGATGGGCTCTCCTCAGGCCAATCCGCCGACGAGCTCCTCCGCGCCTTCGGCTCCCCCGACCAGGCCGCCAAGCTCATCCGCGCCGCCGTCCGCCGCAAACGCCCCGCCAGCCAGCGCATCCTCTCCGCCGCCCTCTCGGGCGTCGCCGCGCTCTTCGCGCTGCTCGCCCTGAGCTACCTCATCCTCTTCATCCGCTTCCGCGGCGCCGAACCGACCATCGCCCGCAACTACGCCCGCGAGATCAACACCCGCATCGAAGCCGCCGCCCACACCGATCGCGCCTGGCCGCTCTACGAACGCGCCTTCTCCGCCTGGAACGCCATGCCCGATCGCAAGGCCGCCCGCACCTTCCCGCCCTCTACGCCGAGCGACCCCATCTGGCCCGCCTCGCTCGAATACGTCCGCCTCAACACCGAAAACCTCGAACTCGTCCGCGAGGCCGCACGCAAGCCCGCCCTCGGCCTCGCGCTCGACTTCAAACCCAATCCGATCCTGCGCCAGTTCTCCGAGAGCCAAGGGGCAGCCTCCACCCCCGAAGCAATCCCCGCAAGCTCCGTCGACGAAAACCCGCCATTGCTCGAAGTGCGACTCCCCCACCTGGGCCCCATGCGCGAACTGGCCCGCACCCTCGCCTTCGATCTCTCCCTCGCCGCCGAAGAGAACCAGCCCGCCCGCGCCCGCGACGACGCCCTCGCCCTGCTCGGCATGGCCAACCAGCTCCGCGAGCACCGCTTCCTCATCTGCGATCTGGTCTCCCTGGCGATCCTCTCACTCGCCACCGAGCGCGTGCAGGACGTGATCGCGTCCAAACCCGAGCTCTTCACAAACGACCAGCTCCACACCCTCGCGCACGCCTTCGCCGCGTTCCCCACCGATCAGGGCCCGCTCGTCCGCTTCGATGGCGAGCGCGCGTTCTTCGAAGACACCCTCCAGCGCATGTTCACCGACGATGGCTCAGGCAGTGGCCGTCTCTCCCCCAAGGGCTTTCAGACCTACGAGCAGCTCATGAACTCCGCGCCCGCCGGGCGCCCGCCCGAACTCGCCGAACAGCTCATCGGCCCGCTCATGAGCGTCGCGCTGGCGCCCCGCGCCGCACAGTCCCGCGCCTACCAGGCCCTCATCGCCTTCGCCGAAAGCCAGGCCGCCACCCCGCCCTGGCAACGCACCCGCAGCCTCGACGATGAAGAAGACCAGATCCTCGGCCAAAGCAAGCTCGCCGAACTCCGCTACCTCCCCGTCAGACTCCTCACCCCCGCCTTCAACAAAGTCCTCTCCTCCAGCAGCATCCTGACCCAGACCCGCGACGCCCTCCTCGTCGCCATCGCGCTCGAGCTCCACCGCCGACAGCATCACTCCTACCCCGCCTCGCTCGACCAGCTCGTCCCGAGCCTCCTCCCCTCCATCCCCCGCGACATGTACGACGGCGGGCCCATCAAGTACCTCCTCAACGACTCCAAACCCCTCCTCTACTCCGTCGGCGTTGACCGCACCGACAACCACGCCGCGCCGCCCCCCAAAGACACCTCCCCCTCCCGCGCCCGCGACTGGATGACCCCCGATCACTACGCCGCCTGGCTCACCAACTTCGAGGCCACCCCGCCCCAGCGCCGCTCCGCCGATGTCCGAGGCGACTGGATCCTCTACCCCCGCCCAGAGCCCACCGCCGAACCGCACTGACGCACCGCTGCCACGCAATCCGAAATCACGCCCATCAACGCCCCTCTCCACCTCTCAACCGCGCGGAAGCACACCCATGAACACCACGCAGCCCAGTCTCCGCGCCGCCGCTCCGTCCTGGCAGCACACCAGCGCCGACGACATCATCCGCGCCGCCGAGCTCCCCGCGCCGATTGCAACGCTCATCAGCACGCTCATCCGCCAGACCCGCCTGCGCCGCGTCGAGCGCGCCGAGCTGGCCCAGGAACTCTGCGCCCACTTCGCCGATGGTCTGGCCTCGGGCCAGTCCGCAGCCGACCTTCTCCGCGACTTCGGCGATCCCGTCCACGCCTCGCGCCTCATCGCCGCCGCGGTGAAACGCAAACGCTCCTGGCGTTTCCATCTCCTCCGCCGCACACTCCAGGCCTGCGCCGCATTCATCGTGCTCCTGATCATCGTCTACGCCTGGCTCTTCGCCCGCTACCACCTCCGCGCCCCCACCATCGCGCGCAACTACACCGCGGAGTACAACGACCGCTTCCAGAAACTCCCCGAGGCCCAGCGCGCCTGGCCCATCTATCGCGATCTCATGGCCAAGTGGCGTTTCCCAGCGCCGGACCTCGGAGCAACGCTCGCCTTCGACACCAAGTCCGCCGACTGGCCCGCGACCCGGGCGTACGTGAACGCCAACGCGACGCTCCTCCCCGCGCTCCGCGCCGCCGCCAACCGCCCCGCGCTGGGCGCACTGCTCGCCCCCGACGAAGACGCCGACGTCTCCGCCTTCCTGCGCCACTTCGATCCATCGCGCGTCGTGCAACCCTTTGCGGTCCCTCTTCCCGATCCGCACAACCCGCCCGTCGTCGGCACGCTCATTCCCGAGCTCAGCGTCGCCCGCGTCTACAGCCGCGCCCTCATCGTCGATCTCGTCGCCGCCTTCCAGGACCGCGACCCGGGCCGCGTCATCGCCGACGCCCGCGCCGTGCTGGGCATCTGCCGCCAGCTCCGCGACCAGCACATCCTCATCGGCGACCTCATCGCCATCGCGCTGACCACCAACCTCGACCAGGCCATCTCGCGAAGCATCATCGATCGCGCGCCCGACTGGTCCGACGCCCAGCTCGCCGAGCTCGCCCACACCCTCGCCAGCACGAACGTCCCCCGCATCAGCTTCGAAGGCGAACGCCTCGCCTTCGACGACGTCCTCCAACGCTCCTTCTCCGACGATGGCTCAGGCGATGGCTCGCTCCTCGCCTCGGGCCTCACGCTCTTCTCCCAGATCCAGCGCACCAGCACCGACCCCGCCTCGCCCACCAAGCGCCGCCTCGATGACTTCGCCGGCCCCGCCGCCGCCGCGGCCGTCGCCTCCCGCCGCACCCTCCACGAGATGTTCAACCAGTCCATCGACCGCGCCGAGAGCATCGCCAGCATGCCCCTCTGGACCCGCACCGATCAGGACAACGCCGACGCCGACGTCATCCGCCTCTTCGAAACAGGCTCTCCGCTCACCCAGCTCCACTACCTGCCGCTGAAGCTCTTCCTCCCCGCCCTCGGACACGCCGCGGTCCAGGTCGAATACACCCAGCAGATCCACGACGCCACGCTCGTCGCCATCGCCCTCGAGATCCACAAGAAACGCCAAGGCGCGTATCCCGCGTCCCTCGCCGAGCTGGTCCCGACGCTCCTGCCCGCGATCCCGCCCGACCGCTACACCGGCAAACCCCTCAACTACATTCTCCGCGACCAGCGGCCCGTGCTCTACTCCGTCGGCGTCGACCGCACCGACAACCAGGGCATCCCGCCGCCGGGCGAGGATGGCAATCTCATGGCCCAGGTCTACCGCAGCCCGCTCACAGCCCAGGCCATCCTCCGCAACCTCGCCGCCGACCCCAAGCTCGCGCCCGACATCCGAGGCGACTGGCTCCTCCACCCCGCCCCTTGATGGTCATGCTCTCCCCAACCTCGGGCACTGGTTTGCAACCAGTGTCTACCCCCTCTACCTCCCCGAAGCCGGACCTGAGTCCACGAAGGTCCGGGGCCCAGCCCCCAAAGCCCCCCATCACCCGCCAGCCATCTGGCAATTTGGCCATTTGCCATTTGGCAATTTCCCACCTTTGCCGCCCCTTCCCTTTCCCGCTACCGTCCCCGCATGTCCACCCCGAGCCACGCCGACCCCGCCCACAACATCAATCCGCAGCCGATCGACATCGCCACGCGGACACCCCGCGTGGTCGCGCCGGAAACACCCTTCCGTGACGCCATGAACGGCGCCTCGCGCATCGAAATCCCCGTCCACGATCACGGGTTCGTCGCCCTCGTCGACGTCATGCCCAGGCTCGTCCCCGACGGCCAGACCGCCGACCAGGCCATCGTCCAGGCCGCCCGCGTCTCCTACGGCCAGGGCACCAAGCACGTGAACGAAGATCGCGGCCTTATCCGCTACCTCATGCGCCATCGCCACACCACCCCCTTCGAGATGGTGGAGTTCAAGTTCCACATGGCCATGCCCATCTTCGTCGCCCGCCAGTGGATCAGGCACCGCACCGCCAACGTCAACGAGTACTCCGCCCGCTACTCCATCCTCAAGGACCGCTTCTACACGCCCTCGCTCGACTCGGTCCGCAAGCAGTCCACCTCCAACCGCCAGGGAGGCGAGCAGAAGTTCGCCCTCGACGCCAACTCCGACGACGTCCGCACCGCCCAGGACTTCCTGGACTACCTCCGCGACGTCGAAGACCTCTACAACCGCTACCTCTCCCTCACCGAACGCGGCGTCTCCCGCGAACTGGCCCGCATCGGCCTCCCCGTCAACATCTACACCGAGTGGTACTGGAAGTGCGACCTCCACAACGCCCTGCGCTTCCTCTCCCTCCGCATGGACCCCCACGCCCAGCTCGAAATCCGCGACTACTCCCAGGCCATGCATGACCTCATGGCCCCGGTCGTCCCCCTCACCATGGAGGCCTGGCGGGACTACGAAATGGGCTCCATCCGCCTCAGCAGGCTCGAAATTGACGCCATCCGGAGCCTGAACTCCGGCGGCCCCGCCGACCTCCAGAGCGACAACAAGCGCGAACAGGCCGAGTGGACCGCCAAGCGGGCGAATCTCGGATTCAAGACACCCGAATAAAACACAAAAACATCAGTGTTTGTACTGGGTTACCCCCGCTCAAGATTCTCCAAAATGCCAACGATTTTCGAAAAAAAGCGCGAAAAGCCGTTCGCGCTTCCGCCCGTGTCGGGTATTCTCCCTTTGGAGTTTCCGAGATCGAGCTCTGGTGAGGACCGCACCCGGGCCCGACCTGTATAGGTATTTCACGTTTAGTGAGGAGATTTTGAGATGAAGCGCACTCTCGCTCTTGTTGCTGTCGCTGGCGTTTCCGCGCTGGCTCAGGCCCAGACCATGGCTGCTGACCTCCAGGTGTACGACACCTCGGACAACACCTGGAAGGACCTCGTCAGCGTCGCCCCGGGCTCGTCCGTCGACGCCCGCATCCTGATCACTTGGACCTCGGCGACCGGCCTCTCCTGGGGCGGCATGACGATCACCCAGATCGACGTCGCTGGTTCCTTCGCTGGTGACAGCGCTGGCTCCTTCGGTGGCAAGCTCACCCCCTCCACCCAGACCTTCAAGCTCTACAACCCCGGCGCGGCTGGCAAGATCGACCGCCTCGACAACCCCACGGGCAGCATCCAGCTCGCCCAGCTGCCGATCAACAACGGCGGCTCGACCGACAACCCCATCCTCGCCTTCACCTTCAAGTACAACGTCGACGCGGGCGCGCTCGGCGGCAACATCGTCTTCTCCACGGCTTCCAACGCCCTGACCCTGGCCACCATCTTCACGACCGCTGGCGGCACGACCCAGTCCGTCACCGCGGCCAACCGCTCCTTCAACGGCGCCACCATCAACGTGACGCCCGCCCCCGGCGCGATCGCCCTCGTCGGCCTCTCCGGCCTCGTCGCCGGTCGCCGTCGTCGCGCCTAATCGCGACGGCAGCTCGCTGAGCCGCTCTGACCGGCTCTCCTGAGCTGACCTGATTGAACGCCTGACCCCGTCTGCTTCACCGCAGGCGGGGTTTTTTCTTTCCCCCTCAAAATCCCACACCCTCCCCCTGAACCCGGACCTGAGTCCGCAAAGCTCCCGGTTCCCGCTCCGAGTCTCTCCCCTCCGGGTACCGGGTGCCATCACCATCCATGTCCGCATGGATGGTGATGCTCTTCCCCACCTCGTGGCACTGGTTTGCAACCAGTGTCTACCCACTCTTCTGCCCTCAATCCGGACCAAGGTCCGCAAACCCAGAGACCATCGCCCAACCCCCTGTCGCACCCCAGGGCCCCGCTCCCCCTCGCTCCTCACTCTCTCACTCCGTCGCTCGCAGCTCCCCCTCCGTGCCTCCGTGCCTTCGTGCCTTCGTGCCTCCCTGCCCCCCCCCCCCCCCCCCCCAAACCCCCCCC
>CAZHFW010000061.1:2093-13352 GCA_964531675.1 uncultured Phycisphaeraceae bacterium | reverse complement strand
AGATCAGAGCGGAGACGGTGATGGTGTTGAGATCCGGCGGGCAGCAGAGCAGCAGAGCAGCAGAGCAGCAAAGCAGCAAAGCAGCAGAGCAGCAAATCAGCAAAGCTCCAAAGTTCCAAAGACAGAAAGAGTGGGTGGGACGAGTGTGGTTGGTGGGGAGGGACCCGGACCTTCGCGGACTCGGGTCCGGCTTCGGGAGAGGACAGGGGAAGAGAAGGGGTAGACACTGGTTGCAAACCAGTGCCACGAGATGGGGTAGGGCTCGGAGCACTGGTGCCTGAAGGGCACCAGTGCCACCCGGAAGGGAGAGCATCACCATCAATGCGGACATTGATGGTGATGGCACCCGGAGACTCGACACCGGCACCGGACACCGGCACCGGCGCTGGTCATCAGGCGTAGGCGTGGAGGCCTGGGAGGAGGAGGTTGACGCCGAAGTAGGTCCACAGCATGACGACGAAGCCGGTGACGGAGAGCCATGCGGTGATGAGGGCGCGGTTGCGCGAGGTGACGAGGCGCACGTGGATCACGATGAGGTAGACGATCCAGGTGAGCAGGGCCCAGGTCTCCTTGGGATCAAAGGCCCACCAGCGGCCCCAGGAGTGATCGGCCCACCAGGCGCCCAGCAGGATGCCGACGCCCAGGGTCCAGAAGGCGAGCTGGAGGACGGTCATCTGGGCGCGATCGAGGTCCAGGAGCGTGCGGGCGCGGGAGGGGTTGTCGGAGTTGCCGAGAGCTGCGGCGGAGATCTGGACTGCTTCGGGTCCGCCGGCGAGGGCGGCGGAGGCGGGGGCGCTGAACTTTCCGAGGTAGTGCGTCGCGAGGTAGAAGAGGCTCACGAGCATGCCGAGGGTGATGAGCGCGTAGGAGACGAGGACGGTCGTGACGTGGTACTTGAGCAGGATGCTCGTGTTGAGGATGGCCGCTTCGCGCTCGATGTTCATCCCGGGGATGGAGGTCTGGGTCGCGGTGATGAGGATGAGGAAGCCCAGGGCGGCGGCGGCGGCGGCGAAGAGGTGCTGGCGCTTGAAGAGCATGAGACCGAGGCCGACCAGTGCGCCGAAGAGGCTGATGCCGGTCATGGACTCGAACTGGTTCTGGATGGCGAAGCGTTCGGCGATGATGCAGCGGGTGATGAAGCCGAAGGCGTGGAGGCCGATGGCGAGCACGAGCATGGCGACGCCGGCGAGGGAGAGCCACTTGCGGCCTGTGCCGAAGGCCAGGAGGAGCGCGAGGAGGGAGACGCCGTAGGCCCAATAGCCCCACTCGAAGGCGTCAGCCTGGTTGTAGGTGAGTTCGAGCTTGGCGCGGGAGCTCGGGTAGAGCTCGGCGTTGATGGCGCGCAGGCTGGAGGCGAGGGCCGCGATGGCGGCGTTGGCCTTGGCGGCGTCGCGGGCGCGCCAGGCGAGGCCGAGTTCGAGGGCGGCCTTGCGGGCGGGGCTTGATTCGGGGAGCGTGGAGATGTGCTGCCAGGGGAGGTCGCGGGAGGCGGGGGCGACCAGGACCATGTTGTCGGCGGACTCGGCCCAGAGCGAGAGGGCAGTGTCGACGCGGTTCATGCTGTCGCGGAACTGGGCATCGCCGGCGTGTTCGTCCATGACGCGCGAGCCGAAGGACTCGAGCATGATGGGGGTGATGCGCTGGATCTTCATCCAGCGTTCCTGCTCGCCAGGGTTCTTGGGGAAGGCCAGATCGAGGATGGCGCTGCGGAGCGGGAGGTAGTTGATGAAGATCAGGGGCTTGTCGGCGTAGTACATCGGGTCGATGGTGAGGTCCAGGAGCGTGAAGAGCGGGTCGTAGGTCTTGCGGCCGGTCGCGGGGACGGCGCCGACGGAGGCGGCCTGCTCGAAGTAGTTCTTGCGGCCCGTGATGGAGCGGACAGTCTCGCGCGCCAGCGTGTCGAGGATCTTGGTGCGGCCCGAGTGGAAGACCGCCAGGCCCCGGATGGGTTCCAGGTCGAGCGCGTGCGCGAAGGCCTGCTTGGAGGCTTGGTCGACGGGCGCGGTGCGCTGGGGATCGCCGAAGGGATTGGGGAGCGCGCCGGCGGCCTTGTTCACGAGCTGCGCCTGCGGGTGCGCGTTGCCTTCGGGGGCGCTCTGGGCCCGCGCGGAGGAGAGCGTGAGCGTGGAGAGGATCAGCGCGAGCAGGAACGAGGCGGCGCGGCAGGTGTGTGTTCGCGGGAGGCGTGCGATGGACATGGGAATCCCCGGCGTGCGGATCAGGAGTTGCTGGTGACGGGCTGTTCGGCGGACTGGATGACGGGTTGGGGTTCGTGTTGGGTTTCGTGTTGGGAGGACGCGTTGGCCCTGGCGGGCGCGGCGTTCTGGAGTTGTTTTTGGATGCGGTGTTTGGCGCGGCGCGCGAGCCAGGGCTTGACATAGAAGGCCCAGGGCGTGCCGATGCCCATGAGGACGCCGCCGAAGGCGATGACGTGGATGCCCGGGTTGTTGCCGACGCCGAGAATCGTGAAGGCGGCGCGGGGGCGTTTGAGAACGCCTTGATCGGTGAGGGCCTGGGTCTGCTGCCAACCCGAGGCGTCCCAGCCTGCCTGCGAGAACTTGTACTGGTTGGGGTTGAGGCCCGAGGAGAGTCTCCCGAAGAAGTTGGAGATCCAGGGGCGGGCGTCGTCCCAGTGGAAGGGAGCGCGGAGCGGCGCGTTGAGCTTGGTGACGTGTTCGAAGGGCTCGAACTCGATGGGGCCGGCGCGGCTGAAGGCTTCGCCTGTGGGGTTCACGCGCACGACGGACTGGTAGTCGCGGGGCGAGCCCCGGTGGTCGTAGGCGAGCATCTGGAAGTCGACGAGCTGGACGGTGAAGCCCGGGAGGCGGTGTTGGCGGCGGCCGAAGACCATGGAGATCTGGCGGCCGTCGGGGAGATCGACCCGGGGGAAGTCGCCTTGCTGCACGCCGAGGTATTTGACGTAGGGGACCCAGACGATGCGTTTGAAGTCGGAGAGGGTGGAGGAGACTTCCACCGCGAGCATGGCCTTGTCGTGCGTGCCGACGAACTGGCGTTCGCGCTGATCGAAGGGGACGGGGCGCGGTCTGGGGAAGGACTCGGCGTGGGCCCAGCGTTCCTTGACGACCAGTTGCACGAAGGGGATGAGCTCGACGCCCGAGTCGGGGACATTGGCGAACGTGCGGACCTTGCCCCCCGGGTCGCGGATGATGGCGCGGGTGCTGGCGGGCGCCGTCGCGGAGGCGGGGGTTTCGTCGAAGTAGAGCTGGATCTGATCGGCGTCGATGAAGGAGACACGGATGGACGGGTCGGCGTCGCGGCGCTTGGGCATGCCCTGCGCGTTCTTCTCGTCGAGCATGTCCTGGGAGATTTCGGGGAAGCGGTGGTAGATCCAGCGCTCGAAGGACTGCTTGTCGGGCGTGGTGATGCGCACGACCGCGACGGAGCTCGAGCTTCCCTTGTAGCCCTCGGTGATGATGGGGAAGGGCGGCTGTTTTTCGATCTTGGAGACCTGGACGTGGAAGCCTGTGGGTCCGACGTCGAAGGCGTCGCCAGGCTTGATGGGGAAGACCTGGCGGAAGTTCGCGCCGGGGACTTCGATGACGAGGGCGTGCCTGGTGTCGGGGGGAAGCGGTTCGGAGAGATCGCGCCAGCGTGCTTCGGGCATGTTGAGCGTGTATTCGACCGCGATGATGCCGTTGTCGGAGATGCGGTGGGGCGCCAGGCTCGGGAGGAGCATGAACGCGAAGACGGGCTTGGCGTTGGCGAGCGGGATGGGCGTGGGATCGGAGACGGGCGGGCCTTCGCCCGACGCGGCCTTCTTCATCGCGTCGGTGCGGAGGTCGAACAGGTCGACGATGCGGAGCGGGTTGAGCGCGAAGCCCGGGCGGACGGTGCGGATGCCGGCGGGCTCGACCTTGATCCAGTCGGTGGCGGCTTCGGCGTACTGCGCGTATCCGACGATGCGGAACTGAAGGTCGGGGTCAACCAGGCCCGAGTCGATCGCGGGGACGGGGATGTCGAGTGAGCGGCCGAGATGTTCGGAGGCGATGTGCTGTTCGTAGGGCTCGGACTCGGTTTCCCAGATGGGGCGGAAACCGGCGGCAGCGGAGGCGGTCTGGCTCTGGTTGATGGCGAGGTTGTAGTCGTTGTAGCGCGGGATGTTGCGGAGTGGGCGCTGTTCCCACGCGTCGCGCTGGTTGAGGTAGAGGGCGACCTGGGTGTTGTCGTAGAAGCGGGATTGGGGCGGGCCGATGGAGGGCGTGCCGTCGGGGGAGGCGGGGCCGGCGATGAGGATCGTGTCGCCTTCCTTTTTGAGGCCTGAGTAGAAGATGCTGCCGCAGGCGATGACGACGATGCCGGTGTGGACGGTGAGGACGCCGAGGTTGGGGAAGATGAACTCGATGCGGCGGACGGTCGAGACGACCATGTTGAGGACGAAGAGCATGAGGATGAGCTTGAGGGGCCACCAGGCGTAGAACTCGAGCTCGGTCATCTCCATGCCCGGGAGGCGTCGGAGTGTGGTGGCCTGGTAGCGCTCGCAGAACTCGGCGAAGAGGCGGAAGCCCGCGCCGGTGGCGGGGACGTAGTGGAGTTTGGGCCACAGGAAGGTGTGCCAGAACCACGCGCCCGCGAGGGAGAGCGCCAGGCCCGCGAGGAAGAGGACCGCGAAGCGGGCGGCGCGGGGTGCGCGGCGGAGGCCGGCTTTCCAGGCGATGAACAGCGGGAGGCCGGCGATGAGGGCGATGGTGAGGAGGCAGGTGAGGGCGTAGATGAGGTTGGTGGGGATGAGGGCGAGCATGCCGACGGGGATGCTGGCCAGCACGCCGTAGA
This sequence comes from uncultured Phycisphaeraceae bacterium, assembly GCA_964531675.1. Classification (GTDB taxonomy): domain Bacteria; phylum Planctomycetota; class Phycisphaerae; order Phycisphaerales; family UBA1924; genus CAZHFW01. The sequence goes on along the minus strand of CAZHFW010000061.1, from coordinate 8,561 downwards.
TCGAGACGAGGACGAGCAGCGAGACGCCGAAGTAGACGGAGGAGAAGAGGCGGAGGATGGCCTTGAGCGGCCAGAGTGCTTGGGGGATGTGGAGGTCATCCCACTGCTTGCTGCGTTCCCACTTGGCGCCCATCGGTGTCCTCGTGCTGCGACCCATGGGAGCGGGGCTCCCGGGAGAAGATGGCGGGCCGCGGGTTGTTGGGGACAGGCAAGTGTCCCCCGGCGGTCAGATGGTAGACCCGTCGGCCACGATTCTGGTCTGACAGGAATCGTTACGGATGAACAGTAAATCGGGAGATGCCGATCCGTTGAGCGCGGCCCGGAGCGGGTCGGGCTCGGAGGCGCGGATCGGGACCGCCACGATGCCTGCGGGCTCAACGTTTGAGGCGAGGGTGAAGTTCGCGGGCGGGAGCGCCAGGGCGCGGGCGGCGGTGGTGGTGGCCATGGCCAGGAGGGTGCGCGGGTCGGTGTGGTCGCGGCGGAAGAGGTAGCGCATCTCGTCGAGCGTGGACATGCCCGGGCCGTTGGGGAGCGCGGTGTCGGGGGGGAGATTGATGATGGAGTCGGTGCCGAGCGCGACGGGGATGCCGGCGGCGAGCATGTCGCGGTAGCGGTGGGGGCCGAGGGCGTCGTGAGCGCGGAAGTAGTCGCTGGCGCGGGGGCAGTAGCAGACGATCGCGCCGGTGGAGGCGAGGAGTTCCAGGTCGTCGTCGGAGGCGTCGTTGACGTGCGCGACCGCGCAAGGGACGCCCAGGGCGCGGGCGTGGGAGAGGACCGGCGCAAGGTGGGCGACGGGTGAAGCGCCCTGGCCGATGTGCTCGAGGATGGCGTCGTCCCACACGCCGAGGCGTTCGAGGAGCTCGCGCTGGGGGCCCTTTGCCTCGGCGATGAAGCGGCGCTCTTCGGGGGTCTCCGCGAGGTGGGTCATCAGGGGGAGGCTGTCGCGGGCGGCTTGCTCGATGGCCCAGAGGAACGTGGGCTTGGAGACGGTGTTGGTGGCGTGGGGTTGCAGTCCGAGCCTGACGTGCGGCGTGGGATGGTGCGGGGTGGTTGCGAGGAAGTCGGCGATGCGGGCGCGGTTGGCGTGCTCGGGTTTTCCGATGGCGAAGAACTCGGCGAAGCTCACGCCGGAGAGCGGAGAGGAGGCGAGGGCGTCGAGCGGGGCGCGCTGGGGGAAGGCGCGGGGTGCGCCGGCGATGTCGCCGACCGCGACCACGCCTCCGAGGAGGGACTGGCGGATGCCCTGGCGGACCGCGTCTGCGATGGTGTCGGGTTCGAGGCAGCGGGCGGCGCGGACCATGTCGACCCAGCCGACGAAGCCGCCCGAGGCGACAAAGTCGCGGGGGCCGATGTGCGTCAGGTCGAGGTGGGTGTGGGCGTTGACCAGGCCCGGGAGGAGGATGGCGTCGGGGCGGCGGATGCGGGCGAGGTTGGGAGAGTGGGCCAGGGGGTGGTGGTCGATGGCGGAGGCTGGTCCGACGGCGGCGATGCGGTAATGGCCCTGAAGCGGGGGGAGGGAGTTGGGGCGCGTGAGCGGGGGGTGGGTGGTGGGAGTGGTTGGGGAGAGCGGTTCAAGGAGGATGGAGGCGGCGGGGATGAGGGAGTGGGCGTCGGCGAGCGCGGCGGCGTCGATGCGGAGGGGGAGGTTGGGCGTGGGGTTGGGGGTGGGGGCGGGATTCATGGTGAGCGGAAGGGTGCTCCGATAGTTGGACTTGGGCCCGGGCGACAACCCGGGCTAGTATGCCGCGCGCACGGGGCCGGGGTCGGCCTGGCGTGCATGGAAGGAAAGCATCCGGGTCCTGGCCGAGAGGGCAAGGGGCCTGGTTTGAGCGTATTTCACGAACGGAGTGACGACATCATGAAGCGCAATCGATTCGGCGTGCTGGCGGCGGTTTTCGCTGCGGTCCCCCTTCTGACGGGCCTGACGGGCTGCGTGACGCAGGGCGACTGGGACAAGCTCTACGAGACCAACAAGGCGCTGACGGACCGGAATCAGCAGCTGCAGCTCGAGCGCGACGAGGCGCGGGCGGCGGCGGAGCTGAACCGTCAGCAGCTGGCGCGGACCGAGGCGCAGCTGGCGGACATGAAGGCGCAGTACGAGAAGGCGCTGGCAGCGGCGGGTCTGTCGGAGCAGGCGCTGAAGGATCTGCAGAGCCGGTTCGGCTCGTTGCAGCTCCAGGCGGTGGATGCCGAGACGGATGCGGCCCTGAAGGAGCTGGCGTCGAAGTATCCGGGCCTGATCGAGTACGTGCCCGAGCTTGGCATGCTGCGGTTCTCGTCGGACCTGACCTTTGATTCGGGCAGCGACGAGGTGAAGTCCGAGGCGCGTCAGAGCCTGACGGCGCTGGCGGACATCCTCAAGTCCGGCGCCGCGACGGCGTACGACGTGGTGGTCGTCGGTCACACCGACGCGCAGCGCATCAGCGCGAACACCGCCAAGCGTCACCCGACCAACCTGCACCTCTCGGCGCACCGCGCCATCTCGGTGATCACGGTCCTGGGCAACATGGGCGTGTCGCAGAGCCGGTTGCAGGCGGCGGGCTGGGGCGATCAGCGTCCCGCGGCTCCGAACGGCCCGCGCGGCGAGCAGGTGAAGAACCGTCGCGTGGAGATCTTCCTGACCAAGGCGCGGGGCGCCGCAGCGGCCTCGGACGCGACCCCGGCGGCGACGCCCAGCTCGACCAAGGTCGATGCTCCGGTGGAGCGCGTGCCCTCGCGTCAGCCTGACATCACCAAGTAAGCTGACTTCAAGAAGCAAGTCGACGCGGGGTTCACCCGCGTGCTGAAACTCGAAAACGCCCCGGAGTTCCGGGGCGTTTTTCATTGTTGGGGGCGACGCCCGGTATGCTCCCGTGACTTTCACCGGGAGGGCGCATGCACCCAGAATCCGCGACGACCCAGCATCGATGGCTTTCGAAGTTCGTGGGCCAGTGGGCCTACGAGAGCTCGTGCGGCTACGGGCCCGAGGGCGGCAAGTCCGTGGGCACCGAATCGGTCCGCATGATGGGCGAGCTCTGGCTCGTCGGTGATGGCCACGGCACACTGCCTGACGGCGCGCCGATGGGCTACCACTTCATCATCGGGTTCGATCCGAGCAAGCGCAGGTTCGTCGGGACGTGGACGGGCTCGGTGATGTCGCACATGTTCGTGTACGAGGGTGTGCTTGACCCCACCGGGACAGTCTTGCCCCTGGAGTGCACGGGGCCCAATCCGATGCAGCCCGGCACCATGGCGACGTATCGGGACATCATGGAGATGAGTGCTGCGGGGGAGCGGTCGATGCGCTCGGAGGCCAAGGGACCCGATGGGAACTGGGTGCAGTTCATGACCTGCTCGTTCAGGCGGGTGTGAGGGAGAGGGTGGGGAGCGAGCGGAGAGCACTGGTGCCTGAAGGGCACCAGTGTCACCCATGAGCGATGATTTGTTGGGGTGGCACGCTTGCCCTTCAGGCAAGCGTGCTTTGTGGCATGGGTGAAGAAGGAGGGTGGGTAGACACTGGTTGCAAACCAGTGCCACGAGAGTGGGTAGAGCATCACCATCCATGCGGGCGTGGATGGTGATGGCACCGGGAGGGCCCCGGAGCTTCGCGGACTCGGGTCCGGCTTCAGGGAGGTAGAGGGGGTCGACACTGGTTACAAACCAGTGCCACGAGGTGGGGGAGAGCATCGCCGTCCATGCGTGCGTGGATGGTGATGGTGCTGGGCTCCAGCGGGCGGGGGGAAATGCCGATGGCTATACTCCTTCGCATGAACCGGCGGACCACTTCCACGACGACGAGCACCGACCTTCGCGCCTGACGCCGGGAGCGCGATCGGTCATGAATCGGACATGAAGCCCGGCCCTGGAAGGCCGGGTTTTTCGTTTGGGGAGGGGTTCAGAGCACGGCTGCCTGGGGGCAGCAGTGCCACCCCGGAGGAAGTCGTCCTGGGTCAGCGACCGGCACGTTCGTGGCGTGCGGCGGGTTGCGGGGCGTAGGGTGTGGGGTTCTGGTCACGGGTCTTTTTCACTGGATGGGTTACCGATATGCCAGTCATTACCTTGCCGGATGGTTCGAAGAAGTCGTTTGAGAAGCCCGTGAGCGCGGGCGAGGTTGCGGCGTCGATCGGCGCCGGGCTTGCCAAGGCGGCCCTGGGCTGCAAGGTCGATGGTGAGCTGCGCGATCTGGCGACGGTGCTCGACAAGGACTGCAATCTGGCGATCGTGACCGCCAAGAACCGCGACGGGTCGGTGAGCCCCGACGCGCTGTATCTCATGCGGCACTCGGCGGCGCACGTGATGGCCGAGGCGATCCAGGACGTGATCGGCAAGGACGTGCAGCTGGCGTACGGGCCTCCCACCGACAACGGGTTCTTCTATGACATGCATGTGCCGGAGGGGAAGAAGATCTCCACCGAGCACTTCGACGCGATCAACAAGAGGATCGCGGAGATCATCAAGGAGGACCGGCCTTTCACCCGCTACGAGCAGGCGGGCGACGAGGGGCTCAAGCGCCTCAAGGGCGAGGGGAACAAGTACAAGGTCGACAACGCCGAGCGCGCGATGGGGATGCCCTCGTCGGTGTACAAGGGGCCGAAGGCTTCGGTCGCGGCGGACGCGTCCGGGCGGGCTCAGGTGCTCTCGTTCTACGCGACCGGCGCGCCGGGGAAGAACTGGGAGGACCTGTGCAGGGGTCCTCACGTTCCCAGCACCGCGCGGATCGGCGCGGCGCGGGTGATGTCGCTGGCGTCGAGCTATTGGCACGGCGATGAGAACTCGGACCGGCTCATGCGCGTGTATGGGACCGCGTTTGCGACCCAGGCGGATCTGGACGCGTATCTGAAGCAGAAGGAAGAGGCTGCGGAGCGCGATCACCGCAAGATCGGCAAGGCGCTGCGCTTGTTCCACATCGACGAGGACGTGGGCCAGGGGCTGATCCTGTGGACCCCCGCGGGCTCGATCGTGCGTCAGGAGCTTCAGAACTTCATCGGGGCCGAGCTCCGCAAGCAGGGGTACTCGCAGGTCTTCACCCCGAACATCGGGCGGCTCGAGCTCTACAAGACCTCGGGGCACTTCCCGTATTACAAGGATTCGCAGTACGCGCCGATCATCGAGCGCGAGGCGCTGGAGAAGCTCAGCGCGTCGGGGTGTTCGTGCGCCGAGATGATGAACCGCGTGGAGGCGGTGTCGGAGAAGCTGGCGCGGGACATCAACGAGCGCACCGGCAAGGAGACCATCACCAAGGACCGCGTGATGGCCGACGACAAGCTCGTCGAGGGCTACATGCTCAAGCCCATGAACTGCCCGCATCACGCCAAGATCTTCAAGAGCGCGCCGCACAGCTACCGCGACATGCCGGTGAGGCTCGCGGAGTTCGGGACCGTGTACCGGTGGGAGCAGTCGGGCGAGCTGAACGGGATGACCCGCGTGCGCGGGTTCACCCAGGACGATGCGCACCTGTTCTGCACCGAGGAGCAGGTTCCCGCGGAGATCCAGGGGTGTCTGTCGCTCGTGAAGATCATCTTCGCGACTCTGGGGATGAAGGACTACCGCGTGCGCGTGGGGCTTCGCGCGCTGGACAGCAACAAGTACACCGGGACTCCCGAGAACTGGGACCGCGCGGAGAAGGCGTGCCGGGATGCGGCGGCGTCGCTCGGCGTGGCGTTCAGCGAGGAGCCAGGCGAGGCGGCGTTCTACGGGCCGAAGATCGACTTTGTGGTCAAGGACGTGATCGGCCGTGAGTGGCAGCTCGGCACGGTGCAGGTGGATTACAACCTGGCGATCCGGTTCGATCTGTCGTACATCGGTCCGGACAACATGCCGCACAGGCCTGTGGTGATCCACCGGGCGCCGTTCGGATCGATGGAGCGGTTCTGCGGCGTGCTGATCGAGCACTTTGCGGGCGCGTTCCCGACCTGGCTGAGCCCGGAGCAGGTGCGTGTGCTTCCGATTTCGGAGAAGAGCGATGGATACGCGCGCAAGGTGCTGGAGAAGCTCCAGGCGGCGGGCGTGCGGGCCAGCGCGGACTTCGGGAGCGATCGCATTCAGGGCAAGGTGAAGGTGGCGGCGGACATGAAGGTGCCGTATTTGCTGGTGGTGGGCCCGCGCGATGAGGAAGGCCAGAGCGTGAGCGTGCGGATGCGCGGCGTGGAGAAGGACCTGGGGGCGATGCCCCTGGAGAAGTTCGTCGCGGGCGTGACGGCGGAGATTGCGGAGAAGCGGGCGGTGCTTGGGGTGAAGCCCTGAGCGGAGCACTCAAGCCTTGAGCAGAGCACTGGTGCCTGAGGGGCACCAGTGCCACGCGCGGGAGATGTGTTGGGGTGGCATGCTTGCCCTTCAGGCGAGCGTGCTTTGTGGCGTGGGTGAGGATGTAGGGTGGGTAGACACGGGTTACAAACCCGTGCCACGAGCAGGGGTAGGCAAGAGGGTGTGGAGGAGGCAGAGCACTGGTGCCTGAGGGGCACCAGTGCCACGCGCGAGAGATGTGTTGGG
>CAZHFW010000061.1:0-1993 GCA_964531675.1 uncultured Phycisphaeraceae bacterium | reverse complement strand
GCACTGGTGCCTGAGGGGCACCAGTGCCACGCGCGAGAGATGTGTTGGGGTGGCACGCTTGCCCTTCAGGCAAGCGTGCTCTTTGGCGTGGGTGAGGGAGTAGGGTGGGTAGAAACGGGTTACAAACCCGTGCCACGAGCAGGGGTAGGCACGAGGGTGTGGAGGGGGAGGAGCACTGGTGCCTGGGGGCACCAGTGCCACCCGTGAGATTGGCCATCCGTCTCTACACGAGCTTGTAGTGGGAGACGGAGCGGGTGATTTTGCCTTCGTTGTCGAAGAAGAAGACTTCGGCGGCCAGGTCGCCTGTCATGCGGGTGTAGATGAGGATGACGGAGGCCAGGCCCACGGTGATGTGCTGGGGGTTGAAGCGCAGGTCGGGGTTGCGCGCCAGGGCGCGGGCGAAGTAGTCGCGGACCGCGTCGACGCCTTCAAGGGCGGGGGCGTCGGAGTTGTTGTAGCGCTTGATGAAGGGCGAGGAGTGGCGGATCGTGGGCGCGTAGTGGGCCATGATCGCGTCGATGTCGTGGGCGTTCCAGGCGGCGTACCACGTGCGGGCGAAGTCGGCGGCGAAGGCTTCGGTGATGGGCATGGCGGAGGTTAGGGCGGTACACTTTGCCCATGCCTTTGACCCGCGAACAGATTCCGCTGCGTGCTGCCCGCGAGCTTCAGGATGGGTTCATCGTGAACCTGGGGATCGGGATGCCGACCCTGGTGGCCAATCACGTGCCCGCGGGGATGGACGTGTGGCTTCAGAGCGAGAATGGGTTGCTCGGCATCGGTCCTTTTCCCAAGGCGGAGAAGGTGGATGCGGACCTGATCAACGCGGGCAAGCAGACGGTGACGGCGCGCACCGGCGCGAGCTTCTTCTCGTCGGCGGACTCGTTTGCGATGATCCGCGGCGGGCACATCGATCTGTGCATCCTGGGCGCGATGCAGGTTTCCCAGGAGGGCGATCTGGCCAACTGGATGGTGCCCGGCAAGATGGTCAAGGGCATGGGCGGTGCGATGGATCTGGTCGCGGGCGTGAAGCGCGTCGTCGTGACGATGGAGCACACCGCCAAGGGCGGGGTCGCCAAGTTCGTGAAGGAGTGCTCGCTGCCTCTGACGGGGCGGCGCTGCGTGGACATGCTCATCACCGAGCTTTGCGTGCTGGAGATGGACAAGAGCAAGCGGCGCTTCGTGCTCAAGGAACTCGCGCCGGGCGTGAGTGTTGAGGATGTGAAGGCGCAGTCGAGCGCTGAGTTCATCGTGCCTGATCGCGTGCCGACGGTGACGTTCTGAGATCGGCGCGAGCGGCGCGAACAGGGGTGATTCGAGACGAGCATGAAAAAACGCCCGCGGCTTGCGGGCGTTTTTCGTTGGCGGGGCTCGTGCGGGTTACTTGCCGCCGTTCTGCATCTGCTGCATCAGCTTCTGCATCTCGGGGTCGGACATGAGCTGCATGATGGCGGCCTGCATCTTGAGTCCGAGGACGTTGATGGCGGCTTCCGGGGACTTGAGTTCGCCCGACTGGATGCCGGCGACCGCTTCATCACAGCCCGCGGCGAGGGGCTCGGCGATTTTGGCAGCAAGGGCGAGCTGCTGGGGCGAGATGCTCTTGACGTCCATCACCTGCTTCCAGGTGCCGTTGATGTTCTGCATGGTGATGGGGGCGGGGAGGCCCGGGCCGGTGAGGACGGCCTGATCGCCATTGACCTTGGCGGAGAGCTTGGAGGGGTCGACGCTGGCGGCGGAGGCGAGCTGGGAGGTGAGGCCAGCCATGGCGGGGTTGCCCGCGAGGCCATCGAGGAGGCCCTTGTTGAACTTGGCGCGGCAGGCGGCGTCGAGCTTGCCGAGTCCGCCGAGGATGCGGGTGTTGGCGGTCTGGAGCGCCTCGGCGCCGGGCGGGGCGTGCATGGCGGCGGCGATCTTGTCGAAGCGGCCCGCCTTGGTGTCCTGGATGATCGCGGTGAACGCCGCGATGGCGGCGGCGCCGGGGTCCGCGGCGGCGACG
>CAZHFW010000060.1:0-14224 GCA_964531675.1 uncultured Phycisphaeraceae bacterium | reverse complement strand
GCCCAGAGCCGCGCCCGCCGCCGCGATCGCGCCGATCAGGCCGACGACCAGATTGACCGCCGGACGACCCAGCGGCGGGTCCGCAGCCTTGCGGAACCCCGGCAGGTCGTCATGCAGCGCCTTGAGCGCTTCCTTGGCCAGCTCGTGGGCCGGCGCAGCCCCCGCGCCAACGATCTCCACCGTCACAGGTTTGGGCTGGATGTCACCACGAGCACGGCGGGCGAACGCATCCAGATACGCCTCGCGAAGCTTGGCCGCATCCTTCCGCATCGACTCCGCGATGCGCGTCCAGCTCTCCGCTGCTTCCTTGAGCTTCACCTCGCCCGGCTCGATCATCGTCTCCGCGAGCCACTTGGCTTCCTTGTGGTCGCGTTCGGTCTTGACCTTGAGCGCGGTGGCCCGGGCTTCGAGCGTGCGCTCGCGTGCTGCACAATCGTCGCGGAGCTTCCCGAGCGTCTCGGCGATTCTGGCGTCCAGTGCCGCGATCTCCCGGTCGCGCTCGGTCTCGAGCCCCCGGTACTCGGCGGCGAACGCGCTGGCCGCCTCGGCCGCCAGACGGCGGTGCTCGGCATCGATCGACTGCGTCTCGCTCGTCAGACGCTCGGCCAGAGTTTTCTGAGCCTGCGCGCGGGCAGCGCACGCCTCGGTCAGCGTGCGGATCAGGTTCTGGGCTCGCTCCTGGAAACTCTGCGGCGTCATCCTCGTCTCGCGTGAAGTCCTCTCTTCTATCGGTCCCCCGCCACGCTCCTGTCCCCTATTCCACGCGGTCCTCCGAACACTCCCGCTTCAACGCGTCCATCATGCTCACGAGCTGATCCAATGCCCGAACCGCATCCACCGTCACCTTCTCCAGAGGCTCCACGAACCGGGCTTCAAACCGCGCCCGACTCGGATCGTCCCACCTTCCCCGCGTCGCGTGGAGGGTCTCCATCAGCTTCTTGTGGGCCTGCATGAGCCCGGCCCTTGAGGACGAAACGCTCATGACGCCACCGTGTTGCCTTCCGACCCCGATTGGCCGGTCTCGGGCTCCGCATCCACCAGGAAGTCCGACGAAATCACCGGCGGATCCCCGGGCCTGACCGGCATCATGCGCCGGTACTCGTCGAGCCGCTGACGCATCAGGTTCAGCCTGGCGACCGCCAGCGGTGCGTCCCGCTGGACCGCGTGCAGCAGGCCGGCGCAGGCGGCGCGGAACAGCGGGGCTTCCTGCCTCCACTTGATCGCCCAGTGTTTCACGCGCTGGCTCTTCTTGCGTGCGTTCTCGAGCTTGGCCTCGGCACGCCGCAACGCGATCGTCTCCTCCACCACCGACGGGATCTCCGGCGCCGCCGCGAGCCTCTTGGACGCGATCTTGCCCTTGCAGCGGATCACCTCCTCTTCGAGGTGCCTGATCCGTGACTTCCAGTACATGGGCATCTCGCGCGTGAGCCAGCCCTCGATCCGCTGGATGTCCGCGTCAACACCCACGAAGATGGCTTTCACCCCCTCCGCGTGCTCGATGATCGCGTTCTTGGCCTCTTCGAGCGCCGAAGCGTCGAGGACCCGCGCCGACTCGCCCATGGTCCGACCCCGCGTTGGTGCGTCCGCCGCCGAACAGCCGTCACTTCTGGTTCAGGTACGCCTCGATCTTTTCCGCCTTGCGGATCAGGAAGGGCACGTGCTTGTCGGTGGTGTCCGTGAAGCGATGGAGCACCCGCATGGTGTCCTCGAACTCGGCTGCGAACTTGGCGTGCTCCTGGTCGCGCCAGGTCTCCCCAAGCTCGTTCATGCGCCCCACCAGTGCGGTCATCTGATCGCGCAGGTTGGTGTTGAAGCGCTTCAGATCGTGCGCAAAGCGCCGGAGTTCGCCAGGATCGACAACCGCTTTGGACATAACCCCTCCCTGGGTCTGGGGGCGAGGCCCCGATGCCCTTTATACCCGCGGGAGGCATGTCCTGGTCGCACGCTCCCAGCGGTCCGTGTTCGGATTGCGTTATCGGGACACGGGAGCCCCGGCGTCCACGCTCCAAAAACGAGACGGGCCGGCCAGATCGGCCGGCCCGCTGAAGTGGGCGCGGAGGGATTCGAACCCCCGTAGGCGTAAGCCAACAGATTTACAGTCTGCCCCGTTTGACCACTCCGGCACGCGCCCGAGCATCCCTGGACACCGAGGGGATCGGCAACCCAGGGGCATGAATGTAGCCCGCCTGACAGCCCCCGACAAACCGAGGACCCCGCCAGACCACAAAAGCCGCCTCGGGGACTCGAACCCCGGACCCTCGCTTTACAAAAGCGATGCTCTACCAGCTGAGCTAAGGCGGCAGACGCCCTCAGTTTATCCGCTGGACCTGCTGCGGTGAGGCCCGCCCCCCACCCCCGCCTGCTCAGTGGGGCGGAACGTAGTTCAACGCGCCCCCGGGCCCCAGGGGGAGCCCGGTCACGTACCACAGCAGCAGGAACCCCGTCCAGGCGAAGAAGTACACCACCGAATACGGCAGCATCAGGGCGATCTGCGACCCCAGGCCCGCCCCGGGCTTGTACTTCTGGAGCACCGCCAGCACGATCAGCGCGTAGCTGTTCAAGGGCGTGATCACGTTCACCACGCTGTCGCCGATGCGGTACCCGGCCATCATCAGCTCCGGGCTGATCCCCACGAACATGAACATCGGGACGAAGATCGGCGCCATCACCGCGAACTTGCTCATCAGGCCGCTCATCGCAAAGTCGCCCAGGATCACCAGGAGCACAAACGCGATGACCAGCACCGGGATGGGAAGGCTCGCATCCACGAGCAGCTGCCCGCCGGCGTACGCGAGCATCCGGTCCAGACGCGTGTACTTGAAGTACTCGACGAACTGGGCCAGGAAGAACATGATCAGCAGCACAGGCACGATCGATCGCACGCCCGACTGCATCGCGTCGACAAGGTCACGCTGGGAGCGGAGCGTGCCCACGACCATGCCGTAGGCCATGCCGGGAAGCAGGAAGATGAAGAGCATCATGGGCACGATGACGTGCGCCCAGCGGTGGCCCGGCGGCTCGACCAGGCGCAGGCCCAACGTCTCACCCTTGAGGGCCTGCGCGGGGCCGCTCATGAGCACGTGCCCGTTGGCCAGGACCTGCTGCCCTTCACCTTGCAAAGGCGCGCCGGGGACGAAGATCAGCGCCATGAACGCGCCGATGACCACCGCCATGACCGCCATCGCGACCAGCAGGCCTCGCTTCTCGAGCCGGCTGAGGGACATGCTCTCGATCGTCCCCTGATCGCCTCCCTTGGCCCGCGCGGCCGCGAGCTGGCGGGGCTCCACGATCTTGTCGGTGACGAACCAGCCCGCGAGCATGAGGACGAACACCGAGGCCGCCTTGAAGTACCAGTTGGCGGTCGGCAGAACCCCGCGCTCGGGATCGATGATGTGGGCCGCCTGCTGGGCCTGACCCGCCATGAACGTGTCGCTGGCGTTGAGGCTGAATCCGGCGCAGAAGCCCCCGGCGACGCCGCTGAACGCCGCCGCAAGCCCCGCGATCGGAGAACGCCCCAGTGCGCTGTACAACGCCGCGGCCAGAGGCGGCAGGATGATGTAGCCCGCATCGCTCGCCAGGGAGCTGTTGGCGCCGACCATCACGATGATCGGGGTGAGCAGCCGCTTGGGCGCGACCTGCGCGAGCCAGCGCATCGCGGCGCCGAACATGCCGAACTTCTCCGCCAGGCCGATGCCCAGGATGCTCACGAAGATCAGCCCGAGCGCGGGCAGATGCGTGAAGTTGCGCAGCATCGAGGAGAGCATCCAGTACACGCCCTCGCTGTTCAGAAGCGTGCGCGGCGTGATCGGATCTCCCTTGGGCTCGAGCGTGATCTGCGGACGGCCCTTCTCGTCGAGCATCGGGATGCGGATCGCGCTCCCGTCGGCGTGCCGGACCACCAGGCCATCCGGGCCGACCTTGTCCACCAGTTGCACGACAGGCTGCACAGGCTGCACCGACCAGCCCGTCGCGTCTCCGATCGCAGCGATCACCACCACCAGCGCCGCGAAGATCGCAAAGAGCACCGCGGGCTCGGGGATCTTGTTGCCAACGCGCTCGATGATGTCCAGAATGCGGCCGCGCTTCGCGGACGAATCCGCAGGAGTGGGTTGCATGTGTCGTCCTTTCAGAGCGCAGAATCTAGGCGCGATCGCTCCACGCCACAGCACGACAAACACAACGCTTTCCGGAGTTGTAGATGAAGAAGTGCGACGCTGATCGCACGTTCAAACCGCGCCGGTTCCGCGACGTCGAACCCAGACAACAAGCTCCGCAACCAAGGCCGACGGGCGCGTCGTCACCCCTCCACGCCACAACTCAGCGGGCGCAGAACCGCCGCCCGGAAAGCTCAAACTGGTTTGAAGTGGAACGCCCGGCGGACGCCCCTTGGGCATCACCGCGGCGGAAGAAAGTGGGCGATCCGAGACTCGAACTCGGGACCTCATGCGTGTCATGCATGCGCGCTAGCCAACTGCGCCAATCGCCCCTGATTGTCGCCTGTTCGGGGGTGACTCCCCTTTCAGGCCTTGGGCGAAGAGTATAGCCCCCTCTCCGCCGGTTTCCTCCCTCCCCCGCTTCCCCCCATGCCCGGACGACCCGACATCCCCTCCAAGCCCTGCGCATCCTGCGGCCGGTCCTTCACTTGGCGCAAGAAGTGGGAACGCGACTGGGAGAACGTCCGGTATTGCAGCCAGGCGTGCAGCCGTCGCGGGGTCCGGGACCTGGACACCCGCCTCGAGGACGCGATCCTGAGCCTGCTGGCGTCCCGTTCCCCGACCGCGTCCATCTGTCCGTCAGAGGTCGCCCGTCAGGTCGACCCCGCCGCTTGGCAAGAACTCATGGAGCCCGTCAGGCGGGCTGCCCGGCGTCTCGTCGTGCAGGGCCGCGTGCTGATCACGCAGGGCGGCACGCCTGTGGATGCTGACCGCGCCAAAGGGCCGATCCGGATCAAGGCGGTGCAGACACCCATGCGGTGAGCATCAACTTCAGTTGGAAGGAGACAGGCCGCCGGCTCAGCCCTTGGCGGTCGCGATGACCACGCGGCGCTTCATGTCGGAGACCCAGGTGCCGCCGGGCTTCTCGATGGTGAGCGCGAAGGCGACGGGCTTGCCCACCGTGATGCGGGGCGAGACCGGGACGATCAGCTCTCCGCCGCGGGCGTGCGCATCGAAGATCGCGCCGCTGACGCGCTGGCCCATGCCGCGCTCATCGACGATCCAGAGCTGGTACTGCGCGTCCTTGGGGTTGTCGGGGAGTCCGACGAACCGCATGTAGCCCGTCTGGGTCTTGGGAGAGAAAACGACGTCGCCCTTCACGCCCGGGATCTCGGGGCCTTGACCATCGGCGGCCCAATCGGACCAATCGAAGCGAACCACGTCCTCGCCCGCGGCGAGCAACTGATTCCGCTGCGTTCCCAGGTCGCCACCGCCCGCGAGGATTTCGGTCCCACGACCGGCCTGGCCCGGCTTGGGCATCCACCCGACGATGGCCAGTCCAAGGCACGCCGCCGCAGCCACCCAGCCGAGCTTGGCAACCAAGGGCACGCGGGTGACGCTCTCGCCAGCCAGCGAGGGCGTCAGTGCGGGCGAAACTTGTGCGGAAGCTCGCTCGGGCGTGATGCGTGCGATCACCGCGTCCCCGCCCGGATTGGCGATGTACCGATCGGCGCAGGCTTCGAGCTTGGCCCGCACGTGGTCGGGAAGAGGCTCGGCCGGGGGGAACATGGCCAGGTCCGCTGCCGCTGCGGCCAGATCGAAGGTGTCATCAGCCAGGCCGAGCGCCTCGAGCTCTCGAAGCTCCGCATGCGACAACCCCTGCATCGCGAGGTCCGCGAGCAGTTCGGATTGGCGGTCGGAGTTGGAGAAGGCGTGCGACATGGTGACGAACCAGCGGGACCGGGGCCCCGATCGATCAGACGGTTCCTCCAAGATTTGCGGACGACTGGTTCTGGTCTTCGGAGGGCTGGCCAGTCGGAGCATCCCCCGCGGCTTCTCCCTGCCTTTCCGCTTCGAGCATCTCGCGGATTCGGATCAGGCCGCGACGAGCGTGAGTCTTCACGGTGCCCAGAGGCAGTCCCGTGGACCGGGCGATCTTCTCGTGGGAAAGCCCCTGGAAGATCGAGAGCCTGAGCACGCGCTGCTGTTCCGGGCTGAGCTTTTCGAGGGCCGCGGAGGCGATTCCCGCTTCCTCAACGACTTCCGAAGCATCGGCCCTTTCGGGCTCGCCAAAGACGCCATCGGGGAGGGCCTGTTCACCGGGACGGCGGTCGGCCTTGCGACGGCGATCGATCAGACGCCGCCGTGCGATCATCGCGACGAAGGCGGTCTCGGAAGCAACGTTGACGTCATACCGGCCGGCGGACTGCCAGATCTCGACGAAGATCTCCTGCACCGCGTCTTCGGCCTCCGCGTCGTTGCGCGTCATGCGCCGCGCCAGCGACCAGATGAGCCCCCCGAAGCGCTGAATACACGCCTTCACCGCGGCGGCATCGCCTTGGGCTACACGAGGAAGAAGGAGCTCGGGGGTCACGATGCCAGCCTGATCAGTTGCTCGGGGAGTTCGGGCCGCTCGTGCGGACCGCGGGGCGACATACGTCCCGGCCGACGCCCCGGTTCGTTGAGCATCGTAACTCGTACCGAGGCAAGCGACCACCGAACCACCCGCCTTCACATTGGTCAGGTCGGCGTCCGAAATCGGGCAGGCATTGCGCTGGGGGCGGCTGGACATCCGTGTCGAGGGGAGGGACATGCCGCCACTCCGACCCCTGGTGTTCGTCCGACCGCGGGCCTTTGGATTTGATCCGGACGCGGATTTCACAATCCGCCTCCGGAGGCTTGAAGAAAGCCGGCGGCCGCGAGACCGCCGGCTTCGGGATTTGTTGGTTCTTCGTACCAACACCGCACAACCCACTTACTTGGGCAGGATCACCGTGTCGATCACGTGGATCACGCCGTTGGTCGCGTTCACGTCCGTCTTGACGATCTTGGCGTTGTTGACCATCGCGCCGCCGCCGGAGCTGGTGATGGTGATCTCGCCACCCTCGACAGTCTTGGCCTTGCCCGCCTTGAGGGCGTCAGGGCTGAAGACGCGACCCGGGACGACGTGGTAGGTCAGGATCTTGGTCAGCTTGTCCTTGTTCTCAGGCTTGAGAAGGTCGTCCAGGGTGGCCTTGCCGAGCTTGGCGAAGGCCTCATCGGTCGGAGCGAAGACCGTGAAGGGGCCCTTGCCCTTGAGGGTGTCGACCAGGCCCGCAGCCTTCAGGGCCGCCGCCAGGGTGTTGAACTGGCCCGCACCCACCGCGACATCGACGATGTCCTTGTCGGCCGGGAGGATGACCGAGTCGATGACGTGGATCACGCCGTTGGAGGTGTGGATGTCGGTCTTGGTGACGTTGGCGCCCGCGATGGTCACCTTGCCGCCGGTCGTCGTGATGGGAGCGAACTGGCCATTGACCGTGGTCGCGCCGGAGAGCTTGACGACCTGGGAAGCATCGACCTCGCCCGCGACGACGTGGTAGGTCAGGATCGCGATGAGCTTGTCCTTGTTCTCAGGCTTGAGCAGCGTCTCGAGCGTGCCCTTGGGGAGCTTGGCGAACGCCTCATCGGTCGGCGCGAAGACCGTGAAGGGGCCCTTGCCCTTGAGGGTGTCCACCAGGCCCGCGGCCTTGAGCGCGGTCGCCAGCGTGTTGAACTGACCCGCGGCCACCGCGGTGTCCACGATGTCCTTCTCGCCCTTGGGGGTCCAGGCGGCGTTCATCACGCCACCCTCGGTGTTCGTGTAGTGCGCCGTCTTGGAAGACTCGCAACCCGAGGAGGCCGATTTGGAGGACGAGCACTGGGCAGAGGCGACGCCCGCCGACAGAGCAAGAGCCAGCGCAGCGCCAACGACGTTCTTGATCAACATGATCACAAGCTCCCGATTCAGGAAGGGGCCAAGCCAACGAATGATGAGTTGTTTCGGGGCTGCGGCACACGCCGCTGCCGGATCCGGAGCACTCGCTCCGAATCAACTCGACCCCTGACGGCACTCTCTTCGGGAGCCCATCAAGGCCGGATTCACGTCCGATTCACAGCACGAGACACAAATTTCGCGTTCCCGTTCCGGATCAACGGATACAGAAAAACGAAAAAGCCCAGCGACCGATTGGGCCGCTGGGCTCTGTTGTTCGAGATCGCCGGTGATTACTTGTCGGGGCGCGTCGTGATGGTGATGGACTGCCCGTCCTTGCCAACACCCTTGAGCTCCGAACCTTCGGGCCCGAGCAGGCGCACGACGACCTGGCGGTCGGGTCGCTTCATCGTTCCTTCAGAAGACGCGACGAACACCTGCACGCCTTCGCCGGCCCGCGCGGCCTTGTAGGTCGTCCGCAGGTACTCGCCCTTCTGATAGCCGTACCCGTCACCCGCATCCTCGTAGAGCGTGCCCTCGGCCTTGCCTTCAGAGTCCAGGTGAACGATCAGCGTGATCGGATCAAGAGGCTTCTCGTCCACGAACTCGGTCACGGGCCCGGTGGGGATGATCGCGCCGGGACGGACAAAGAGCCTGGGCAGGTCGTGATCCTGGCTGTCCAGACCGCGGGTGGTGTTCTTCCCGCCGGTCGGAACCTCAAAGGCCAGCTCACGCCAATCGCCCTTGGGCATCGCGACCGCACGCGAACGATCGGGCACGACCTGGGCCACGACCAGCAGGTCCGAACCGAGCATGAATGAATCGTCTTCCGAACGCAGGGCCGGATCCGCGGGGTCCGCGAAGAACGTCGGGCGCATCACAGGCAAGCCGGTCGCGCTGGCCTCATGGAAGAGCGTGTAGAAGAACGGGATCAGCCGCGAGCGACGCTGGAGCGCCAGGCGGCAGGTCTCTTCGACCTTGGGCCCGAACGACCAGGGCTCCTTGTCGATGTTGCCCTTGCCCGTGTGCCCTCGCGCGAACGGCAGCAGAGCGCCGTATCCCATCCAGCGCGCGAACATGGTTCCGCCCGCCTCGCCCGAGGGGCCATTGCCCGCGAAGCCGCCGATGTCCGGGCCGATGAAGGGCTGACCCGACAAGCCGACGTTGAGCGCCATCGGGATGGACGTCTCGAGGTGGTACCACGACGCGGTGTTGTCGCCCGTCCAGGTGGCGCCGTAGCGCTGCCCGCCGATGAAGTTGGCGCGGGAGAGCACGAACGGACGCTTGTCGGGATTGAGGGCCGCGATGCCTTCGCGCGTGCCCTTGATCATGTTCATGCCGTAGACATTGTGGTAGCGCGCGTGCGTGCCCTTGGCGCCGTCGACGCCCTGCTTCTGACCATTGGGCTTGATCATGTCCGGATCGCCCAGGTGGATGTTCTCCTCGGGCATGGTCTTGGACTGCACGTTGAAGACTGCGGGCTCGTTCATGTCGTTCCACACGCCCGTCACGCCCTGGGCCATGAAGTCCTTGTAGAGGCCCGCCCACCACTGACGCACCGAAGGCTGCGTGTAGTCCGGAAAATGGCACCAGCCCGGCCAGACTTCGCCTTCGTAGACGGTCCCGTCGGGCTTGCGCACATACACGCCCGCGTCCAGGCCTGACTTGTGCAGCGCCTCGTACTTCTCGATCTGTGTCTTCATCGCGGCCTGCAGCGCGGGCGAAGCGTCAGGCGGGAGCTTCTCGTCATTCGGCCCCGACTCCGAGCGCGACTTCAGGCCCGGATCGATCATCCAGACGTTGTGGAAGCCCTGGGCGAGCAGGTCCGCGTTGAGCTTCTTGGGATCCGGGAAGTGCTGCGGATTAAACGTGAAGACCCGGAATCCCACCATGTAATCGATGTCGTACCAGAGCACGTCGCACGGAATGTCCCGATCGCGGAACTCCTTGGCGATCTCACGCACCCGGCTCTCCGGGTAGTACGAGTACCGGCACTGGTGGTAGCCGATCGCCCACTTGGGAGGCATGGGCATCTTGCCCGTCAGATCCGCAAGGGTCTGCACGACCTCCTGAGGCGACTTCCCATCAATGACGATCACGGGGAACATCGGGCCATCGGCCGCGAAGATGATCTGATCCGACTGCGTCGCCGCGGTGTCCACGCGACAGCGGTACGTGGTGTCCGCGAGCACGCCGAACGCGGTGCCGTCGGGGCGAACGCCCAGCACCCAGGGATGCGACTGGTACAGGCTCTTGGCCTCATCGCCATAGCCGTAGGCGTCGGTGTTCCAGGTCTCGATGACGCGGCCGTTGCGCAGGAGTTGTCCCGCGGCCTCGCCCGTGCCGTAGAGCGAGGTGCGTGGATCGATCGTGATGGTCGCGACCGAACGCTTCTCCGCGGTCGAGAACGTCACGGAGATCGGGAATCCCGCCGGCGCGGGTCCCTGGCTCGTCAGAGGCTTTTCGAGCGCGTACGAGGGGAACGCCGCATCGCGTGCCGCAGCGTCCGCGAAGAAACGCACCGCCTTGGGCGCGATGCTCTCCGCGACCACCTGGGCCAGGGCCGAGCACGCGGCGCCGGCGACCAGCGCGAGCGCCAGCGCGCTCCTGGCCATGCTGCGAACGAACGATCCCTGAACCCACCGGACGCGGTTGGACATTGGCGGTCCCTGATTGCTGTTGGGAAGGCGACTGGATCGGGCCTTGGACCCGGCGCGGGCCTTCCAGAAAACGCCGGGGCAAGACCGAGGGTATCGCCAAACCAGGCCCGCTGCGTCTCGGACCGAGAACTGGCGATCCGCCCTCGGGACGTGCCGGTCGGGTATTGCATCGCACCCTGACGGGAACCGATCCCTCGGAGGAAATCCTTGCGCTTCGGGGTACCCCAAGACTCTGGTTTGTGGCATACTGCGAATGCCCTGCAGGCTCTGTCCCAAGGCCGAAAGTGCCGAAGACATGGCTGCTTTGTTCTGTTCTCCCCCAGGATGGACCGGCCAAGACGCCGTCCGCCCAGGCCGGGTGGTCGCACCGACATCCCGGTCGCCGCATGCAAATCGAGGAAGTCCGCGATGAAGGATCGCACGTTCCGTGATCAGTTCGCTCGCCGCGCGCTCGCGCTGATGTTCGTTGCGGGAAGCGCCGCGTGCTTTGCTGGGACCGCCCAGGCCCAGTGGGAAGAGAACCCGGCGCCGATGCTCCAGTGGTTCGAGTGCAAGTGGACCGACATGGAGAAGCGGATGCCCGACTTCTTCCTGGCGGGCTACGGCGCCACCTGGCTCCCGCCCGTCGGACGCGGGTACATCGACCCGCGTAACGGCACCCAGAACACCACCAGCGCGGGCTACGACCCGTTTGACCGCTTCAACCTCGGAAGCCCCGGCGCGGAGACCGCCTACGGCACCGAGTCGTACTTCGACGCGGTCATGGCCGAACTCCACCGCGCCAACGCGCTCGTCTACGTCGACATGGTCCTCAACCACAACGCCGGTCGTCAGACCAGCGCTCAGTTCCAGGCCGACGGCGGCTACCCGGGCTTCTGGATGGCGCCCCAGCCCACCGACAAGCAGCCCACCGACAACTGGGGCGACTTCTTCGGCGGCGTCTCCGGCGGGTACTACCAATCCGAAAATCCCAACAACCCGCGCTACTGCCTCCTCAACGGCGATCTGGTCAGCCTCATTGACATCAACCAGGGATCCAACAACCAGTTCATCCGCCAGCCCACGACCGCGGGCAATCCCTCGAACATCCCGGGCGGCACCTACTTCAACAAGGTGAATCCCAGCAACGCCCGCTTCTACCCCGACCCCGCGCTGGGCACCAGCATCGTCAACAACCCCGGCATGTGGTCCGGCGCAGGCCTCCTCAACACCGGGATCTTCTCGACCTGCAACGTCCCGGCGCGAAACGAGCCCGCCTCCCAGCTCACCATGGGGAAGTTCAACCTGAACAACCCGATGGCGGGCGTCCCGGTCTCCGAAAACGCCACGGGCTACATGCTCCGCTGGGTCCAGTGGATGCTCGACGTGCACAAGGTCGACGGCTTCCGCATCGACGCGATCAAGCACACCCCGAGCTGGTTCTTTGACACCTACTACGACTCGGTCGTCTACAACCGCCGCACCACGCCCGACGGACGTCAGGTCACGCCCTTCTCCTTCGGCGAGTCCGTCGAAGGCAACGACTTCACGTTCGACCGCTACATCCGCAAGCCCAACGGCCGTGCGAGCGGACGCTCCACGACCGGCGACGCCTTCGGCAACCGCGACGCCCTGGACCTCAACGGCGCGGGCGCGATCCGCGATCTCATCAACAACCAGTCCTGGGCCAGCTGGTCCAACGTGCAGAACGCCCACATCGACCTCGTCGATGATGGCTTCAACAACGGGTCGATCGGCGTGAACCACATCTGGTCCCACGACAACGGCACCACCGGCGACGGCGGCTCGCTCCCCGCGATCCCCTCCAGCAAGCAGCAGGGCTGGTTCGCGCACGCCTACCTCGTCATGCGCCCGGGACAGGCCAAGATCTTCCACAACGCCCGCGGCATCACCCGCACCGGCACCGGCTACTACCCGCGCGAAGGCGTCCCGGTCGCGCTGGGCTGGGATCCCAACACCGCCGCCACCAACGCCGTCATCACCGACCTGGTCCGCATCAGCAACTGGGTCGCGCGCGGGTACTTCTTCCCCAAGCTCTCCGACAACGAGACCTGCATCTTCGAACGCGCCTCGGCCATCACCGGGGGCTACTCGGGCAACTGCCTCGTGGGCGTGAACCGGAGCTACGACGGACTGGGCATCACGAGCTACGACGAACGCACCGTCAGCACCAACTTCCCCCAGGGCACGCGCCTCCTCGAACTCACGGGCAACTCCGCCAACGCGAGCGTTGACCCCACCAACCAGATCAGCGACGTCCTCACTGTCGGCGCGGGCGGGTCGGTCACCATCCGCGTTCCCCGCAACCAGAACATCAACGGAATCACCCACAACCGAGGCTACGTGATCTACGCCCCGGCGCTCCCCGCGGGCACCCTCTCCATCGTGGGCTCCACATCCTCGATCGCGCCCGACAACACCGCACTCCCCGACGTCCGCCAGCGCCTGGCGACCATCCCCGTCGTCACCGGGAACTTCGACATCCAGCTCACCACCACCAATGGTGACTCCGGCGCCGGCAATAACAACAACGCCGACGACAACGCGGTCTTCCGCATCGATCAGGGCTTCCAGGACTGGAACGGCAACTCCACCTGGGACATCGCCTACGACAACGGCGTCGTCCCGGGCTACGAGCAGTTCGTCACCCAGCGCCAGCCTCTGGCCGGCACGTCCAACACCCAGGGCATCTATCGCCAGACCATCAATGCCGCCCAGCTCAGCGAGGGCTTCCACTACATCTCCGTTGTCGCCTTCCGCAAGCGCAACGCGGGCGAGGCCCCGCTCTTCCGCGAGTTCCGCTCCGTCGTCTACGTCGATCGCACGCCCGCGGCGTACACCCTCGCGACGCCGGGCCCCTTCTCCACGCCGTCCGCTGAGTTCGCGGTCAAGACCTCCGACCGCACGCTGAGCCGCGTCTGGATCATGTACGACCTGCCCGACGGCGCCGACCCGCTCAGCCCGACCTACCTCAACTCCGCCAACGAGGCCTCACGCTACGACCGCTGGGAGTGGCGTCGCACCATCAGCGGCATGACCCACGGGTTCCACACCATGACGCTCGTCGGTCAGGAGCAGAACGGCCGCAACGTCGTCTCGACTTCCCAGGTGTACGTCGACCTCTGCCCGACCGACCTCAACGACGACGGCAGCATCGACTTGGCCGACTTCTTCGACTTCCTCAACTGCTTCGACCAGACCCTCGACTGCGCCGACATCGACGGCAACCCGGGCGTCGACCTCGGCGACTTCTTCTTCTTCCTCGGAGGCTTCGACCAGGGCTGCTGAGGAAGCAGTCATCGGGGCATCGAGCCACCGAGGCATCAAGTGCAAATACAAAGGGCCCGGCCGCACGATCGGGCCCTTTTCAATTCCCCCGTGCGCGGGTGCCACGACCTCCGGAGGCTCTGCGGAGGAGGTAGTACGAACCGGCGGAGTCGCTACGAGCGAAAATCATGGGGGAAGTTCAAGCGGATATCCGTTCGCACTACCCACTACGCAAAGCCTCCGTGGGTAGTGGCACCCGGCTTCCTGGAGGGCGGGTTTCGGCATTCTCCGCCATGAATGGAAAAGGGCCAACCCCTGCGGGTTGGGCGGGTGGCATCAACCTCCCCACCCGTGCCATCAGAGTCGTTCCGACGACTTTGATGCACCGAGACGCTTCGGTACACTCCGGC
>CAZHFW010000059.1:0-14336 GCA_964531675.1 uncultured Phycisphaeraceae bacterium | reverse complement strand
CATGCGTGGTCTGATGGCCAAGCCCTCGGGCGAGATCATCGAGACCCCCATCCGCTCCAACTTCCGCGAGGGTCTCACGATCCTCGAGTACTTCTCCTCCACCCACGGCGCTCGTAAGGGTCTGGCCGACACCGCCCTCAAGACCGCCGACTCGGGCTACCTCACCCGCAAGCTCTGCGATATCGCCCAGTCCGTCATCGTGGGCGAGCTGGATTGCGGCTCCAAGCGAGGCATCCTCAAGCGCGCCGTCTACAAGGGCGAGCAGGTCGATGTCCCGCTCCGCGACCGCATCAAGGGCCGCGTGAGCGTCTCGAACGTGGTCGACCCGAAGACCGGCGAGATCGTGATCCGTTCCAACGAGATGATCACCGAAGAGCTCGCCCGCAAGGCCGAGCAGGTCGGCATCGACTCCATCATGGTGCGCTCCCCGCTCACCAGCGAGTCGCGCTTCGGCTGCTCCGTCCTGGACTACGGCATGGACCTCTCCACCGGCCGGCGCGTCGAGCCCGGTCTGGCGGTCGGCATCATCGCCGCACAGTCCATCGGTGAACCCGGCACGCAGCTCACCATGCGTACCTTCCACACCGGCGGTATCGGTCAGCGTTCGGCTCAGGAAACCGAGTACCGCGCGCAGAACGGCGGCACCGTCGAGATCCGCGAGTGCTCCGAAGTGCCCGGCAAGGACGACGAAGGCCACGAGGCCCTGGTCTCCCTCAAGCGCAACGGCGAACTGGCCCTCATCGATTCCAAGGGCCGCGAGACCGAGAAGTACAAGCTCCCCTACGGCGCGTACATCCTCGTCAAGCCCGGCGATGAAGTGAAGCGCGGCACCGTCCTGGTCAAGTGGGACCCGCACCGCATCCCGATCCTCGCCGAGAAGGATGGCTTCGTCCAGTTCAAGGACATCGAAGCCGGCGAGACCATCCGCGAAGAGGACGCCGGTCGTGGTCAGAAGGCCATGATCGTCATCGAGCACAAGGGCGACCTGCACCCCGCGATCAACATCGTGGACAAGGAAGGCAACATCCTCGACTTCCACTACCTGCCCGCCAAGGCGCGTATCGAAGTGAAGGATGGCCAGGAGATCAAGGCCGGTCAGATGCTCGCCCGTCAGCCGCGTCAGGCGGCCGCGTCGGCCGACATCGTCGGTGGTCTCCCCCGCGTGACGGAAATCTTCGAAGCCCGCAAGCCCAAGGACCCGGCCATCATGGCCGAGATCTCGGGCCGGGTCGAGATCATGTCCGACAAGCGCAAGGGCAAGATGACCATCCGCGTCATCGCCGAGGGCGGCATCGAGAAGGACCACCACGTCCCCGCCGACAAGACCCTGCTCGTCCACGCGGGCGACTTCGTCCAGGCCGGCGACCGTCTCACCGAAGGCCCGCTGGTCCCGCACGACATCCTGCGAATCAAGGGTGAAGAGGCCCTCTGGGAGTACATGCTCGAAGAGGTCCAGAACGTCTACCGCGCCCAGGGCGTGGTCATCGACGACAAGCACATCGAGCTCATCCTGAGCCAGATGCTCCGCAAGGTGAAGGTCGAGAACCCGGGCGACACCGACCTGCTCCCGCAGGAGGTCGTCGACAAGTTCACCTTCAAGCAGAAGAACCGCGAGATCGACTCGATGGTTCGCGTCGTCGAAGCCGGCGGCACCGACCTCCCGGTCGGCGCGCTCATCACCAAGCAGGAGTTCCGCGAGGCCAACGCCAAGGCCGAGGCCGCGGGCAAGGACGGCGCCAAGGCCAAGAAGTCGCGTCCCGCCACCGGCCGCACGCTGCTCCTGGGCATCACCAAGGCCGCCCTCTCGAGCGACTCGTTCCTCTCGGGCGCGTCGTTCCAGGAGAGCACCAAGGTCCTCACCGAGGCGGCCCTCCGCGGCGCCGAGGACGAGCTGGTCGGCCTCAAGGAGAACGTCCTGCTCGGCCACCTCATCCCCGCGGGTACCGGCTTCCGGGCCTACCAGGAGATCAAGGTGCGTCCGCTGGTCGAGCTCCCGCCCGAGGACGACGAGGACTTCCTCATGCTCGAGGAGGCCGCCGAGGCCGCCGAGAGCCTGGGCGCCCAGCGCACCGAACCCGCCCCGCAGGTTCAGATCCCCGGCGCGTCGGTGCTGCGTGATGTGATCGTCGGCGAGTCCACCCAGCCCGCGCCCGGCCAGTAAGTTCAGGCGCGAGCAGGGTCCGGGCCAGCAAAGCCCCGATCGGTTCCAAATCCCCACACGCCCGGCTCACCCGAGCCGGGCGTTTTTCATTCCCGCGTGCCTCAACCTCATGCCGCCCGCCTCTGCGCCGGGACGCTGGACTGATCGCACGGCCCTTCGCTTGCGTGCTGGCCCTCGACCTGGGATTTGGCCTCGATCCAGCCTTCCGACTGCCTCTGGCGGATGGCCTGCTCCAGCGCCGTCGTGTCCCCCGCGGGCACGCGCGGCTCATCCCGCAGCCTCATCACACGCTCTCTCGTTCGCACCGCTCCGGGCGCGATCCCGAGCCTGATGAACTCCTCCGCCCACATCACCGGCAGATCCGTCATCCCGCTCCGCAGCATCGCCTCGATGTAAGGCACGCACATTCCGCAGCGCGCCCCGCACCCGGTTCGCGCATGCAGCTCCGCCAGCGTTCCCGCGCCGGAGCACGCCATCGCCATCAACGCGGTGAACTCGACCTCAAAGCACGCACACCGGGAAACGCCCATGGAGGCACCTCGCGCGAAGTTGCGAGCATGCTCATCGGTGATCCGATTCGGACGGTCCAGCGGTGCCGCGATCGTTCAGTGACGCTGCGCTTCGGCGTGGACGGCTTTCCCCGTTTCGGGTTGCATCGCCCCCTGTTGAGGCTGCCCGTTTCGGGTGTGCTCCGTGTACTGCGCGATCAGCTTCTTGTAGACCTCGGGCGTGAGCACCGGGAGATCCACCAGCCCCGAAAGCAGCACGAGCTTGATGTAAGGCAGACACAGTCCGCAGCCCTCGCCGCAGCCGGTCATCTCGATCACTTCCTCGTACGTTGCGCCGCTCTCTTCCGCGCAGCGCTTCACCTGGGCGAAGGTCGTCCCACGGCACATGCAACGGTTGACAGCCATCTCGCGACTCGCCCGGGAGCGTTCGCCGACACGCGCTCACGCGCGTCCCCCGGCTTGCGCCGGCCCGTTCAGGGCCACTGTTCCCAATCGGGAACATACCGAATCATCATCCGCGCAGCTGGCCGATTGTCGACCGAATTTCCCGAGATTTCTCGGCCAGAACCACCCTCGCTGCGGACTGACCCATCCGATTTGGCAGCATTGGCGACACCCATCTCCGCAGCCTTTGTCCCGTGTCTGGATTCAAGCGTCGGAAATGCGTTCTCCTCCCACACCGAAGTCCCCAGTCCCGAGCCCATAAACAGCAAGGGCGGATCGAGCAGAGCGGTGCTCCGCGCCGGCGAGCTCCGGAGAAGCGTGTCAGCAAAGACCAAGAGCTCGCTCGGACTCGGCACATCGCTCACGCGCCGCCACGGTCTGAAACCAATCGTCTCCCCCCAACCGGGTGTTTTCTCGGGGGAGAGGTAATAACCGTTGTACCCATACGTCGTTGTGATCCAGCGCACATCGCGCGCGTTCGGGCCCTGCGGCCGGTACGTCCCCCAGGGCTGACTGGGACACTCGAACACGCTCCGCTCGAAGAGTCCGCCGCTCAGGTACGGCGCGATGAATCCGCGCTGATGATCGGGAGGCCGCGTGCTCGTGCCGTGCGAGCCGTACCAGAAGATCTGCTCGCCATCGGCGATGTCCTGCGCTTGCCAGTACGCCAGTGGCATCGCGCGCTCCTGATAGTCATTGGCGTAGAGCATCCAACCGGTGATGAGCTGGCGGAGATTGCTCGCGCAGCGCGTCTGCCGCGCCCGCTCGCGTACGCCCGCGAGCCCGGGAAGCATGATCGCGATCAACAGCGCGATGATCGCGACGACCACGAGCAGCTCGATGAGCGTGAACGCCCGCTTCGGCGCCGAACTGGGCTGCGTGAGGGCGTTCATCCGCGTCCCTCCCGCGCCAGCTCTTCCTCCAGCGCCGCGCCGTCGGACGCGTTGACCGCGCCGTCACGGTTCACATCGCGCGCCCCCGCACCCTGATGCCACGCGTGCAGATCGTCGAGATTCACGACGCCGTTCTGATCCACGTCATAGCGGGGAGGCAGCGGACCGAATGCTGTGAGTCCGCCCGGCCCGATGCTGTACACGTTCCCATCCACCAGCGCGGGCGTGCTCCCCGCCTGGCTCGAGCTCATGGGCAGAATCACCGGCGTCTGGCCCTCCAGATCGATCGCCCGCAGCATCGTGCAGCTGCCCGTGCTGTTGGCGTTGGTGGGCATCACGCCCGCCAATGCGGTCAGCCTCCCATCCATCCTTCCGACCGCGATCTGATTCGACCATCCACCGACCGACGTGAACTCACCCTGATCGCGCAGCCCGTTCGCGTTCGCGTCCACCCACGTCGCCAGCGACGAATCCCACGCCAGCGTCGCGGAGCTCTGCAGGTCGCGGAAGACCTGAATCGCCGGCACCGAGCCATACCCATTGAGCCCGGTGGAAAGCACCACCCGTCCATCCCCGAGCACGACGGGCGCTGCAGATGTCCGATTGGCATCCACCGACCACTGGACCGCGCCCGAGTTGGCCTCGATCTTCATCAGGTTCGCCGAGGTCGTCCCGCCGTAGAACGCGTACGACGCTGCGTACACCGCGAGCATGCTCCGCCCATCCCGCGCGACGCTCACCGCACCAAAGAAGCTCTCGCCCTTGGGGTTGTCGACGCTCCAGACCGGCGCGGGCGTCGTCGTCGCATCCCCCGGGAAGCACAGCACCTGCCCCGGCGCGAAGGTCCAATCGCCCACGCTCGCGACGTACACCCGCCGTCCGAGATACGCCGGCGTGTTTCCGGAGGTCGCGCCGATGGCGACCGACCAGACGATCTGTCCCGGATCGAACGGATTGGCCGCACTCCGTGCGTCCACGTTCACGCAGTAGAGCCTGCCTTCGGTCCCCACGCCGTCGTAGTCGGTGATGAACGCCCGGTTCTTGCCGGGCATGTCTTCGCTGACGACCGGGCTCGCGTTCACCACGCTGCGCGTGAGCGTGGCCTGCCAGCGCTGTGCGCCGCTCACCAGATCGAACGCCCGGAGCGAAGTGCCCGAGCCCACGATCACGCTGCGATTGCGCCGATCGATCGCGGGCGAAGACCAAGATCCCGCGACGATCGCGGGGATGGGCGTCGCCCAGAGCACCGCACCGCTCTCTCGGTCCAGCGCGTACAGGCTGTAGGTCGTCGATCCCGACGTCACCGAGCCGATCGCCAGCACGCGCCCTTCGAACACGACCGGGCCGCTCTGGCCAACCCACGTGATCGTCCGCCCTTGCGCATCCGTGGAGCGCACCCACGCGGGCGTCGTGAGCGAGCCCGGAGCTTGCAGCGCCGTTGCAGAGTGTCGCGCATCGCCTCCGACCATCGTCCATGCCTGAGGCGAGCCCCAGGCTTGAGCGCCCGCCGAACCCGCCAGCATGCAAAGCGAGCCGCTGGCGATCAGCCAGCAGCCCGCGTGTTTGGCCTTGTGCGCAGCCCACGTCCGGCCGGGGACGTCAGTCCCCGCGTTCGCCATCGGTGATGTGCAGCGCCGCGTCTTCATCGCTTCATCCCCGCCGCCGGCGCGTCAGGAGCCCCGCCGCGAGAAGGACCGCGCCCGCACCGGGCGAGGGCACCGCGGAGACATCCGAGAACGCGTCGATGTCGGGCGTGAAGCCCGCAGCATTACTCGTCACGCGTACGTAGCGGATCCACTCGAGCCCCAGCGCGCCGATGTCGATCCCCGCGCCGCCTCCCGAGCCGTTGTACCCCGCGATGATCTCCGCTGCCGACTTGTCGAGCCATTGGAACGACGGATCGACAGGCTTGGTGAAATCGGTGGGGGAGTTGCCCGCCGGACCGCCAAAGTCGCTGGTTTCGTCGGCGTATCCGAGCGTGGGCCACAGGCCATCCGCAGCTGATCCCGCGACCGTGTGCCAGGTGAGGCCATCCTGTGAAACCGAGATCACGCCGCCCTCGGCCGAGAGCGCCTTGGCGGTGGGGGAGAACGTGATGGGATCCCAGAAGAACGAGTTGCCGAAGACCAGCAGATCGAGCCCGTAGGGATTATTCGGATCGTTCATCACCGGGTGATCGAACGACACGACCAGCTCGCCCCCGAGCCCGAGCGAGACGCACTCGCCCGGATCAAACGACGGATTGAAAGGCGTGACCGAGCCCGGGAAGCCGTATTGCGTTCCGGTGTAGCGCGTGGGAGATCCCAGCGCCGCGTCAGGATCGACAAACGACCCGGCGCCCGCGCCGGGCGTGTACGAAACCACGCTGGTCGCAAAGACGCTCGATGCCGAAGCACCCAGCGTCCACGCCATGCCCAATGTGAAAACACCCGCGCCGAAGCGCCCGACGAATCGATGAGACATCCAATCCCAATCCGCGCACGAAGAGCGTGCGCCTGGTCCTGAGTCGCGCAGGACCGCCCCGCCCGAAACGGGCGACGCCTCGCGACAAAAGCACCGGGGTCCATCGTGCAGCGGGGACGCGCACGACTTCTGCCGGGGCCCCTTCCCGTCGGTCGCTGCCGATCGGAAATCGCGAGGGCCGCTTGGCGCCGGATTGTCCGCTCACATCGAGCGGGCCGGCGTCATCGGCAGGTCTTCCGGCTCCGGACTCGTGCGGATCGCTCATCTTCCCGGAGCATCCAAAGACGCTCCAGTGATGCCGGGCTCTCGCCCGGTGTGCGACCCGCGTCAACGTCCGTTACGGCGGCGCGTCCGCGGTGGGTTTGGTTCCGCCGGCTCGGAGGCCGACAAAGCCGCACCACGCTTCCCTCTTCGGTGCCGGTCACTTCCGACCGGCACACCGATGACAACCCGAGCATAACGCTGGGCCCACACCTGTCAAACCCGCCCGCGCGGTTCGTGCGCTGACGATCCATCACGCCGCGGCGCAACCGTTGACTCCCCCGACCCCTTGCGCGATGACAGAAAAAAACAACCGCGCCAGCGCGCGGTTGCACAGCAAACCCGAGATGGGCCAGCGCTTTACTTGTCGGCGACGTTCAGAGAACGCCCAACCCGCCGCTTGCGGTTGATCATCTTCCGGCCGTTCGTGGTCTTCATCCGGGCGCGGAACCCGATGGCGCGCTTGCGCTTGATGCGGCTGGTGCGGTGCGGATAGTGCATAAATCCCTCGAAGCCAAAGGGCCCAGCGGGCCGGTTGATGCGCCCGGACGCGAAAGCCGCCCGGGCATGGGTCGTGATGTTAGGCGCTCCCCCCCAAGCCCGGCCACTTCACCCGGCCAAGCGACTTCTCCCCGCCCCTCCCCAGCCCATTCCACGGCCCGGGAAGTCGGTTGGAGCCCCGATCCGCGTACTCCCGCTCGACCCGGATTTGCCTCTAAATTGCCCATTTTGACATGCGTGTTTGGTGCGTGGTCGGATAACCCCAAATTGGCCTTTTCCAGCTTGAGGCCGCCGGTTACCTTGTCGATGGACGAGGGGATTTCACCCTCGCGCCGCGGCCACTCGCCGCCCGCCTCCGGTCGTTCCGGTTCTGCGGTTGACGAGTGCTCGCGTCGCGCCGAGGCGCAACACGGTGCGTTCCCATGGAACGCGCCACGCGTGACGAATGAGCCATCCTGCATCCGGGACGACCATCGGCCAGAGCGTGATCGAGGCGGTCGAACGCGCTGTGAACTACCGCTTCCGCGACCCTGAGCAGGTCGTGCGGGCCCTCACGCACGCCAGCGTCGTCGAGGCCAGGCTCGAGTCCAACGAACGCATGGAGTTCCTGGGCGACGCGGTCCTGGGCCTGATCGTCTGCGAGCTCATCTATTGCAAGTTCCCCTCGCTGCTCGAAGGCGAGATGACCAAGATCAAGTCTTCCGCGGTCTCGCGCCAGTCCTGCGCCGAGATGTCCCGCAAGCTCGGCATCGACACCTACCTCCGCCTGGGCAAGGGCATGCAGAACGGCGGGGATCTGCCCTCGAGCCTCGCCGCGGCGGTCCTCGAATCCATCGTCGCCGCGATCTACCTCGATGGAGGCTTCGACGCGGCCCGCAACTTCCTGCGCCCGCTTGTCGAGCCCGTCATCGATGCGGCGGCCGACTCGGGCCACCAGCAGAACTACAAGTCGCTCCTCCAGCAGCACGCCCAGCAATCCCTGGCCGCGACCCCCAACTACCGCGTCCTTGACGAGAAGGGGCCCGACCACGCCAAGTGCTTCAAGATCTCCGTCGAGATCAACGGCCAGCGCTACACGCCAAGCTGGGGCCAGAGCAAGAAACGCGCCGAACAGATCGCCGCCCTCAACGCCCTCAAGGAAATGGGCGTGCTCTACGAAGACGAACAGGGCCGCCTCCGCCAGGCCTCGGGCGCCATCATCAATGGCACGCTCGACGCCGATCAGGCCAAGTAACGCCGGCGCGGCGCTCCAACATCCCTGGAAATCGCCTCACGCCCTCGTGATCACGCGCGTGCGTGCATCCATCCGAGGCACCACGCCGCTGGTGTCGCGGCGCGTGCAGAGCTCAACGTCCGCTGCGAACCCCAGAGGCAGCAGGTTTCGCCCGCCCCGGCTCGCCAGCATCGCGTCGCGGATGGCCTTTTCCGAGGCCCGCACGCCGCGCCAGAGCGTCCGCATCATCAGCGCCTGATCGTCCGAAGCCAGCGGCCTCCCCGCCGCGCTCAGCCCGTCGATGATCGCGCCGGCGCAGAGGCAATCCTCTTGCGACGCCTGCGCGTTGGTGCCCGCGCACACCACATGCACCGGCATCTCCGATGCCCCGAGCCGCGCCACCATCGCCGAGAGATTCGCGAAGCACCCGAAGAGGATCTCGGAGGCCTGCGCGCAGCGGAGGGCTGCCCGCGTGCCGTTGGTCGTGGTGAAGAGCACTGTCTTGCCGCTGACGCGTTCGGGCGTGTACTCCGCGGGAGAGTTCCCCAGGTCAAAGCCCTCGATCTTCAGCCCGCCGCGTTCGCCGCCCAGCACGCAGCCCGGATACGCCTCGCGGGCCTCCAGCGCATCACCGGGCTCCGCGAAGGCCACCACCCGAGTCGCGCCCGAGTCCAGCGCCCGCGTGATCGTCGTGCTGGCGCGCAGCAGGTCGATCACCACCGCCACCCCGCCTTGCAGCGACTCGGGAGCGCACCATTCGGGCAGCACGTACGCGTGGACCATTCCGGGCAAGGCGTTTCTCCGATGCCGGTGCAGGCCGGCCCCACAGCGTAGCGCGACCCCGCCCCGGCCAGATCCCGAATGCCCGCACCCCGCAACCCTCCCGCCGGTCCCGATCAGGGTCACCAAATTCACGCTCCGGCATCCAACCCTGCATGCCAGCGAACAATGTTGTCATGAAGCCCATCCGCTCCATGCTCCTGGTCGCAGGCCTGATGCTCCTCGGCGCGTGCTCACCAAGCACGCCGCCGACCAGCGCCCAGGCTGCTGCTGCCAACAACCCTCCCGCCCAAGCGGCGTCCAATCCTGCTCCTGAGTCCAACCCCGCTCCCGCGGCCGACTCCAAAGCCGCCTCCTCATCCAAGCCCATGAACACCAACGACATGTTCCAGCGTGACTCCCGCGGCGTCATCGTCAACGCCAAGCTCATTCCCGACGCCGAGTGGCAGAAGCGCCTCTCCCCCGAGCAGTTCCACGTCACCCGCGAGAAGGGCACCGAACGCGCCTTCACCGGCAAGTATTGGAACACCAAGGAATCCGGCGTCTACCGCTGCTCCAACTGCGGCGAAGTCCTCTTCCGCTCCAAGGAGAAGTTCGACTCCGGTTGCGGCTGGCCCAGCTTCTACGACGCCGCCGACAAGGCCAAGATCAAGGAGACCATCGATACGTCCTACGGCATGGTCCGCACCGAAGTGACCTGCGCCAACTGCGGCGCCCACCTCGGCCACGTCTTCGAGGATGGCCCCACCGACAAGACCGGCCTGCGCTATTGCATCAACTCCGCCTCCATCGAACTCGAGAAGGAAGACGCCAAGAACACTGAAGCCAAGACCGCTGAAGCCAAGACCGCCGAAGGCCAGAAGCCCGCGTCCCAGCCCAGCAAGTAAGGCCCTCTCTCCCCCTCCGAACCCATCCGTTACACTTCTCCCGCGCATCCAGCGCGGGAGTTTTTTCATGCACACGACGCGTCCCAACCTCAAGCCTCTCGCACGCCTCGGCCTCGCGTGCGCCGGAGCCATCCTCTCCATGTCATCCGCACTCGCCCAGACCGCCGGCAGCGCCGACGCCCCCGCGTACAAGAACGCCCCGCCCGCCATCGCCAGGATCCTCGAGGCCAAGCCCCTCCCGGGCGTCAGCCTCTCCCCCAGGCGCGACTACATGATCCTCGTCGATCGCATCACGGTCCCGCCCATCAGCGATCTCGCCCAGCCCATGCTCAGGCTCGCGGGCAATCGCGTCAATCCCACCACCAACGCGCCCTACGGCCCGCGCCGCTACACCGGGTTCACCCTCCGCTCGCTCGCCGATGGCTCCGAACGCCGCGTCGAACTCGTCGGACTCAACGAGGCCGAGCCCGACCTCTCCATGCCCGCCTGGTCGCACGACAACACACGCTTCATGTTCACCGTGACCCGCGCCAACGGCGTCGAGCTCTGGGTCGGCGACGTCGCCTCAGGTCAGGCCCGCGCCCTCACCGGCCCCGTCCTCAACACCGCAGCAGGCGGCGCTGCCCAGTGGATGCCCGATGGCAAGACCATCCTCGTCAAACTCGTGCCCGACGGCCGCGGCAAGGCCCCCGAGCGTCCGCTCGCGCCCGTCGGCCCCGTCGTCCAGGAAACCGCGGGCAAGACCGCGCAGGTCCGCACCTATCAGGACCTGCTGAAGGACCCGCACGACGAGAAGCTCTTTGACTACTACATGACCGCGCAGCTCGCGCTCATCGACACCACGCGCCAGACCCGCACCGACATCGGCGCGCCCGCGATCTTCGCGATGGTCGACCCGTCGCCCAGCGGCGAGTACATCCTCCTGGCCAAGGTCCGCCGTCCTTACTCGTACCAGGTCCCCGATTCTGACTTCCCCGAGACCATCGAGCTCTGGGACGCCAAGGGCCAGCTCGTCAAGTCGCTCGCCGAGTTCCCCCTCCGCGAGGACATCCCGATCGAAGGCGTGCAGACCGGCCCGCGCAACTACGACTGGCGCGACACCGCTCCCGCGACCCTCACGTGGACCGAAGCCCTCGACAATGGCGACCCCAAGAACAAGGTCCCGCAGCGCGATCGCGTGCTCATGCAGAGCGCCCCATTCACTGATGCGCCCCGCGAGCTCTTCAAGACCGAGCACCGCTTCTCGGGCATGAGCTGGATGGAGAAGGC
Source organism: uncultured Phycisphaeraceae bacterium (assembly GCA_964531675.1). GTDB lineage: Bacteria > Planctomycetota > Phycisphaerae > Phycisphaerales > UBA1924 > CAZHFW01. Next base: position 2,955 of record CAZHFW010000059.1, on the reverse strand, counting down.
CGATGGCGTCGCATCCTCGGGCGGCGTGTGCATGTTCTCCGAATACGACCGCGACCGCCGCTGGACGCGCACCTGGATGCTCGACGTCGACACGCCCGGCGCCGCACCCGTGAAGGTCTTTGATCGTTCCGTGAACGACCGCTACAACAACCCGGGCTCGCCCCTCACGCGCCGCATTCCCTCGGGCCGCTCGGTCGTGCGCGTGTACAACAACGCGGTCTACCTCGTCGGCGCGGGCTCGACGCCTCAGGGTGACCTGCCCTTCCTGGACCGCATGCCCCTGGACACGCTCAAGCCCGAGCGCCTCTGGCGCTGCGAGAAGGGCTCGTACGAATCCGTCGTCGATCTCCTGACCGACGACGCGAGCTCGTTCATGGTCAGCTACGAGACGCCCATCGATCCCCCCAACTACTACAAGCGCACGCTCGCGGTGGTGGATGGAAAGCCCGTCGCGTCCGACCGCGTCCGCATCACAAGCTTCCCCGACCCCGCGCCCGAGCTTCGCGCCATCAAGAAGGAGCTCGTGAAGTACAAGCGCGCCGATGGCGTCGATCTCTCCGCGACCATGTACCTCCCGCCGGGCTTCAACCCCGAGGACGTCAAGGCGGGCAAGGCCAAGCCTCTGCCGCTGTTCGTCTGGGCGTATCCGATGGAGTTCAACGACGCCGCCACCGCGGGGCAGGTCTCGGGCTCCACGTCGCGCTTCACGATCTTCGGCGGGATCTCGCACCTGTTCCTGCTCACGCAGGGCTACGCGGTGATGGACAACGCGACCATGCCCATCGTGGGCAATCCCGAGACCATGAACGACACGTTCGTGGAGCAGATCGTCGCCAGCGCCCAGGCCGCCATCGACAAGGCGGTCGACATGGGCGTGGCCGACCGCGATCGCGTCGCGGTGGGGGGGCATAGCTACGGCGCGTTCATGACCGCCAACCTCCTTGCCCATTGCGATCTCTTCCGCGCCGGCATCGCCCGCTCCGGCGCGTACAACCGCACCCTGACGCCCTTTGGCTTCCAGGGCGAACGCCGCACATACTGGGAGGCGGTCGACACCTACACCAAGCTCAGCCCCTTCACCTTCGCCAACAAGATCAAGGCGCCCCTGCTCATGATCCACGGGCAGAACGACTCCAACCCGGGTACCTTCCCCGTCCAGTCCGAACGCCTCTTCGCTGCCATCAAGGGCAACGGCGGGACCGCCAGGCTCGTGCTCCTGCCCTTTGAAGATCACGGCTACTCCGCCAAGGAATCCGTCTTCCAGGTGCAGGCCGAGATGACCGAATGGCTCGACAAGTACGTCAAGAACGCCCCGCCCCGCGAGCCCAGCAGCGACGCCTCCAGCCAGAAAGACGCCCAGCCCGCCCCCAACCAGCCCAAGCCTGCTGGCCAGTGACCGCGTTCTGAGCTTGCCAAACCGCTAGCCGGGGTTCCCCCGGACGTCGCATGGACTCTCGGACCGTCCCCCGCTGGACGGCGCCCGGTCCAGTTCCCCCGGCCGGGTCCAACCCGACACCCACCATCCGCAGCGCCGCCCGGCGTCCTCGCCGGTCCGTGGCCGCTCGCCCTGGAGCTTTCATGCCCTCCGCCCCGCAACTCACCCGCCGCGACTATCCGGCCTTGCTCGCCGACCTGGCGTTCTCCATGGAGTTGCCCGCGGAGTTCGTCGAGCCCGACGTCCCGCGCGAGGAACTGGATTTCTCGAATCCCACCGTGTGCTTCCCGCTGCTCCTGGCCTCCTCGCCCGTCGCGGCCGCCCTCATCACCGTCAGCGCCCGCCCCGCCTACGACGATGGCTGCGTCGAACAGTGGCTCCGCTTCCTCATGGACCACTTCGGCATGGTCCTCTCCACCGCCGAGCTCCTCACGCTCGGTTCAGCCGATGCGCCGCTCAACGCGGTGCTCGCCACCGCCGACCAGGTGCAAGACGGCACGCCCCTCAAGTTCATCCTCGCTGCCTTCGAAGACGCCAAGCGCCTGGTGATCATCACCGCGATGGCGCCCACCGAGCTCTGGCCTTCCTATGGCGACGCCTTTGCCGCCGCGGTCCGCTCGTTCCGTCTGACACGCCCGCAGGGCCAGACCGCCCAGGTCATGCTTGGCTTCACGCCTGGCCCCAAACTCGCCTGACTTTCGCACCGGAGTTCCGCCATGAGCGACTACGAGCGCTTCCTCGAATCCCTCAAGACCAAGCGAGCCCCGTCCGAGGCCCACGCTGCGGCGTTGATCCGCAAGGCCCAAGGCAAGGACGCCAAGACCGCCGAAGCGATGTTCGACGAGGCCGAGGCCGAAGTGCGCCGGGTCGACGACTCGATCTACGGCGCCGTCGCGATCTCGCGCATGTACCAGGCCCGCCTCTCCGAGATGATCAGCCAGGGCATGCTCAAGAAGCACAAGGCGGAAGTGGAAGCCATGTACCGCCGGGCCCTGCGCTGGGCCTGGAGCTGCTATCCCGATCCCCACACCGAGTACGAAGCCGACGACTACGAGAAGGGCCGCCAGGAAAGCCACGCCGCTCTCGTGAAACTCATGGGCTACGACCCGGGCACCAACGTCTTCTGAATCTCCCCTCCCGCACGCCTCACGCCGAGCACGACATGTCCTGGCTTTCCTCCATCCTCGCCACCATCCTCGCTGCGGGCGTCGCGCTTGTCGCGGGCGGATTCATCGCCGACAAGTGCGTCCGCTGGTACAGCATCTCCAGCCGCGAGGGAAACTCGGGCTACTTCGTCGTCTTCATCGCCCTGATCTCGGGCGTCGCAGCCCTCCCGCTCGGCCTCTTCGCCTCGCGCATCGCCCTCGCCGCGACGCACCAGACCTGGGCGTCCCTGGTCGCGCCCTTGGCGATGGTTCTGCTCGCTGCGCCGGTCGCCCTCTGGATCGCGCACGCCCGCGCCGACATTCCGCCCGAGATCAACGGCAAGCCCCTGAAGCTCGAGATCGAGTTCCGCTCCC
>CAZHFW010000058.1:0-14419 GCA_964531675.1 uncultured Phycisphaeraceae bacterium | reverse complement strand
GGGACTGGGGTGACCGGGGGCGAGAAAAACGCGGAAGGTCCGGTAGGTGCGGAACTTGGGATGGGTGTGCGGGGGGGATGGCTGGGGGCCGGGTTATGGGGGCTTCAATAGCGTGTAACTCTATGTGGCACAGGATCTTGCGGTGGATTTCCTTCGGACAGAAGGCACACTTGGCGAGCCTCCCCATTGTGGGGCGGCAAGCTGCTTCAACTGGAGAGAGGTTCCACCATGAAGAATCGCCTGCTTGTTTCGATGATCGTCGCTGCCGGCTCGATGGCGGGTGCGGCCAGCGCCGGCACCTTTGCCACGTTCGCTGACCCCTCGACCTCGGCGGCCACGCCGTTGTTCGTGCTCTCGGGCAACACCCTGACGGGCGGCTGGGCTGGCTCGGGCCTGACCCTGCAGACCCCCGGCTCGTCGGCCCCGGACTACACCGACGTGACCTGGTCGATGACGCCCCTGACCCGCATTGGGCCGGCTCCGTTCAGCCTGTTCAGCGGCGGCAACATTCAGTTCTTCGACTCGTCCAACAACATGATCTTCCGGATCGACTTCTCCACCTCGTACCTGGCTGAGCCCATCAGCTTCGGCGCGACGGACTTCATCGGTCAGAACGTCGTGTTCAGCGGTCCGATCGTGGACAGCCCGACGTCGGCTGAGTCGTTCGCCTTCAGCTTCGCGAACCAGGTTTCGACGGACGACGGGATGACGGCCACCGCGGCCTTCACCTCCTCGGCGGTTCCCACCCCCGGCGCTCTGGCCCTCGCGGCTGCGGGCGGTCTGGTTGGCGCTCGCCGTCGCCGGAAGTAAGCCTTCAGGCTCCTTGCTTGTGACTCGCAACGCCGGCTCCGAAGGGAGTCGGCGTTGTCTTTTGGGGAGGAGAGACCCGGACCTTGGTGGGCTCGGGGCGGGGGGCTGAGGAGGGTGGGTAGACACCGGTTGCAAACCGGTGCCACGAGGGTGGGAAGAGATGAGAACAAGATGAGCGAGGAAGAGCACCACCATCAATGAGGACATTAATGGTGGTGGCACCCGGATGCAGAGGACGCAAGCCCGGACCTTTGTCGTGTCGGGTCGGGGGGCGGGGAAGGGTGAGTAGTCACCGGTTTCAAACCGGTGCCACGAGGGTGGGAAGGGAGAGGGAGACGGAGAGGAAGAAAAAGGCACTGTTGCCTGGGGGGCAACAGTGCCACGCTTGGATTGGTGAGTTGGGTTTGGTGGCGGGTGGGTTAGCGGCGGCGGCGGGTGGCGGCGAGGGCGCCGAGGGTGAGGAGTGTGGCGGCGCCGGGGGCGGGGACGACGGCGACGTGGTCGAACATGAAGCCATCGCCGTTGCCGTTGTTGTGGATTGCGACGTCGGTGATGAGGGCTTCCCCGGTGGCCTTGATGAGGGCGTAGCCGCTGCGATCGCCGTTGACGGGGAGGCCGAAGAGGGCGGAGATGGTGCCGACCTTTTCGCCGTTGAGGTAGAGGTCGGCGTTGGCGTCGGCCTGCTGGAAGGAGAAGCCGAAGACCCAGGAGCCACCGATGATCTGGAAGGTGGTGACGCCCCATTGGGAGGCGTCGAAGTAGTTGTGGGAGGCGTTGTCGCGGGTGGAGATGAGGCCGAACTTGCCATCCCAGGTGCCGTTGGCGAAGGCGGAGCCGTTGGGGTCCATGGAGTTGTTGAAGACGCTGGGGATGGTGTTGGAGAGGGGGCGGGAGCCGGCGGCGCTGGTGACGCCGATGAGCAGGTTGGGGAGGAGCTGGGTGTCTTCGAAGTCCTCGATGGAGTAGGCCTCGGTGAGGCCGAGCGTGGAGTCCGGAGCGCCCCAGCTCGAGGGGCCGAAGCCCGTGTACGAGAACTGGGCGGCGGCGGAGGAGGCGAGGAGGGAGATCGCGGAGAGGCAGAGTGAGGAACGGAGCATGGATCAGGACCCCTGTGTGTGCGGAATGGGACAGGGTGAACATGCCACAGGGGGCGGTGCGGGGCCAACGGAGTGGGAGATTTGGGGGGAGTTTTCGGTCTGGTCGGCCGGTCGGCGGGGTGGGTTTGAGGCGTTTGTTTGGGAAGCGTGTGAGCCTAGAGTTGGGTCTGTCGCGCGACGGTCCGCTGAGCTGGGCGTGGGGCTGGAACCCTGGTCCGGGCGGACGGGCGCGGGCGATCGAGAGTTTGAGAGGAATCCATGTCAAAGGTGCAGCTCTTCACGTCCGAGTCGGTTTCGATGGGACACCCGGACAAGGTGGCGGACCAGATTTCCGATGCGGTGCTGGACGCGATGATCGCGGACGATCCGTTCAGCCGCGTGGCCTGCGAGACGCTCTGCTGCACGGGCCTGGTGGTGGTGGCGGGCGAGATCACGACGAACACGTACGTGAGCATCCCGGACCTGGTGCGTGAGACGATCCGCGAGATCGGGTACACCTCGGGCGACATGCGCTTCGACGCGGACAGCGCGGGCGTGATGGTGGCGATCAACAAGCAGTCCAACGACATCGCGATGGGCGTGAACCGCGAGGGCGCGGGCGACCAGGGCATGATGTTCGGCTACGCGTGCAAGGACACGCCCGAGCTGATGCCTCTGCCCATTCAGCTTTCGCACCAGCTCGTGGAGCGGCAGGCGGACGTGCGTCGCTCGGGCAAGGTGCCCGGTCTGCGGCCTGACGCCAAGAGCCAGGTGACGGTCGAGTATCAGGACGGCAAGGCCAAGCGGATCGACACGGTGGTGTTGTCCACGCAGCACGATCCGATGTGGAACGACCGCCAGGAAGAGCTCAAGAAGCAGGTGGTCGAGCACATCATCAAGCCCGTGCTCGGGAGCTGGTGGAATCCGGGGATCACGGTGCACGTGAACCCGACGGGCCGGTTCGAGATCGGCGGGCCGCACGGCGACACGGGCCTGACGGGCCGGAAGATCATCGTGGACACCTACGGCGGCATGGGCCGTCACGGCGGCGGCGCGTTCTCGGGCAAGGATCCGACGAAGGTGGACCGTTCCGCGGCGTACATGGCGCGGTACATCGCCAAGAACGTGGTGGCGGCGGGTCTGGCGGATCGGTGCGAGATCCAGCTCTCGTACGCGATCGGCGTGGCCGAGCCGACCAGCGTGTACGTCGACTGCTTCGGGACCAACACCGTCGACGAGGAGAAGATCTCCAAGGCGGTGCGTGCGACCTTCGGGCTGACGCCTCGGAAGATCATCGAGACGCTGAACCTGCGGACGCCGATCTTCTCTCCGACGGCCAAGCACGGCCACTTCGGCCGTACGCCCGGGAAGATCACGTACAAGGGCAAGCAGTACGACACGTTCACCTGGGAGCGGACCGACAAGGTTGACGCGCTCAAGGCGGCGACGAAGTAAGACGGTTTGAAGGCAAATGATGAAGGCCCGCGGACGAGTGTCCGCGGGCTTTTTTCATGGGATGTGGGTGGGCTTGGGCCGCGAGCGGTCAGCGCTTGAACGCGACGATCTGCACGACGTCGGCCTCGCCCTTGTGAAAGTCGCCTTCGACGACGTTGCGGACCAGTTCGCGGGCGGTGTGGAGGCGCAGACTGGACAGCTCGGCCTTGAGCGTGTCGAGGCTTGGGAGCATGTCGGGGTCCTTGGGGCCCCCGCTGTCACGGCGGAGCTGGGCGGGCGTGTAGGCCTCCATGATGAGCATGCCTCCGGGGCGGAGCCAGTCCGCGAACGTTCGGTAGAGCGGCGTGCGGATCGAGGTAGGCAAGTGGCAGAAGATCGACGAGATGACGTCGATCGAGGCGGGCGCAGCCCGGTAGCTCGACAGATCCGCGACCTGCGTGCGGATGGTGACGCGATGGGCGCGGGCGAGTTCCTGGGCACGCTCAAGACCGACGCGGCTCTGATCGATGGCGAGGACGTCAAGGCCATGCTTGGCGAGGAAGATGGCGTTGCGGCCCTGGCCTGCGCCGAGATCGATGGCGACGCCTTGCGAAGGAATCGTGGGCGCGAGGCTCGCGAGGAAGTCGTTGGGGGCGTCGCCATACACGAGCGAGGCGGCGGCGTAACGCTCATCCCAGAAGTTGCGGTTCATGGGGGGAGCTTAGGGAGCGGATCGGGTGCGTTCGGTTTGGCGTGTTGGGATTGGGCGCGTTGGGTTGGGGGATCCCGGATTGAGCGAAGCGCTCAATCCGGGCGTGTTTGCGCGGTCGCGTCGCTTCTTCGACTGATCGCTTTCTCGCGGCTTCGCTTTATCGCTCTGCTGCTTTGCCGCTTTGCTGCTTTGCTGCTTTGCTGCTCTGCTGCTTTGCTGCTTTGCTGCTTTGCTGCGCAGGCATCATCGCGCGGCGGACGCGTCGGTCGGCCGGTACAGCTTGTGGGCCACGATGTACTCCCCCACTGCTGGGTCGAGCATGGGGCCGGGAGCTTCGCCGGCGGCGAGGGCGGCGCGGAGCTGGGTGGAGCTGATTTCTACGCCGGGGTCGCGGAGGGTTGGGATGCGGGTGTGCCAGGCGGTGATTTCGTCGGGGGTCCAGAAGCCCGAGGCGTGGATGTCGGTGAGGATGCGCCGGGTCTGGGCGACGCCTTTGCGGGGCATGACTAGGGGCTCGGCAAGGCGGATGATCTCGCGGGGCTCTCGCCACTTGTGGAATGCCGCGGCCTGATCGGCGCCGATGACCAGTCGCAGGGCGACGTGCGGCGCGTGGGTGTTGAGCCAGGCGCGGGCGCGGCGGAGGGTGTCGACGGTGTAGCTCGGCGCGGGAGGTTGATCGGCGGACTGCTGGCTGACCAGCTGCTGGGCGGCGAACTGGTGCGCGGCGCGGTCGATCTCGTCGGTCCAGACGCAGGCGCAGGGGATCGGGGCGATGGCCAGGCGGGTCATCGCGACGCGGTCGGGCGCGGGGGCGGCGGTGAGGTGGGCTTTGAGCGGGCTTTGGGCGGCGGGGACGTAGACGAGCCAGACCGGGCCGGCGCACGGGCCGTCGGGATAGGCCGCGGCACGCAAGGCGGCGGGGATGCGGACGTGTCCGACATGCGGCGGGTCAAAGGAACCCCCGACCAGCAGGATCGCCCGGGCGCGGGCCAGCTCGGGCGCGGGGATGGGCAAAGGCGTGACGGGGGCGTCGGGCACGGGGGATGCTACGGCCCGAAAACCGGACGGAAGCGGAACGATTGCGGGAGGGGAAAACGGCGGGAAGGGGGCTAGAATCGGCCCGTCCTGAAACGCCACCCTGCGCAAGCGGGAAGGAAGCTGGCCCCGTCGTCTAGCCTGGTTCAGGACACCACCCTTTCACGGTGGGTACATGGGTTCGAATCCCATCGGGGTCACTTGAAACACCTCGCGAGCGATCGCGGGGTGTTTTTGTTTTTGGGGTTTGGGGTGAAGGCAGGTTGAGGTGGTCGGCGGACGGAGCACTGGTGCCTGAAGGGCACCAGTGCCACCCGAGATGGGAGGGAGCCAAGGACGGAAAAGAGGAGCGAGGGCGGGAAGGGAGGGGAGACCCGGACCTTCGCGGACTCGGGTCCGGCTTCGGGACGAGTGGGCACGGGTGATTGCGTGGGGTGTGGAGTTGGTTTCTGTGTTGGACCCGCTAGTTGGCGGCTGCGGGGAGGGCTTGGATTTCTTCGGCGATCTGGTCGTAGACGGCGCGGTCGCGGGGGGAGCGGGATTGGTCGAGTTTGGACTGCGCTGCGGTGAAGGCTTGGCGGGCTTCTTCGGTGCGGCTTGCTTTGGCCAGGGAGCGGCCCAGTTCGCGGAGGAGGCGGGCGGACTGGAGGGTGGTGAGCCCCGGCTTGTCTTTGATGAGGGTTTGCAGTTCGTCGAGCTGTGCGAGGGATTCGTCGGTGCGGCCCAGGTCGCGGAGGACGCGGGCGCGGGAGGCGCCGGTCTGGAGCCAGGCGAGCGGGTCGTTCGGGAAGAGCTCCCGGCGGCGTTTGACGGCCTGATCGATGACAACAAGCGCTTCGTCAGCGCGACCGAGATCGGCGAGGGCGTCGGCGAGGTTGGTCTGCGCGACGGTGAGTGCTGCGGGGTCGCGGCCGAACTTGGTGAAGGCGTCGACGGCGGCGCGGAGGAATGGCTCGGCCTGATCGGGGAGCTTCATGTCGAGCAGAACGTTGGCGAGGTTGACGCTGTTGGTCGCGGCGAAGGGGTGATCGGGGCCGACGGTCTTGAGGATGATGTCGCGGGCCTGGTTGAAGAGCACGCGGGCTTCTTCGTTGCGGCCTCGGTTGTACTCGAGCATGCCCAGGCGGTCGATGGCGATGGCGTGGTTGACGTGCTCGCCTTTGTAGAGCTCGGCGTGCATCGCGACGGATTCGCGGATGAGGGGTTCGGCCTCGTCGAAGCGGCCCTGAACGACCAGGACGTTGCCGAGGTTCAGCAGGACGGTGGCGACGTCGGGGTGGGGCCGGTCGTAGAGGGCGCGGCGGACGGCGAGGGATTCGCGGTAGAGGGCTTCGGACTTGTCGAGGGCGCCGCGGGTGCGTTCGAGGACCGCGAGGCTGTTGAGGGCGGAGCCGAGCTCGATGCGGCCGTCGGTCCGGGGGCGGAGCTGGTCGATGACTTCGTTGAGCAGCGCGATGGCGGCGGTGTAGTCGCCTGAGGCGCGTTTGAAGGAGGCGAGCTGTGCTTTGGCGCTGGCGAGGGCGACGGGATCGCCCGCGAGCGTGTAGGCGTCGATCGCCTGGGCGGCGAAGGTGAGCGCGCTGGGGTTGTCGCCTTGGGCGGCGGCGCAGCCTGCGCGATAGCTCAGGGCGGCGCCGAGCAGGTTCGGGGGTGGAGGCGTGAGGGAGCGCAAGAGATCGATGGTGGCGTCGAGGGTTTCGGCGGCGGCGGGGAGATCGCCCTGCTCGCGGAGGGCGTAGCCCAGCGCGGCGCCGACGTCGGCGGAGAGTCGCGGATTGGCGGGATCAAGGCCCGAAGCGAGCTCTTGAGCGCGGGAGAGGACGCGCACCGCGGGCTCCCACAGCGCGGCGTTGCGGTAGGCGGAGCCGATGGAGAGGAGGATCTCGGTGAGGGCTTCGGGATCGGACTTCAGTTCGGACTCGGCGCGGGATGCGCCGGCGTCGAGGATGGCGCGGAGGAGTTCGGTGTCGCGGCCCTGGGCGATCGAGGGGCTCACAGCGGAGAAGACGGATTTGAGGAAGGAGGCGACGGTTTCCGAGCGGGCAAGGGCGGTTTGCGTCTGGCGCTGGCTCTGCTGGAGCTCGACGAAACGCTGTTGTTCGGCGGCGCGGGCGCGCTGGGCCTGGATAAGGCCGATGGTGGCGGCGGCGGCGCCGGCCAGGAGGGCGAGCAGGGCGATGCCCGCGGCGGAGGCGATCACGCGGTTGCGGCGGAAGAACTTGCGGGCGACGTAGGCGGGGCTTTGCGGGCGGGCGATGACGGGTTTGTGATCGAGGTGGCGGCGGATGTCGGCGGAGAGGTCGGCGGCGCTGGCGTAGCGGCGCGCGGGGTCCTTCTCGATGGCCTTCATGACGATCCAGTCGAGGTCGCCTTTGAGCTGGCGCGAGAGGGACTGGAGGTCGGGCGTGGTCGCGAGGTTGCGCGTGCGCGAGATGGAGCTGAGGCGGGTGCTTGGCTTGGGCGGGTCGACTTCGCGGATGAGGCGCTGGAGATCGGCGAAGGAGGTGGAGTCGCGGGAGGCGAGGAAGGGCGTGGTGCCTGTGAGGAGTTCGTAGAGGACGACGCCGAGGGAGTAGATGTCGGAGCGGGTGTCGACGCGGGAGGCGTTGAAGTCGGCCTGCTCGGGGGCCATGTATTCGGGGGTGCCGATGAGCGTGTTGCCTTCGGTGAGGGCGGTTTGCTCGCCGAGCGCTGGACCGGTGGCTTTGGCGATGCCGAAGTCGATGATCTTGGGGATGGGTTGTCCGGCGTCGTCGGCGCGGACGAGGATGTTGGAGGGCTTGATGTCGCGGTGGATGATGCCCTTCTGGTGGGCGTGCTGGAGGGCGAGGCCGACGGTCTCGATGAGTTCGAGTCGGGCGCGGATGTCGAGGTGGTGTTCGGCGGCGAAGGTGGTGATGGGTTTGCCTTCGACCAGCTCCATGGCGAAGTAGGGACGGCCCGCGGGGGTGGCGCCGGCGTCGAAGACGCGCGCGATGGCGGGATGGTCCATGAGGGCCAGGGCCTGGCGCTCGGCCTCGAAGCGCGCGATCACGCGGGCGGTGTCCATGCCCGGCTTGATGATCTTGAGGGCCACGGTGCGACGGACGGGATGGGTCTGCTGGGCCTGATAGACGAGGCCAAAGCCGCCTTCGCCGAGTTTCTTGCCGAGGGTGTAGGGTCCGATGGGTTCGCTCGGATCGGGCGCGAGGGCGGGGCGGCGGTCGGGGGCGATGACTTCGGGGCCGATGAGCGAGGGAGCGCTGAGGAACGCGCCGGCCTGGTCGTGGGCGTCGAGCATTTCGCGCACGAGGGAGGCAAGGGCGTCGTCGCCCTGGGCGCGCTGGGTGATGAGGGCGTGGCGCTGCGCGGTGGGCAGGGCGAGCGCATCGGAGAAGATGGACTTGGCGAGTTGGCGGGAGGCCTGGTTCATGGAAGGTGTCCGCGGTCAGGACGCGCTGAGGGCGCGGAAGAGCCAGGCGCGGGCCCAGGCCCAGTCACGATCGACGGTGCTGGGCGAGACACCCAGGACGTCGGCGGCTTGCGCGCCGGTGAGGCCGGCGTAGAAGCGGAGGCGGACGACCTGAGCGACCTGGGGATCTTCAATCTCCAGGCGAGCCAGGGCGTCGTCGAGCATCAGGATCTGTTCGGAATTGTCGGTGGAGGCCAGATCGAGGACGTTGATGGGGACGCGCTGGGCGGGGCGGCCTTCCGGATCGCCGCCTCTCTTTTGGGCGGCGCGAGCGCGGGCGTGCTCGATGAGGATGCGGCGCATGGCCTGGGAGGCGGCGAAGAAGAAGTGGGCGCGGCCGGCCCAGTTCTGTTCGGCGTCCTTGACGAGACGGGCGTAGGCCTCGTGGACGAGGGCGGTGGCCTGCAGGGTGTGGCCCGCGCGTTCGTCGGCCATGCGCTGCTGGGCGATGCGTTTGAGCTGGTCGTACACGAGGATGAGGAGCTCATCGGCGGCGACGCGGTCGTCGCCCAGCGGCTGCTGGAGCAGCTGGGTGACCCGTGCGGCGGGGTCCGGCGGCTGCGGCTCGGGGAGAGGCATGGCGGGAGGGTACCACGGTGCGGGTCCGAAAATTGTGAAATCGGGGTGATGCTCGGAGCGGAACGGCTTCGCCTGATGGGGGACGGCGGTCGCGGAGCGCGGCGGCCCACACGAACCCTGACGGGAGACCGGCGATGCGAACGAACAAGATCCGAGTGATGGCGATTTCGGCGGCGGTGCTGGCGATGGCTGCGGGGAACGCGGTCGCTCAGTGCATCACCAGCGGCCCCACATCTCAGAACGCGTGCCCGGGACAGACGGTGCAGTTCCGGGTGACCAGCGGGAGCGTCGGCGCGAAGTTCCAGTGGTTCCGCAACGGCTCGCCGATCGCGGGGGCGACCTCCTCGACGCTGACGATTCCCAACGTGCAGGCGGGGCTTGCGGGGCAGTACACGGTGCAGGTGAAGGATGGGCTGCTGTTCTGCAACACGATCAGCGCGCCGGCGACGCTCAACGTGTATTCGACGCCGGTGATCACGAGCCAGCCTGTTTCGGATGCGGGCGAGCTTGGCGGGACCGCGAGCTTCTCGGTGGGCGTGAGCTCGGGGACCACGCCATCGCAGGTGACCTGGCGGCGCGACGGCGTGCAGATCCCCGGGGCGACGGGGCCTTCGCTGACGCTCTCGAACATCGGGTACATGGACATCGGCTCGACGGTGCAGGCGGTGGTGGCCTGGCCTTGCGGGAGCGTGACCAGCCAGGCGGCGACGATCCTGGCGCCGACGGATCCGGCCTCGGTGGAGTACTACCGGTTCGTGCGCGGGATCGCGGCGACGGAGGTGGTGCGCTCCAACTTCGCAAGGAACTACACGCCGGTGCTCGCGGTGACGGTGGCGGCGGTCGCGGAAGTGGCGGCCCGGAACCCCAACGCGACGCAGGCGCAGCTCGAGCAGTTCGCGGCGGCGTACAAGACGGCCTTGCGGGCCAAGTTCGCGGATGACCCGGACCTGAAGCGCGGGTTCAACCTGCAGACCGCGGTGGCGTTCACGACCCCCGTGACGATCGCGGGCGTGGACACGAACGTGGGCGAAGCGGTGCTGGCGCGGCTCGGGATGGACCACAACGCGCCCAACCGGACCTTGCAGATGATCGCGTTCCAGGGCTCGCTCTCGTACCGCTTTGCGACCAGCGACCACATGGCGACCTTACTCGGCAATGTGTTCGCGGATCGGGACGCTGCGGGGGTTTCCAACGCGTCGGTGCAGGGCGCGGTCGCGAGCGTGCTGCGCGGGGACGGGATCGAGCCATACCCGACGACGGCGCAGCTTCGGCAGAACTATCCGGAAGTGGCCCGGGGCATCGCGCTGATCCCGACGGGGCGGGCGGCGTTCCTTGCGGAGCAGGCGGCGGGCTTCCCCAACATGCGGGCGGCCCTCAACGCGGAGTACGCGGCGCTGAAGACCTTCATCGACAACGAGATCGATGATCTGAAGATCTACAAGCAGCAGTACCCAACGCTCGAGTCGACGTACAACGCCGCCAAGAACCAGGCGGTGGTGAGCGCGGCGCTGGCCAACCGCACCGCGGACCTGGTGCAGCTCAACCAGTCGCGTGCGGGGATCTCCTTCGCGACCGCGGTGATGGCCAAGGACACGCAGAACGGCGGGGCACAGATCGCGCTGGAGCGCCAGTTCGCGAACCTCAACGTGGACATGGCCAGCGCGGCATCGGACTCGCTCTCGACGGCGCTGCAAGGCGCCAGCGTGATCATCTCGGCGGGGGCGCAGGCGGCCGAAGGCCCGCTTGGCATGGTCGGCGCGGTGAGCACGCTGCTCGGGGGCGTCGCGGACCTCTTGCCCGAGGTGTTCCCCCAGGACAACGGGCCCAGCCCGCTCCAGATGGTGTCCGACCAGATCACCGATCTGGCGGATCAGGTCGATCAGATCCGCGTGGAGATGAACGACCGCTTCAACCGCATCGATTCCCAGCTCACGACGATCTCGTCGGCGATCGATTCGGGCTTTGCGGCGATGGTCGGGTATTTCAACGGCGTGAACTCGAGCCTGGAGAGCCTGCAGACGCAGGTCGCGACGGCGCAGACCAATCTCAACCGGCTCGAGCAGAATCTCTACGGCGTGCTGTCGGACGGCTTCAACTTCCCGTTCATCACCGCGATGGACACGTACCTGAACTATCGCGACCGCAACAACCAGGACATCGCGCGGGCGGACTACATCGCGGCGGAAGGGAGCTTCTACAGCGCCGCGACCAATCAGGCGCTGAGCCAGACCTATTCGGGGCCCAACGCGCTCTCGCTCGCGTACGACGCGAGTGCGGTGGACCAGCTCAACAACTTCCCGCTCGGGTACAACATCAACAACCTGCGTCTGTTCCCGGCGACGTATCTGGGGCTCACGTCGGTGTTCCCGCAGCGGGTGGCCAATCCCATGTCGTGGTCGCTCAACGCGGACGCGTACGCCCAGCTCGGGCGTGAGAATCCGTGGTACATGGCGCAGACGGTGACGGGCGATCCCTCGCGCCTGAACACGGTGCTGCAGAACGGCAAGGACATCCAGTCGATGATGTCGGCGTGCCGGAGCGGGACGCTCATGAACGTGCTGCGGACGGACCACACCGCGCGGGCCGGGACGCTGCAGAGCAACCTGGACGCGGCGCTGGGGACGTTCATGACGAGCAAGGGCCTGTCGGGCTCGACGTTCTCGCTCTGGGGCGGGTCGGATCAGGCGGCGCCGGAGGTCGCGGGGAACTTCCAGTATCCGGCGTTCAACACGCGGATCCTGCGTTACGGCGATCAGTGCAACGCGACGACGGTGAGCCTGGCGTCGACGACGATTCCGCCTCACAACGGGACCAAGACCGCGTGGTCGATCGTTCCCAACCCGGTATTCCAGGCGGCGTTCCTCGGGCTTCCCCAGCGCTCGCTGGCGAACTACTTCTGGACGTTCCGCTTCAACGGCGAGGCTTCGCCAGGCGGCGGCACGGGCTGGCAGCTGGTGGGCACGAGCGGCACCAAGCTCGCGGCGACGGTGGATGTCGAGCTCTGGTGGTCTCCCAACCACGGGACCACGACGCCTCTGCAGGGCGGCGGGAGCGTGATGCGGCTGGGCTGCGGCGGGGCTCTGCCTGGTGATCAGCTCATCGTCACGCGTCGGTACAACTTCACGGTCGGCCCGGCGGACATCGGCGTGGACGCGAGCAGCCTGTTCCGGACGTTCTTCAACCGGTGGGCGGGCTCGTACAGCGTGGGCGGCTCGGCGATCGCGCCGATCAACACGATCTTCACGACGGGGGCGACGTCGCCCGACACGTCTTTCGAGTGGGGCAACACGCCGGTGTGGACCGCGCAGACGATCGTTGATCCGACCGGCTTGGCGGCGGTCAAGGCGGCGGTGGACGACAAGCTCCGCGCGCTGCAGGCCGAGTACTACAGCGTGCTGGCGACGCCTCTGTCGGGCGGCGCGGAGAACTCGAACGTCAAGTCGGCGGCGGACCAGATGACGGTGCCGGTGCTGTTGATGGATTCGTATCTCTCGCTCGGTGCGCCGGAGTCGTTCGCGCAGAGCGACGTGCTCCGCGGGATGTTCCGCGGCAATGAACTGCGGATGGACCGGGACGGGGCGTTCAACTTCTTCAACGCCGAGCGGGCCAGGGTGCTGGCGATGGCGGCGGGGAGCGCGGCGCCGACGACCAAGCCGAGCTGGAGCGCGGAGGTGGCGCGGCGGTGGACCCTGCTCGGCGACGAGCTGACCGCGGCGACGGCGGGGACGCGGATCGAGCGGTATCCGTTCATGAACTGGACGATTGCGAACCTGGAGCACATGAAGGTCAACGCGCGGCGTCTGGCGGCGGACGATACGTATGTCGCGACGCCCGGGCAGACGCTGGTGGTGCCGGCTTCGGCGGGCGTGCTCGCCAACGACGTGACGCCGCCGCGGGACGGGATCACGCCTCGCTTCTCCCCCACCGCGATCCTGGACGTGGCGCCTTCGGTGGGCTCGCTGAGCCTGTCGGGGAACGGCGGGTTCTCGTACACGCCTCCGGCGGGATTCACGGGCGAGGTGACGTTCAAGTATCACGCCCGGGGCGACATCCAGTCGGGTTCGCAGAACCTGGTGGACACGTTGCAGGCCAGCGTGGTGATCCGCGTCGCGGATTGTGCGCCGGTGATCACGAGCCAGCCCGAGGATCAGGCGCTCACGATCGGGTCCATGGTCGGGTTCGGGGTGGGCGTGCAGACCTCGGGAGGCAGGGTGACGTATCAGTGGCGGAAGAACGGCACGCCCATGTCGGACAATGCTCGCATCTCGGGGACGGATGGTCCCAACCTGGTGGTGAGCAATCTGACCGAGTTGGATCGTGCGACGTATGACGTGGTGATCACGAGCGGCTGCGGCACGGTGACGAGCCGTGCGGCGGGGCTGGGGTACTGCGTCGCGGACGTGAACTACGACGGCTCGGCGGACCTTGGCGACTTCTTCGACTTCCTGGCGGCGTTCGACACCGGCGCGCCGCTGGCGGATCTGGATCGCGACGGGATCGTGGATCTGGTGGACTTCTTCGACTTCCTGAACCGCTTCGACACGCCCTGCTGAGCGGGCTTCTGAAAACGGGCAAGGCCCCGCCTGATCGGCGGGGCCTTGTTCGTTTTTGGCGTGAGGATCGGTTGGGCGGAGAGGTTTAGAAGAGGTTGTTGAAGTCCGGGCCGTAGGCGCGGGGCTGGGGAGGCGGGGTGGTGTGGCCCTGCGCGAGGCCCTGGGCGGTGTTTCGGAAGTAGGACTGGTCGGCGTTGTAGATCTGACCATCGTCGGCGCGGCGGCCACGGATCGAGGCCCAGAGCAGCAGCTCGGGATGGACCATGGTGAGGGGCTTGCCCTTGGCCTGGGCAGCAACGGGGAAGCGGTGCAGCGCGTTTGGCGAGGCGAAGATGAGTAGGTTCTGGCGGTACCACCAGCAGACGCTGGGGTCGTACCACACGCGGGGGCGGATGAGATCGACGGGCGTGTAGTTGTGGGCTGCAAAGTGCGTGGCCCAGTACTCGACCCAGTTCTCGTTGATGTGGTTGGTGCCTCCCTGGTACGGGATGGCGGCGGAGAAGATGACGACGTCGGAGAGCTTGCAGAGGTCGGCGACGAAGCCCGCGCCGCGTTCGGGGGGCAGGTGTTCGGCGACTTCGGTGGTCATCGCGAGGTCGAAGCGCCCCGGGATGGCGATGGGTTCATCGAGCTTGGCGGCGCGGAAGCGATCCTGGGGGATCATGAGCATGGCGCGATCGACGTAATCGCCATCGATGCCGGTGACTTCGGGGATGCCAAGGTCGAGGGCGGCGCGGAGCCAGGCGCCGACGCCGCAACCGACGTCGAC
>CAZHFW010000057.1:0-15629 GCA_964531675.1 uncultured Phycisphaeraceae bacterium | reverse complement strand
CAGCAGGTTCCCCGCCCCGCCCTACACCCCGTCCCACCGCCCGTCGCGCCAAGTGCATCAACACCCCGACCGGCGCACGCCAACGCCCCGGAGCGGTTCCCCAGCCCTCGCCAATCCACTCATGCACCACACCCCGCGGCAGGCCCCCAATCGCCTCATCCACCCGATCCCAGCCTGTCGCCAACATCCGGCTGCGATCCGGCGGCTTCTCCGGAAGTCCAATCTCCGCAAGACGTTGGCGCAGCTCCTCCGGAGCCGCCCGGCCCATTCCCCGCCGCTCCGGCAGGCCATCAAATCGAAGGGCTTCAACTGATCGCATTGTGTTAGGTTAATACCCAAACACAATCCAATCAAGACTCTTTTGCCGATTTGTCAGCGTTTTGTCTGGGCGAGCTGCCGCTCAACCAGTTCGGCCGCTTCCAGAGCACAGCCCCAGCTCAGGGTGTATCCGGCGCCGCCGTGCCCGTAGTTGTGCACCACCCGCGGGTCGGCCTGATCGACCTCCAGGCGGACGGTCGGTCGCGCCGGCCTCAGGCCCGACGCAACCCGCAGCACCGATCCATGGGAGACCTTGTGGAGCCTGGCCCGCTCCAGCACCGCCTTGGTCACATCGTCGCGAGCGGTGGTGGGGGTGTCGTCGGCGCAGTCTAGTGCGCAGCCTCCCAGAACGATCTCACGGCGGCGCGGGATCGCGTAGAAGATCGCCTCCATGTCGCGCTCGTCGCCCGGGCACACCTTCATGTTGGCGCTGCCGGGCTCGACCATCACGACCTGTCCGAAGACCGCCTGAAGCTTGGTGTCTCCGGTGAGCGGGCGGCTGCCGAGTCCGGTGCAGTTCACGATCATGTCACCCGGGACGTCGCGGAAGTTGGTGACCGTGACGTTCTCGATTCTGGGAAGCTGAGATTCGAGCCAAGGCAAGAAATGGGAAGGCTCGCAGCGCGGCGCGGTGAACGCCCAGCAGAATGGCGCGAGCGCCCGGCCCGGGAAATCGGAGCGCATGAGCCGCGCATCCAGGGCCGCGTGGAACCACCAGGGTTCGGCTGGGGTGTCGGCCAGTTCGTAGCGCGTCAGCAGGTCAACACCCGCTTCCGGGACGCGGGCGGCGACATCGAGTTGCCAGCGGGCGGTGCGTCCTGCCCATTTGGCGGCCAGATCGGGCGGGCCGACGCGGAAGGGATACCAGACCGCGCCGGCGACCCACGACGTCGTGGCGGCGCGGGTGTCCCTGGCGAAGATGCGGACGCGATGGCCCTGACGCTGCAAGGCCAGCGCGGTGGTCAGGCCGATGACGCCGGCGCCGATGACCGTGATCTCCGCCATGATCGGAGCGTAGATCGGTCGCGGGAGGGGCGTCGCCGGTCGGTGGAAATCCCGCGACACTGGCATTTGGAGCGTGGTCCTGTCACACTAAAGGCGCCGGCGGCGTTTGCCGGAGGGACACGAACTTTCACGGGAGAACCCCGAGATGCACACCCATGCCCACATGCCGACGCGTCAGGATGTTCGTCTGTACGACGACGATGCCGATGCGCTCATGCTGTCCGACTCGCACCACGAGCGTGTGACGCTGCTGCCCGGAGATGCTGGGAAAGTCGAACGCGCCGCGGACGCGACCGAGCGCATCCGCATCCTCTGGGGTCAGGACATGCTGCGAGACCTGCTCGACGGGCGCTACCGCACCGTCGTCTGCGGCGTCAACGATCACGACAACTCCAACGGGATCATCAGCAAGATCGTCGACCTGATCTCCACGAGCCAGTGGAACTCCAAGTCGGTGACCGCGTACGCGAAGATGTTCCACGAGTCCGCGGGCGTGCACGCTGCGGGCGACAAGGAACCGTTCATCCTGAAGTACGACCTGGACCAGCTGCTGGTGCTCGCGATCCTGCGTCCGCGCGGGCGCGACCACTTCACGCTGCACGACCTGCAGCGCGGGTTCAAGACGGTGCACAAGATGCTCCGTGATCGTCGCGATCGCCAGCCGGTGTGCTCGGTGAGCTTCCTGAACGCCCGCGCCAACCGGCTCGTCGGTTCCAACAGCAAGGAGCCGAGCTTCGAGGCGGTGCTGCGCACGATGTTCGAGGCGGGTTTCCGGGGCGACGTGTACGCGACGCCCGCGATGTGGCGCATGGGCCCGGTCGGCGTCTTCCCGAGCTATCCGTTCCCCGCGGGGATCGATCGGATGCGCGAGGGGAGCAGCTGAGGAGAGGCCGTGGGCCGTAGGCCGTAGGCCGTAGGCCGTAAGCCAGAGGCCAAGGGCCAAGTGCCAGGGGCCGGAGGCCGTTCAGAGGTCATCGAGGAGCGCCGGGTGCGGCGGACCGGTGGGGGTGGCGTTGTCGACGTTTGATCCAGCGCTGATTGTCGCCAGGCTTGGAGGCACTCCCGGAGCAATCCGGGCGCTGGTGACGCCCTTGTCCGACGCGGATGTGCGCTGGAAGCCCGCGCCCGAGCACTGGTCGATCCTGGAGGTCTGCTGTCACCTGCTCGATGAGGAGCGCGAGGACTTCCGCGTCAGGCTGCGGAGCACGCTCGAGGATCCCGCCCGGGCCTGGCCTCCCCTTGATCTCGAGCGCGTCGCGGAACGACGCGCGTACAACACGCGTCAGCTCGGGCCCACGCTCGACGCCTTCGAGCAGGAACGCCGCGAAAGCCTGGCGTGGCTCGCGTCGGTGCTCTCGCCTTTCTCCAGGCCCGACTGGTCCCGCGCGTACAACCACAATCGCTACGGCCCTATGCACGCGGGCATGCTCCTCGCCTCGTGGGCAGCCCATGACGCGTTGCATCTCAGGCAGATCGCCAAGCGACTGCATGGCCTGGCCGAGCGCGATTCGGCAGGTTGGACGACCAAGTACGCGGGCGACTGGTGATCAGCCTCGCGGATCGCGGGACAACGCGTCGAGCTCCGTGCGCACGACCATCGGAAGCGCGGGGCTCGCGTCGCGGCTGACGAACTTCTTCCAGAACCAATCCAGGGCCCGCGTGCCCCAGAAGCGTCGCATCGCGACCAGGGTGATGCTGCTTCCCAGCGCAAGACCCGCGAGCACGTCGCTCGGGTAGTGCGCGCCGGTGACGACGCGCATCGAAGCGACGACCAGCATGAGCACCAGCGCCAGAGGGCCCAGCCTCGGATACATGGTCCAGAGGGCCGCGGACATGGAGGCTGCGAACGTCGCGTGTCGGGAGGGCATGGACCCGAGGGCGTATTGCACGCGCGACGTGAACTCCCAGGCGTGCGCAAGGATGTATTGTCCGGGCGCGCCTGTCGGGACCGGGTACATCCCCCACGGGCCCAGGAGCAGGCCCGGGTCTTCGAGCAATGGGCGAGGCCTGCCGATCAGGATCTTCATCAGGGCGCAGGTCAATCCCGCGAGGAGGGCCGCGGCGCCCCAATCCAGCAGGCGTCGACGCCGTTCCGGTTGCAGCATCGCGATCGCCAGCACGAGGAGGACGCTGATCGAGCCCTGGCCATACTGCTGGAGCGCTTCGAGTTCGCGCTTCACATCTCCGGAAAGGGTCAACGAGCGGGCCGCGGCCGAGATGGGCCCATCGAACGACCACACAATCGCGGCCCCGCCGAGCCCCAGAGCCAGGGGGAAGAGCCAATCGCGAACGCCCCGGGAGAAGGTTGCCCACAGGGGCGTGCCAGCAGTTCCGATCGGGGCTCGGGAGCTATCCTGAGCGTCCATGACTCGAGCGGCGTCCAATGACTTGCTCTCCCCGTCCGCGCTGTCGCGCGTCTCGGAGGGCTGGCGTGGACTGGTGGCGCTGCTGGTCATCTGCGCTGTAGTGTACGTGCCGGGATTGTTCACGCTGCCGCCGGTGGACCGGGACGAGAGTCGCTTCGCCCAGGCCTCGCGCCAGATGGTCGAGAGCGGGAACTGGGCGGTCCCGATGGTCCAGGACCGACCCCGGCTCAACAAGCCTCCCTTGATCTACTGGCTCCAGTCCGCCTCGGTGAAGCTCCTGGGCGATGACTGGGACAACGCGATCTGGGTGTACAGGCTTCCCTCGGCGCTGTGCGCGACCGGTGCGGTGCTGATCACCTGGCGTCTGGGACGCCGGATGTTCGATCCCCGGGCGGCGCTGCTTGGCGCCGCGCTGCTTGCGGCCTGCCCCATGGTCGTGTGGGACGCCCATCAGGCCCGGTCCGACCAACTGCTGTTGTTCACCGTTGTGCTCACCCAATACGCGCTCTGGCGCGTGTGGAAGTCGGAGGGCTCGGCGGGCGTTCGGTCGGACGTGTTGGCCGCGGTCTTCTTCTGGCTTGCGCTCTCGCTTGGCGTCATGGCCAAGGGGCCGATCGCGCCCATGATCGCAGCGTGCACCGCGCTGGGCGTTTCGATCGTGGATCGGCGCTGGCGATGGATGCTCCGCCTGCAGCCTCTGCTCGGCGTCTTGATCGTTGCCGCGGTGGTCGCACCATGGGTCTGGAAGGTCGTCCAGCAGGTCGGGTGGGAGACATACTCGAAGATCATCTTCGACGAGACGATCGGGCGCTCGCGCGAGGCCAAGGAAGGGCATTGGGGCCCGCCCGGGTATCACCTCGTGCTGCTGCCGGCGCTCTTCTGGCCCGGGTCATTCCTGACCGCTGCGGGCGTGGTCCGTGCCTGGGCCCGAGGGGGCGTCGGGGGCGTCATGCGATCCACAGCGCAGCGTACACGCGTCGGCCGTCGCGCGGAGCTTTTCCTGCTCGCGTGGGCGATCCCGGCGTGGATCATCTTTGAGTGCATCGGGACCAAGCTCCCGCATTACACGATGCCGCTGTATCCGGCGCTGGCCCTGCTCAGCGGCCGGATGGTCCTGCATGCTGCGTCCCGGGGACGCGCGTTCGTGCCGGATGCGGGCTTGAAGCTGGGCATCGGGATCTGGATGCTGATCACGCTCGTGATCGCGGGGCTGGCGTCTCCCGCGATCTACATCGCGCTGGCGTATCCCGCGGGGCCGATGCGTGCGGGCTGGCTCGTGGTCCCCGCGACGCTTTGCGTCATCCTGGCGATCCGCGTGGTGTGGCGGATGTTCCCGCAGGTGCGTTTTGCCCGCTGGCTCCATGTCCAGCTTCTGGCCTTTGGTCTGGCGCTGGTGACTCCCTTGCTCCTGATCGAGCTCAATCTGGCGCGGGAGCCTCATCTGGCCCTGAGCTCAAGGCTTGCCGAGAGGCTCGGGGAACTCGATCCCGGCAGCGTCCGACCGATCGCCGCACTCGAGTATCACGAAGACAGCCTGGTCTTCCTGACCCGAGGCAAGCTCCGCAAGCTCGATCTGGAGGCCTTCCGGGCGTTCGCCGCTGCGAACCCCGATGCGATCCTCATCCTGCCTGAATCGGTTGGCGTCCCCGCGGGATTTGCTCGGAAGGAAACGCTCGACGGGTTCAACTACTCGATCGGGAAGTGGGTGCACCTGGTCATCGCGACGCGTGAGGCGGGGGGAACGCCGTGAATCCAACCCCCGTGACTCCCACCGGCATCCTGCTCATCGACAAGGCGCCCAAGTGGACCTCGATGGACGTGTGCGCCAAGATCAGGGTGCTGGTGCGGCGCGGCGGTGCGCCCAAACGGGCCAAGGTGGGACACGCGGGCACGCTCGACCCATTCGCGACGGGTCTGCTGGTCGTGATGGTGGGAAAAGCGACCAAGCATTGCAACGACCTGATGGCGAGCCGGAAGGAATACCTCGCGACGATCGACCTCTCCCGCGTCAGCGACACCCAGGATCCGGAAGGCAACATCACGCTCGCGACCATCTCGCGCGAGCCTTCAGAGCCCGAAGTCCGCGCCGCGATCCGGAACCTGACGGGCGAGATCATGCAGACGCCTCCGCCGTTCTCCGCCATCCACGTCGGGGGGATCCGCGCGTATGAACTCGCCAGGCGGGGCGAAGAGACCAAGCTGGCAGCCAGGCCCGTGACGGTGCATGAGTTCGAGATCCTGCGCTACGCGTTCCCGCTGATCGACGTGCGCATCACGTGCGGCAAGGGGACGTACATCCGCTCCCTCGCCCGCGATCTGGGTGCGGCTCTGGGCGTCGGGGGAATGCTGACCTCGCTCCGGCGCACCGCGGTGGGGGAGTTCCGCATCGAGCACGCCCGCACGATGGACTCATTCGGTCCGACGATCACACTCGCGGACCTGTTGCCCTTGCCCGAGCATCTTCTGCACCAAGCCGCAGAGGACGCTGGCGAGTTGGAGCATGACGAGCGGGACTCCGCCGGGCCCGACCCGACATCTGACCCCACATCTGGCGCGTCAGATGATCCCGGCTGAGCGGAGCGCCGCGGCCAGGGGATGATCCGCGGGTTCACAGCCCGCCAGGAGCGTGCCCGACTCTTGCCAGACCCGCAAGGTCAGATCGAGCTGCGGAACGTGCAGGTCCGCGGTGTGGCCCTTGAGGAGTTCCGCGCCGATGACGCCGGGCAGGTCGGTGTGCCGGGGGAGCAGCGCCCGCGCGGGAAGGCGGCCGTGCTCGCGCGAAATGGGCGTGAGCTCGAGCCTTGAGATCCCGTGCTCGGCGAGCAGGCCCGCGAGGGTCGCAAGGGAGCGGTGGAGCGAATCGGGAAGCGAGGGTTGTCCGGCGGGATCGCTCACGCGGATCGCTCCGGCTCCCAGACCTCGCCCACGTCCTGGCCATCCGAGACGCGGCGCATCATCAGATAGATCACGCTCCCGGCGCTGGAGATGAAGCTGAACGTATAGGCCGCGACCAGCAGGCTGAAGATGTTGGTCCAGACCCCGATGACGCGGGCCGCTGCCTTGTCCGAAGCGGACGCGTTCAAGCCAGGCTCGGCGCGAAGCACCGAGGCGGAGCGATCCGAGAGCCACGAGCCCGAGAGCTCCGCGGTGATTTGGATCGTCCGGTCGACGACGAACTGCATGATCCCCACGCTGAGCGTCAGGATCGCAAAGGCGATAATCAGATAGGACAAAAGCCGAAGCGGGCGGCTCTGGATGTACGCGTACACCCGGACCACCGCGTCCAGGCCATCGGAACCTTCGCTCGCGACCGCGCCGCCAAGCAGAGGCCAGCCCAATGCGTAACCCAGCAGCAGCAGGACGATCAGGAGCCCGCCGATCAGCGCGACCGGGTACGCCGCGGCGCCCGCGACCTTGATCCACGGGATTCCCAGCGCGGCCCAGCCCAGGATCGCCAGCGCCAGTCCGATGCCGAGCACGAGGAACAGCGGCGCGAGCAATGCCCCGGCGAGGGAACTCCAGCGACCCAGCGCGAATGAGAGGGATGAGCGCATGGACGGGCGCACGCCGTTGGCGGTCTCGAGTGCTGCGGAGCGTGCGATCGCGCCGCCGAGGATGGCGGTGACGAAGAGCGCCAGCAGGAACGAGACGATCGCCGACCAGGGGTGCTCGTGCATGAGCTTCATCGGGGTCTCGAAGAAGTACACGGACCCGCGTTCGAGCCAGATCGTGGGAAAGAGCGGGCTGGTCGAGGTGGCTGCGAGATTGTCCTGGGCCGCCTGGTGGCGTTCGGTGAAGTCCCGTTGCCAGGACGCGTCGCCCCAGATCCCGGGAACCCGGAACGCCAGCGCGATCATCGCGATCGCGATGAGGGAAACGAAGATCCGCCCGGGGGCCAGGGCCAAGGCTGGCAAGCGCAGCAGCCTCGGCCAGAGCAGGTCCTGGGTCAGGTCGAGAAGCGTCATCGGTCGGTTCTGCATGAAAAGTCCCCGTGAGAGACGCCAGATGCTACCACGGGGGAGGGCGGGAGCGAGGGGCCGATGCTCCGAAGATTCGGGGTGTGTCGGGGAGGCCCCGATAGCCGATAGAAGGGCAAGGTCACACCATGCGCACCGCCATCGCCCGCTGGATCACGATTCTCCTGGCCTTGCTCCTGATCGGCCCGCTGCTCGGCAGGCTGGCGGGCATGCCGCGCGGCGTCGACGGAGCGCTCCGTGCGGCGCCGATCGTCAGCACCGATCCCGTGAAGGGGATGGCGGTCGCGCTGGTCGCGGTCGGACTGGCGGGCGCGTACTCCATCATCGTGGCGCGCCGGCTCGGGGTCGCGGCAGGCATGAACGCAGCGGGCGTGATCTTCGGATGGTGCGCCTGGGACAGCGGCACCATCGACGCGTTGCTCCGCGCCAGGCCTGAACCCTCCACGCTTGTGATGCTCGCGGTCGAGGCCTTCGTCCTCGGTCTGGCGGCGCTGGTCATCGTCTGGTTCATCATCCGCACCGCCTCAGATGCGGACACGCTCGGCAAGCCCCGCGTGTGCACGCCTCTGAACGCGCTGGGAGTCACGCTCGCGATCGCCTTTGGAGGACTGAGCGTCGCGATCATCGCCTTCGAACCCCTCAAGGGTCAATCGGTGTTCGCCGCGGCGATCGCCGCGATCGGCGTGGGAGCGGTCACCCAGCTCGCGTCCGCGGGGACATCGCGGTTTGTGCACTTGATGGTCCCGTTTGCTGCCCTGGTGCTGCTGGCGACTCTGGCGCCAGTGGTCGCGATGCAATGGCACGGATCGAAGCTCATCGAAGCATCCCGCGCCGGGACCTTGCTCGGGCTTGCGGCTCCCAACGGCTTTGATTGGCTCTGCGGCGGGTTTCTGGGAATTCCTGTCGGGGTCGCCTGGGCTGAATCCATGATGGAACGCGGGCATCTCACCCCTGCGGCACAGGCCTGAACGCCCACCAGCGGGCACACGCCGCGTGCCTGTTTCCTCGGGCGAATCCGAACAGCCTGGCACGCCGAAAGCAGGGCGGATCGGCGGCATCGCCATCGCCGCTTGCCGCTCCTACTATTCCGGAGACCGGGAACCCATGCCAACCATCGCGGAACCCACCTTGAACACGACGCCAGGACAAACCCAGCGTGCCGCCGGCATGCCCGACGTGCAATCTTCCGAAGACCGCCGCAGGGTCGCGATCGACCGCGTCGGCGTGAAGAACGTCACCTATCCGATCCGCCTGCGCACGCCCGACGGCGGCGAGCAGACCACGGTCGCCAAGATCAACATGTACGTCTCCCTTCCTCACTACAAGAAGGGGACGCACATGAGCCGGTTCCTCGAGGTGCTCAACGAGCAGACCTCCGAACCGATCACGCCCGAGAAGATTCCCCAGATCACCAAGGCGATCTGCAGCCGCCTCGATGCCGAGGAAGCGCACTTCTCCGCGGAGTTCACGTACTTCATCAAGAAGCTCGCGCCCGTGACCGGGATGCCCGGGCTCATGGACTACCGCGTCCGCTTCGAGTGCACCGCCAACGGCACCTCTGATTTCATCATGTCCGTGGCGGCGCCCGCGACCAGCCTGTGCCCCTGCTCCAAGGAGATCAGCGAGTACGGCGCGCACAATCAGCGCTGCGAGATCGAGGCGGCGGTCCGCGTGAAGGGCATGATGTGGATCGAAGATCTCGTCAAGCACCTGGAAGGCGCCGCGTCGGCCCAGGTGTACGCCGTCCTCAAGCGGCCCGACGAGAAGTGGGTCACCGAGCGGGCCTACGAGAATCCCAAGTTTGTTGAGGACATCGTGCGCGACCTGGCGGTCTCGCTTGATTCTGACGATCGCGTCACGCACTACACGATCAACTCCGAGAACTTCGAGTCGATCCACTCCCACAACGCCTACGCCCAGATCCGCCGCGACAAGAGCACCAAGCGGACCAACTGAAGCTCTCCCGCCCCCAAGCCAAAACCCAAAGAACCCCGGCGTGTCGCGCCGGGGTTCTTCGTTTGGTCGCTCTCCTTTGCGATCGACGCGTCAGCCCTTCATGGCCTCAGCGGCCTTGAAGACTTCCAGCACGCGCTCGCGGGCCATCGCGTGGTCGACGATGGGCTCGGGATAGTCGAGCTTCGAGCGCAGCAGTCCCGGGAGTTCGCTCGGATCGTGCACCGCGTCGCCCTCGACGTTGGCGAGCTCGGGCACCCACTTGCGGATGAACATGCCCTTCTCGTCGTACGTCCGGCTCTGGCTGTACGGGTTGAAGACGCGGAAGTAGGGGGCCGCGTCGGTCCCCGTCGAAGCCGACCATTGCCATCCGCCGTTGTTGCTCGCCAGGAACCCATCGACCAGGTGTTGCATGAAGAAGCGTTCGCCGAGCCTCCAGTCGATGAGCAGGTCCTTGGTCAGGAACATGGCGCTGACCATCCGGAGTCGGTTGTGCATCCAGCCTGTCGCCAGGAGCTGACGCTGGGCGGCATCGACGATGGGGATTCCGGTGCGTCCCTGGCACCACGCCTCGAAGCTCCTGGGATCATCGCGCCAGCGGATGCGCTCGGTGGAGAGCTTGAACGCGCGGTGCTTGCACACGCGTGGGAACATCGCCATCACATGCACATAGAACTCGCGCCAGAGGACCTCGGAGATCCAGTGCACGCACCCCTCGTTGCCCTTGTCGATCTTGCCGTCGTTGGCCTCCATCGCCTTGGCGATGCACTGTCTGGGCGAGATCGCGCCGATCGCCAGGTAGGGTGAGAGCACGCTGGTGCCGTCGACCGACGGGAGATCCCGGAGCGTCTTGTACGAGCGGATGACCTTCTCCGCGAAGCGATCGAGCCTCTTGAGCGCGTGCGATTCCCCAGCAGGCCAGAGCCCCGGATCAATGCGCGACTCAAATCCCGGCACGCGTGCCGGCACCTCGTCGGGCTTGACCGAAACCTCGGCTGCCTTGCGTGGCAACGGGAGCACGCGTCCCTCGCCTCGCGACTCAAACTCCTTGGTCCACTTCCGGCGGAAGGGCGAGTACACCGTGAATGCGCCGCCGGCCTCGGTCCGCACGGTCCCGGGCTCCAGCACGACCTGATCGGTGTAGGCGTGGGCCGCCAGCCCGCGCTCGGAGGCCAGCGCGATGGTCCGGGCGTCGCGGGCCGCCTCGTTGATCTCGTACTCCTTGTTGAAGAAGATCGCGCCGCAACCATTGGCTTCCGCGCACCCGACCACGACCTTGGGCACGTCCCCGGCGCTGCTGGCCTTGAGGATCTTGAGCGGGATGTTGAGCTTCGCGAGCGTCTGGGAAAGCTCCGCGAGCGTGCGCAGCATCAGGTCAACGCGAACCGGCGCGACATCGTGGGCTCGCCACTCACCGGGGGAGATCACAAAGCACGCGACCACGCCCCCGTCCGGGCCATCGTCCGCGTTCCGGCACGCGTGCGTCAGCGCGGTGTTGTCCCGCGCCCGCAGATCCGATCGAAACCACATCAACGCCCGCATGCCTCTCGCCTCCTCAACGTGCTTCAAACAGTATCTCGGGCTGCCCCGACGGTGCCTCCGGCGGCCGCCAGTTCCCGTAGTCCGTCGCCTTCCGTGGCTTGTCGATGTCCCCGATGCCGAACTTGTCGCGCAGGCTCCGTGCGCTGACGGTGATCTGCGTGACCTGCTCGGCTCCGAAGCGATCCAGGTTCTTGATGATCGTGCCCACCCGCGGATTGCGCTCGAACCGGCGGCGATGTCGATTCAGGAAGTCCCAGTAGAACACTGTGAACGGACACGCGTCCGGGCCGGTGCGTTTCTCGGGAGAGAATCGGCAGCCCTGGCAGTAGTTGCTCATCCGCTTGATGTACTGCCCGCTGGCGGCGTAGGGCTTGCTCCCGACCACAGGCCCCTTCGAGGCGGTGCCATCGGCGTGCATGACCATCCCGAGCGTGTTGGGGAGCGTCACCCAGTCGACGCCATCGACGAACATGCCCAGATACCAGTCGCTGATCTCAAGCGGGTGCACGCCCGACGTCAGCGCGAAGTTGCCCGTGACCATCAGGCGCTGGATGTGATGCGCGTATCCATACTCCACAACCTGACCGATGCACGCCTGCATGCACTTCATGTCGGTCTGGCCGTGCCAGTAGAAGTCGGGAAGCCTGCCGTGCTGGCCAAGCCAGTTGCGTTCGGCGTAGCCGGGCCCTTCCAGGTCATAGACGCCCCGGATGAACTCGCGCCAGCCGATCACCTGGCGCACGAAGCCCTCCACGGACTCGATGGGCGCCAGCCCCTTCTGGAAAGCCCTGAGGGCCGCATCGACGCATTCCTCGGGGCGCAGCAGCTTGAGATTCAGCGGCGGTGAAAGCTGGGAGTGGAAAAGCCAGGGTTCGCCTGTCCACATGGCGTCTTCGTGGGCCCCAAACTTCGCAAGACGGTGCTTCACGAAGTCCTCGAGGGCCTCCAGCGCCTGCGCGCGGGTGACCGGCCATCCGAAGCTGTCGAGCGTTCCGGGATTGGTCGGCAGCGCCCGCCGAACATCGCCCATGACCTCGCGCGTGATGTCGTCGGGTTCAAAGCGCGTGGGCAATCTGACCTTGCCCGGTCCTTGCTTGCCGAACGACTCGCGGTTGTCCTTGTCGAAGTTCCAGACGCCGCCGATCGGATCGCCCTCTTCGTCCACCAGCACTTTCAATCGGCGTCGCTGCTCGCGGTAGAAGTACTCCATCACGAGCTGCGTACGGCCCTTCGCCCACCCACGGAACTGCTCGGAGCTGGCCAGAAAGTGCGAGTCCGCGACCTCCTCAAAAGGCGTCCCTCCGGCCGCGGCGCGGAGTGAGGCCCGCAGACGATGATCCCCGGGCGTCACCATCCGGACACGCTTGGGGGAAAGCTCTTGGATGGCTCGCGCAAGCTCGGTGTCCAGGCGCTGCGTGTTCTTTGGATCGATCAGCGTGACGTACCAGACCGAACGACCTAGGCGGATCTGCTCGAGGGCGAAGTGCCTCATCGCCGAGAGAAACATCGTCGTCCGCTGCACGTGCGACGGCACATGACGGCTCTCGCGCACCACCTCCGCCATGAAGATCGCGTCGGCCTTCGGGTCAAAGCCTTCAAATGCCGGTGAATCCTGGTCAAGCTGATCGCCGAGCACGACCACCAGCGTGCGGACCTTCCCCTTCGGCACGGACGTGTTCAGCAGGTCTGAGGGCTTCCGCTTGCTCATGCCCCGCCTCCGAACGGCGCATGTCCCCACGCGAGGAGGAGGCTCGCGAGCACCGCCCGCGCGCTCCACAGCAAGGTTCGAGGGAGGTTGGAAGCCACCAGGCGACGATGCACCGAGGAATCCCATCCGCGCGTGAGCCGGTTGTGCAGGGGCACCTGCACCAGGAAGGTGGAGAGCCAGATCAGGATCAGCAGCCCAAGCCCGCTCCAGAGCAGGATGTGCGGAACATTCGCGGGGGGCCACAGCACCAGCGATGCTGCACACCCCGCCTCGACGAGCATCAACGGCGCAACGACCCAACCCGTTCGCGCAACGTGCTGCGCTTCAAACGCCGCAAAGCGGTCGGGAGACACGTGCGCCATCAGCGGGTAGTGCACCACTTGGACGAACCAGACCAGGCCGGCCATGCTGGCGGTGGAGATCGCGTGCGCACACAGCAGCAGGGTCGTGAGAGTCGCGTTCACAGTGGTCGCCCGGAGCCGACGTGATTACTCGCCCTTGGGCTTTTCCTCAGCGGGCACGCGTTCGATGGGAAGCTGAAGCTCACCCCACCGGCGAGAAGAGGGAATGTTGGGGCCGTTGTACGCCAGCACGCGGGCGGCGCCGCTGGCCCGCCATTCGGGATTCGCGGCCAGCCAGGCCTCGAGGGTCTTGAGCTTCTCCGCAAGATCCGCGGGCCAGTAGTCGCCCATCATGCCCAGCGCGAGCACCGAAATCGCGGGGCGGTCGACCACGTTCACGACGCCATCCTTGCCGGTCTCGCCAAGGCCAGGAGTCCGGTACAGGAAGGACATCCGCCAGTTGCGATCGTCCGAGTCCTGGGAGGCCTTGCCCAGCGCCGAGTCGAAGTCCATCTCCACCGGAGAGGTCATCGCGATGTTCCGCTTGCTGATGTGCCGGAACAAAGGCCAGAACGCAAAGTCACGGCCGCGCCCGGGCTGGGCGTTCATCGTCACCTCGGCGCGGCGCACCGAGGGATAGTGCTTGATCTCGATCGCGCCGGGCGGCGTCGGCCTGGGATAGCCGTCGGGCAGGTGCTCATCGGTGAGCACCTTGCCGCATTGCCAGAACTCGCCGCGCGGCTCGACCTTGGCGTTGAAGTCGCCTCCCACGCGAAGAGGCTCCGCCGGGAACCCCTCCGTGGAGTGCGACACGCCGTGCTTGGGGTCGGCCTCCTTGGACTTGGCGGGTTCTTCAGGCGGATTGACGCAGAGCAACGATGCGATCATCGCAAGGGCGGACGTAAGCATGGCGTTCTCCTGCTGGTGCCCCGTGGTTTCGCCGAGCGGGCCGGCCGGATTCACAATGCAAACGTCCGCCGAATGATCGCCCCGCAAAGTCCCCGGGGGACGGCTACCCTCCGCCCATGCCTCCCTCGGGCCAGTCTGCCTGGACGCCTTTGCGTCACTCCACCTTCCGCTGGCTCTGGCTGGCGGGCCTCGGGTCCTATACCGGGACATGGATCCACGACGTCGGAGCGGGCTGGCTCATGACCACCCTGAGTAGCCAGGCGATCCTGGTCTCGCTGGTCTCCTCCGCAGGCACCCTGCCGATCCTGGCCTTGGCCCTTCCGGCAGGTGCTCTGGCCGATGTGGTCGACCGACGCAAGCTGCTCATCACCGCGATGGCGGGGATGCTCGTGCTGGCCGTGTTGCTCGCGGTCCTGACCAGCTCGGGCATGATCACCCCGACGCTCTTGCTGCTGGTCACCCTGGGTCTGGGCGTGGGTTCGGCGATCAGCAACCCCGCCTGGCAGGTCACGATGACGGGTCTGGTCCCGCGCGACCAGCTTCCCCAGGCCTCGGCGCTGAACGCGGTTTCGATGAACCTCTCCCGCGCCATCGGGCCCGCGATCGGCGGGTTCATCGTGTCGGCGTTGAGCCCCGCGGCCGCCTTCGCGCTCAACGCGGTCTCCTTCGTCGGCGTCATCATCGTGCTGGTGCGCTTCAAGCCCTCCGAAGCGCCCAAGGCGGTGTCTGGAGAACGATTCCTCGGCGCGATCAAAGCCGGCGTGCGTTATGTCCGCTTCTCCGCGCCCATGCACGCGGTCCTGGCCCGCACCGCGGCGTTCGTGCTCTGCGCCACCTCGCTCTGGGCCCTGATGCCCCTGATTTCCAAGGACCAGCTCAACGCCGGGGCCCAAGGCTTCGGCATCATGTACGGCTGTCTCGGCGTCGGTGCGGTCCTGACCACCCTTGCGCTTCCGAGAATCCGGGCCGCGATCCCGCCCCACAAACTGCTCGTGCTCGCGTCGATCGTCTACGCCCTCACGCTGATCGCCTTCGCGTTCACCCGGACCCCGATCCTGGGTTACGCGCTGATGCTCGTTGCGGGCTCGGCCTGGGTGACAAGCGTGGTCTGTCTCAACGTCGCGGCCCAATCCGGCGCTCCGCTCTGGGTCCGCGCCCGCGCCCTGGCCTGCTACCTTGCGATGTTCTACGGGTGCATGGCCATCGGATCGCCCATCTGGGGATTCCTCGCGGGGAAGTACGGCATCCCCATGACCATGCTCGCCGCCGCGGCGGGCTTGATCGTCGGCCTGCTGGTCGCGCTGCGCTACCGCATCGTCGATGTCCCGGGCGAAGAGCTCGACCGCTCGGCGCACTGGGAAGAGCCGGTGGTCTCGCACGACGTCAATCCGGACGATGGCCCCGTCGTCATCACGATCGAGTACCGGATCCCATGCGATCAGGCCGAGGCGTTCAAGACCGCCATGGCGCCGGTCGCGGGCACACGCTACCGCGACGGCGCGATCTCGTG
>CAZHFW010000056.1:0-15953 GCA_964531675.1 uncultured Phycisphaeraceae bacterium | reverse complement strand
GGGGGGGGGGGGGGGGGGGGAGTTCGAGGTCACAATCCGAACGTATACCATACAATCTCTGCTCAAGAAGTAGTTGTTTGAGCCCCGTGGGCCCCGGAGGCGAATAACTTCAAGGGGAGCAGATTTTTTCTTGACTCTCGCTCCACAGGCTGGCTACCATCGTCTACGACGATGGTAGCCAGCCTGTTGTCGCCTAGACTCCGCGTCGGCTGCGGGCGACCCGCAGCCGACGCGGAGTCTAGGCTATCGCAAACAAAAAGGCTGAAATCACTTGACCTGAGACCATCTATAGACGATCCTTGGTATGTCGCATCTGCCCATGGCAGGTCGCGCTCCTGAGCCGCTCAAAGCGGCTCTAGTCTTTTTTGGAGACCGTCGCAGCTGGGGCCTTTTTCAGGACTTTCTGTCCATTCTCGTAACGCCCCATCAGATCTCGACGACGCCGACCGCCCTCGACGTGGTGTGCGGTGACCAGAAACCACCCCCCTTGGCGTCCGGGAGCGAGAATCACCCAGTAGTCTTCCGCCTTCAGCCAAATGTATCGACAAAGCTGCGAACCACGCTGCCCTGGTCCGTCCCAGATAAGCACATCGTGGTCAGGTTCGCGTGCCAGCACCGGACAGAACCACGTCAACTTCTCTGCCCTGCGAGAATCAATTTCCCGGTTCTCGCCTTCTCCACAAAGATGCCAAAAGCACTCTGGTTTGCCGTCAGCCAACAGTCGCATATTGAGGTGCACCTGCTTACCGTCATGAACTCTTGATGCGTTGAGAACGTGCAATTGAAAAGCGTTCCATAGGCATGCGACCCGATCGGCATACTCCGCAGGCAACGCCAGCTTTGATGGCAACCAAGTAGGCATTGCTCTACGGAATCCAGAAGGAGATATTGAACTTTCGAGCTCCCAAGATCGTGCTCGATTCAAGTGAAACACCGGCTCGACGCTTTACCTGCTCTACAAGAGTCGTCTTGGATTTGCTCGCATCCAAGCCACGTGCAGAATATGCCAATGCACCAGTAAGAAGGTCCGCTAGCTGTAACACGGCGGATTCGTGTGAACGAACCGGCTGAACACGCTCAATCGACTTGCGGTCAAAGTCAAACTTCTGCTGACACACGTAATCGCGAAATGTCTCCGCTCGCGCGGATGTATTGGTATCCCGGTAGTCCAGGTACAAATTGTATTTCTCGCTCGGGTCGAGAATCCAAGCGATTGTCTCGAAATGCACCCTGTAATACCAGTCGTCGTGGCTTCGCTTATGCTTCGAGTGATCAAGTTCAGTCTTGTCGGCGACGATCGCACGAAACCGAAGATCATCGTCGTCAAAGAAAAAGTCTAGGACATCCTGAAACACCCGAATTTTCGAATTCGACACCTTGGTCCACTTGAGTTCCCATCGCGGATGCAATCCATGCTTTCGCTTGATGTCCGCAAGTCGCTGACTGATGTCCGGAACGCGATCCTTGAGGCACCATACAGCGCCAATTACCATGCACGATTCACCATCGTGCTCGAGGTGACAGCTCTCGTCGGTGTAAATGTTGAAGGTCGGCATGGGGCACTTCAGTATAAAACATCTGGCGTGCTTTCGCACGCCAGACAGTCGCAGAATCAATAATCCCCATCCCCATGGTCATGATCATGCCCGCCCGCGGGCTTCTTCTTCTCCTTGAGCTCCACGATCGCCGCCTCGGTGGTCAGGAGCAGGGCCGCAATGCTCGCGGCGTTCTGCAGCGCCACGCGCTCGACCTTGGTCGGGACGATCACGCCCATGGAGAGCAGATCGCCGTACTCGTGGGTCAGGGCGTTGTAGCCGAAGTTGTTGGTCTGGTTCTCCTCGACCTTGGAGGCGATGACCGAACCGTCCAGACCGCAGTTGGCCGCGATCTGCTTGATGGGCGCCGAGACCGCACGGAAGATGATGTCCATGCCGGCGCGCTCGTCGCCGTCGGCCTTCTTGCGGAGCTTCTCGATCGCACGGCGGGCCCGCAGGATCGCGACGCCGCCGCCCGGGAGAATGCCCTCCTCAACCGCCGCCCGGCAGGCGTGCAGCGCGTCCTCGACGCGGGCCTTCTTCTCCTTCATCTCGACCTCGGTCGCGGCGCCGACGTTGATCTGCGCCACCCCGCCCGCCAGCTTGGCCAGACGCTCCTCGAGCTTCTCGCGGTCGTAGTCGCTGGTCGTCAGGGAGACCTGGTGACGGATCTGCTCGATCCGGCCCTTGATCTCGCTCGACTTGCCCGCGCCCTCGACGATCGTCGTGTTGTCCTTGTCGATCGTGACCTTCTTGGCCCGGCCCAGATCGGAAATGTCCACGGTCTCGAGCTGGATGCCCAGCTCCTCCATGATCGCCTTGCCGCCCGTGAGGATCGCGATGTCCTCGAGCATGGCCTTCCGGCGGTCACCAAAGCCCGGGGCCTTCACCGCCGCGACCTTGAGCACGCCGCGGAGCTTGTTCACCACCAGCATCGCCAGCGCCTCGGACTCGACGTCCTCGGCGATGATGAGCAGGGAAGCGCCCGCGTCGGCGATCTTGCCGAGCAGCGGGAGCAGGTCCTTGGCGGTGGAGATCTTCTTCTCGAAGATCAGGATGTAGGGGTTCTCGAGCACCGTCTCCATCGTGGTCGTATTGGTCACGAAGTGCGGCGAGAGGTAGCCCTTGTCGAACTGCATGCCCTCGACCAGCTCGACCTCGGTCTCGAGGCTCTTGCCTTCCTCGACGGTGATGACGCCGTCCTTGCCGACCTTGTCCATCGCCTCAGCGATGATCTTGCCGATCTGGGCGTCCTGGTTGGCCGAGCAGGTGCCGACCTGGGCGATCTCCTTGGAGGACTCGACCTTCTTGGACATGTTCTTGAGTTCGCCGACGATGGCCTCAACCGCCGCGTCGATGCCGCGCTTGACGGTGTTGGGGTTGGCGCCGGAGGTGATGATCTTCAGGCCCTCGGAGTAGATGGCCTCGGCGTAGATCGTGGCGGTCGTGGTGCCGTCGCCCGCCTCCTTGGAGACGTTGGAGGCGACTTCCTTGACCATCTGAGCGCCGAGGTTCTCGTACTGATCGTCGAGTTCGATCTCCTTGGCGACCGTGACGCCGTCCTTGGTCACCGTGGGGGCGCCGAAGGACTTCTCAAGGACGACGACGCGGCCGGAGGGGCCGAGCGTGACCTTGACAGCATGAGCGAGCTTCTGAACGCCGCGCAGGATGCGCTCGCGGGCGTCGGTGTTGTACGCGATGGACTTGGCTGCCATGGGGTTCTCCAAATTGCCAAATGGTCAAAAGTCCAAATGGCCAAATTCAAACGGGGTTGTGCGGACGTTGAAAGGACGTTGGATGACTCGGGATCGATCTGGCCATTTGGCGCTTTGCCCTTTGGAACTCTGCCCTCTGGGGCTTCGCCGCCTGGCCTTCTCCCTAGTTGAGCTTCTTGAGCGCGATCTTGACGTACGCGACGCGTTCGGCATCGATGATGTAGATGCTCTTCCCGTCGGTGACCTTGACCATGTGGTCGGGCTCGTCGGGGATGAGCATGGCGTTGTGCACCGTGATCATCGCGACATGCTCGGGCATCCCGTGGAACGCGATGGTCGCGTCACGCTCGCCGTTGAGCTCTTTCAGGATCTGTCGGAACTGATCGTGCGTCATG
Organism: uncultured Phycisphaeraceae bacterium; assembly: GCA_964531675.1. GTDB lineage: Bacteria > Planctomycetota > Phycisphaerae > Phycisphaerales > UBA1924 > CAZHFW01. The sequence goes on along the minus strand of CAZHFW010000056.1, from coordinate 12,308 downwards.
GATCGCGTCCGTGATCAGTCGATGACCGCGAGGATGTCTTCCTCGGACATGATCAGGAGCTCTTCGCCGTCGAGCTTGACCTCGGTCCCGGCGTAGCTCGTGAAGATCACGCGATCGCCCTTCTTGACCGAGAGGGGGATGCGCACGCCGGTGTCGGTGTTGAGCGAGCCGTCGCCGACCGCGTGGATGATCCCGGTCTTGGGCTTCTCCTTGCCGGTCTCGGGCAGGAAAATGCCCGACGTGGTCTTGGACTCGGCCTCGTCACGCTTCACGAGGATCTTGTCGTGCAGGGGACGGATGGTCGTCTTGGTCGCGGTCTTGGCCATTTCAGACTCCTTCGAAACTCGAAAACACCTTTGAAAATCGCGGCCCGGACTTCGCTCCGGGCCGAGGAAGAACACTCACGCCCCCGGCCAGCGTCCTTGGTAAAACCGAACCAGGACCCGCCGGAGGACTTCAAGCAGAAGATCGACGTCGGACTGATGACGGGGCCGGTCCACCACCGCGAACGCGCCCAGTCGCAGCGCCGCATTGATGTCCCGCGCATCGTCGCGCGTGCTCCGCGCACGCTTGACCACCACCGTCGGCGGCGGCTGCTCGAGCCTCGACAGGATCTCGAGCAGGCGCGGCCCGCCCTCCTCCAGATCAGGCTCGTGGCAGACCAGCGCGTCGGCCGCCTTGGGCTGATCCAGAGGCAGCGCCAGGTCCACCACCGCAATATGGATCTGCGTCGACTGCAGCACCCGCCGGGCCTCGCACCCGGTCTGCGCCCGCAGCGACTGCACCCCCATCGGCTCCAGCATCCGGGGCAAGGCGTCCACCCAGCTCTCGGCCCGCCAGCCGGCGTGCGAAAGCAGCAGGTTCAGCCGCCCGCCCGCACCCCCGCTGCACCCGCCGGAGGCGGGCTGATCAGGCCGAGGATGGTGCGGAGAGGGAGTCGTCACGCTGGTTCAAGGGCAACCCGCGTGCCGAGACCACCCCTCCCCCAAAACCCGCTGGCAATCCGCCAGAGCCCCCCGAAATGACGCCCACGCCACCACCCTTGCGCCCGCCCGCGCCGGCGGTGTCAGTTTGGCAGATCCCCAGAAAACCCCCCGCGGGCCGCTGACGAGCGCCCCGCGATTTGCGTTTGGATTTTATACGGTATCCGCAAACCAAGGAAATCCCGACCCTCTGACCGCCTCTTTCAAGGGGCTCGCCTCGTGCTGCCGCTCGCGTGCGCACGCGCCCGGCGGCGCCGTCGCACCGCTCAATCCACACGCTCCGTCCGCGTCGCGCACGCAGCAGGCGATTCCCTACCATGCGGGCCTATGGAATTTTCGACAAGCTCGCTCGTGGTCGCCCAAGCCGGTCCCGCCTCCGGCATGGGCCTCTGGGATCTGTTCGCGCAGTCGTTCGACCTCTTCTCGATCGTGCTCATGCTGGGCTCGCTCGCCTCGGTCGCGATCATCTTCTCGTGCATCTTCGAAGTGCGCGAGCGCAACATCCTCCCCAAGGCCAGCGTGGACCGCATCAACGATCTGGTCGCGGGAGGCCGCTGGGACGATCTCCGCGGGTTCCTTGATCTGGACGACTCATTCGTCGGGCACGTGATCCGCATCGCCTTCAAGAGCTCGGGCAAAGGCCGTGACTCCATGCGCGAAGCGACCGAACTGGCCGCCGCCGAGGAATCCGCCCGCTGGTTCCGCCGCATCGAACTGCTCAGCCTCATCGGCAACCTCGGACCGCTCGTCGGCCTGGCCGGCACCGTCTGGGGCATGGTGCTCGCCTTCACCTCGCTCGGCGCCACCGGCGGCCAGGCGGGCCCGAGCGATCTTTCGCTGGGCATCTCCAAGGCCCTGTTCCACACGCTGCTCGGCCTGTGCCTGGCGATCCCCTGCCTCCTGATCTTCGGGATCTACCGCTCGCGCATCGACCGGCTCTGCACCCGTGGCATGGCGATCTGCTCGCAGATCGTCGAGCGTCTCCCGGCCGAGGAAGCCAAGTAAGCCCCTTCCTTCATGAAGTTCCACCGCATCCATCACGAGGACGACCACCACGCGGTGATCAACGTCACGCCGTTGATCGACGTGGTGATGTGCCTCATCATCTTCTATCTGCTCGTGGGCAAGCTCGCGATGGACCAGCGCACGCGCATGACCCTCCCGAGCTCGGGCGCGGGCATCAACCAGATCGAGCCCAGCGTCCTGACGATTGAGGTCCCCACCGACCCGGAGCTGGGCGACGCCCGCCTCGATGGCAAGACCATGTCCATCGCGGAGCTCAAGGCTGCGCTTGAGAAGCGCGTCGGCCTGAAGAAGAACCTCGCGGTCCAGCTCCGCGCCGACCGCACCGCACCCTTCTCGCGCGTGCAGCCCGTGCTCGACGCGTGCCGGGATTCGGGGCTCTCCACCGTGCGTCTGGCGACCATGCGGGTCTCGGAGGACGCCGGTTGAGCCAGAGCCGCCCCAAGTCGCGCACCGCGTGGAACACCTACCAGCTCCACCACGGCCCCAACATGACGCCCATGGTGGACGTGGTCATGGTCATCCTGATATTCTTCATGGCGACCGCCAGCGTGCTCGGGCCCGAGTGGTACCTCAAATCCTCGCTGCCGCACACCGCCCCCGCCTCCGCGACCACCACGCCCGACCAGGACAAGCTCGAGCAGATCCGCCTGAAGGTCATCGTCCGCAATGGCACCACGGTCATCACCGCCGAGGGCCTGCCCGAAACCTCCGTCACCGGAGCCGCAGCCTTCCTCATGAAGCGCCGCGAAGCGGGCGACCCCAAGAAGATGGTCGTCCTGATCACGCCCGATGCGGCGGTCCCGTATCAGGACCTGGTCGCGCTGCACGAAGCATGCGAAAAGCTCGGCATCGTGAAGGTCGGCGTGCAGGCCGAGTGAACCGCTTCCGCAGCTGACAACTCAGGCCTTCACCGCGAAGATCTGCAATCGGTGCCCCTGAGGCACGAGGCCCTTGGCCTTGCAGATCTTGTCGCGCAGCGCGATCAGCTCGGGCACCTCGATCTGCACGACCTCGCCCGTGTCCACGCGGATGATCAGATCGTTGGGCCGCTTGCCGTAGACCAGCTGGTAGTGCGCCTGCTCCTGATCAAAGAGCACGCTCTGGATGATCCCCGCCTCCTGCAGCAGCTTGATGGTCCGGTACACCGTCGCCTTGCTGACGCGGAATCCGCCCTTCTTCAGCTCGGACTGCAGCCGCTCGGCCTCAAAGAGACCCTCGAAGCGCAGGACCGTGTCCAGGATCTGGGCCCGCTCGGGCGTGTACTTGAGGCCCTCGGACTTGAGCTTCCGGCGGAAGACCGCGCAGATCGGCTCGAGCACCTCAAGCGCCGCGCTCCCACGAGTGTTCAATGGCTCCAACGGCATGGCGGTATCCTACCCCCGCGCGCCCCCACAGCCCGACCAACTCTGGATTCCCGTGACCAATCCACGCCCATCAGCCTCCCGCAACTCGCCCGAGACAAGCCTCGGACGCGCCCGCACCAAGGTCGCGGGCGTCGTCGGTCTGGCCGCCATGCTCGCCCTCATCGCCTGGCTCGCCGCTCTGGGAGGCCCCCACGACGCACCCTCCGGCCTGGCCGCGGTGCTCATCACCCTGGCCCACGCCGGAATCGGCCCCCTCCTCTATCTCCTCGCCGGCGCGGGCTTTGGGCGGGTTTTCGCCCCCTGGCTCAAAGACAGTGCGGCGCCCATCGCCCTCCAGCTCGCCTCCGGGACCGCGCTCCTCCTGCTGCTCTCGCACGTGCTGGGCGTCGCGGGGGTGCTCACGCTCCGATTCGCGGGTGTTCCAGCAGCGCTGATCGTGGACCTGGTTGGCATCGGTCTGCTCTTCGCCCAGCTCCAGTCGGGCTTTCGCTCCCACGCGTTCACGCTCCCCGCGGTCCAGCTCCGCTGGCTCATTCCCCTGCCGCCCGCCGCACTGCTCCTGGTCGCGTCGTGCCAGCCCCCCGGATGGCTCTGGAGTTCCGAGTTCGGTGGGTTCGATGCGCTGAGCTATCACCTCCAGCTCGTGAACGAGTGGTTCGGGCTGGGCCGCATCGCGCCCGTCACGCACAACGTGTACTCGGCCCTCCCGAGCCTGGTCGAGGGCGCGTTCCTGCATGTGCGCGCGTCGGTCCCCGACGCTTCCGAAGCCGCGACCCGCGCCCAGGGTCTGCTCAGCGGCGAGGGAGGCGGCGCACTCTCCGCCCAGCTGCTGCACGCGGGCCTCGCGCTCGTCTGCGCGTCGACCATCGCCGCCCTGGTCCGCACGCTCGCGACGTTGGCGGGCGCGGCCCGCGCCCCGCTCATCGGGATCGCCGCGGCCACGATCTTCCTATCAACGCCCTGGACCATCGTGACCGCATCGCTCGCCTACAACGAAATGGGCCTCACGCTCGGCATGGCCGGCGCCATGCTCGCCTGCCTTGACCCCGGGCTCAAGCCAAAGCCCAAGGCGATCCTGGCCGGCCTCCTCGTTGGCGTTGCCTGCGGCTCAAAGGCCACCGCCATTTTCTTCGCGGGTCTGCCCGTCGCGGTCCTGCTCGCGCACGCCCTGTTGCAAGACCTGCGGCAAGCACAGAAGACCCAGGCTCTCCGCACCAAGGACATCGTCATCGCGCTCTCGCTCGGTGCTCTGGCGGGTCTGGCTGCGCTCTCGCCCTGGCTGATTCGCAACGCGATCGTGCTGGGTAATCCGGTCTTCCCGTTCGCGCACGAGCTCCTGGGCAACGCCCACTGGACCAGCGAGCAGTTCGCCCGCTTCAAGTCGGGCCACACCTTCCCGGGAAGCCTCGGCCAGCGCTTGGCGCTGCTCTTCACGCCCGATCCGTCCGATCCCGCGGGCCTGCGCCATCGGGGCCTGATGCATCCGCAGTTCGCCTTCGTCTTCCCCGCTGCTGCGGCATTCGGCGTCGCGGCGCTCATCTCCCGCCGCACACATCGCCTGGCAGCATTGCTCCTCGCGGGCCTCATCCTGAACCTCATCGCGTGGATGTTCCTGACGCATCTGCAATCGCGATTCCTGATCCCCGCGCTGGTCCCCGCCGTGTGCCTGATCGGGCTCGGCGTCGCCGCGTTCACGCGTGAGGACAGGCTCCTGAAATCCTCACCCGTGCCCATCACACTGGCGCTGCTCGGCGCCGCTTTCGTCTTCATTGACGCCTGTTTCATCTACTCGCGTGAGCGACTGGGCCGTCCCAACGAGGCCCTGGTCTTCGGGCCGACGGAGTTCACCGGTCAGAACCTCGCCCGCCAGCTGGCCGCCTTCCCCCCCGCGGAGCGTCAACGCCTCATCGACAACGCCTCGCCCGAGATCTTCATCAACATCAACGCCGATGGTCTCTTCCCGCGCAACGCTTCGGGCAAACGCACGGGCCTCCTCTATCTCCTGGGCGACTCGACGCCCTTCTACCTCCAGGTCCCCGTGCTGTACCACACCACGTGGGACTCTTCACCCCTTGGTCAGGCCCATCGCGCCGCGCCAAGCGATCCCGCCGCGTGGATCAGCACGCTCCGCAAGCAGGGCGTGACGCACGTGCTCATCAACCTCTCCGAGATCGCCAGACTCAACCGCTCGGGACCGAACAAGTCGAGCTGGTACGACCCGGATGTCACGCTCGACGTTGCCGCCCAGTTCGCCCGCGCCCTGGGCAAGCCCCTGGCCCAGTGGCCCGAGGCCCAGCGCTTCCTGTTCGCCATCCCGCCGGAGAAGTCGCCATGAGTGCACGCCGCGGGCGAGGCCGGACCATCGTGCAGATCGTGGGCGTTCTGGGGGGCGTTGCGCTCCTGGGCTGGTGCGTCGCGCAGGCCTTCAAGCCCGCCAATCGCTCCCAGCTCGAGCGCCTCGCCGACGCGCCCGCCGCCAGCGTCGCCCTGCTGCTCTCGCTCTCCGCAGCCTACGTCCTGACCAACAGCCTCATCCTGTGGTGCGGCATCCGCCCGACCCGCAAGGTCCCGTTCTCGAGCGTCGCCGCGGTGCAAGCGGTGTGCGTCGTGCTGGGCTATGTCCCCCTCAAACTCGCGACCGTCTTCCGCGTGCTCGTGCACAACCGCAGGGACCACGTCCCGGTCTTCACGATCGGCGCCTGGCTCATCAACGCCTTCAGCGTCATGCTCCTGGTGATGGGCTCGCTGATCGGCGCCAGCTCCCTGCACCACCAGATCGACGCCGCCTGGATCGCGCTGGCCAGCACGTTTCTGCTCCTCAGCGTCGGCGCGCTCGTCCTCTTCTGCCGGGCCTTCGCGGGAGAGCGCGGGCTGCAGAAGTTCATCGCGCTCGCCGAAAAGACCGGCATCACCAAGCTCTCGAGCGCCGCCCGCTCCAGGTTCTTCGCGCACCTGCACGAGGGCTTTGCGATGCTCGCCTCGCCGGGCTGGACCGCAGCCTGCGTCGTGCTCCGCCTCGCGGACATCGGCGTGCAATCCGCCCGCTTCTGGGTCGCCTCCCGCATCCTCGGCGTGGAGATCGCCCCCGATCAGTGCATCCTGATCGCCTCGACCTACTTCCTGATCGGGATCCTGAGCCCCACCGGCGCTCTGGGCGCTCGGGAAGCAGGCTCGACAGGCCTGGCCGCAGCCCTCGGAATCTCCGCGTTGCACGCCGGGGGAGGCGCCACCTTCGCGGTCGTCGCGCTCACCGTCAGCGCCACCGAAGCGGTCGTCTCGCTCGCGCTGGCGAGCCTCGGGCTGGTCTGGCTCCGACCCGACCGCCTCCTGATCCGCCGCAGGAGCACCCGCTGAGGTCCCCTACCATCGCCCATGCGCCTGGCCCTGGTCCAACTCAACCCCACGATCGGCGAGATCGCCGCCAACGCGGACGCCATGATCGCCCGCATCCACGACGCCCGCGCCGCCGGCGCGGATCTGATCTGCTTCCCCGAACTCGCAATCTGCGGCTATCCCCCCAAGGACCTTCTTCTCCAGGAAGGCTTCATCGACGCCTGCCTCGCGCACGCCAAACGCATCGCCAAAGCCTGCCGCCAGATCACCGCGGTCTTCGGCTGTCCGACCCCGCTCGCCAAGCCCATCAAGCCAGGCGGCCCCATCGCCAACGCTCTCTTGGTCTGCCAGGATGGCAAGATCACCGCGACCTATCAGAAGCGCCTCCTCCCGACCTACGACGTCTTCGACGAAAACCGCTACTTCAGGCCGGGCGACAAGCCCATGGTCATCCGCGTCAAAGGCAAGGGCGATCGGACCGCAACCCGCGTCGGTCTGAGCGTCTGTGAGGATCTCTGGAAGGGACAAGACGCCGGTTTCGCGCAGCGCTACATCGACTCGGCCGACCCCGTCGCCGAACTCGCACGCAAGGGCGTCGACCTCATCCTCAATCCCTCCGCCAGCCCCTTCGTGCTCGGCAAGGGAAAGCTCCACCGCAAGATCCTCACGACCCACGCCACCCGGCACAAGGTCTTCGTCGCCGCCGTGAATCAGGTCGGAGGCAACGACGACCTCATCTTCGATGGCCACGCAACGGTCATCGATCCCCAGGGCAAGCTCTTCGCCGCCGGTCCGGGCTTCGTCGAACACTCGCTGCTCGTCGATCTCCCCGCGCCGGGCGTCAAGTTCAAAGCCGCGAGGCCCGCCGATCCCCTGCTCCAGCGCGATCCCTTGCACCACTTGTACGACGCGCTGGTGCTGGGCGTGCGCGACTATTGCCGCAAGACGGGCTTCCGCTCCGCGCTCCTTGGCCTCTCGGGGGGCATCGACTCCGCGCTCACCGCGGTGATCGGCGCCGCCGCCCTGGGCAATGCCAACATCCTGGGCGTCGCCATGCCGGGCCCTTACTCCTCCGAAGGCTCCGTCACCGACGCGTACGCGCTGGCCCGCAACCTGGGCATCCCCTGCCGGACGATCTCCATCGCCAGGCCCATGGAAGGCTTCCGTGCCGTGATCGACGCCGACTTCGCCCGCGCGGGGCTCTCCACCCTCGGCCAGTCGCTCCCCGATCTCACCGAGGAAAACCTGCAATCCCGCCTCCGCGGGACCACCCTGATGGCCCTCTCCAACCGCACCGGCGCCATCGTTCTCACCACCGGAAATAAGTCCGAACTCGCGGTCGGCTATTGCACGCTCTACGGCGACATGAACGGCGGGCTCGCGGTCCTCTCCGACGTCACCAAGGAACAGGTCTACGCCCTCTCCCGCTTCATCAACGCCGAGTTCAAAGCCCTCGGCTTCTCCACGCCCCCGATCCCCGAACCTTCGATCACCAAGCCCCCGAGCGCCGAACTCAGGCCCAACCAGACCGATCAGGACTCCCTGCCGCCCTACCCCGTCCTCGACGAGATCATCGAGCGCTACGTCGAACACCGCCAGAGCGTCGCGAGCATCGTCAAGGCCACCCGCAACAGGCCGGGCTTCGACCTGCAGACCATCGCCCGCGTCGCCCGCCTGATCGACATCTCCGAATACAAGCGGAAACAGGCCGCGATCGGCCTCAAAGTGACCACCGTCGCCTTCGGTTCCGGCCGCCGCGTCCCCATCGCGCAGCGCTGGAAGAGCCCGCAGTAAGCCCCGGCCCAGCACCTTGCACACGTCCCGTCCCGCTCGCGCGGCGGGACGCCTTTGGTTACCCTCCGCAGCATGATCAGCTCGCTGGGACTGGGCATCAGCCGTGCGTTCCGTCGGATTGTCCCCGACCCCTATGTCATCGCGGTCCTGCTCTCGCTCGTGGTCGCGCTCCTGGCGCTGACGCTCGGCACCTTTCCCAAGCTTGCCGCAACAGATCTGACCCCATCCCTGCTCGACAAGTGTTCCGCTCTGCTCGGCGCATGGGGATCGTCTGATGGCCTCTGGCGCTTCCTGGCCTTCTCGATGCAGATGTGCCTGGTGATGGTCACCGGACACGCCCTGGCCGAGTCCAAACCCATCCGCCGAATCCTGGCCCGCGTCTCAAGCCTGCCCCGCACCGCATCCACCGGCGTCGCGACCGTCGCCGCCGTCACCTGCGCAACCTCCATCCTCAACTGGGGCCTGGGCCTCATCGTCGGCGCGATCGTCGCCCGCGACATCGCCCGCTCGCTCCACCACCGCCGCGTCCCTGCCCACTATCCCCTGCTCGTCGCGGCGGGCTTCACCGGCATGATGATCTGGCACGGCGGGCTCTCGGGCTCCGCGCCCCTCACCATGACCACCGCCGACAACGCCCTCAAAGTCGTCGGAAAGGACACGCTCGCCCGCCTTGGCGAAGTCGGTTACAGCAGCGGCATCCCGCTCGACAAGACCACCTTCTCCTCGATGAACGCCATCGTCACCCTCGGGCTGCTCGTCCTCATCCCGCTGGTCATGGCCTTGCTCGCCCCCAAGTCCGATCGCGACATCCAGACCATCGCCGAGCTGGCACCCAAAGCCCTCACCGATGAGACCGACCCTGATTTCGCAGCCCAGACCCGCGAATCACCGGGCCAGTCCCGCCTCGAAGGTTGGATCCCCGATGCGCTGGAACGCTCACGCCTCATCTGCTGGCTGCTCGCGCTGCCTCTGATCGGCGTCTTCGCCCGCTTCGTCCTCACCTCCGACCCGCGCACGCTCGGACTCAACGAGATCGCCTGCCTCATGATGGGCGCCGGGCTCATCCTGCATGGCTCGCTCCGCTCCTACGCCAAGGCCGCCGAGGGTGCCGGCGCTGGCTGCGTCGGCGTCGTGCTCCAGTTCCCGCTCTACGGCGGGGTCGTCGCCATGCTCATCACCTCGGGCCTGGATCGCGTGATCGCCGAACGCATCGCCGCCGGCGCGTCCCACACCACCCTCCCGGTCTTCACGTTCTTCGCCGCGGGCGTGCTCAACACCTTCATTCCCTCGGGCGGCGCGCAATGGGGCGTCCAGGGACCCATCGCGATCGAATCCGCGCTCAAGCTCGGCGTCGATCCCGCGAGGATGGTCCTGGCCGTGGCCTACGGCGATCAGATCACCAACATGCTCCAGCCCTTCTGGGCCCTCCCGCTGCTGGCCATCACCGGCGCCAAGGCCCGCGACATCGTGGGCTACTGCGCCGTCGTCATGCTCGCCGGCGGGATCTTCGTGATCGGATGCCTGCTCCTGCTCTGACACCCCGGCGTCACCGAAACCGGTGAGCCGGGGCGCAAGAACCACGCAATTCCCGATCCCAAGGAATCACCGGCGCGGACACCGAACTTCGTTACACTCGCTTCGTCCATGGCTGACACTTCGCCCAAGCAAGATCGGGCCGAGAAGCCGCGTCCGCGCCGGGCCGCGGTGCTGGTCACCGCACTGGTCGGCGCCTCGCTTGGCGTCGCGGGCTTCACCTTCAACTACGCCGAGGGCCTCTCCTACCTCTCCAACGACCCCAAGGCCTGCATCAACTGTCACATCATGCAGGAGCAGTACGACGCCTGGCAGCACGCCTCGCACCATCGCGTCGCGTCGTGCAACGACTGCCACGTGCCCCACGATTCCGTGGTCCGCAAGTACCTCGTGAAGGCCGAGCATGGCTACCGCCACAGCAAGGGCTTCACGTTCAACAACTTCCACGAGCCCATCCAGATCAAGCAGTCCAGCCGTGACGCGGTCGCGGAGAACTGCGTCCGCTGTCACAGCTCCATCGCGGCCGACACCACCGTTCTGGCGGTTGCGGACCCGCACGCTTCGTCGATCGCCAGCTCGACGCCCGCCGATTGCCTCCATTGCCACGCCCGTGTCGGCCATGGGCCTCTGCGCTGATCTTGCCCCGCTGCACGCCTTCTCCTGGGATTTCCACATGAACGACGCTCATCTGCGCCACACCAGGCCCGCCGCCGCCCGCACCGCCGCCCTGCTGTGGGTTGTCGGCATCGCCGCTGCCGCCGGGGGCGTCGCCTCCATGCTGCTCTACAACAACATCACCCAGCGCAAGAACGAGGCCAAGTCCAACGTCCTGCACATCGTCGACCTCACCGAAAAGACCATCGACCCCGCCGAGTGGGGCAAGAACTTCCCGCGCCAGTACGACGGATACATCCGCACCGCCGACAACCCGCACGCCCGCTTCGCATGGAGCGACGCGCTCCCCGCCAGCGTCGCCGCAGCCTCGGGGGTCGAGCAGGCCGATCCGCACATGGGCAAGGCCCCTTCCAAGATCGAGGAGGATCCGAGGCTCAAGACCATCTTCAATGGCTACGCGTTTGCGATCGACTACCGCGAACGCCGTGGACACGCGTTCATGCTCCTGGATCAGCGCGAGACCGATCGCGTGAAGAAGAAGCCCCAGCCCGGCGCATGCCTGAACTGCCACGCGAGCAACGTCGTCGCCTACCGCGAAGCCGGCCTCAAGCAGGGCGCCACGGGATCCCTCGACGATCCCCTCCTCTCCCCCGCTGGCCAGGAACAGCTCTTCAAGGGCTGGGACTACGTCAACCACCAGACCTACGCGGACGCCACCGCGATGGTCCAGCACCCCGTCACCTGCCTGGACTGCCACGACCCCTCCACCATGCGCCTGCGCATCACGCGCCCGGCGTTCCTCGAGGGCATCGCCAACCTCGCCAAGTCCAACGACCCCGTCCCCCACCTCCCCAGCATCGAACAATGGCGTCGCGGCTCACGCGACAAGGACTACAACCCCAACGACCTCGCCTCCCGCCAGGAGATGCGCTCCATGGCCTGCGGCCAGTGCCACGTCGAGTACCACTTCGACGGCGAGAAGAAACGCCTCACCTTCCCCTGGCACAACGGCCTCAAGATCGAGCAGATGGAAGCCCACTACGATCAGGTCGGCTGGTCCGACTGGACCCACACCAACACCGGCGCCAAGGTCCTCAAGGCCCAGCACCCCGAGTTCGAGCTCTGGTCCCAGGGCATCCACGCCCGCAGCGGCGTCTCCTGCGCCGATTGCCACATGCCCTACAAGCGCGAAGGCGCCATGAAGTTCAGCGACCACCAGGTCCGCACACCCCTGGCCGACGTCGCCCGCTCCTGCCAGACCTGCCACCAGTACACCGAGACGGAGATCCTCGCCCGCGTCGACGCGATCCAGGCCCGCACCAAGGGGCAGCTCATCCGCGCCGAAGACGCCGTCGTCGATCTCATCAAGGCGATCGAGTCCGCCAAGGCCAAGGGCGCGACCGACGATCAGCTCGCCCTGGCGCGCGATCTCCAGCGCCGGGCCCAGTGGCGCGCGGACTTCATGAACGCGGAAAACTCCATGGGCTTCCACGCCCCCGCCGAATCGCTCCGCATCCTGGGCGAATCCATCGACTTCGCCAGGCAAGGCGTGGTCGAAGCCGTCAAAGTCCGCGGCACCCCCCCCACCATCCCCGCCCGCCCAACCACGCTCCAACCCCCCACTCTCCAACCCCCCACGCTCCAACCCAAGTAGGCCGCC
>CAZHFW010000055.1:0-17691 GCA_964531675.1 uncultured Phycisphaeraceae bacterium | reverse complement strand
GTGGTGCCCGAGGCGGTGTCGGCATCATCCGCGTCCGTGGCCAGCATCGTGTAGATGCCCTGGCCCGTGGGCGGGGTGGTGCCGCCGAGGCCGGCGGAGTTGATGACCTTGACGCGGGCGAAGTTCGAGGAGCCGTAGTCGGTCGAGAACAGGCGGATGCCCGTGCCCGAGACCTTGGCGTCGACGCCGGTCACGTCCTTGTAGGACTGGATGGTGCTGACCATGTTGGCCAGGGTGGTGGTGGAGGAGAAGGAGAGCTGACGGGAGCCGGTGGCGCCGCCGATCTCGATCGTGAAGGTCTGGCCCGAGGTCTGGATCTGGCTGGCGCCCAGGGACAGGAACAGCGCGCCCTGCTGAGCGGACTTGGTGACCAGGACGTTGACGTCGAGCGCGGAGCCCGAGTACTTGGCGCCGTTGATGCGGTACGCCGAGACGCCCGAGTCGATGTTCGAGGTGGAGAAGTCGAGCGAACCGTTCAGGAGCTTGGTGCCCTGGAAGTTGGTCGCGCCCGAGATGCGGTCGATGGTCTGCAGGATCGAGTCGACCTGCAGCTGGTTGGCGTCACGCTCCTCCTTGGAGAGGCCGGCCTTGTTGGCCGACGCCGTGATCAGGCCCTGCAGCTCGGTGAGCGAGCTGGACAGCTCCTGAAGGCCACCCTCGGCGATCGAGGCGACCTGGTCGGCGCGCTCGGAGTTGCCGATCGCGGCGTCCAGACCCTTGAGCTCGTTGCCCAGGTTGTTCGACGCGATCAGACCCGCCGGGTCGTCCTTACCACGGTTGATCTTCAAGCCCGTGGAGAGGCGCTCGAGCGAGGTGGCCAGGCTCTTCTGATTCGAACCCAGCACGCGCTGGGCAATCATCGCCTGAACGTTCGTATTGATGCGGCTCATTGAATTCCTCCGTGATCACACGCGGGACGGCCCTACTCGGCGTGCCCGACTTCGGAAACGCCGGCGAGCCGTCCGGGCCCGCCGGGAACTCCCGGCCCAACGCAGGCCGAGCGGTAGAGGCTCGGGGTCCTTCCCGGCCGCCACCGGTCCGCGGGCTCGTGAGAACCCGCAGACGCATCTCCGCATCGGCGTCACAGGGGGGTGGGTTGAGCCCCGGTATTCAGTTCCCGCTTTCTCCCATTCAGATCCCCGGGTTTATGGGGCCCCCAAAAGCGAAAAACCCCCCCGGTGTCGGGGGGTTGATAGGGGTTCGTTTCCAGATATTCGGATTCTGATCGGCGTTCGGGATCAGCCGAGCAGCTGCAGGACCGACTGCGACTGCTGGTTGGCCAGACCCAGCACGCTGGTTCCCGAGCTGGCCAGGATCTGGGCTCGGGTCAGCTTGCTGGTCTCGATCGCAAAGTCGGCGTCGCGGATGCGCGAGTTGCTCGCACTCAGGTTCTCGAAGGCCGACTGCAGCGAGCGGGAGTTGGTCTCCAGCACGTTCTTCTCGAAGGCGCCGAGTCGTCCACGCATGGTGGAGATCTCGTCGATCGCCTTCTCGAGGATGTCGCTGGCGGTCGAGAAGTCGTTCTTGGAGACGCTGGCCGCGACCGAGTTGTTCTGCCCGCTCTTGAGCGAGGAGAGGTACTGGACGACGCCCGAGGCGACCACGCCGCCGATGTTGGTGGCCGCGATGGACTGGATGCCCAGGTTGGCCTGCTGGAGCGCGGTGACCTGTGGCCCAAGCTGGAACATCGCACCGCCGCCGGTGACATAGAAGGAAGTGGCGCCGGCGGAAGGTGTGGTCGCGAAGGTCTGATCGAGCGTGAGCTCGAGTCCCAGAGCGCTGCCGTTGACCGAGAGGTCAAGCCCGCTGCCGTTGGCGAGCGTGCCGTTGACCAGGGCCTGGACGTCGCGTCCGGTATCGCGGTCGGCGGTGACCAGATCGCCATTGCCGATCATGGTGGACCACGCGAAGGGCGACCCGCCCGGATAGGGGAGCGTGTCCTGGAGCTTGTAGGTCTGCCAGCTGTTGCCGGTGGTGGGGGCAGCCAGACGGCGGACGGAGACGAACTCGGTCCCGCCGAACTTCTCGGTGTTGAAGACGATGCCCGAGTTGACGTTGCCGTTGATCAGCGAGGCCTGCACGCCGGTGAGGGCGGTGAGGCGGTTGACCGCGGTGACGATGTCGGAGAGCGGGCGGCCCGAGGGGATGGTGATGGTCTGCACGCCGCGGACGCCGGCGACCTCGAGCGTGATGGAGCTGAGGGTGACGCCGGGCGGGGTGGTGCCGCCGTTGTAGTAGATGGCGCCGGTCTGGGCGCTGGAGACGACGTCGACGTCAACCTGGAGGTTGGCGGTGTTGACGAAGGAGGCGTTGTGGACGCGTGCCTTGGCGACGGCGCTGGTGCGGATGCCCGAGAGGGTGTAGTCCAGGGACCCGTTGAGCAGCTTGAGGCCGCCGAAGGACGCGGTGTTGGAGATCCGCGTGATCGAGTCGATGGCCGAGTCGATCTGGAGCTGGTTGGCGTCGCGTTCGGCCGAGGAGTTGGCGCCGGTGTTGGCGGACTCGACAAGCAGCGACTTGATGGAGTTGAGCAGGTCGTTGACCTCGTTGAGCGAGGCCTCGGTGGTGGCCAGGACCGAGCTGGCGCGATCACCGTTCTTGATGCCCTGGTCGACCCCCTGGATGTCGCTCTTGATGCGCTCGGAGGAGATCAGGCCCGCCGGGTCGTCAGCGCCGCGATTGATGCGCAGGCCGGTGGACAGGCGTTCCAGCCTGAGCGAGAGCTCGGACTGGTTTCTGGAGAGGTTCGCCTGGGCGATGACGCTGGCGATGTTGGTGTTGATGCGAGCCATGACAATCCTCCGTGACTGAGGCTTCGTGCTTCCTTGCGAGCCCGGCGGGCTTGTTGGCTCGCGCCCGCGGGCGGTTCCGACTCAGGCTCGTCCTTGCGTGACTCCGACGATCAGACGAGCCTTGGAAAACCAGAGTGGTGAATCAACGCTGCTCAGGCATGCCTTGCGCTGGGCTCGGGTGGCCTTGCCTGGCGCAGCGGCGGACTTTCGACCCCGGGCCTGGGCGGCGCGGGGAGATTGACGGGCGTGGCCCGCAAAGTCGGAGGGGTGGGGGAGACGAGCCTGGAGGCCTTGGCCGCGGTCTTGGCGCGGAGCGGTCCGGGCGAGATGGGGACGCCGGTCCCCGTCAGGCGAGGCAGCTCGGCGTCCAGCGCGCGGGCGGCCTGCTCGTTCTCCTTCTTGATCGCCTCGTACACCTCCTTGCGGTGTACCGCGATCCTGGTCGGGGCGGTGATCCCGAGACGCACCTTGTCGCCGCGGATATCCACGACGGTGATCTCGATCTCGTCCCCGATGATGATCGTCTCGTCTCTCTGGCGTGAAAGGACCAGCATCGGTCAGCTCCTTGGTCGGTTCCGTGACCGGGAGTTTCGGGAAGCCCAGGGTTGCGCACGCCGATCCGTCGGGTGCGGGCGCAGGGTGGCTGTTTGCCGCGCACTGCGCCAAGCCCAGGGGGAGGGAGTTGGATTCCCAACTCGTCATACAAACGCACGAGAGCCGGTTCAGGCGGAGGCCGCTTGAACCTGCTGACCGACCTTCATCAGCGCGTGACGCGTGGTCCAGCGCTTCTCAGCGAGCACGAACTGCTCGCCGACCTTGGACATGGTGTTGACCACCAGCGGGCCCTGAAGATTGCCCGTGAGCTGCTGGTCAACCTTGTTGACGATCACGAAGACCTGCGCGTCCTCGAGCTTGTCCAGACCCAGGTCGGACATCTGCTCGGGACGGATCGGCACCGAGTACTCCGGGATGAACAGCGCCGGATCGGTGACGACGAAGGCCAGGGAGGGCTCGTCAAGGGACTGGAGCCAGAAGAAGCAGGCGTCGTCCCCCGGTTCAAGGAGGCAATACCGCTTGTGGCCCGAGAAGCCAAGAAGGCCCTTGGGGAAGGTGATCACGCGGTCCTCCGCGATGTCGATCACCCCGAATCGAGTGGTCCGCACTTCCATGACGTCCGCTCCGCGTTCAACCGGCCGGCAAACTTCCTGGATCGACTTCCGGGTCCAATCCCGGTCGACGTCCTGTCTGAGCCTCCCCGGGCCGGCGGGAAGGCTCGCGATCCGAATCCCGATCCTGTCCGCTAGGACAGGTAGTCGAGCAGGCTCAGCTTCGAAACCGCCGCCGTCACCTGGTACCCCGCCTGGAGCTGCGTCTGCAGCTGCGTGTACCGGGTCGCCACCTGGGTGAAGTCCGCATCCTGAAGCTCGGAGCGGATCTGCGTGTCCAACGTGGCCTTGTCCGTCTCGCGGTCCGAAGCGAAATCGACTCGCTGGGCGTACGAACCCACCAGTCCGCGGGTGTCCGCCAGCGCGCCGATCACGCCGTCGAGTTTCTGTGCAGCAAGCTGGATGCCACGCGTGTCGTTGGCACGCAAAGCGTCTCTGAGATCGATCAAATGACTGAAGACAGAGTCGGGGCGCACCTTTGCGCGGTCCGTACTCGTGAATGTTGCGCTCGTCGCGTCGTACTTGCCGTCGAGCAGTCCGAGCTGCTCGGCAGCGGGCGAGTTGTTCTTGGTCTCCACGCGGATGGCTCCGGTGAAGCTCGCGTTCTGGGTGAACGTGATCCCGTTGCCGTCCGACGCCAGGCCGACCTGCAGGTCCGTCGGGGCCAGACCCGCGGCCGGGAGCTTGGTGGCCAGTTCGGACTGGATGCGGTTGAGCAGGGTGTTGACGCTCACGACGTCCTGAGGCCGCAGATCGATGTCGATCGCGGTCCCCGCGCCGTTGCCCACGATGATCTGGAAATCAACGTCCAGGTTGGGCGCGGGAAGGCCGGTGAGGGGGTCCTTGGACCCGTCCACGACCTGCACGCCCCGGCCGTCGTTGAAGTCGGAGAGCTGCGTGCTCAGGCCGAGCGAGCGAATGCCCAGGAGCGAGGCGGTGTTCCCGCCCGCGACTTCAGCGATGGAGAGGCCCTGGGCCAGCGCCGTCGAGGTGTCGGTGAGGACGTTGATCCCGGTGCCCTGATCGTTGATCTCGACGCGCACGCCCAGGTTGGCCTGCTCGATGCGGTTGCGGATGTCCTGCAGCGTCGTCGCGCCGGAGAGATCGATGTTGGCGGTCTTGCCCGCGTTGGAGATGCGGAGCGTTCCCAGGGGGCCCGAGAGACCCGTCAGGCTCGAGATCGGGCTGGTCCAGGTGAGCTTGGGATTGGTGTCCAGGCCCGAGGGCGTGGTGCTCGTGAAGGCAAAGGGGGCGGTCGCGCTGGCCAGGCCCAGATCCTGGGCGGTCGTGCCGTCGCCAATGTCGGAGAAGGCCAGGCTTCCGGGGGCCGCGACGTCGATGCGGAGCGCTCCGCCTGTGACCGAGATGCCTCCGGGTCCGAGGACGGTGACGCTGTTGTCGGTCTCGTACTGGCGGATGGCCGCGGTGAGCTTGGCCGCCACGTCCCGGACCGAGTCCGAGCCGGTGAGATCAACCTGGACCTTGGCGCCGCCATTGAACGCGAACTCGAGCGGTCCGGGCGTCACGCCCAGGGAGCGCGAGCCATTGAGGTCCGACAGCCGCGTGCCCAGGCTCAGGGATGGATTGAGATCGACCGAGCCCGCGACGCGTGCTGCAACGCCCGCGATCGGGGTGGAGCCGAGCGAGATCGGAATGCCCTGCAAACTGCCCAGATCCGTGAGGACGCCGGTTCCGGAACCGACATATCGATAGCCGGAGGCGAGGGACTCGACCGGGGCGCGGGCGCCCTGGGAGCCGCCGAAGATGTACCCGGCCACGCTGGACGTGTTGGCCAGGTTGTAGAAGCTCTGGATGATCTGATCGATGACGACCGCCTGGCCCGAGCGTTCGGAAGCCGAGGAGGAGACGTTCATCTGTTCGGAGGCGATGGACTTGGCCCGAAGCGCCAGGTCCGAGGCCTGCCCGAGCGTGGTGTCGAGCACGCCCAGGGCCGCGGTGGCGTGGCTCATGTTCCGCTGGTACTGGGCCGAGCGGTCGAGCCGGTCGTTCAGGACCATGATGGTCGCGGCCTTGACCGAGTCATCACTGACGCGATTGACGACCTTGCCCGTGGCGAGCTGTTCCTGCACGCGCAGAAGCTGCAGGTTGGTGCGCGACAAGTTCCCGGCTGCGACCTGAGTCTGCAGCAGGTTCGGCACGCGGGCCATGTATGCGGGGATCAGGGCCATCGGGGTGGACTCAACTCAAAGGGCGTGCCAAGGCGGTTCAGACCAACTCAGTTCAGACCAACTCGATTCAGACCATGTCGATGAGCGTCTGGAGGAGCTGGTCGGCGGTGGTGATGACCTTGGCCGCCGCCTGGTACTGGCGCTGGTAGGCCATCAGGTTGATGGACTCCTCGTCGGTGCTGACGCCCGAGATGGCCGCCCGCTGGGATTCGAGGTTTTCGTGCACCATCGCGGTGGCGACGGCGCGGGTCTTGGCGGCATCGGTCTGCACGCCGACGAGCTGGGAGGCCTGACCCCAGGCGGCCTTGATGCTCACGCCCCCGAGGGACTGGTTGGCGGCGTCCTGCACCTTGACGATCTCCAGGGCGGTGCCGTTCTCGACGAAGGTGCCATTGACCATGCGTCCGACCATGAGGCTCGAGGGGTCGGAGACGATGGTCTGGTTGACGTCGATGTCCTTAGAGCCGGTGCCGGTGAAGTAGGAGTTGACGCCCATCGTGGCCAGGACGCCCGAGGTGTCGTCGGAGAAGCTGAACTCGAAGCCGCTGGAGGCCTTGAGGTCGAGCTTGCCGTCGCTGGTCCACTGGGCGGACAGGCCCGGGATCGCGCCGAGGGCCGCCCGGATCTGCTCGGGGGTGGTGTCGTTGGCGGTTCCGGCGGCGCCGGTGTTGGTGAGCCCGTCCAGGTCGACATTGATGCGCACGGTCTGGACCGAGCCGGTGGTCTTGTCCTTGATGTTGACGCTGAATCCGCCGGTCTGGGGCTTGAAGGGGAGCCCTGCGAAGGTGGCGTTGAGCGGATCGTTCATCGGGCGCGTGCGGTCGGCGACCGCGGTCTTGAGATAGCCCGTGGTCGCGGTGAGCCCGGTGGCGTTGGTCGCGGTGGAGTGGAGCTTGTTGACCTGGAAGATGAGCTGGGAGGTGATCTTGTCGAGGGTGTCGAGGGTGGCGTTGATGGCCGCGCCGCGGTTGTTCAGGAGCGAGCCGAGCTGGCCCGAGGTCACGGGGAGCTCGGAACCATCGGCCTTGGTGTTGACGGTGACCTTGAGCTGCCCGGACGAGTCGGTGAAGCGCTTGAACTCGAGGCCGCGCGACTTGGTGCCCAGGATGACGGGGTTGGAGCCGACCAGCACATCGACCGAGCCATTGGGCTGCTCGTTGGCGGTGACGTCCATGATGGTGGAGAGGTCGGCCAGGGCCTGATCGCGCTGATCGCGGAGGGCGTTGGCGGGGGTGCCGGCCTGTTCTGAGGTGGAGATCTGCCCGTTGAGATTGGCGATCTGCTCGAGCAGGCTGTTGGCCTTCTCGGTGAGCGAGCCAAGCTGCTGATCAAGCTGCTCGCGCTGGTTGAGCATGTCGGTGCGCAGCCCGCGGATGTACCCGGACAGCGCGACGCCTTGCTGAACGACGACCGCGGAGGACTTGGTGAGGTTGGCGCGTTCGGACCAGGTCTTGAAGAAGTTGGTGAGCTGGGAGGAGAGGTCGCCCGAGGAGAGATCGCCGAGGGTGGCCTCGAGCTGGGAGAGGATGCCGTAGTCCGACTGGGCGCCGGCGTCGTCGGAGATTCCGGCCCGGAGGCGCGACATGAGGGCCGCGTCGACCTGGCGGTTGATGCCCGAGACGTACACGCCGCGGCCTGCGCCCGCGCCCAGACCGGAGGTCTGGCCCGCGAGGGGTGCAAGCCCGATGATCTGGCGCGAGTATCCGGGCGTGGAGACGTTCGCGAGGTTGTTGCTGGTCACCTGCAGGCCGAGCTGGCTTGCGGTCAGCGCCGAACGGCCGATCTGGAGGGCGGAAGTGAGGCTCATGGGTCGCTCCGAGGGGCGTCGGGTGTTGCAGGGGCAGCGGAGGCTGAATCAGCAGGCCAGGTCGAGGGCGGAGACCACGGTGGGGCCGGGTTCAACGATGCCCTTGCGGCCGTAGGTCTGGGCGTGGCTCAGCGTGCGCCCGACCTGACGCATCAAGCCTTCCATATGGGCGAGCAGGGACTTGGTCGCTGCGGCCAGCGTCTGGTGCTCCTGCTGCACGGTCCGCATGAGCTGGCGCAGCTCGCCCGCCGCAGCGTGCAGGGCCTCGCGCTTCTCCAGGCTCGCCAGAGCGATGAGGTCCGAGAGCGTCACGCTCATGGGCGCGCGCCCCGGGATCGGATGCATCGCGACCAGCTCGCGGCGCTTGCCTTCCAGATCGCCGAGCCTGGAGAGCAGTTCGGCCTGGCGGGCCGCGGCCTGCTCGACGGCGTTCCCATCGGCCTTGCGGATCGCCTCGCGATGCGTCTGTGTTTCGATCAGCATGCGCTGATGCACGACGGTCAGCGCATCGATCAGGGATTCGAGGCGGCGGGCAAGCTCCGCTGCGGCGGCGGGGCTGATCGGTGCACGGTTCGGGGTGCTCACGCGGTGACTCCCTTGCTGCGTTTGGCCAGGTCGGCCGCGACGCGGTCAACCACGGGCCAGTGGGCCCGCTTGACCAGATTGCGGGCGATCTGCGTATCGAGCAGAGCCCTGAACTGCTTCTCGGCCTGCGATGGGCCAAAGGGCGGGGCGACGTTCGACGACTCCCGCATCTGCTTGAGGATGGGCTCGACCAGGCTCGAGGCGACGAACTGCTCGGCGGTCCGGCGGGCCTTCTGCTCCTTGGTGAGCGTGCCCGCATTGGCTTCGCGGGAGATCATCTGGGAGAAGGACTCCTGACGGCCCGCCAGAGAGGACGGATCCGAGCCGCCATCGGCGCCGCGACGGGTGATGTTCATGAAGCGGCCGCTCAGCGCCGAGTTCAGCGAGGGCGCCATCGGCGCGAGTGAACGGGCCGGGATCAGGCCAGAGTTGGAAAGGTCGGGCAGGCTCAATCGATCACCAGCTTGGCGTGGAGCTTGCCTGTCTTGTGCAGCGTCTGGAGGACTTCGATCTGTTCAGCGCTGGAGACCTGGAGCGACTTGAACGCGGCCAGGAGGTCCGTCAGCTTGGACATGTCCTGAGGCCTGGCGTTGGTCTGCAGGCTCGTCCACTTGTCGCGCTGCACCAGCGGGTTGGCCGCGGTGGGCGTGGGAGGCGGGACGGTGGTCGTGATGTTGAGCTTGTCGGTCGTGATGATCGCGGGGGCGATCTCGACGTCGCCGGTCACGATGATGACCCCGGTGCGCGAGTTGCAGATCACCTGCGCGGGAAGCTTGAGCATGGACATGTTGATGTCCGTGGCCAGCACATCGGCGATGAACGCGGCCTTGTCGGCCCGCTCGTTCTCGGGGATCAGGATCCGGATCGTGCGCTCATCGATGGCCTTGGCGATCGAAGGCCCGGCGGCGCTGGGGTTGTTGAAGTACTGGCGGTCGATCGAGCTGGCGATCTCCGAGGCGGCGCCCCAGCCGGCAAAGTGGGGCTCGATGATCAGCTCAAAGCCGGTGCCGACCTGCGGCATCATGATGTCCTGCACGAGCCTGGCCCCGCCGCGGACGCGGGCGGTGGTGGGGACCGAGGGATCCTGCAGATCGACGGTTCCCGCGGCCATCGCATAGACGGGGCTTCCCGGGAACGGGCCCGAGAGGGGCGCCAGGTAGAGCGTGCCCCCCTTGAGGCTGCTCGCGGAGTTGACCGTGGAGATGGTGATGTCGAAGCGGTCGTCGGTGCGGCCGCCCGACTCGGGAATGATGCACTGGATGAGGACGACCGCGACGGACTTGGACGCGGCCAGCTCCTTGAGATCGCCGACCGCGTTGCCCTCGTTCTCGAGGACCTTGGCCAGCGGGCGGGCCATGACCAGCTCCTTGCCCGAGTCGCCCGTGCCCGAGAGACCGACGACCAGGCCGATGCCGCGCAGGACCGACTCGCCCTGGCCCTTGATGCGGACCAGTTCCTTCACCTCGGTGGCGCGCGCGGGAGTTGCGCCGATGAGCGCAAGAATCGCGGCGAAGATGACAGCAGAAACGTGGCGCATGAGCCCTCCGGAGAGGGATCAGCGAATGGTGTGCCGGGGGTGGGGGAAGGCACGAAGGAAGGCACGAAGGCACGAAGGCACGAAGGCACGGAGGCACGAAGGGGGTGGATGCGAAGAAGCCATCGAGTCGGGGACTCGATGGCTTGGTGCGTTCAGCGGGTGGCGCCTGCTTCAGAAGTTGAAGATCGCTTCCAGGATCCTCGGGATGAAGCCCTTGGTCGCCGAGTCCTTCACCTGACCCTCGTTCTGGGTGACGAGGTTGAGGTCGGCCAGCTGGGTGGAGAGGACGGTGTTGGCGTCGGTGACGTCTTCGCGGCGGCAGGTGCCTGAGAGGATCAGGAGGGAGACTTCCTTGTCCTTGGTGATGGTCTTGCGGGCTTCCAGGACCATGTTGCCGTTGGGCTTGACGTCGATCACCGTGGCGGTGATGCGGGCGCTGAACTTGTCGGTGCGGTCGTAGGTGCCCTGGCCCTTGAACTTGTTCTTGCTGTTGATGCCCAGGGCGGCGCCGGAGTTGGAGTCGCCGTTCTCGATCTGGCCTTCCAGGAAGGCCTGGAGGCTCGGGAACTTGGTCAATGCCGCGTTGAAGTCGTAGTCCTTCTTGGTGTCCAGCTTGGAGTCGGCGCTGATGGTGGAACGCTCGTCGATCACGATCGTGACCTGGTCGTGGATCGCGAAGTTCTTGGGCTTGGGCTTCTGCACGAACAGCAGGCTGGAGGCCCGGATGTGGGCCTGATTGTCGGGCTGATTCGTGTCGTCCAGCGGCTGGGAGACAGGCTGCAGGAACAGGCTCTGCCCGCAGGCGGGGGCGGCCAGCACGAGCGTCAGGAGGGCAGCGAACTTCTGGGAACGGTTCATCGGGCAGCGCCTCGCGATGGGTTGTCGGTGGTCGTGGTCAGGGCCGAGGCGATCGCGGTGCCCGGGCCGGCCATGCGGGCCACGATCTGGCGGCGGGCCTTGCGATCGGGCTCCAGGGTCTCGAAGGTGATCGATTCACCCTCGCGGGCGTCGGTCGTGGCCCGCGCGGTGAGCTTGACGACAAAGCCCGGATTCACGCAGTGCACCATCACCAGCTCGCCCCGCTTGACGACGACGGGGGGCTGAATGTCTTCCTGGCCGAGCACCTCTCCGGGATTGACGCGCTGGCGGACCGCCTTGCCCGCGGCCGAGTCGGGATCCGCGGGGCGGACCGACGGGGGGAGCCAGCGATCCTCAAGCGTGAAGTCGCTGGCCTCGAGCGTCTGCCCGCGGCGGAGCGGACCGGTCGCAATGGCAACGGGGCGCAAGACTTCGGCATCGACCCGGATGGTCAGGTTCGCGACGATCGTCTCGCCCTGATAGACGCGGATGGCCAGCGGGATCCGATCGCCCGAACCGAGCGGCTGAATGTCCACGATGCGGTCGATCGTGGAAATAGACAGACCTTTCTGGTCACGATCTTCAAACTTCAGGCGGAGATGGTCGGCAGGAACCCCGAGCATGTCGCACAGGCGCTGGGCGACGGCGATGCGGAGCGTCGGGCCCGGATCGGCTTCGACCTGCTCTTCGTTGGTTTCTAGCTTGGGGGCGGCGGGCTTGGGGGGCGTGAGCCGGCGGACCTGGGTGGCCAGGCCGTGGATGCTCAGGTTGGACCAGTCCAGGTCCTTGTGGTCCTTGAGGGCCTCGCGCACGCGGGCGACGTCGATGGTCGTCCAGGCGGCGTCGGTCTTGGAGAACTCGTAGACGGGGGTGTCGGCCAGCGCGAGGGCGGCGGGGCCTTCGAGCTTGGCGATCTCGGCCAGCGTGAGCTTGGCTGTGCCGGTGTCGACGCGGACGGTCGGGAGCAGGGTGATGGAGTCGGCCTGCGCAAGGGCTGCGCCCAGAAGTGCGCCGACGAGCCAGAGGGCGCGGCGGGCGGCGGGCGGGGTTGTGCGCAGGAACGCGGTCATGGCGGCGCGGGCTTAGCGGGTGAGCTGGGCGACGGTGCGGAGGGCTTCGTCGGAGGCGCGGATGGTGTTGGAGTTGAACTCGAAGGCGCGCTGGGTGCGGATGAGCTGGATGAGCTCCAGGGTGGGGTCGACGTTGGAGTTTTCGAGGAAGCCCTGGAGGATGGTGCCCCGGGAGTCGACGCCGGGCTCGCCAGAGGTGGGCTGGCCCGAGGCGGCGGTTTCGGTCCAGAGGTTTTCGCCTTCGGACTTCAGGCCGGCGGGGTTGGCGAAGGTGGCGATTTCGAGCTGCCCGACTTCCTGGGGTGTGGTTTCGCCGGCGACGGTGGCGAAGACCTTGCCGTTGGCGTCGATATCGACGCTGATGGTGTTGTCGGGGATGGTGATGGGGGGCTCGAGGCGGCGGCCCTGGTCGTTGGCCATGACGATTTCGCGGTCGGCGTTGAGGGTGAAGTTGCCGGCGCGGGTGTAGGCGGTGCCGCCGCCGAGGGACTGTTCGGTCTGGACTTTGAAGAAGCCCTGGCCGTCGATCATGATGTCGAGCTTGTTGCCGGTGGAGAGCGGGGAGCCGTTCTCGAAGTTCTGCTGGGTGCCCGAGACCTTGACGCCGAGGCCGACGTAGAGGCCGATGGGGCGCATGTCGCCATTGGCGTTTTCGACGCCGGGCTGCTGCTTTTCGAGGTACAGCAAGTCCTGGAAGTTGGCGCGGCTGGCCTTGAAGCCCGGGGTGTTGACGTTGGCGATGTTGTTGGCGATCACGTCCAGGGACGTGTTCATCGCGGAAAGGCCGGTGGCAGCGGTCTGAAGAGCGGTGACAGACATGGTCGTTTTTTCCGTGTCGGGAGCGGGATCAGGCGACGCGGCCGAGGCTGGAGATGGCCCGTTCGATCATGCGGTCCTGGGACTGGATCATCCCGATGTTGGTTTCGACTTCGCGGGCGGCGCTGGAGACCGCCAGGAGGGCGCGGAACTCGTCAACGCCCGAGGATTCGACGTGGTACTGCTTGAGGACGCCGGTGGCGGGCGCGCGGGAGTTGATGGCGTCGGCGGGTGCGTTGAAGAGCGAATTGCCGAGCTTGGTGAGGCGTTCGCGGTTGGGGACGTCAACCAGGGCGATCTGGCCGAGGGTGAGGTTTCCCTGCCGGATGACGCCGTTTTCCTGGATGACGACTTCCGGCCCGTCGGGGATGGTGATGGGGCGGTTCTGGAGGTCGAGGACGGGTTGGCCTGTGGAGGCGGAGACCAGGCGGCTGTTACGGTCGCGGGTGAGGCGGCCATCGCGGGTAAGGCGGAGGCGGTCACCCGACTGGTCGGCTTCGTCGCGGACGACCAGGAAGCCAGAGCCTTGGATGGCGACGTCGAGGGAGTTGCCGGTGCGTTCGAGGGAGGCCTGGGAGAAGTCGACGCGGTTGGGGGCGAGCAGGGTGCCGCCACCGAGGCGTTCGAGGAGTGCGTTGGAGGGGAGGTTCCAGACGCCGTCTTCCTGGCGGACGACGGGGCGCTGGCGTGTGGCGGCGATGTCGGGCTTGAACCCGGCGGTGGACATGTTGGCGAGGTTGTTGGCGGCGACGTCCTGCCGGTACATGGCGGTGAGGACGCCGGAGGCTGAGAGCTGGATGCCGTAGTTCATGGGCGCGCGTCCGAAGCAACCACCCGGTGCGGGCGCACCGGGACGGGGGGACAACCACAACTGGCGTGCCGGAACGGGCGCGGGGGCGTGGGGGTGCGCGAGATTGGCGGTTTGTGCGCGGGCGCGGAGGGTGCGCGTTGGAGTTGCGCGGGGGCGGAGAGGGAGTTGAGGATGCGCGGGCACTGGTGCCTGAAGGGCACCAGTGCCACCCTGGAGGGGCGGATCAGTTGCGCTTGCAGGAGCCGTGGGGCTTGCCGCAGGCGCAGCCACCACCGACGGGGAGGGAGTGGCCGCCTGAGGGGGCGGGGCCTCCGGAGGTGGCGAAGGTGGAGAGCTTGCGCGTGAACGTGCGGCCCTTGCCTTCGGGGTCCTGAACGGGGGCGTCGGCCTGCGCGATCGGGCGGATAAGCTCGATGACGGCGCCGTCTTCCTTGGCGATGTATTCGTAGAGAGGCATGGTCGCGCTCCTGTGGGATTGGGCCAACCCGGGTGCTGCCGCGGCTGTCATACTACGCCGGAGGACGCGGGGTTTGGTACCGCAGCGGGGCGAGGAGTGTGCGCATGAAGAGGCGTTTGATCGGCTGGCTGGTGACGCTGGGATTCGCTTGGGGAGCCTGCGCAGCTCCGCCTGTCACGCTTTCGTCGTTGCTTGTCGAGATGACGGATCGCGAGGCGGTCGCGCGGTTTCCCGAGCCCGCGTACCGGTGTCTGCAGTTCAGCTCCTACGACCGTGCGTCGGTCGATCCGGCGGACGAAAGGACGTGGTTCGCCAACGGGGATTACAACCAGTACTTGCGCGTGGAGGAGCATCAGGGGCGCAAGGAGTGGGTGATGATGGACGCGGCGGGGCCCGGCGCGATCGTGCGCGTGTGGTCGCCCAATCCCAAGGGCGTGCTGCGGGTGTATGTGGATGATGGCGCCGCGCCGGTGATCGAAGCGCCGATGGCGGAGCTCTTGAGCGGAAAGGCGGGGGTGCCTGGGGGGCTTGCGGCGGAGGCGAGCAAGGGCTGGAACATGTATCTGCCTGTGCCCTTCGCGAAGCGGTGCGTGGTCACGAGCGACCACAACGAGTTCTACTACCACGTGAACTACCGGGTGTACGAGCCCGGGACGGTGGTGGAGTCGTTCTCGGCGGGTGAGCTTGCGGCGTCGCGCGCGGAGATCGAGCGGGCGTCGGCGACGCTTTTGGCGGAGCGGCGATCGGACCTGATGCAGACGGCGGAGCTTCCGGGAGGGGGCGTGTTGCCGGCGGGGACGAGCCGCTTTTGGGATCTGGCCTCGGGGCCTCACGCGGTGCGGACGCTCACGATGCGGGCGTCGGCGGCGGATCTGGAGCAGGCGCTGCGCTCGTGCGTGGTCGAGATGACGTTTGACGGCGAACAGACGGTGTGGTGCCCGATCGCGGATTTCTTCGGTTCGGGCGTCGGCGTGAACGCGTATCAGGACTGGTATCGCCATGTCCGCGCGGGCGGGCAGATGACCTGCGACTGGATCATGCCTTACGAGCGCGACGCACGGCTTACGATCCACAATCTCGGGCAGCAGGACGTGACGCTTGAGATGGTGGGTGTTGTGACCGATCCTTGGGCGTGGGACGAGCGGTCGATGCACTTCCACGCGGCGTGGCGCGACGAGTATCCGATCCACGCCAAGGGTGCTGCGGGCACGAGCGACTTCAACTACGTGGACGTTGCGGGCCAGGGCGTGTACGTCGGTGACAACCTGAGCGTGATGAACCCGGTCAAGGAGTGGTGGGGGGAAGGCGACGAGAAGATCTACGTCGACGGCGAGAAGTTCCCGTCGCACTTCGGGACAGGCACCGAGGACTACTACGGGTATGGGTGGTGCTGGCCTGTGAAGTTCGCGAGGCCCTTTGAGGCTCAGGTGCGGGTGGATGGGCAGGAAGGCGAGAACAACTGGGGGCGCACCGCGGTGACGCGGACGCGTTCACTCGACGCGATTCCGTTTACCAAGTCGCTCTCGATGAACATCGAAGTCTGGCACTGGAAGGCGTGCGATGTGGAGTACGCGACCACAGCGTACTTCTACGCGAGGCCCGGCGCGACGACCAATCGTGCGCCGATGCCCGAGCGGGCGGCGCTGCCTCTGGTGAAGGCGCCGGAACTTCCCAAGCCATTCAAGATCGCGGGCGCGATCGAGTGCGAGTCGCTCAAGGTCAGCGGCTCGACCCCGGGGCTGCGCGTCGAGGTTCAGGGCGGATTCGGGCCCGGGGTCTGGAGCGGCGAGCAGCAGCTCTGGGTGCAGGCGCACGCGGTGGGTGAGTTTGTGGAGTTCAAGATTCCCGCGGCGCGCAAGTCCGGTCTGGCGGCGTACGCGACCGCGTCCTGGGATTACGCGGTGGTGCGTTTCTCGATCAACGGGAAGCCTGTCGGGCATGACGTGGATCTGTGCTCGCGCCGGCACGAGGTGCTTCCCACCGGGAAGATCGACCTGGGCGACGCCGAGCCTGTCGATGGCATGATCACGGTGCGCGTCGAGGTCGTGGGCGTCAATCCCGGCGCGGATCGGCCCGGCACGTACTTCGGTCTTGACTGCTTTGTGGTGGAGCCTCACTGAAGCCCGGGCAAGAAAAGACCCCCGGGCTCGGGCCCGGGGGCTTGGATTCAATCGAGAAAGGTGGCGTTGAGCGCACGCGAGAGCGGCGGATCAGCCCTCGATCATGTGGGACGTGCGGGTCAGGGCGCGATCGACGCTCGCCAGGTGCTCTTCGTAGCCCTTGCGGCCCATGAGGCCGAAGGTCGCCTGCTTGCCGAGCTCGACGGCGGGCTGGTCGTAGGCGTCGATGTTGAGAAGGAGTCCCGCGTACGCGGTCGCGATCTGCCAGAGGGAGACGAACTGTCCGACGTGGCGGGCGTCGACCTTGGGGAAGCGGATGGTGTAGTTGGGGCGTTCGCTCTCG
The DNA here is from genome assembly GCA_964531675.1 of uncultured Phycisphaeraceae bacterium. Lineage (GTDB taxonomy): Bacteria > Planctomycetota > Phycisphaerae > Phycisphaerales > UBA1924 > CAZHFW01. The sequence continues at coordinate 1,140 of CAZHFW010000055.1, read as the reverse complement.
AGCAGGGCGTACTCGGTGGCGCGTTTCTCGGCGTTGAGCAGCGCGCCCATCGACTTGCCTTCGAGGTAGTGCAGCGCGTCGACGCCCAGGCCCGTGGGGATGGTGACGGACTTGCCGAAGTCGGCGACTTCGACCAGGCCGATGACCTTGTCGTTGGGGCCTTCGCGGTAGAGCTGGATCTGCGAGTGCTGATCGGTCGCGCCCAGGGCCTTGATGGGCGTGAAGCCTGAGAAGACCTCGGCGCCGGTCTTGTCCTTGCGCTTGCCGAGGGACTCGGCCCAGAGCTGGCGGTACCAGTCGGCGAGGAGGTAGAGGTTGTTGGCATAGGGCATCATGACGTGGTTGGTCTTGCCCTTGGAGGTGCCAAGCTCGACGAGCAGGAAGGCGAGCATGGCGGCGGGGTTCTTGGTGAGGTCGGGGCGGGAGCAGACCGCGTCCATGTCGGCGGCGCCGGTGAGCAGGGCGTCGATGTCGATGCCGCAGGCGTGCGCGGAGAAGAGGCCGACGGGGGAGAGGACGGAGAAGCGGCCGCCGACGCCGTCGGGGACGGGGAGGGTGTCGAACTGCTCGCGGTCGCAGATCTGCCGCATGGTTCCCTTGGCGGGGTCGGTGATGGCGACGATGTTGGCGCGGTAGTCGGGTCCGACCGCGTGCTTGAGGGCGTCGCGGATGACCATGAACTGGGCGGCGGTCTCGGCGGTTTCGCCCGACTTGCTGATGACGTTGAAGAGGGTGCGCTTCAGGCCGCCGGGCTGGTTTGCGCAGAAGTCCATGACGGCGGCGAAGCCCGCGGGGTCGACGTTGTCGAGGACGAAGAGGCGTGGGCCCGGGCGGGAGGCGTCGGGGAGGAGGTTGTAGACGGAGGAGTTGAGGGCGGACTGGAGGGCGATATTGCCGAGGGCGCTGCCGCCGATTCCGAGGACGACGAGGTTGTCGAAGTGGCCTTTGCGGGAGGCCCAGACCTGCTTGACGCGGGAGACGTGCTCGGCGCGCATGGGGTCGAAGGGGAGTTGACGCCAGCGTTCCCAGCCTGTGCCTCGGGACTTGGCCAGGCGTGTGGTGTGGGCGGCGATGGCCTGAGCGCCCTCGCTTTGCGGGTGGAAGATGTCGGGATCGAGGCCGTGGGATCCGACGCGATCG
>CAZHFW010000054.1:0-19351 GCA_964531675.1 uncultured Phycisphaeraceae bacterium | reverse complement strand
GGCTCAAGATCGGCCAGGAGATCTCCCCGACCCACGGCACCGCGGGCTCGCGCAACCGCAACGCCGAAGCGGGACACGAAGCAGGCCACGTCCACAACGAGTTCAAGTTCAAGGTCGTCGGCATCCTCAAGCCCACCGGCGGAAGCCACGACCGCGCGATGTTCATCTCCATCCAGAGCTCCTGGCTCATGCACGCCTTCGATCGCCTCGAGCGCGAGGGCAAGATTCACCACCATCACCACGATGGGGACGAGAAGGATGGCCACGACGACCACGACCACGCCAATGCCAAGACCGAGCCGCCCGCGGACGCAACCAAGGCCGGCGATGCGCACGATCACGCCGACCACGATGGCCACGACCACGACGCCCACGCGGAGGCGCCCATCCACGTCGAGGACCTGACCGACGAGGACCGCAAGATCACCGGGATCTACGCGCGGCTCGCGACCCGCGAAGGCTCCGACGCCAGCACCCTGCTCCCCTCGATCTTCTATCGCCTCCGCGCCGATCCGACGCTGACGGTCGCCAATCCCTCGGACGAGATCCGCAAGCTCTTCGTGATCGTGGGGAACATCGACCAGCTCTTTGTCGCGATGGCGGGCGTGGTCATGGTGTCCAGCGGCATCGCGATCATGCTGGCGCTGTACAACTCGATGGAGCAGCGCCGTCGCCAGATCGCGGTGCTGCGCGTGCTCGGATCAAGCTCCTGGCGCATCGGGAGGCTGGTCTTGGCCGAGTCGGCCCTGATCGGTCTGCTGGGGGCGCTGGCGGGCCTGGTCCTGGCGATCGCCGGCGGCGCTCTGGCGGCCGCTGTGCTGGAATCCAGACTTGGCCTGCGGATTGATCCGGGGCTCGAACCTGTCCCGTCGGCCATCGTGATGGGCGCGACGGTGCTTCTGGCGGCCCTGGCGGGGGTAATTCCCGCAGCGGTGGCGTACCGCACGCCGGTCGCGAAGAATCTCAAGCCCATCGGGTGATCCGCAAGGCCCGCCTGAGCGAACGGAAGAGTCCGGGGACCGACCGCGAAAGGACCGCTATGCGTCGCACGTCAGTTGCATTGCTCGCCTCCAGCCTTCTGGCCTCGATGGCGCTGGCGCAGGCCGCCGACTCCCCGTCGCGCGAGCCCAGGCCCGCCGACAAGGCCCCGCCGCCGAGCGACGCCGGCGCGCCGCAGGCCGCCCCGGGCGAGAAAAAGCCCCTGTCGGGCCCAGCCAAGACGACCGCCCAGACGCCCCCCGCGCCCGAGTTCCCCACCGGGCCCGACGCCAAGATCGAGAAGAAGCCCGACGGCTCGATGCTGATCGATGACCGCTTCGTCGTCAAAGGCGAAGGCACGCTCGAGAAGCCCTACGAGGTGCCGTGGGAAATGCTCGTCAGCGCGCAGGAGTCCTTCGCGCCGGACAAGAAGCTCAAGACCATTCCCGCCCGCGTGAAGATGCTCGACGGCAAGTTCGTCCGCATCACCGGGAACATCCTCTTCCCCGTCTTCGTCAAGAAGCCCAAAGAGCTCCTGCTCATGCTCAACCAGTGGGACGGCTGCTGCATCGGCGTCCCCCCCACCCCCTACGACGCGATCGAAGCCAAGCTCGGCCAGTCGATCACCGAGGAAGAACACTTCGCGACCCAGGGCGAACTCACCGGCAAGTTCGGCGTGAAGCCCTTCCTCACGGGCGACTGGCTCGTGGGCCTCTATGTAATGGAGAGCGCGAGCTTCACGGTCAAGGCCATGGGCTCACCGAACGTCCCGCAGGGCGGCATGCCGCCGAACTGATCGTGCCACCGACCGTTTCTGAACGGTCGGTGCTCCGGCGCCTTCTCTTCATCGGGGAAACCAAGACACCGACCGCTCGGAAGCGGTCGGTGGCACGCTAGAGAAATGCCTTCCAGTCCTCCCAGCCTGAGCTCTGCGGATATTTGCAGGCGACTTCCCCTGCTCGGATCCCCATCCACCATCGCACGCTCGACCACTTCCAGAGCTCCGGACGATCGACAAGCCCGCGCTCGACCGGGTTGCGATGGATGTACCGGATTTCCTTGGCGAGTTCGGCCTCGTCTCGGACGTTGCGATCAAAGCCGCCGCCTTTTTGCCAGAAGCGCGGCGGACCATCCGGCGGCGTAATTCTCTCGAGGATCGAGGCTTCGAGCTGTCGCCATCTGCGGATCACGCGCTGCCCCACCGAAAGCTTGATGAACAGCAGCGACCTTGACAGCGGCCAGTCGGCGGAGGGGGTCGCAAGAAGATGCACATGCTCGGGCATCACGACGCATGCGTGAAGCCGGAGGCCGAAACGCTCACGGGCCTCGCACATCGACGCCACGAACATGTCCGCAATCAAGGGGTTCTTCAGCAGCGGCAGCCGGCGCTCGCAGGAGAATGTCACGAACCGGACGCCTCCCAATACTTCACGTCGCTTCATGTTCTTGCGATGTGCTGCGGGATGATCCATTTCCCAAGACTATCAAATGATCGTGCCACCGACCGTTTCTGAACGGTCGGTGCTCCGGCGCCTTCTCTTCATCAGGGAAACCAGGACACCAACCGCTCGAAAGCGGTCGGTGGCACGACTTTGCTCACTTCATCAACCGCACGATCGTCTGAAGCCCCTTCTCCAGGTTCTCGAGCTTGGTCGCGTAGCTGATCCGGAAGTGGCTGTCGCGGAGGCTGAAGGCTTCGCCGGGCACGATGAAGACTTTCTCGGCCTTGCACCGCTCGTAGAAGCGGGTCGCCGCGTCCTTCTCATTCCCGGGCGCCTTGGCGAACACGTAGAACGCGCCGCCCGGCATCGCGACCTGGGTCACCTTGGAGAGTTCGCCGACGACAAAGTCGCGGCGGCGCCTGTACTCGGCCAGTTCGCGCGACATGTCCACGTCGAAGCTGTGCACCACGCCCGCCTGCAATGGCGTCGGAGCGCACACGTACGTGTACTGCTGCATCTTGGCCATCTCATCGATGATCGCCTTGGGCCCCGCGGCGTACCCGAGCCGCCAACCCGTGCAGCCGTAGGTCTTTCCGAAGCCTCGGATCAGGAGCACGTGCTCTTCCGCGCCGGGGAGTCGCGCCGGGCTCGGGCTGGCGGGTTTGTGATCGCCCAGGCGCTTGTCGGTCTTGAAGTCGTCAAAGGTGAACTCGTCGTAGATCTCATCGGAGATGAGCAGCAGCCCGCGCCGCTTGCACAGATCCAGAAGCTCCGCAACCTCTTTCACGCTCGACACCACGCCCGACGGATTGCTCGGCGAGCAGAGCAGCACCGCCTTGGTGCGGGGCGTGATGAGCTTCTCGACACGCTCGGCGGTGAGCCTGAAGTCCGGATAGGTGTCGCAAGGCACCGCCTTGGCGCCGAACAGATCACCCATGTGCGGGTACAGCACGAAGTAGGGATCGGGGATGATGATCTCATCGCCCTCGTCGAGCAGCGCCAGCGCTGCGGTGATGAGCCCGCCCGAGGTGCCGGTGGTCACGAAGGCCGCGGTCGGCTTGCTCTCGCCCGGGAGAAGCGCCACGTCCCAGGCGCAATCGATCTTCAGGTGCTTGTGGATCCGTTCGAGCAGAGGCGGATAGCCCCGCGTGTCGGTGTAGCCATTGGTCGCGGGCATGCCGATGAGCACCGCGTCGGCAGCTGCCTTGCGGATGGGCTCGGGGACCGGGAAGTCGGGCTGGCCCAGGTGGAGCGTGATCGCGCCGGGCGTGATGCGGGCGTCGGCGACGACCTTGCGGATGCCCGACCCGTTGATGCCCTTGGCGCGATTGGAGATCCAGCGGTCTGCGAGTGCCATGTCGGGACGATAGGTCCCGCATGCTCGCCTCACGCGGTCAGAAGCCGATCATGCACGGGCAGCGCGGGAGACCCGGGGGGCAAAAACAAACAGAGGCGCCGCCTTGCGGGCGCGCCTCCGGTTTAATCGGGTTGGACCAACACGACTGGCACTTCCGAGCTTGGCTTCATCAACCAAGCCGGGCCTGATCGAACAAGCCGGGCCTGATCAATCCAGCCGAGCTGGACGGGCCACGCGATCCGCGACGGATTACTTGCCGGTCAGGGTCTTGGCCAGGCCAAGGACCTTGTCCTTCTTGTCGTCGAAGCGCTTGTCGGCCTGCAGCTTGGCGATGCGCTCGGCGCGGGTGAGCACGCTGCGCTTGCCGGACATGTTCGCGGAGATCTTCAGGCTGCGATCCAGGCTCATGATTCCACCTTCCACGCGCGCCGATCCCGGCCGCGAAACATGAAGAACACCCCGGACGCCGCGCCACCAGCGCAGCAGCCCGTCCGAGGGGAGGGGATGTTAGGCCCCTACCGGTCGTACTTCTGCCAATAGTGCTGCGCGAAGTCCACCGACCCGCCCTGCTTCTTCCAAGCCGCCCCGAGCTTGGTCGCGGCCTGCTCCATTTGGGTCCTGATCGGGTCCTTCTTATACTGGTCCGCGGTGATCCCCGCGGTGACCACCAGGACTGAGGTCTTCCGGCCCGACGCCGCCCGACGGTCGCCCTTATTGGGCACCGCAAAGGCGTCCACGTTGTTGCGAGCCAGGAACGCAACCGCCTCTGCTGCTTCGTCTTCCGCCAGGATCGTCAGAACCAGGTAGTTCATCCCGGGGGTGCGGGGGTCGGTGTTGGTGCGACCCGTGGCGGTCAGAATCTCGCCCGACCCGGCGTTCACCTGAGCCCCGGTCACCCCGGCGACCGAGACGGGCTTCTTGGGCTGGGGCTTGCCACCCTTGCCCGCGTCGCCGGCATCGTTGGCCTGGGGCGTGTTGTCGGGGGTCGGGTCCGTGACGGCGGGCTTCTGGTTCAGGGGATCGCCCAGGGGCGGCGAGGGCGGGTTGACGACCCCGAACTTCTGGCGTTCCTCCGCTCCCCCCACAGCCCGGCCGCGGGTGAACGCGACGATCCAGACCAGGAGCGCGATCGCCAGCACGCCGGCGACCCCGAGGTAGAACGCGGATTTGCGGACACGCAGGAACGGTTCACCCGGACCGCCGGCCTCCAGAGCTTCGAGCCCGGGCTTCATGACCTCGATGCGCGAGGGAGCCTGGGGTTTGGCAGCGGGCGCGGGCTTGGCCTCGACCGACTCGGTCGCGGGCGCAGCGGCGCGCGGCGTCTTGGTCTGCAGCTTGGGCTGATCGCGGAGGAGCTCAAAGAGCGGTCTGTTGGGCTTGCCGGGCATGGACTTCCCAGATGGTACCGCGCCGCGGGAACCCGCGACGGGAAGGGGCGGTGTGGAAACTTGGGACGATTTTCGCGGCCCTATACTGCGGTCCTATGGCGATCCGCGACGAGGACATCAAGCTCATCCAGACCCCGCCGCTCAACCGGTCGGAGTCGATTTACCTGCCCTCCATCTTCCAGGGCTTTGGCACCACGGTCCGCCACTTCTTCACGTCCTTCGGGCAGAGCAAGTTCAGCCCGAAGAAGACCAACCGGACGATGCAGTACCCGGAGGAGCGCCGCGAGCACCTGCCGGTCCTCGAAGGCGGCCAGAACGCCAGCAACTTCCGGGGAGTGCACCGCCTGAACCGCGACGAGCAGGGCCGCGTCAAGTGCGTGGCCTGCATGATGTGCCCGACGATCTGCCCGGCCCGGTGCATCCACATCGAGGCGGCCGAGAGCCCCTGGGAAGACCGCGAGAAGTACCCCAAGAAGTTCGAGATCGACGAGCTGCGGTGCATCTACTGCGGCATGTGCGAGGAGGCCTGCCCGGTGGACGCCATTGAGCTGACCACCGAGTACGACATCGTGGGCCACACGCGTCAGGAGATGATCTTCGACAAGGAGAAGCTCCTGCACATCTACGACGTGACGATCTCCAAGAAGCCCATGTAAGCGTCAATCGCTCAAGACCCTGACGAGAACCAGACACCCCGGCCCAGCAGGTCGGGGTGTTTTCCTGCGCGGGCTTTGCGCTCGGGGTCTGGTTGGAGAGCGGGAGGTTCCCCGGGGATTTGTCCGGGAGAATCTGGTTTCGGGACTCACAATTTCTCCTAAGTGGGTGGCGGTTTCGCGGGCGTGATGTACATCAAAAGGGAGCCTTTGAAGCGCTTTGCGCTGATCCGGCTCATCGTCATTGCGTCTCGTGGACCAACGAGTCGCGCGAGTGGAAAGGACGGCTTTGCCGTCCGGGGCATCACTCGCGCACGTGGGATCACCGGGAAGTGCGTGGCAAGACCGCGGAACTCGTGGAGCGGGTTTCGTGGAGTCCGTGTTCTCACAACGCCAGCAGCGCCCCGTGGTGGGGCGACAAGAGAGGAGCTTCCCGTGATTCGTCAGTCCCTGACCGCTGCAATCGTCCTGGCCTCGATGGCCGGCGCCGCCAACGCGACGCTGTTCAGCTTCGCCTCCGACAACGCCAACCACACCGCCTTCACCTTCATCGGTAAGGGCAACGTGATCCAGGCGGCCCCCCAGGACAATCCCACGTTCCTGTTCGCCGACGATGACAACGGCCCGCTGCCCCCGCTCTCGGGTGCGACGCGGTTCGTCGCCGACATGCGGATCAACTTCCTCGCCAGCGTCCCGCTCGGCGGCGGCAACTTCATCCACAACTACGCCCTCAGCGGCGGCGACGGCCCCTTCGACTTCGGCTGGGTTGACTTCCAGACCGGCGCCCCCCTCCTGACCGCGAAGATCCGCGGCTCGGGCCACGCCGAGACCGCGGTCGGTCCGGCCTTCGGCTGGGGCTCCACCGCGACCCTCCAGGGCGCGGACTCCGAGTCGGCCAACGTCGTCTACACCTGGTGGGGCGAGGACCTCCCGGCCTACGGCCTGTACAAGGGCGAGTCCGTCGGCCACGACGACTTCTCCTTCACCCTGACCTGGCTCCAGCACGACGGCGTGCTCGGCGTCCCGCTGGTCTCCGATGACGCTGCGGGCGACTTCAAGCTCCCGGCCACCACGTGGATCTCCGAGGGCTCGTTCTCCGGCACCGCCCACTTCGTCCCGACCCCCGGCGCCATGGCGCTGCTCGGTCTGGGCGGTCTGGTCGCCGGCCGTCGCCGTCGGTAAGTCTCGACGACTCTCACCATCATTCCCGGCTTCCAAGCCGGCGGAGCACTGATGATCCGTTCTTCCGCTCTGGTACTCACTTCCGCCCTCGTCGCCATGTCGGCGCGGGCGGATTTTCTTTCCTTCGCCTCCGATTCAAACTTCGATCTCCCCACGTTCTCGAACAAGAGCACCGGGGCGTTCGTGTTGGACGGCGGCGCTGGTCCCAACAACCTGGCGCACGTCAACCTGATGTACGACGCCGATGAGGATGGGCCGCTCCCGGCCATCTCCATCCCGTCCTACTTCTCGTTCGCAGCGTCCACGCGTGAATACGCGGCCCTTCCCTACGGCGCCGGTGTCCTGCACACCTACCGCCTTTCGGGATCGTTCGTGTTCACCGCGATCGCCAACACCTCCACGCCGCTGCTCACGGTGAACTTCGCCGATGCGGTCTTTGTGAGCTACTCGGGCCAGCGCAACCTGCTGGGCTCGGCGGGCGCCATCGAGACCGACAGCTTCGTGGACCCGACGCTCTCGTTCGTCGGCGGCGGCCTCTTTGCGAACAAGGAGTTCACGGGCATCCGGAACTTCTCGTTCTCGATGTCGGCCCTCCGCGACGCCGAGACCGGCGGCCGCGCCGCGATCGACACCGGGACCGGCTCCTTCGCCAGCAACTGGATCTCCGAAGGCAGCTTCTCGGCGCAGGTCACGCCCACGCCCGGCGCTCTGAGCCTGGTCGGCATCGCCGGCCTGGTCGGCACCCGCCGTCGTCGGTAAAGCGCTTCGACAATCTGAGTCCGTGCACAAGAGAGGCCCCGGCCGGGAACTACACACCACCGGGGCTTCTTTCTTTTTTGGGTCCCGAGCGGGCAGGGAATGCGAGCGCGAGATGGCTCAGCAAACGTCGCCCATCTGGACCGCAAACTCCTCGGCTGCCTTCCGAACCCGGGCGGTCCACTCGCTTGCGGGGAGCTCCTGCGAGCCCTTGGGATACGTAATCCCGCGGCTCGAGTTGACGAGGATGCCGCCAAGTCCCTTGGGCTTGTCCACGCGCAGCCTCGCGACGTCCTCGAGCGTTCCGCCTTGAGCGCCAAACCCGGGCACCAGGAAGGGCTGCGCCGGCATGACGCGGCGGAGCATGACGGCGTCGTCGGCCTTGGTGGCCCCCACCACCGCGCCGACATCGCTGAACCCATGCGAGCCCAGGCGCGAGGCGCCGATCGAGGCGACCATCTGGGCCATGGCGCCCGCGACGGTCCTGCCGTCGGCGAGCGGGGCTGATTGCAGCACGTCGCTGTCGGGATTGCTCGTTCGCACGAGGACGTAGACACCCAGACCCGCGTTCAGGAAAGGCTCGATGCCGCTCGGCCCGAGATAGCCATTCACCGTGATGCACGACGCGCCCATCGCGACCGCGCCCGCAGCGTAGTGATCGCTGGTGGAGCCGATATCACCCCGCTTGGCGTCAAGGATCACGAGCAGGCCCCGCTGCCTGGCCAGACCCACGCCCCGCTCAAGCTCGGCGTATCCCGCTGCGCCGAAACGCTCGAAGCACGCAGCCTGGAACTTCACGACCGGGACCAGACCCGCGACCGCGTCGATGACCCGGCTCGCGAAGCTCCGCAGCGTCGAGGCGGGATCGGCCTGCATGATCGATCCGGGCATGAGGTCCATGAAGGGATCGATGCCTACGCAGGCGCAGTTGCCGCTGCGACCGATCGCTTCAACCAACGCGTCCGCGTATCGCTGCCTGGTCACGTGCGTACTCCGAACATTTCAACAAACCGCTCGACGTTTCCGACGCTTGACCCACTCACCCGGCGCCGAGCGGCACTCAGATTGCCGGCGGCGTGCGACTCTGCCTGGGCAGTTCCCGCACCGGCGCTCAAGCATATCGTTCGCCTTCACGTGGACACGACACCCGTCAAGATCGACCTGAAGAAGGACCGCGGCCTCACCATCCAGTGGGCCGACGGCGCCACGTCGTTTTACTCCATCGTGTACCTTCGGCGCATGTCTCCCTCCGCGGACGTGAAACAGCTCCGCGAAGAGATGGAACGCAATCCCCTGACCGTGCTCCCCGCGTCTGCGGCCCAATCCGGCCCGATCGTCGCGACCGGCGCCGAACTGGTCGGAAACTACGCGCTCAAGATCCTCTTCTCCGATGGACACCAGACGGGGATCTACTCCTGGGAATACCTCCGCAAGATCGACCCCGACACACCCCCGCCTTCGGATGAGCCTCGGGCGTGACGGGCAAGGCCGGACGGCAGGCCTCCTGAACGCCGGGTATCGTGATCCCGTGGCCGAGTCGCTCACCCTCACCTCCCCCTTGGCACGGATCAACGGCATGACGCCCGCGTTGCTCCGCGCCCTGGGCGCGCTGGGGATCACCAGCCTCGGCAAGCTCGTGGCGCATCTGCCCATGCGGCACGAACGCCATGAGGCGGAGACCGCCATCTCGGAGCTTCAGGCCGACCAGATCGTCTCCGCCCGGGGCGAGATCGCGGCGACCAGACTCGCGGGGCAATACCGCAAGCAGCGCTTCGAAGCGGTCCTCATGGACGACACGGGCCGCCTTGATCTGGTCTGGTTCAACGCGCCCTACATGCGCGACAAGCTCAAGCCCGGGGAGCGTGTCCGCGTCCAGGGCAAGACCAACCGCCGCGGCCCGGGGCTTCAGATCGTCAATCCGCGGCTCGAGATCATCAAGGATGATCAGGAGCCCGCCGCCCGCGAGGCTCGGATCCGCGCGGTCTATCCCGCCAGCGAGGCCTGCCCATCCGCGATGATCGAGCGGGCCATGAAGATCGCGCTGCCTCTGGCGCTGCCTCTCATCGACGATCATCTGCCTCCGGACTTCCGCGCTGCCCACGAACTCCCGGAGCTGCGTCATGCGTATCGCGCCATGCACGCGCCCGAGAGCGAGGAGCAGGTCCTGGCCGCCAGGCGACGTCTGGCGTACGACGAGCTTCTCCTGCTCCAGCTCGCGGTGCATCTGAAGCGTGCGTACCTGCGCAAGTTCCAGCGGGCCCCGGCGCTCAAGTTCTCCGACGTGATCGACGCCCGCATCCGCGAGCGCATCCCGTTCAAGCTCACCAGCTCGCAGGACAGCGTCATCGCCGATCTGGTCAAGGACCTCACGACCGAAGTCCCGACCAACCGGCTCATCCAGGGCGACGTGGGCTCGGGCAAGACCGCGGTGGCGCTGTACGCCATGCTCATGGCGGTCGCGGGAGAACAGCAGGCGGCGTTGCTCGCGCCCACCGAGATCCTCGCGGAGCAGCACCACGCGTCCATCTCCTCGATGCTGCACAGTTCGCGCGTGCGCGTCGAGCTCCTGACCGGCGCCACGCCCGAGCAGGACCGCGCCTCCATCCTCGCGAGGCTGGCGTCGGGCGAGGTCGACATCCTCGTGGGCACGCACGCGCTGCTCACCGAGTCGGTGAAGTTCCACGCGCTGGCGGTCGCGATCATCGATGAACAGCACCGCTTCGGCGTGGCCCAGCGTGCGACCTTGCGGGCCAAGGCGACGCGGGCGGGAGATGCGGAGGTCTCGGCGGATCCCAGGCCTCTGACGCCGCACGTTGTGGTGATGACCGCGACGCCCATCCCGCGGACCATGGCGATCACGCTCTTTGGAGACCTGGACATCTCGGTGATCCGGGGGCTCCCGCCGGGGCGCAAGCCCGTCGCGACCCGTGCGGTGGGAAAGCTCCTGCGGGGCGATGTGTACGCGGAAGTCGCCCGAAGGATCAAGGATGGCGAGCAGGCCTACGTCGTCGTGCCCGCGATCGACTCGGGTGGTGAGCCAGGCGAGGGCGATGCAGCAGATCTCCGCACCGTGATGGCCGAGCTCGAATCCACGCTGCTGCCCGGCGTACGGATCGCCGCCCTCCACGGCAGGCTGAAGCCCTCCACCCGCGACCACGTGATGGCCCGCTTCCGGGCCGGCGCGATCGACGTGCTGGTCGCCACGACGGTGATCGAGGTCGGCGTGGACGTTCCCAACGCGACGATGATGATCGTGGAGGATGCGGATCGCTTCGGTCTGGCCCAGCTCCACCAGCTGCGCGGGCGCGTGGGCCGTGGAAGCAAGCCTTCGGTGTGCATCCTCATCGCGGATGTGCAGACGGAGATCGGGGCCCAGAGACTCAACGTGATGGAGTCCACCACCGACGGGTTCGTTCTGGCCGAGAAGGACTTTGAACTGCGCGGCCCGGGCGAGCTCTTCGGCACGCGCCAGTCGGGCCTCCCGCCCTTTCAGGTGGCCGATCTCTCCAAGGACCTCCCGCTGCTGGCGATGGCCCGGCGCGACGCCGGAGCCTGGATCGATCGCTCGCCCGCGTTGGACAAGCCCGAGGAAGCCCTGCTCAAATCCCGACTGCTCAAGCGGTACGGGAAGGATCTGGGACTCGGAGATGTGGGCTGAGCGGCCCGCACTGGTCGCAAAAGCACAAATTTGAGTCAGGCCGCAGAACTGTGCGACAGGATTGTGGTTTTCCGCACCCGGGCTGCCCCACTACACTCTGCTTCGTGAACGGCAACGGATTACACGATCGGCTCAACGCTGCGGTGGGCGACCGCACGTATCGCCACATCGGCGAGATGACGCAGACGCATCCGGAGACTGTCCGCCGGTACATGCAGGGGCAGTCGCCCAGCGTGGAGTTCGTGGCGGCCTTGGCCACCGCTCTGGGGCTCTCGGGCGACTGGATCCTCACCGGGCGAGGCCCGATGAAGCTCGAAGACGCCCGCGTCCAGCAGCTGCACCAGAGTTCCGCGGGCGAACTGCTCTCGGCGGTCGCGACCAATCTTGAACGGCTCATGGAGCGCGTGGAGCGGCTCGAGCAATACACCCAGATTCTGGAGACGAGGCTCCGCGGAAGCCTGCACGCTGCCGACGGACGATCCGACGACCACCGCGTGAGCGTGAAGCATGAACAACCCCCCGCTCTTGTCCAGCAAGCTTCCCGAGCCCAGTTCATCGCCGACGCTCTCGCCAGGCGACCATCTTCGGATGCTCGTTGAGCTGCTGCGCCCGCTCGGCCCCGAGCTGGCGCGGCGCTGGCTCGCCGCTTTGCTTGCGATCCCCGCCCACGAGCGTGAGGCCGCGGTGGCGGCCATCGAGTCCCGCGTCGCGGAGGCGTACGAGCAGCGCCTCGCGGGCTCGCGCAAGAAGTCCCGCAAGGGTCGGAGCATCGACGTGGTCTCGCCTCCCGTGCAGCGCGAGGGCTACACCGAGCAGGTCGTGACGACGTATGACGTCGGGGAATCCAGCGCCCAGCAGGCCGAGGCCCGCCGGAAGCGCCGCTCGGCCGGGGCCTGAACGCCCCCACTACCATGACGCCATGTCCTTCAACGCGACACTGGCGGAGAAACTCCAGCAGATCTCGGTCCTCATGGACCTCCTGGGCGAGGATTCCTTCCGCTCCAGCGCCAACGCGCGGGCGACCCGCTCGATCGAGGGCGTGACCGAAGACCTCTCCAAGCTCAGCAAAGAGCAGCTCGTCGAGATCCCGGGGATCGGCGCCAAGATCGCCGACAAGATCATCGAGATGGCCCGCTCGGGCGCAATCAAGGAGCTCGATGAGCTCTCGGCCAAGGTCCCCGCGGGCCTCCTCGCAATCCTGCGCATCCCGGGCCTTGGCCCCAAGACCGTCCGCATGTTCTGGCAAGAAGCGGGCGTCACCGACGTCGCGGGGCTCAAGCGCATCATCGACGATGGCTCGATCCTGAAGCTCCCGCGCATGGGCGCCAAGAGCGTCGAGAAGATCAAGGAGTCACTGGCCTTCGCGACCGACGAGGCCCAGCAGCGGGCCTGGATCGGGCTGGCGATGCCCCTGGCGGAGGCGATCGCCGAACGCATGCGCTCCCTGAAGGGCGTCCTGCAGGCCGAGTTCGCGGGGAGTCTGCGGCGGGGCAAGGAATCCATCGGCGACATCGACATCCTGGTCACGCTCAAGGATCACGCCAAGGCCGCGGAGATCAGCCGGGAGTTCCGCGAGATGCCCGGCGTGCAGCGCGTGCTGGCCTCGGGCGACACCAAATCCTCCGTCATGCTCGACATGGGCGCGGACCTGGGACGCTGGGGAGGCGACGAGGACGCGGGCAAGTCCAAGGGAGGCACGCTGATCCAGGTCGACCTCCGCATCCTTCCCAAGGAGTCCTTCGGCGCGGCGCTGATGTACTTCACCGGGTCCAAGGAACACAACGTGGCCCTCCGCGAACGCGCCCAGAAGCGAGGGCTCACGCTCAATGAGTACGGCCTGTTCCCCGAAGATGACCAGGACACGCCCCCGCAAGCACGCGGCGTGAAACCCATCGCAGCCTCCACCGAGGCCCAGATCTACAAAGCCTTGGACCTGCCCTTCATCCCGCCGGAGATCCGCGAGAGCCGGGGCGAGATCGATCTCGAGGCGACGCCCGAACTGATCGAGGTCAAGCACATCCGCGCGGAGCTCCACGCCCACACCACCGCCTCCGATGGCGTGCTCTCCATCGAAGCCCTGGCCCGCGAGGCCCACGCGCGGGGCTTCCACACGATCGCGGTCACCGATCACTCCAAGTCCTCCGCGATCGCGGGAGGGCTGGATGAGAAACGCCTCCGCGCCCACATCAAGGCGATCCACGCTGCCCAGAAGAAACTCCACGACGACGGCGTGAAGATCACGATCCTCGCGGGCTCGGAGGTCGACATCCTGGCCGACGGCGCTCTGGACTACGACGATGATCTGCTCGCGGAACTCGACATCGTCGTCGCCAGCCCGCACGTCGCGACGCGCCAGGAGGACGCCCTGGCGACCAAGAGGCTCCTCCGCGCCATCACGCACCCGCTCGTGCACATCCTGGGTCACCCCACCGCCCGCCTGATCAACCGGCGTCCGGGCCTCTCCCCCGCGATGAACGAACTGATCGCTGCTGCCAAGGAGCACCGCACCGCGCTGGAGATCAACGCCCACTGGATGAGGCTCGACCTCCGCGACACCCACGTCCGGGCCGCGGTCGACGCGGGCGGCTCGATCGCCATCAACTGCGACGTTCACCAGCGCGAGGACTTCGACAACCTGCGCTACGGCGTACTCACCGGCCGGCGGGGATGGCTCACCCCCGACATGTGCGTGAACACCTGGACCGCGACCAAGCTCCACGCCTGGCTGAAATCCAAGGGCCGGGGCGGCTGACGAGCGATCCCGGGGGAGGAAATCCCGGGGGATCCACCCGGGAGGGGGATCTGCTCTATGCTTTGCCCGCATGTCCACCGCGATCTCGATTCAGGGGCTCAAGAAGACCTTCCCGGCGCACGGCGGCGGCACAACCACCGCGGTCGATTCGGTCCAGCTTGAGATCGCGCCGGGCGAGCTCTTCTTCCTGCTCGGCCCCTCAGGCTGCGGCAAGACCACCCTCCTTCGGATGATCGCGGGCTTCATCGAGCCCTCCGCGGGAAAGCTCCTCTTCAACGGGAACGACGTCACGTTCGCTGCCCCCAACGACCGCAACACCGGGATGGTGTTCCAGTCGTACGCGCTGTGGCCCCACATGACCGTCGCGGGCAACGTCGCCTTCGGGCTTGAGATCCGCAAGATCAAGGACCCCGAGAAGTCGCGCCGCGTGAATGAAGCGCTGGCCGCGGTCCGCATGGAGCAGTACGCGCAGCGCCGTCCCAATCAGCTCTCGGGCGGTCAGCAGCAGCGCGTGGCCCTGGCCCGCGCCCTGGTCATCCGTCCCGATGTGCTCCTCCTTGACGAGCCGCTTTCGAACCTGGACGCCAAGCTCAGGATCGAGCTCCGCTCGGAGATCCGCCGGATCTGTAAGGAGAGCGGCATCACGACGATCTACGTGACGCACGATCAGAAGGAAGCCCTCTCGATGGCCGATCGCATCGCGATCATGGAATCGGGCAAGGTCGTGCAGATCGGCGGGCCCGCGGAGCTTTACCGCAAGCCCCGCAACAAGTTCGTCGCCGAGTTCCTGGGCGAGACCAACTTCATCCCCGCAACCGTCAGCGCCGCTTCGGGAAGCCAGATCGAGCTCAAGACCGGCGCCGGCACGCTGCACGCGTCGAACGCGACATCCGCCGCTCCGACTCCAGGCTCTCAGGTCCTGCTCTCGATCCGGCCCGAGTCGCTTCGTCTGGCGCCCGCGGGCTCACCCAACTCCCTCCCCGCGACGCTCGCGGACTCGACCTACCTGGGCGAAATGGTCCAGCACACCGTGGACCTCGCGGGTGTTTCAAAGGACCACGCGCGCATCAAGGTGGCGCAGCTGAACCCGCCGTACGCCGTCGACGGCGCCGCCGCCACGGGCAAGCAGGTCGCGATCACCGTCGACCCCCAGGACGTCGTCGTCCTCAGCTAACGCCGTCCGAGCCTCCAGCGCAAGCTGGAGGGATCTTCCATTCACCCGAATCTCCGGGCACGACGAAGAGCATCGCCCCAAACCGGGCGTTGTGGTTCATCGGCAGCTTCCTCCAGCTTGCGCTGGAGGCTCGGACGGACATGGATAACCACGACGGGCCTGCGTGACCCCGAACAAAAATCCGCAGAACGCCCGCGAACGGCGCCTGGTGGCGGCTCGTATCACCCGCGTCCAGCGTCTCGGATCCGGGGGCGGAGTCGCTTTTGACTCAGGATCCAGTCCAATCTCAGCCGCCTGCACGTCTGCCGACGTGGGCGCTGTTCCTCGCGCCCGTCATCGCGGTGGTCGTTTCCAACGCGGACGTGCTGCTCCTGGCCCGCGCCAATCCACAGATCGCCGACGAACAGCTCCGTCTGGCGCTGCTCTCCACCATCCCGCTCAGCGCCGTCGCCTGCGGCCTGACGGTCTGGTACATGCGCCGACTCAGCAAGGAAATCGATCGACGCGACGCGTCGGAGTTTGAGCTGCGCATGGCCCTGCATCAGCGCAGCGTCGCCATGGACGAGCTCTCCGAATCGCTCCATCGCGAACGACTCTTGCGGCGCGAACTCGACCACCGCGTGCGCAACAACCTCGCGGCGCTCCTGGGCCTCGTCGGTGTCTATGAGGAAGCCCGCACCCCTCCAGCCGACGCGGTCGAAGCGCTCCGGGGCAAGATTATCGCGCTGCGGGAGGTGTACACCCTGATCAGCGCCGCGGGGGAGACCGGCACGGACCTGGCTGCGGTGATCCGGTCGGTCGCATCAGGAGTCGTGGACGCTTCGGATGCCGAGCGCATCGAGCTTTGCGGGCCTCGGGTCGATCTCTCCGGCCGGGAAGCCAACGCCCTGGCCATGATCGTCCAGGAACTGCTCACCAATGCCGCCAAGCACGGCGCACTCGGGCTCGGCGGATCCATCCGCGCGACGTGGAATGCAGCGCCGGACTCCTCCGGCACACACCTGGAGTTCGTGTGGCTCGAGTCCTTCGCCCCGGAGCACGCGCCGGATCATGTCATCGTCGCGCCCAAGCACAGCACCGGCATCGGACTGACGCTCGTCGAGGGCTTTGCGACCAGCGATCTTCGCGGTCAGGTCCGCTTCACACCCGGACCCGCGTCCTGGAAAGTCGAGATCAGCGCCCATCTCAGGCTCCCGTCCCCCGCGACCGGGACAGGCCTGTCAGCGCAGAGCGAATCCATCCCGCAGCCCACGCACAAGGAGGTTTGCGCATGAACGCATCCACACTTCCGTCGTCCCCGTTTCGCAGCAGCAGCGGCAAGCCGCACACCCAGACCGAGCCGGCACGAGGGGTTCCGGGGCGGAGGGTGGATTCCCCAGGGGTGGAGATCGTGCTCCCCAGCACGCTGATCGACGATGTGCGAGGCGTCTCGTCGCCTCCCCCACCGCTGACGACGCCGCACACCGAGACGCAAGCCCGGCGCACCCCTCTGGCTCATCCGCGCCGGATCCTGGTCGCGGACGACGAGAGCCTCGCGGGCGCCGCGGTGATGCAGGCCCTGCGTCAGCTCGGCTACGAAGCGGTCGGACCCGCCCGCGACGGCGAGCACGCGGTGCTCCTGGCCTTCTCGACGATGCCCGACATGGCGGTGCTCGACGTGCGGATGATGACCGACTCCGACGGCATCGACGCGGCCCGGGCCTTGTTCCACGAGATGCTCCTGCCGGTGGTCATCGTCTCGGCCTTCTCCGACCAGCAGCAGGTCGCTGCAGCGACCGAGGCGGGTGTCTTCGGATATCTGGTGAAGCCCGTCACGCGCGAGCAGCTCAGGCCCGCGATCGAAGTCGCCTGGGCGCGGTTCAATCAGTACCTCGAGAAGGAGATCGAAGCCGAGGTGCTCCGCCGGAAGCTTGAGGACCGCATGCTCATCGAACAGGCCAAGTGGTTCCTGGTCGAGCGTGACTCGCTGATCGAGTCCGAGGCGATGAGGCTGCTCAGGCATCTGGCCAAGGAAGCCCGCTGCGAGGTTGCCGCGATGGCCCGGAGCCTGCTCGGCCGTTAGCTGGCGATCCCGCCCGATGTTCTCGGACGTTGGCAAGCTGTGCGGCTTGGATGTCTTGGCCCCCTGTTTGTGGGTTTGGCTGGCAAATGCGACTTCTTGGGGCACCTTGTGTATGGCGGCATTGCTTCCGCCAAGGGGTGTTCCATGCAAACTCGTGCGTTGACGATCGTCGCTCTGTCCGTGATCGCGTCCGCTTCCGCGGAGGCCCAGTCGCTCACCAGCCGCAAGTCGGGCGTGAGCTACACCTATGTGTACGGCGCGGGTGGCGACTCGCACTCCGACTCGGTGAGCACCCCCGACAACCTGCTCGTCGCCTCGGACAACGAGTCGATCGAGTACAAGGGCTCCACCTCGGGCGTGCTCCCGAACGGGCAGCCTTACTTCGCGGGCGTTGACGGCATCGCCCAGCACGAGTTCTCGATCACCGGTCCGCTCAACGGCTTCTCGTCCATCTCCGCATCGGGAAGCACGAGCGTCTCAACGGTCGCGACCGGCGCGGGCGTGGCGCAGCTCATCATGAGCAATCCGGGCAACGAGCTCGTGCTTGAGTTCAACATCGCGGCGCCCACGGACTACCAGCTCTCCGGGTCCATCGATCTCCCCGGCCCTTCGGCGTTCAGCCTCGTCGCGCTCCAGTACTTCGACGGGATCGTCTGGCAGAACAGCCCCTTCAACAGCATCTTCCTGCCGGGCGGTGAAGGCAGCTTCGACAAGAGCGGCACGCTCGGACCGGGCCTCTACCGGGTGTACAGCGTGCTCTCGCTCGACGCCTTCGGAAACGAGACGTTCACCGCGTCGTACAACTACCGCCTGACGGTCCCGACGCCCGCCGGAGCGCTCCCGATGATCTTCGGTCTCGCTGGGCTCAGCCGCCGGAAGCGCTGATCGGCCCGCTGCGGGTCGATGGATCCTCACAAACCGCCCGCGCGGGCCAAGCTCGCGCGAATGCCGCTGTTGGAACAGCTTCGCGCTGGATCGCTGAATGGCGGCCGTGTTTGGTGACCATCCGCCGGTCCAGGTTCTCAGGTCCTCGCGCGCACCAGGACATTCCTTCGAAACGCCGCGGCGCGAGAGGTTGGAGACCTCCGGTTTTCCATGCCTTCAAACGGCGCCGCGTTCGGGGCCGGACTTCGCGTCGACCATGAAGCCTTATGGGTTGATTGCAGGGGTCTGGCGCGGGTCTTGCGCACGACGGGTAACCTGCTGGGGACCAGCCCGCGTTTGGCCCCTCTTGGGGCTATCGACAGGCTGCGGATCGTCCGATAGATGTATCCCGGGACGCTTGCCCCGGGACATCGCATCCACGCTGCCCAGCCATGAAGATCGCGCACTACATCCTCCGGTACTGGTTCGCCGACGGCGGGCCGATTCGGGCCATCACGGACCTCTCCAACGCCTGCGCCGCCCAGGGGCACGAGCTCACGCTCCTGACCACGGATGACTTCCAGGCTCCCGAGGAGTGGAAGAAGAACTCGAAAGAGACCTTCAACCCCACGACGCCGCGGATCAGGCTGCTCCCCAAGCCGAGCCTCCCGCTCGGGCTCTTCGACGGCGCCGCGATGAAGCAGGCCAGGTTGGCCCTGGAGGCCTGCGATGTGCTGCATCTCCACGGCGTGTGGGTGCCCTCCGCGCTGCAGCTGGCGAATCTGGCGCAAAAGATGCGCAAGCCCTACGTGCTCTCGGTCCGCGGGATGCTCGACGACTGGAGCATGGCGCAGCAAGCGCTGAAGAAAAAGGTCTACCTGTCGATCGGCGCAAAGCGGATGCTGGAGCGGGCCGCGTGGGTGCATTGCACCGCCGAGTTCGAGCTCGAGCAGGCCAAGAAGTGGTTCCCCAAGGGTCGGGGCATGGTGATTCCCAACCTGATGGAGCTCAAGAGCTTCACCGCCATGCCGGGCCCGGAGCTTGCGCGGCAGAAGTTCCCGCAGCTCCAGAACGGGCTTCCCTCG
>CAZHFW010000053.1:0-19710 GCA_964531675.1 uncultured Phycisphaeraceae bacterium | reverse complement strand
GGGTCCACTTGTAGTAGTCGTCGTCGATGGTGCCGAACTCGCGCGACCAGTCGTAGCTGAAGCCGAAGCGCTTGAGCTGCCGGCGGAAGTTATCGATGGACTTGCGCGTGGTCTTGGCGGGGTGGATGCCGGTCTGGATCGCGTACTGCTCCGCGGGCAGGCCGAAGGCGTCCCAGCCCATGGGGTGCAGCACATTGAACCCGTTCATCCGCTTGTACCGGCTGATGATGTCCGTCGCGGTGTAACCCTCGGGGTGGCCGACGTGCAGCCCCGCGCCGGAGGGATAGGGGAACATGTCCAGGACGTAGTACTTGGGCTTGGCAGCGTTGAAGCCGGGTTCGCCCGGGTTGGGCACGGTGTACGCGCCACGCTGGTCCCACTCGTCCTGCCAACGGCGTTCCATCGCGTCGGCGAGTGCTGCGGTGTAGCGGAACGGGAGATTGTCCCCAGCGTCGGCGCGGGGGGCTTGCGGGTTGGTGGGCTGGTTCTGGCTCATGGATCACTCGGGTTCGGAACGGGGAGCCCACGCGGAGCGTGGGGGTACCCAGGAAGTTGCGAGCGGAAAAACAAACAAGGCCCCGCGACCGGGGCCCTGCTGATCAAATCAAGGGAAGACCTCGCGGCGCGTCAGCGACGTTTCACGTGCAGTCGAAGCAGCGAGCGAGGCACCTCAAACCTCATAGCGGGGGAGTATATCCAGCCTGAAAAGGCCCGGAGGACTCAGGGGCATCCCACGTCGAAGCTGCTGAAGAACGCGAAGAAGTCGAGCAGGTCGATGGTGCCGTCGCCTTCCACGTCGGCGGGGGCGGTGCCCAGGTCAAAGCCTCCGAAGAAGGCGAAGAAGTCGTTGAGGTCCAGGACGCCGTCGGCGGTGAGGTCGGCGGTGGGGGTGTAGCGAGCGGCGGACAGGCCATCGGGGACGAGCATCCCGGCGGCGGCCAAGTGGCGCGAGCGGCTGTAGGCCAGATCGGCGGCGCCCGAGGGGAGCGGCGTGGAGTCGATCAGAGCGGTGGAAGCGCCTGCGGCGCGGAAGCGGAGGATCTTGGACGAGCCCGAGCCTGTATAAGGATTGGTCTGGGCGACGAGCACATTGCAGTTGGGTGTGAACTCCAGATCGCGGGGGCTGTCCGCGCCGAGGTTCAGGGTCTTGACGATCGTGTTGGAGGCGGTGCTGATCGCGTACAGGGCGGAGGTTGTGTTCGTGCCCGCCGCGATGACGTAGAGATTGGACTCGTCCGCGTCCAGCGCCAGCCCGAGCGGGTTGTCGATGCCCGAGATGGTCGCGATCGTCGCGGAGCCCGCGCCCGCGATGGAGACCACCGAGACGTCGTCGCTGAACGTGTTGGAGACGTACGCACGCGTGCCCGCAGCATTGAAGATGGCGCGGATGGGGAAGGTGCCGACCGCGGGCGAGGCGATGGAGGTCATCGTCGCGGTGTCGATGAGCACCAGGCGGTTGTTGAAGCTATCGCAGACCGCCAGCGTGGAGCCATTGGGCGAGAGCGTGATGCCGCTGATCTCGTTGTAGGCGTAGGAGAGCGTGCCTCCGGTCTGGCCCGCGAGCTGATTGCCCGCGAACGCGGGGGCGCCTGTGAGTCTGAGCTTGCTGATGCGATCTGTGCCCGCGACGTTCAGGACGTAGGCGTACTGGCTATCGGGAGAGATCACCACCCGGCCCGGGCGGCCCGTGAGCGGGAGCTCGGCGATCAGCGTGTCGGCGACAAGATTGATGACCGAGACGGTGTCCGAATCGCCATTACAGACGACCGCCTTGGTGGAGTCGGGCGAGATCGCGACATCCAGCACGCGGTCTCCGACGTCGATGGTGGCGCGCACCGAGCCATCCGCAGCATTGATGATGGAGGTCGAGCGCGACAGCACGTTGCCGATCACGATGGTCCTGCCGTCGGGCGAGATCGCGATCGGTTTGGGGCAATCGATCTCGGGCGAGGCTCCGGTTGAGGCCCGGCCCTCGAACGAGCCCGCGGCTCCGTTGATGTTGTAGAACTGCGCGTCCTCGCGGAAGCGGTTGTTCAGCGCGACCGCCCGGAGGTTCGTCGGGCTGACCGCGGCGTCCGCTGCTGCGGCGAACGTGATGCTCCGGGCCAGGGTCTGGGTCGCGATGTTGATCACCGACGCGTTGAAGTTGGGGACGAAGGCGTACTGCCCATCGAAGGAAATCTCGATGTCGCCGACGGTGCCGGTCGCGATGGTCGAGGTGGTCGAGCCCGTGAGCAGGTCGACGAAGATCAGGCTGTTGAGGACCGAGCACATCGCGTGGGACTTGGAGGGCGTGATGCGGATGAAGCCGGCGCTCTCCAGATCGGTCCCCACCGAGACGGTGCGCGTGAGCGTACGGGACGGCAGGTCGATCACGCTGATCTTGCGGGTCGTGCCTTCGTGCGCGACGATCACGGTTGAGCTGTCGGCGCTCACATCCAGCGCCCAGGCGTTGGCCGCGACGGGGATCGAGGCGGCCAGGCCGAGGGTGCTGAGCGAGTAGATCTTGATGGTTGAGGAGGCTGCGTGCGGGAGGATGATGTCGTTGCCGTTCGGCGCCAGCGCGAAGCGCGTGTAGAGCACGCCCGAGATCCCGAACTCCGGCGTGCCGAACCCGCCGCGTGCGCCCTGGCTCGTGGTGGGGATGACGCCCGAGACGGTGCGCGTCGCCAGATCGATGACGGTGAACTGGGAGTTGACAGCATCGTTGATGACCGCGACGACCGCCTTGGAGGAATCGGGCGTGATCGCGACGCCGAAGGCCTGGAGCCCCTGGATGGGCACGTTTGCAAGGAGCGTGCGCGTGGGGATGTGCACGATGGAGGCGTCGTTGGAGAAGACGTTGGCGGTGACGGCGTACTGCCCATCCGGGGAGACCGCGACCGCTTGGGGGAAATCGCCGACCGTGACGCCGCCGACGACCTGGCGCGTGGAGGCGTTCATGAACGTCAAGGTGTCGGAGTCCTGGTTGGCGACGAGCACCAGGGAGCCATCAGGCGTGAACGCGAGCTCGCGCGGCCCGTCGCCTTCGATCGCGACGTTCAGGTCGTAGCAGTCCGCGGCTTCCGAAGCGCTGGACGAGCGGGGCCTTTCCACCGGACGGCAGGCTGGGTAAAGGTTCCGCATGGTCTGGATCGCGCCCTCGGGGTCGGCGGGGGGCGAGGCCAGCACGGGCAAGGCGCCAGCGAGCACGAGCGGGACGATCAGCAGGGAGTTGCGCGTCATGGAAACCTCCAGCGGGATCGGACCACACAAATCGAGAAAGTGGGGTGGCTCCAAGCGGATTCCCGCCAGCGGGAGTTCGGAACGCCAGCGGGTGGACCCGTTCAGGCCCGTGTTCGGGCGTCGGTCGCGCCGGAGCGGCTCCGGCGTGCTTCAATAGGGCATGCCCATGTCGCCAAATGACACGTACACGAGCCCGCTGGCCGAACGCAACGCCAGCCCGGAGATGCTCAAGCTCTGGTCGCCTCGTCACAAGTTCAATACCTGGCGGCGGATCTGGCTCGCGGTCGCGGAGGCCCAGCACGAACTCACACGAGCCCGAAGCGCAAGCGAGGGTTCATCGGTTGGGGCGGGCTCTCGATCCGTGGTGTCGGGGGGAGGGACCCTCGCTTGCGCTTCGGGCTCGTCTGGTTCGGAGCTGGTAACCCGGGAACAGGTCGAAGAGCTCCGCGCGGTCGTCGAGCGCGGCATCACGGACGACGAGATCGAACTGGCCAAGAAGTACGAACGCGAGCTCAGGCACGACGTGATGTCCCACGTCCACGCGCTGGGCGATGCGTGTCCCAAGGCCAAGGGCATCATCCATCTGGGAATGACCAGCCAGGACGTGGTGTGCAATGCGGATCTGAACACCATCTTCGAGGCCATGACGCTCATCGAGC
The DNA here is from genome assembly GCA_964531675.1 of uncultured Phycisphaeraceae bacterium. Lineage (GTDB taxonomy): Bacteria > Planctomycetota > Phycisphaerae > Phycisphaerales > UBA1924 > CAZHFW01. Next base: position 15,826 of record CAZHFW010000053.1, on the reverse strand, counting down.
GCAAGCTCGTTCGGGTAGTGCTGTCCTTGTCGGAGAAGGCCGAAGCCTGGAAGCACATCCCCACGCTCGGGTTCACGCACTACCAGCCCGCGCAGCCTGTGACGGTTGGACGCCGGTGCGCCCACTGGGCGTGTGATCTCAGCTTCGCGTACGAGCATCTGGAGATGACCAAGGTGCACTCGCTGCACCTGCGCGGGCTTCGCGGAGCGACGGGAACGCAGGCCTCCTTTGAGCAGCTTCTCGGGGATCGGGCGGACGCCGAGCTCGGCCGGTTCGAGCAGGAGGCCATGAGCAAGTTCTGGGCCGATCCGCTCCTCGACCGGACGTATTTCATGACGGGCCAGACATATCCGCGCGTGCAGGACGCGTTCATCCTGTCGAGCCTGGCTTCGGCGGCGTCGGTCCTGCACAAGATCGCGACGGATATCCGTCTGCTCTGCAACCGCAAGGAGATCGACGAGCCCTTCGAGAGCAAGCAGATCGGTTCCAGCGCGATGCCGTACAAGCGCAACCCGATGCGGTGCGAGCGGATCTGCGGGCTGACGCGCTTTGTGATGAACCTGGTGGGGAACGCCTACGACACCGCGGCGACCCAGTGGCTCGAGCGGACCCTCGACGACAGCTCCAATCGCCGCCTGAGTCTCCCCGAGGCGTTCCTGGCCCTCGATGGCGCTCTGGACATCATGCACAACGTGGCGACGGGCCTGATCGTGCATGAGGCGATGGTCCGCAAGAATCTGATGGCCGAACTTCCCTTCATGGCCACCGAGAACATCCTGATGGCCTGCGTGAAGCTCGGGGGCGATCGTCAGCACTACCACGAGCTGATCCGCCAGCACGCGCAGGCTGCGGGGCTGCGCGTCAAGCAGGAAGGGCTCGAGAACGACCTGCTCGAGAGGCTCAGGAACGATCGCAACTTCCAGAGCAAGGCCCGCGGCGGCGTGCTGGCCTCGGAGCTCGACTGGGAAGGCGTGATGGATCCGATGAAGTACGTCGGGCGGAGCGTGGAGCAGACCGAGCGCTTCATCCGAGACGTGGTGACGCCGTTGCGTGAACTCTACAGCAACGCGATCGCGTCGCTCGGGAAAGCCGAACTGAAGGTGTGATCGATTCCTTGCGTTCTTAACGCCGCGGATTCCGCACGCCGCTGCGGCGGGGGTCCGGGCGCTTGGGCGGGAATGGGCCCTGCCTGGGCGTTGCGGGCGTGCTCGTGACGTCGGCGGGGGCGCTGGGTGGCTCGCTTCCCGCGCTTGGCGCTTCGGATGCGGGGCTCTCGCTTGAGGGGTCCGCGTCGTCGTTGGTCGCGTTGTCATCGGCAGCAGCCGACATCTGATCCATCGCTTCTTCGGTCTGTTCGCCCGCAGCGTCACGGAGCTTGGCGAAGACGATCCGGCCGCCCGCGGTCTGGAGTGTGGACACGACGTGCACCGTCGCGGTCTGGCCGATGAGGCGGATGCCGTCTTCGACGACGATCATGGTGCCGTCGTCCAGGAAGCCGACGCCCTGGTGCTCCTGCTCGCCGGGCTTGACGATGCGGAGCGAGATCGGCTCGCCCGGCGCGACCGGGGCCTTCATCGCAGCGGCCAGCTCGTTGAGGTTGAGCACGCTCACGCTCTGGATCTTGGCGATCCTTGCCAGCCCAAGGTCCGATGTGACGATCATGCCGGGCATCGTGCGGGCGAGCTCGACGAGCATCTGATCGACCGCTTTGCCCGGGACCGGAGCTTCATCGATGGTCACGTCGAGGCCCGGGGCGCGCTGGAGCCTTTGAACGACGTCGAGCCCTCGACGGCCTTTGTTGCGCTTGGCGCGGTCCGACGAGTCGGCCAGCAGCTGGAGCTCTCCGATCACGAACTTGGGGATGACCAGGGGCGATTGCATGATCCCGGTCGAGGCCACGTCCACGATCCGGCCGTCGATGAGCACCGAAGAGTCCAGGAGCAGCGGGCGCGGGCCGCGGAGCTGCTTGGCGAACTCCACATACGGAATGACCAGACGGAAATCGTCCTGCGTCTGGAGCACCGTCGTGATGCCCAGGTACGCCAGCGCGATGCCCAGGAGCACCTTCACGGCGGCGACGATGTTGTCAGCGCCCTTGATGTCGTAGACCTTGACGAGCAGGTCGAGGATGAAGCCCAGCGCGACGGTCGCGAGGATCGCTGCGACCAGCCCGACGAAGACGCTAAAGAGCGTTGAGATCTTCTTGTTGGGCGTGAAGATGTCGATGAGGATCACGACGCCCGCCATGAGCAGCGCGACGGGGACCGTGATCTTCCAGCTCTCGGCCAGCGTGGCGTCGAGCTTGTTGGGGCTGTTGGGCGCGTCGGTGAACTTCAGGACCGCCAGCAAGGTGACGGTGAAAAACAGCGCCAGGAACATGACGCGGACGATGCGGACCAGAACCGCCCGCTGGCGTGCTGCAGCTTCGAGCGGATGGAGGTTGTGCGGGTGCTCGGCCACGCCTTGGAGTGTACGAGAACGGGCCCCGTGCGGGTCCGCGCTCCGGGCGGTTTCGCGGTCGAAGCGGGCGGTTCACCCCGTCCCACGCGCCGGATTCCCCGATGTTGCGGCGGATAACTCGGGCCCGGGGCCCGAGGTCGCTTGGGAAGGGGGGTGGACCTAGGATGACCTCCACGCTCTCCGGTCGACGGCCGGGCCCGGTACACGGATGGCCCGTGAACCTGGTCAGGGCTTGACCGCAGCAGCCATAAGCGGCCGTCGTCCGGTGTCGTCGGTGTCCTGGCCGTCGACCGGGGAGCGTGGAACCGCGTCAGGCCAGCATCATCAGGCCAACGTCGATCCAGTTCATGCATCCATGAAAAAGCCCACACCGCGACGGCGTGGGCTTTTGGCGTTTTGCGAGCGATGCCGGTTCAGCAGCCCTGATCCCAGTGCGCGAAGAACAGGAAGAAGTCGGTGAGCGTGATCGTGCCGTCGCCATTGGTGTCGGCACAGGGCTGGGACTGATCCCAGCAGTTGAAGAACGCCATGAAGTCCTGAAGGTCGGTGGTCCCGTCGGCGTCGACGTCCGCAGCACAGGACGTCAGCTCGGCGCGGAAGCCTTCGACAAGCCCGCCCGGCGAGGATGCTGCACCCACGACCCAGCGGCCGTCGGCGGAGACGCTGTGCACCGCGACCGGCGTGTATCCGAGCAGGTCTGTCCCTTGACTGGCAAGCACCTGTGTCAGAGGCAACGCGCCAGCGCGAGGCGTCCACACCAGCGGGGCACGATCGGACGACCGCGTCGCGACGACGACCAGCCCGTCGGCGGACATGTCCTGCGCGTCCGCACCGGCGATGATGGTGCGTTCGGGGACATCAGGCGTCCACATCACCGCCGCTGTCGGAGCCGCGTTCTGGTAACGCGACGCGAGCCATACGTCGCCCGACGCGCTGGTCGCCCTGACGTCCCAGTTCACACCCGTGCTGGTCGTGCTTGTCAGAGCCGCGGGCGCGCCGGCAGCGAAGTTCGTCCACGCGAGCATGTACTGATGCGGATTGGGGTCCGGGCCGCTCGGATTGACCGCGACAGTCCCGAAAACCGCCGAGCCATCGGCGTTGCACGCGGTCGCGGAGCATCCTGCGATGTTCACCGCCTTCGCGGCTGGCAGCAGATGACCGACGCCATCTGCCAGACGCCAGCGGAATGGATTGGCCTTGAAGTTCGTGGGCGTGCCGATGTTGGCGGCGCCGACGATCGTCGAGCCATCCGCCGAGATTGCGTACGGCAGAACGCCTACCGGTCCGGGAAGCCCGTCGATGCCCGGAGGCATGTACACATACCCGGCGCCGGGCGTCCACGCATACACGCGCGAACCGCCCAAGACCAGCGCGCCGCCGACCGTTTGCCCATCCGCGGAAATCCGAGGCAGCGGAATCGTGGTGAAGGCAAACGTCGCGCCCGCGGGGATCGGCAAGGGGTCCATGCCCCCCGAAGGCGTCCAGCGGAACACGCCGAGCTGGCCGAAGTTGTCCCGAGAGATCCCGACCACCACCGACCCGTCCGCGCTCACGCCCGACGCCCGGCTCAGGTCCACGGAGGACTTTGGAGAGACCGAGTTGGATGATGGGAAGCGGTCGACCCGACCCAGCGGCGTGAACGCCGGTTGTGCGAAGGCGCAGCTTCCCGCTGCGGCGCACAATGCAATTGCAAAGACCCGCTTGTCCATGTGCAGCTCCGAAGAAACCGAGTGAGGGCTCGGTTCCAACATCGGACTTCCCCAGCATAACAACAGCCCCCGCGCCAGCAAGAGGTTTCTTTGGCGTGCTGCGTCGGGCTGCAAGCGGGGTGTTTGCGAACGGCGTGTTAAGGCACGCGTTTGATCACGACCGCGGTCATGTCGTCGGGCTGGACGACGTCGCCGACGAAGGAGGCCACGTCCGCGCGGATCTGGTCGATGATCGCGCTGGCGCTGAGCCCCGCCGCTTTGCTCAGGGACGCCTTGAGGCGTTCCACGCCGAAGAGTTGGTGCGCGGGATTGGGGTATTCCCAGAATCCATCGGAGGCCATGAGCACGACATCGCCCGGCGCGAGCGTGGTGATGGTGTCGGGTTCGAACGTGAAGTCCGCGACGACGCCCAGAGGCACGCCGTGGACGTGGGCTTCTTCGGTTGCGCCGGTCGCGGCGCGGTAGATCAGCACCGGGCCATGGCCCGCGGAGACGAACGTGAGGGCGTTGGCGCTTGGATCAAAGATCGCGGAGAAGTAGGTGACGAAGCGCGAGTCGGAGAGGTCGCTTGCCATCAGCGCGTTGAGCCTGGTGATCATGGGCTCAAGCGGGGGCTGCGCCTTGATGGTCGCGCGGGCGTAGGCCCGGCACACCGAGGCCATGATCGCCGGCCCGATGCCGTGGCCTGTCACGTCCGCGACCGAGAGGATGATCCGCCCCGACGGATCGGCGACCCAGTCGTAGAAATCGCCTCCCGCCTCGTCGGCGGCCTCGCTCCACCCTGCGATGTCGTAGCCCTCGGCCTTGGGCGGGTCCTTGGGAAGCAGCGCGATCTGGATCTCGCGGGCGATCTGCAGCTGGCTGACGATGTGCTGCTTCTCTTGGGTCGCCTTCTCGAACTTGTGGAGGTAATCCCGCAGCCTGCGCTGCTGGAAGAGCAACGTCGCGGCCAGCTCGCCGGTCTCGGTGCGGTCCTTGCCCGAGAGGGACTCGAGCAGGCGTTCGGTCTCGCTGTCGTCGGAGAAGTCGTCGTTCACGAACGTGCTGACGTTGCGCGTCAGGGCGGTGATGGGGCTGGAGATGCCCTTGCCGAGCCAGACGCCCACCGCGCCGACCACTGCGCTCACGCCCAGCGCGATCGCGACGGTGCGCTCCAGCACCCGGCGGGCGGTCGCCTGGACTTCGGTCAGCGCCAGGTCCACGCCCACGACGCAGCGGTTCGGGCCTTCGCCCGCGACCATGAACACCGAGCGGACCGAGGCGAACTCGTCGGTATAGCTCGCGTACGTCGGCTTGCCGGTCTTCAGGGCCTCGAAGATCGCGGGCGGGGGCTGTTTGTACTTCTCGCGAAAGGGCGTGCGCTGGCCCGGGCCGCGCTCTCCGGGTCGATCACTCGTGGCGGCGTTCAGAAGCTCGCCGTTGACCTCGATAAATGAATAGAGGTAGTACACGTTGGCCGCGTCCGCGAAGCGGTCGAGCCTGTCGCAGACCGAGGTGTACTCCTTGGGCGACACCGCGCCCGAGAGCACGCGGGCGTGATAGCCGTCGGGCACCAGATCGGGATAGGCGATCGCGACCGCCCGGAGCTTGGCGTCGTACGCGCCCATCGCGGAGGCGATGACCGCGCGATACCCGATCCACGCGACGATGAGGGTGGCGGCCAGCGTCGCGCCCAGCGCCAGAAACGTGATCTTCCGCCCGATGCGCGAGCGGGGCGAAGCGGTGGAGGCGGGAGCGGTGGGGGCCTGATCGGGCATGGACGATCATTGGCGCCCGCTCCGCTACGAGATCCGCGGGCGCCTGAGGCCGACGGCGCGAGCAAGAAGCCGCGGGCCGCGCTACTTGCGATCTCTCCCGAAGATCCCATGCTTGGTCTGGGCGACCGCGAACCCATCCTGGAGTACGCTTTGACCCTTGGAATTGTGATGGAAGTAGTTGGGTTCGCCGAGAGGAAGCGTTGACTGGTCGAGCAGTTCGCCGTGGAGATCGGCCCAGAGGACGGTGCTGATCACGCCCGCGAACTGACCGGTGAACTGTTGATAAGGCCTGCTCGGCAGGCCGTAGACAAATCTCTGCCGAAGCAGCCCTTTGTCCGCGGGATAGCGGATGTTGCCCCATCGCTGTGCTGCCCATTGGTGCGGGCCGCTCTGGGTCGTGCGATCCCAGTACGCGGGAACAGCGTACATGGTCTCGGTGAGCTCCATGTCGGTGCGGTCGGCGCTGGTCGTGCCGTCCACCTTCTGTGGAACATACGAGTTGTTCCCCGGAGCCACAAGCACGCGATCAGAGAGCGCCGGGGTGAGCGCGAAGTGGTACAGCCCAGCGGCGTGAAACCACAAGCCGTAGACGGGTCGACCGTTGACCCGAACCGTCTGAAGGTTGGAGCGCGGCGGGTAGTACTTCTCCACCGGGTCAAACAGAACCGGTGTGTGGTCGGAAAACGCGTCGGCGTACGTTCGCAACGCCACGCCGATCGACCGGGCGTTCGCAAGCGTGACCGCCTCCCTCGCCCGTACCCGAGTCCGCTGCAGCATCGGAAGTGAGATCGCCAGCAGCAAGCACACAACGCCGGCCACAACAAGCGTTTCCAGTAGCGTCCAGGCCCGGCGGGATCGACTCATGTGGGATTCTACTTGACACCCTCCTTTTGCTCAAACTAGGCTGCAATCAACGGAAGTTATCATGAATGATCAGGAACGCAAGATAAATCACGCGTGGTCTCACGTCGACGTGTTGACACTCGTCGGTATTGCGATCGTTGGCGTGGCAATCGCGGATCCGCCCGTTCCTGTCGGGTGCTCAGATGTGGTCGAGAGGCTGCAGTGGAGCGACAACCCACCCGAGGAGGGAGCAACATGTCTCAAGGTTTGCGTCGCGCCGGTGTATACCTGCGCCCAAGGGACCACGTTTGAGAACTGCAATGTGTTTTTCCAGATCTCGATCTGCATGCGCGGGGCGTGGCGGGACAATGGAGATGGCACGTGAGCTTGCGTTGGATTCTTGGGATACTCGGATGTCCCAGCGACTGGTGCGACCGGTTCGATGACTTGCGGGAGCGGAGGTGGCGAGGGTGAGCTCTAGTTCTGTTCGTCAGCCTTGGCACAAAGCCCCGGCCGTGACTTCTTTGAAGGTCGCGATTCTGTGGACCTTGTTGCCAGCAAGCACTTTCGCACAGAGTGCCCCGCTTGACCGGTTGTCCTCAGCATTCAGCACGCCGGTCAGCTACCGCGTCGAGTACGACCTTGCCGGGCCTGTCCTTGATGCCACGACGGACCAGCGACTTCGCAGCTTGCAGGGTCAGGTTGCGCCGAAGTACATCGAAGACCGAGGTCGGTCGCTTCTGGTGGGCTTTGTCGGTCGCATCACCGTTCGCGACGTTTGGACCTTGCGGAAGGAACAGCACTCACCGCTTCTCGGAGGTCGCGCGGAGCGAGCCGGGACGATCGACATTTTCACAAAGTCCTACGAGGGACACGCAAACAGAGCCGACTCGTCGAGGGCGACCGCGAGGAATGTGCGTACGCTGAGCGTCCCAGAGCAAATCGAGGCACTTGCGCGCAGGATTCATCCGTTTGAGTTTGAGCGAGCCGAGGCCAGCTACTTGTTCCTCGGAACATTCCTGGCCGAGAGGCTCAAGGCTGCGTCGGACCTCAAGGTGATCGGGTTGGATGCAGGCCGGATCTGCCTCTCCTCTGAACAGCTCGGAGTATCCGCGACGATCGATCCGACTACGGGCCAACTTCAGGGTGCCGCCCTCGGCTCGGAAGCGTACGGCATGATTACAAACTACGAGTTTGACGACTTCTTTGAGGAGGAGCTTTTTCCGGCTCGACACCCGGGCGTGGCGCGCCAGTCAATTGTCCAGTTCCAAGACGGCAAGGCGCTTCCGCCGAAGGAGGGAATGGTCGTTCGATACCGCAAGGTTGAGTCCTGCCCGCAACCAGCGGCGGAGGAGTTTGACATCCGAAAGTGGGCTGAGCAGGTGTTCGACGCTGCAACCGGCAAGCCCTGGCAACCTCCAAACCATCCCGAAGCACCGCAGGTGACTCCGACTTCGTTCGGGCGGGAAGGCACGCCGTCGGCGCGAGCGAAGCCGCAGACACCCACGCCGTCAATCCGTCCTGACGGGCGTCTGGAGCCGGTCTCGGCGTGGTTCGGCCCAACCCAAGCCTTGTACATCCTCGGAGGGACGTTCATCTTCGGGGCCATCGTTGTTTCCGTTCGACGAGTGCGTGCTTGATGCCAGGCAGTACGCGAATGCCGGTGGCTCGTGTCCTTGCAGGGCCACTTCGGTTCCTTATCGCGCTGGTGTGGATTTGGTCGGGTGTGCAAAAGCTACTCTTTCCGAGCAGGTTCATTGAAGTGGTTGAAGCGCACGGGGTCGTTCCAAGGAACGCGGCGGGATGGAGTGTGGCGATCATCCCGATTGAGTTGGCTGTCGGTCTTGTCCTCATCATGAGCATCGGGTGGTCGTCGGCCAAGGGCAAGGTGGTTGTCGTGCTTCTCTCCCTGCTCGCGACCGTGGGGCTGACCGGTTACTTGCTGATGGTGCCGGAAGAGGTACTGGTTCGCTCCGGGTGCGGGTGCCACGGCGCCGTTCGACTCCAAGCTTGGCCCAGCGGTACGCGAACCACCAAGAGCGAAGCGCTTGTTATCAATCTGGCGCTGCTCGGAACGCACATGGCAGCCCTGGTGACCGGTCGACAGGGGTGCTGTCCGTCCAGATCTCCGGCACGGGGCCGAGTCCCGTAGACTCCCCCCATGTCCTACACCGTCCTTGCCCGCCGATACCGTTCCCAGGACTTTGACCAGCTTGTCGGTCAGGAGGCCATCGCCCGGACCTTGCAGGCGGCCATCGACTCAGGTCGGGTGGCCCACGCCTACCTGTTCTGCGGCACCCGCGGCGTCGGGAAGACCTCTTCGGCGCGCATCTTCGCCAAGGCCCTCAACGGGTCCGCTGCCCAGAAGAAGGGCTCCAAGTCGGGCGACGAGATCGATGCTGCCATCATGTCGGGCAAGGACACCGACGTCATCGAGATCGACGCGGCCAGCAACAACTCGGTCGATCAGGCCCGCGAGCTGATCGCCAACTCCGTCTATCGCCCCATGCGCGGGCCGTACAAGATCTACATCATCGACGAGGTGCACATGCTCTCGACCGCGGCGTTCAACGCGCTGCTCAAGACCATGGAGGAGCCCCCCGAGCACGTCAAGTTCATCCTCTGCACCACCGACCCCCACAAGGTCCCCGCGACCATCCAGTCGCGCTGCCAGCGCTTCGACTTCCGCAACATCCCGGTCTCCGCGATCGCCGACCACCTCAAGCGCATCGTCAAGGACGAGAAGCTCGAGGCCGAGCCCGAACTGCTCCACCAGGTCGCGCGCCTCGGCAATGGCTCCATGCGCGATGCGCTCTCGCTCATGGACCGCCTGATGGCCGCCGGACAGAAGAAGCTCACCATGAAGCTCCTGGAAGAGCTGCTCGGCCTGCCCGACCGCGAGCTGGTCGGGCAACTCGTGGACGCTCTGGCCTCGGGCGATCCGTCGGTGGCGCTCCAGCGCGCCGATGAGCTGCTCGGCCGCGGCATTTCCATCGACCAGCTCATCGAGACCCTGCTCGAGCGCTTCCGCGATCTGATGGTCCTGTCCGCCTGCGGCGAGAAGACCGCGCTGGTGGATCTGTCCGAGGCGTCGCGTTCCGAGGAGGCCAAGCGGGCCTCCAAGTTCGACGCGGCGGGCGTGGTGCACATGATCGCGCTCTGCGAGAACGTGCAGCGGGCGTGCAAGAGTTCGTCCTCGCCCCGGGCGCTGGTCGATGCGCTGATCGTCAGGCTCGCGCTGACGGAGAAGCTCGCTGACGTCACCGCGGTGGTGACGCAAGGCGCGGTGGGAGCATCACCGGCAAAAAAACGCTGACGGGGCCTCCGGCGCGTGCGTTGCCGCCGCCGGCGTCTGCGCCGCCCCTGAGCGCCCCGCCAAGTCCAGAACACGCTTCTCGTCACCTCAATCCCGCCAGCCCCGCAAGCCCGGGCGCGATGGCCGAGGCCAAGCCCAGTGCAGCACTGGCGTCGCCGACGCCGGTCTCGATCAAGGGCGTGGGCACGTCGGACCCCGCGGCGTTCTGGCGGACCGTGGTCGCGCTCTCGGGCTCGTCGCGGCAGCTCGAAGCGATCATCCACGACATGCGTCTGGCCTCGCTCGACGCGGACACCGCGATGGTGGAAGCGACGGGTTCGCTGGCGGCGATCGCGCAGTCGCGCACGCCCGAGCTTGAAGCCCTCTTCGCGCGGGCCGCGGGATTCCCGGTGCGTCTGCGGATGCGGGTCGTACAGCCCGAAGAAGCGCCCGAGCAGGCGACGCCCGCGGCGCCCCGCATGGTCCCCGGGGAGCATCCCCTCGTGAAGCGGGCCCTGGCCAAGCTCGGCGGCCGCATCGCCGGCGTGACGCCCAGGCCCCGCGAACTGGACGATCCCGAGCGGCAGGCCCGCTGAGGCGCTGTCCGGCCTTGGCCCGGCCCGCTATCGTTCCGCCGCTCTGACGAATCACCCTTTGTTCCGAGGAACGCACCGTGTTTGACCAGTTGAAGGCGATGGGCCCGCTCATGGGGCTTCTGAAGAACCGCGACGCGCTGAAGAACGCGGGCGAGCGCGTGAAGAACAAGATGGAGCGCTCCCAGTTCACGGGCGTCGGCGGCAATGGCGCGTGCAAGGTCGTTGCCAACGGGTCCATGAAGATCCTCTCGGTCGAGCTCAGCCCCGCGCTGGTCTCGGGGATGGCGGCCGACGAGAAGACCCGCACGCTGGCGGGCTCGCTCATCGCCGACGCGACCAACGACGCGCTCAAGCAGGCGCAGGACGCGTTGCAGGCCGAGATCGGCAAGGAGGCCAAGTCCCTCGGCCTGGGCGACATCGCTGGAGGCGATCTGGGCGGCATCGGGAGCCTTCTGGGCTGAATATGGGCGCGGGCGACTCCAGCGCGTGCCCGATCGCGCCGGGCGGGATCGCGTATCCCGACCTGCCGGGCGTGCGCGTCTGGCTCGTGCACGACCAGATGAGCGTGACGATCGACATCGACCGCGCGCCGCTGAAGCTCGCAAACCAGGACTTTGAAGATCGCGTGCAGGCCCAGTGGGATCTCAGGCTCAAGGCCAATCCCAAGATGTTCAACGCGCCGTTGCTTGCTGTCAGCGCGTTCGACCCGCTCACCGGCGCGATCCGCGGCAGGATCGAAGAGTACAAGCGCATGGTCGTCCAGCCCGAAGTGGACACCGGGGTGGTGCTGCTCGCGGTCACCGTCGTGCTCATGGGCAAGACCCCCGAGGGCAAGCCCTGCGTCGTGCTCGGCAAACGCTCACCCAAGACGCGGATCTACGGCGACTACTGGGAACTCGGCCCCTCGGGCGGCGTGGAGCTTCCGGGCGGCGCCGTGACCATGGTGGGCGAACGTTACATCTTCGAGCAATGCCGCCTGGAGATGGAGCACGAGCTCAACATCCCCTGGCGCAATCCCGAACTCTGCGCCGTGACCTACGAGCACGACGCCCGCTGCCTCGACCTGATCGTGAGAGCCGAAGCAGACATCCCCGCTGAAGGCCTCAGGCCAAGCAACTGGGAATACCTGGAAGTCCGCGCCGTTCCGCTCGACGAGCTCCCCGCCTTTGACGAACAGCACGCGGCACGGATCATCCCGCCGACGCGGGCGCTGTGGCGGTTTTGGGGGTGGGTGTGACGCCGCCGTGGAGCACGCCAGGGCGATCCACGCTCGGGCGTTGCGAGATGTTGAACTACAACCTGCTCGCCGCGATGCTCGCCAGTTCGCTTCGCTCGCTCTTGGCGAGGGTGACATGGCCGAACAGGCGCACGCCCTTCATCTTCTCGATGGCGTACGACAGGCCGTTGCTCGATGAGTCGAGGTACGGATTGTCGATCTGCCCGATGTCGCCCGTGAGGATGAGTTTGGTCCCTTCGCCCACGCGGCTCACGATCGTCTTCACCTCGTGCGGCGTCAGGTTCTGGGCTTCGTCCACGATCATGAACTGATGCGGGATCGAACGCCCGCGGATGTAGGTCAAAGGTTCGAGCACAAGCTTGCCATCGACCATGAGCTTCTGGATGCGCTGCTCGGTCGAGTGGCTCTCGGCGGCCTGCAGATGCGCGCCGCGCGTGCTGAGCAGGTACCCGAGGTTGTCAAACACTGGCTGCATCCACGCGGTGAGCTTCTCGTCCTTGTCGCCAGGCAGATAGCCGATGTCCCGGCCCATGGGCATGATCGGGCGGGCCACCAGGAGCTTGTCGTAACGCTCTTCGCTGAAGACCTTGGCCATGCCCGCAGCAATCGCGAGCAAGGTCTTGCCCGTGCCCGCGGAGCCCACGAGCGTGATGAGCCTGACCTCGTCGTCCATGAGCAGGTCCAGCGCCATGAGCTGCTGAACGTTGCGGTGCATGATCCCGAAGACGGGCTTGCGCGGACCGGTGACGGGGATGACGTGATCCGTGTCCGCCAGACGCCTTCCGAGCCCGGTGTGGTTCTCGTCCGCAGCGTCCTTGAGGACCACGAACTGGTTGGATTGCACGTCGCGCTGATACTCGGCGCCCGTCTCATCCACGTCCAGGAGCAAGGGGTCCAGGCGCGACATCTCGAGCAGCCTGTCCTTGTAGAGCTCGTCGATGAGCGAGCCTTCGCAGGTGATGTTGACGTAACCGGTGTAGAGCCGGTCGGCGTCGACCTTCTGGTTGGCGAAGTCCTCGGTGCGGATGCCCAGGGCGTCGGACTTGATGCGGGCGCCCATGTCCTTGGACACGAACACCGCGTTCACGCCCGACTGCTTGAGCGCGTACGCGACCGCGATGATGCGGTGGTCCGGCGCGTCTTCCTTGAGGCCCGCGGGACGCGGGTGATCAACCACGTCGATGCGCACGCGGCCGGTTTTCCCGTTGCCCGAAGAAGCCGCCTGTCCGGCGCGGGGTGAGACCGAGCCCCAGTCCACGCCGTCGGTGAGCTTGCCCATCGCGCGGAGGCGGTCCAGGTGCCTGATGCACTCGCGGGCATTGCGGCCCAGGTCGTCGTCCTTGCGCTTCATCTTGTCCAGCTCTTCGATGACCGTGAGCGGGATGATGACCTCGTGTTCCTTGAACACGAAGAGCGCGTTGGGATTGTGCAGCAGGACGTTTGTGTCGAGCACGAAGTGCTTGACGCCCTCATCGTCGTCGATGGCCTGTCTGGAAGCGGTGCGGGTCTGGGGCACGCTGGTTGCGCCGGTTCGTTGGTCGGCGGCTCCGTTGGGCGGCGTCTGGGGGCCCCCGTTTGCTCTCGGGGAGCCGTTCTTTCCCGCGGCCCCGCTGCGCTTGAGTTCGGTCCCGGGCACGTCCGACTTGAGAGCTTCCTGCATCGTGGAGGCATCCTTCCCTGGATGGAAAGCGAGCATAACCACAGCGGACCAAGGGGCACAAGGCCGCCCCGTGACTTTCCGTATCTCGGCGCGCCGGGGATTCAGATCCCGCGGACTTCGTCAGATTTGTGTTCAGCGGTTGAAGATCGCCACCACCAGCGTCAGGCCGATCACGCCCGCCAGGCAGACCTTGACCAGCGACGCCGCCAGTCGTCCCGCGGCGGCCCCCGAGCCAACCACCGTGGACTGCTTCCACGTCCGTCCCGCAAAGGCCCGCTCGGCGATGATCGCGCCCAGGGCGGCGCCGATCACCGCGCCGATGATCGCCCCGATCAGGAACAGGAACGGCGCGCCCGCGATCGCGCCGACCAGAGAGCCGATGGCCGCACCGATCGCGCCGCGTGAGCTCCCGCCCGCCTTCTTGGCGCCCACCGCGGAGGCTGCAAACTCAAAGACCTCGCCCGCCAGCGCCAGGCCGGCGCAGATCCCGATCGTCCACCAGTCGAACGGAAAGGTCCCGCCAGGCGACCACCATTGCACCAGGAGCGCCACGAGCAGCATGACCCACGTGCCAGGTAGCGTGATCGCGGTCAGCACCACGCCCGCCGCGGCAGCGAGCGCCATCAACAGACCAGCGACGATCAGAACCCAGGACATGAGCGCATCACCTTAGGGAAGCAACGACCGGTCGGAACCCGACCGGCTGCCCGACCCCCGCGGGCGCTCATTGTTCGGATTGGGCGGGGGTCTCTTCCGCGGGCTGTGCCGCAGCCTCTTCCGCGGCCTTCTGGGCCTCGGCGGCGCGTTCGGGGAAGCGGGTGGCCTCCATCGCCAGGATCCACTCCTCGAGTTCGCGGTGGCGCAGCAGGTCGATCTCGATCGACTGCCCGGCCCGGGGATGTCCCGCGGCGGGGATCAGCGCGACCATGTATTTGTGCCACTTCCGCTTGTCGATGTCCTCGAGCTGTGCGGGCGTCAGGCTTGTGCCGTCGGCGAGCGTGAGCGTCTGCGTCGCGGGGTTGTACGTGTGCTTCTGTCCGAGCACGCGGATGATGAGCCAGAGCAGGTAGAACCCGATCGGGAAGCCCAGGCCGACGAAGAGCCACTGCACCGGGATGTCAAAGTCGCTGAGCGGCTTGGGCGCCTCGAACTTGCCGGACGACTGCGTGAACTGCTGTTGCAGCGTCGCCATGCGATCGGAAGGATCGGCGACCTTCTCGCGCGGATTCTCGCGCGGGATCTTGGTGAACTCGGGCTTGAGCAGCCCGGTGGTCTTCAGCGCGCTGAGCCAGGCCAGCCTGGTGCTCTCGCCGGGCGAGAGCGAGATGCCGTCCTTGGCGCGCTGCTTGAGCTGGGCGATGGTCGCGGCGGGATCGTCGACGCCGGCCTTGGCCAGCTCGCCGGTCTCCGAGAGCTTCTGAAGGTACTGCCACTCCAGGAACTTGGACGCCTGGTAGCCACGCTCCGGATAGATCCTGGTGGCGTCGATGTAGCCCCAGATCGCGAATCCGAGCATCACCACCATCACAGCGGCGATCTTGAGGAGCCAGGGCTTGTGGACCTTGGCGGTCAGGACCTGGTCCTGGTTCTGGTCCTGCGCGGGGGCTTGAGCGTCTTGGTTCATGGCGGGGAGTCTGCTCTGATCTGGAATCGGGCGGCGCGGATCGACATCCCGGCCGATCGGCCTGCGCCCACCTCAAACATCGGCTTGAGTCGGGCAGGGCCAAAGTCCGGACACGTCAGGAGCCCGAAGAACCCGGTGGACTCCGCGACGCCTCTGGTTATCAAGACTATCCGGGAAACCAACATCATGCGTCCAGCGCCCGGCCGGGTTCTCAGCTTTTGGAGGCCTGATCATCCGAGTCGACCTGGTCCAGGGCCAGATACCACCAGCCGTCACAAAGGATGCGGCCTTCGGGCGTGGACGCCAGGTCGGAGAAGCCCCCCTGGCTGACCTGCCGGATGGGGATGCGGGGATATTCGCGATTGGACGTGACCGCCTTGGTGAGCCAGCGCGAGTGCAGAGCACGGGCCAAGGCGCCGTGGTGGGCCAGATCCAGGATGGACTTGATGCGGGAGAAGAACAAGGCGGTCCTCCTCGGGAAGGTGTACCCGAAAGCGGAACCTCAATGCAAGAAAAAGGCCCTCCAGCACTGGAGGGCCCTGAAAAGGACAAGGTTGGGCAGGATTTACCAGTCGCGCCCGCCGCGATCGTCGCCGCCGCGGCCGCCGCCACCACCACCGCCGCCGCCGTAGCCGCCGCGACCAC
>CAZHFW010000052.1:0-20179 GCA_964531675.1 uncultured Phycisphaeraceae bacterium | reverse complement strand
GGGTATCCGGCGCCGACGGCGGCGTGGAAGGTGCCGCCGATCTTCTCGTCGAAGAGCGTGTTCCGCGAGTAGTCCGCGATGGCGTAGTTGGTGCCGATGGCGATCTCCCCCATCGTGCGCGCGCCGGCGTCCTGATCGAGCATCTTGATCAGGAAGTCCTCGCCTCGGGTCGCGGACGCGTCCACGACTTTGCCATCCTTGAAGACGAGCCTGATGCCCTGGACCTCGCGGCCCATGTAGACGGCGGGGAAGGAGTAGTTCACGTGGCCCTGGACCGCGCCGGGGCCAGCGTAGACCTCGCCATCGGGGAAGTTGCTCTCGCCGTAGCAGTTGATCCACTTGGACTTGGAGACGTCGACGGTCAGATCGGTGCCGTCGTGTCCGTGGTGAGGCGGGACGCGGAAGCGGACGGTCTTCTTGGTCTGGAGGTAATCGCAGAGGCGCTGCTGACGATCGCGGATGGCGTTCCAGGCGGCGAACGGATCGGGGAGGTGGAGCAGGCCCGCCTTGAACACGAAGTTCTCGTACTGGGTGAGCGACATCTCCGCATCCTGCGCCGAGGCGCTGGTCGGGAACTGGGTGCCGACCCAGCGGAGCTTGCCGTCGGCCTCGCGCTGCATGAACCGCTTCATGAAGGGCTTGCGTGACTGCTGGAAGAGGGCCACGCGGCCGGCGTCGTAGGCGGAGAAGACCTTGGTGTTCTGCTCGGCCCAGAAGGAGATCGAGACATCGATCTTCTCGACCATGTCGAGCTGGACGGGGTTGGGGGCGCGGAGCTGCTCTTCGCTGGCGTGGGCGATCGCGATCTCCTGGAGCGATTCGGCGCGGGGCCAGTAGAAGGGGTGCCCCCCGGCCTTGTAGACCGCCTCGAAGGTCGCCTCGATGGCGGGCATGGCGGCTGGATCGCCGATGACCGCGACCAGATCCCCGGGCTTGACGCGGGTGGAAAAGCGAACCAGAAGATCGGCCAGAGCGGTCACACGGGGGTCACGCATAGCGCGATGATACCCGAACCAAGCCCTCCCGGACGGGGGCTGGGCGAGCTAGACTCCCCCTTCCAGAACCAACCGGCCCGATGGCCGGCGGGGGAATCTGCTTCAAGGAGCGTGTATGGCGATCGGTTTCAATCGGGCGGCGGCGATGATCGCGGTCGCGTGCGGCGTGGCGGCGGGCATCGTTGGCGTGGCCAGCTGGCAGACCAGCGCCAGCGCGGAGTCCCGCACCCTCGCGGCCCAGCGCACCGCCACCATCGACCTTTACGGGCTCATGGAGCGGCTCATCGACAGCGACAAGTACAAGCCCGCCCGCGAGGCGCATCACAACGAGCTCAAGACCAAGCTCGACGCGTTCCAGAAGGAGCTCGAGGCGACCCAGACCGCGCTCCGCGCGATGGACCAGAGCAAGCCCGAGTTCCAGGGTGAGTACGTGAAGTTCCAGGGCCGCGTCCAGGAGTTCCAGAAGCTCCAGGAAGAGTCGGTCGCCAAGGCCGAAGAGTTCAACACCGTCCAGCTTCTCGAGTCCTACAAGCTCGTGACCGAGGCAGCGGCGAGCATGGCCAAGGAGCGGGGCTACACCACGGTCATCGCGACGCGCTCGATGGACAAGCCCATCGACGCCAAGAACCTGCAGGGCGCGCTCCAGGAAATCCTGGCTCGCCCGGTGGTGTACTCGGCGCCCGAGGATGATCTGACTGACGCCCTCGCGACGTCCATGAAGCTCCCGGCTCCCAAGGTTGAAGCGCCCGCAGCGGCCCCGGCCCCGGTGGCGGCCCCCGCTCAGCCCGAGCCCGCCAAGCCCGAAGAGCCCAAGAAGTAAGCGTCACCGCTCACGTCATTGGCATTCCAAAACGCCCTCAGTCGAGGGCGTTTTTTCGTGCGCTGGTCGCCTCGTCTGCAGCCTGCGCGATGAGCTGCTGGAGGTTCGCCTGCAGGCGCTGCTTCACCACCGGCATCGTCGGGCAGGCTCCCTTGAGTTCCAGTTTGAGGCTCGTGACCGGACGCCCGATCAGTCCGCAGGGCACGATGAGCCCGAAGTGCGCCATGTTGGGGTCGACGTTGAGCGAGAGGCCGTGCATCGAGACCCACTTACGGACTCGGACACCCATCGCGGCGATCTTCGCCAGGGGCTTCCCGTCCGCGTCGAGCGTCCAGACGCCGGTCGCGTCGGGGTCACGGGTGGTCTGCAAGCCGAAGTCGGCGCAGGTGCGGATCACCGATTCTTCGAGCAACCTCATGTACGCGTGCAAGCCCAGGTTGAGCTGATTGAGATCGAGGATGGGGTACGCGATGAGTTGGCCCGGGCCGTGGTAGGTCACGTCTCCGCCCCGGTCGGTCTGGGCGAGCACCACGCCATGGCGTGCCAGCAGCTCGGGCGTGGCGAGGACGTTGGTGGTTGCGGAGGGCCGGTGCGAGACCGTGATGACGGGATGGTGCTCGAGGAGCAACACGCGCCCGACGGAGGGAGCGGCGTCGCGCGAGGCGATCAGCGACTCGAGAAGCCCGCGCTGGACCGCCAGCGCCTCGTCGTAGCCGATCAATCCCAGATCCTGGAACTCCGCGTGTTGCACAGGCAAGGGTATCCGTCCGAGCCTCTGGCGCAAGCCAGAGGATTCGCCCTCCCGAGTCGTTCGCGTTGGAGGCCCTTACCGCGCGGCAAGCTTGGCCTGGGCCGCGGCAAACGAATCGTTCGCGGTCGCGAGCCTGAGGATGCTGGCCTGGGTCATGTCATCGCCCGAGAGCTCGCCCGAGATCTTCCCCTCGCACATCACCAGGATGCGGTCGGAGAGCGCGAGCAGCTCGGGCATCTCGCTCGACACCAGCAGCACCGCAGCGCCGGCGTCGGCGGCCTTGCGGATGAGCTTGTAGATCTCCGCCTTGGTGCCCACGTCGATGCCTCGTGTCGGCTCATCGAGCAGCAGCACGCGGGTCTTGCGGCCCATCCATCGCGCGATCAGGAGCTTCTGCTGATTGCCGCCGGAGAGTTCTCCAGGCGTCGAGGCGAAGGACGCGGCCTTGACCTGGAACTCCTTCACGCGGTCGGAGACCAGATCACGCTCGGCGCGCCAGCTCCGGATCCCTCCGAGCGAGGCGAGCCAGGGCATCACGGGCATCACGATGTTCTCGTCGATCCCGAGCTGGAAGAAGAGCCCCTGGTTCCGGCGATCCTCCGGCACGTATCCGATGCCCGCCGAGATCGGCCCGCGCGGCGTGGAACGATCGACGACCTTTCCATCCACCAGCACCCGACCGCTCGCCGACTTGTCCAGACCGAAGATCGCGTTGAGCAGCTCTGAACGGCCGCAACCCACGAGCCCGCCCACGCCGACGATCTCGCCCGCGTAGACGTCGAGGTTGATGTTCTCGAGGCCATGGTCCGAGGTGATCTCGCGCACTTCGAGCAGAGGCCGTCCGGTATGAGGCGGGGGCACATGGCCGTTCTCACCCGCGAGGGCCTTGATGCCATCCGCGAAGCCATTGGCGTGGTCTGAAGCCTGGCGGGCGGACTCGGGCGAGCCCTTGGCGAATGCGCGGCGTTCCGGCGTCGCGATGCGACGGCCGATCATCTGTTCAACCAGCGTGGGCTCGTCGATCTCGCGGATGATGTTGGTCGCGATGTACTTGCCATCGCGAAGCACGCTCACGCGGTCGCAGACCTGGAAGATCTCGCCCATGCGGTGCGAGACGTAGATGATCGTGATGCCTTCTGACGCCAATCCGCGCGTGATCTCGAGCAGACGATCCGCCTCGGCGACCGAGAGCGAGCTGGTGGGCTCGTCGAAGACGATGACCTTGGCGCGGCCGTGGACCTTGGCGCCGGGACGTGCATCCGAGCCATCGTCGAGCGACGCGGCGATCTGGCAGATCTGACGCCTTCCTGGCGAAAGCAGGCCCAGGGGCGCTTCCACGTCGATCCCGGGGTCGAGCCGATGCACGAGCCTGGCGGCGCGTTCGTTCATGGCCTTGCGGTCGATGAGGCCGAACGCCTTGGTCGGGATGTCGTGCAGGCTCAGGTTCTCCGCGACGGAGAGGTTCGGGCACTGGGCCAGTTCCTGGTGCACGAGCCTGACACCCGCGTCGAACGCGTCATCGAGGTCGCCCGGGACGAGCTTGCGGCCATCGATCGTGACCTCGCCTGTGTCCTGCTTATGCAGGCCCGCGATCACTTTGCCGAGGGTCGACTTGCCCGCGCCGTTCTCGCCCATCAGCGCGTGGACCTCGCCCTTTCGGAACGAAACCGTGACGTCGTCGAGCGCCTGGGTGGGACCGAAGCGCTTGCTGATGCCGCGGGCGATCAGGAAATGGGATTGGTCGGCGTCGGACATGGGGAACGTCTGTTGTACCGGATGGTCGGGCCTGAGAAAAGAGCAAGGCCCGGTGTCCCGGGCCCTGCCTGGATGGATTACTTGGACTTCTTGCCGAGCCACTTGTCCCAGAGGCCGGCGTACTGGTCGACATTCTCCTTGGTGACCTTGGAGAGTTCGAAGTTGTTGACGACCTTTTCAGGCGTCTTGTTGTTGTGGAGCTTGTCGACGAGCATGACGACGGTCTGGTAGCCCCAGCCGTAGCAATCCTGGCCGATCAGGGCCTGGACCTGTCCCTTGCGGACGTACTCGAGCTGCTGGGGGAGGGTGTCGACGGAGACGACCTTGGCCTTGTCGTAGACGCCGTCGAGGGCGTTCTCGGTGAACAGAGGCCAGCCGCCGACCATGGCCCAGCCGGTGATCTCGGGGTTGGTGTTCTGGACCTGCTGCACCTTGGCGGCGGCCTCGGGGGCGGTCTCGCCGTGGTAGTAGGTGTCCTTGATCTTGATCCCGGGGTGCTTGGCGGCCTCTTCCTTCACGCCGCGGACGCGGGCCTGAAGATTGGGGGCGTTCTGATTGCCCGCGAGGATCGCGACGGTGCCCTTGTCGCCCAGGACCTTGGCGAGCTGACGCATGACTTCGCGGCCGGCCTCGACGTCGTCGATGCCGTAGTAGGCGAAGCGCTTGGAGTCGGGCGCGTCGGAGTCGAAGGTGACGACCTGGACGCCCTTGTCAACCGCGGAGTTGATGGCGCTGGTGAGGATCTTGGCGTCGGTGCAGGAGACGGTGATGCCGTTGGCGCCGGAGGAGACGAGCTGCTCGAGGAACTGGGCCTGCTTCTGGGCGTCCTCGTCGTTGGGGGTGCGCCAGTTGATCTTGACGTCGATGCCGTACTTGGCGGAGAGGTCGCGGGCGGCGTCTTCAGCGCCGGTGCGGGCGGCCTGGAAGACGGGGTTGGACTGGCTCTTGGCGATCACGCCGATGACGTAGCTCTTCTTGCCAGCGGTCGCGGGCTTGGCGGGCTCAGCCTTCGGCGCTTCGGCCTTGGGGGCCTCGGTCTTTGGCGCTTCGGTCTTGGGAGCCTCCGTCTTGGGGGCTTCGGTCTTCGGCGCTTCGGTCTTGGGAGCGGGCGCGGGGGTGGAGGCGGACTTGGTCTCCGCGGGCTTGGGGGATTCAGACTTGCCTTCGCAGCCTGAGCCCAGCGCGATGGAGGCGGCGCCGACCAGGACCAGCAGGCCTCGGGCAGCGAGTTTCAGGGTGGGATTCATGTGTCTTCTCCGCAAGGGGTTTTTCGGACCCGGACGAGTGAGCGCGAGTTTAACCCCGCGCCGGAGGCGGAGACGGTTCGGGCGTTAGTGGCCCCGCTTGCCGCCGCCGCCGAGTTTCTGCTTGGTCTGGTCGAGGACGACCGCGAGGATGATCGCGGCGCCCATGACGATCTGGTTGTACGACTGATCGATTTCGAGGATCAGCATGCCGTTGTCGATGAGCTGGATGAGGATCGCGCCCAGGAGTGCGCCCAGCGCGGTGCCGCGCCCGCCCGAGAGCGACGCGCCGCCGATCACGGAGGCCGCGATGACCTGGAGCTCGTAGCCCTGACCGCCCGAAGGCGTCGCGGCGCCGTAGTACCCCAGCGCCGCCGACGCGGAGAGCCCCGCCAGAGCGCCCGCGATGGTGAAGGCGATGATCTTGACGCGGCCCACAGGGATGCCGGCGTACCGGGCCGCGGTCTCGTTCCCGCCGATCGCGTACACGCGGCGGCCGAGCACGGTCTTGGACAGGACGACCATCCCGACGAGCACGACCAGCGCCGTGACGATCAACGGCACCGGGTATACGCCGCCCATCTGGGCCTTGTAGAAGCCGCTGGTGAACGAGTGCGGCAGATCGGAAATCGACTGACCCTGGGTGATCACGAACACGATGCCGCGGAGGGCCGCCATCATGCCCAGTGTGATGATGAAGGGGTGGACCTTGAGGCCCACGATCATGGAGCCATTCACGAGGCCGCACGCGGCGCCGACGCCGCAGCAGACCAGCAGGCCGATGGGTATCGCGGTCATCCAGCCCACCGCGTGTCCATCAGCGCCGGTCTGGAGCCCGCGAAGGACCAGAGCGCCGATCACCGCGGAGATGCCGTAGATCGATCCGATGGACAGGTCGATTCCGTTCATCGCGATGATCGCGGTCATACCGACGGCCATGATTGCGAAGAACGCTGCGGACGTGCCCACGAGCACGAGGTTGGTGGGATCAAGGAACTTGTTGACGCGCGGATTGCGGGCGATGGCCTGCGATCCGTCGCCGAGGGTTTCCAGGCGCCAGCCCTGATCGAGCGGATAGCGCGTGCTGCTCCCCCCCGCTTCCACGACGAGCGAGCCCGAGGCGTTCCCCGCGGCTTCCGGGCTGAGTTCTTTCACCGCGGCGCCGGCGGGAACCGGGCGGACGTCGAACTTCTGGAGTCTCCAGATGCCGGTCGAGGTCTCGCTGGCGGTCCAGCCATCCCGGAAGGCGTAAGAGCGGACGTTGGCCCCTTCGGTGACGACCAGCGCCTCGGCGGACTGCTTGATGGATGTGACCACCGCCGCGTCGGGCGCGGAGGCACGCTCCATGACGATGGTCGGGCTTTCCTTGTCACCACCGAAGAAGGCCAGCGCGGCCATCATGAGTGAGATGACGAGGATGAGACCGGACTCCTGCGCGAAGAGGACGCGCCGGAGGAAGCCGGGGCCGACCGCGTCTGGGCGCGGTTTGGAAGCCGTTGCACTGGACGTATCCATCGGGGCGGTGATGCTAGCAGGCGGCGGGGTTGGGGGTCGCCGCGAAGAGTGCCGGGTCTGGAACCTCCCGGCCCCGAAGGAGTTAGTCCACAGTCTGGACGCGACCGGAGCGACCCTTGTCGACCACGTTGACGGAGGTCGCGGGGGGCTGGAGGTCGGGCTTGTTGTCGTCGTAACCCGCGAAGAACTTGTACTGGATGTTGTCCTTCACGAAGTCGGCGTGGCCATCGGTGAAGACCCAGCAGCCGCCGAGCTTGCCGTGGTTGTCGTCGGTGTTGTAGAAGTAAGGGCGGGCGTCCTTCGGATAGACGTTGGCGTTCTTGGGCTTGGAAGGCGGGTTGTAGACGTCGGCGGCGGTGGTGCCGTTGGCGTACATGAAGAACGTGCTGCAGTCGAAGGCGTTGGTCTCATCGCCGAACATGGGGACGGGAGCGAGGATGCTCGACTCGTCGGTTTTGAGACCCGAGATGTAGGCGTAGCTGATGTTGTACGCGACGACGTCCTGCTCGGTCGTCGGGGCCTTGGGCTGGACCGGGACGTGGGCGCTCCACGCGGTGGCGAAGGGCAGACCGAAGCGGCCGTTGCCCGGCCAGTAGTCGATCTTGTCCGCGGGGCAGGTCAGCACCTGGAGGGCGTCGAGATAGCCACGCATCACGGGCTTGTCCGGGCCCTGGCCCGCGGTCTTGTCGGGATAGACCAGCGAGGTGTCGTTGGGATCGGTCACCGCGCCGCCGAAGCCGCGGTTGGTGCCGTCACCGACCTGGTTGAGCGAGAAGAAACCCGCCAGGCCGCCGCGACGCCATTGGCCGTCGAGGTAGGGCGAGCTCTTGTCGGCCGCGGTCATCGGGATGACGGGGAACCAGCTCTTGTTGTCGTTGGTGTAGACGGTCATGGCCAGGCCCATCTGGCGCACGCTGGCGAGACACTTGGTGACACGCGCGGCCTCGCGGGCCTTGCCCAGGGCGGGCAGGAGGATGCCGATGAGCAGCGCAATGATGGCGATGACGACCAGAAGCTCAATGAGCGTAAAGCCGCGACGGTTTTGCAGGGCCTGCATGGTGATACGTCCTTGCCGCCAGAGCGGCGGTTTCCCGGGATCCGCCTGGGGAAGGCGGTTTGACATGGAGCGTGTGCCGTCGGCCTTGCGGCAGTCCTTGGTCGGAAGTGCCCGGCGGCTTCCTCATAATCGCATTCGGCGGGTGCCGTGTCAATCGACCATGAAAACCGAGTATTACCTTTGAGAAGGTCTCCGGTTTCAGGAAACAGCCCTTTGGTGGGTGACTTGATGAGGGGATACCCGGGCCAGTGAAAGTCCCTATTGGTTATACACCGGGCTCAGAGCGGCGTCCGGAAGTGTTCGGGTAAAGCCTGACAGACCCTCCCGTCGGGAGGGGGCAAACTCCCAAATCGCGCAGGGAATGCGTGAAATCGGGCTTCCGGTGCGGCCGAATGGGTGGTAGAGTCTGGGGTGTTGGGCTCGGCCTGATTTCCCCCAAAATTCGATCCGTGCGGCCTATGGCAGGCCGGGGCGCGAGCGCCACCGGGGATTTTTCGTTTGCGGGATCAGAATGATCCCGAGGGAGATGCTGCGATGAAGAAGGCTCTGCTTACCGCCGGCTTCTTGGTCACCGTGTGCGGCCAAGCGCTGGCCCAGGTTCCGGTCGTTGACGGTCAACTTGACAGCAACGGCGCGTACCAGTTCCGCATGTGGTCCAACTGGGTTGGCACCGGCTTTGGCAACAACCAGGCTGCGGGCGCTGGTCAGAACCCCGCGCTGGTGACCACCGGCGTTGAGTACAAGATTCCGCTGGCGACGCTGGCTTCGCCGACGTTCCCGATGCGCGTGTGCCCGATGATCACCTCGGGCGGCCACTACAACCTGAGCAACCAGATTGCGGGCGGCGTCCCGGCGAACACCGACAACCTCGGGTTCACCCACTCGGCCGACCTGAACGCGGTCGCTGGCACGCAGTACTCCTCGACGGGCACCCCCGCTGTCCAGGCGACGGGCCCCACGGTCGACGGCATCCTCGACGCGAGCGGGTACACCCAGATCTTCGTGCAGCCCAACGGCGCGTACACGACCGGCGACAACACGACGCTCGGCACCAACAACAGCTCGAACGGCTCGGAGATCGACGCGATCTACGTCAGCCGCACCGCGACCGACCTGTACATCTTCGTCGCCGGCAACATCAAGACCGACTTCGGCGATGCGATCGACCTCTTCGTTGACAGCGTCGCGGGCCAGGGCCAGAACGTCCTGCTCAACAACAACGCGAACATCAACTTCAACAATCTCAACAACAACATGGCCGGCCTGACGTTCGACGCCGGCTTCGACGCGGACTACTGCATCCTGACCAACGGCGGCAACAACCCCGCCGAGTTCTACGCGGACTCCGCCCAACTCATCACGGGCGGCGGCGGCGCCGGCGGCTTCCAGGGCGGCAGCGGCCAGTCGGTCGGCATGTACGCGCTGATCACCGGCACCCCGGACGGCATCGAGATCGGCATCAACAACTCCAACACCGCCGGCATCGCGGGCAAGCCCACGACCAGCAAGGACTTCGCCAACGGCTCCGAGCTCGACAACTTCTACGCCAAGGTCGCCAACGGCCGCCTCTACGTCTTCATCGGCGGCAATCTCGAGAGCAACTACAACAACCTCGAGCTCTTCTTCGACGTTGACAACACCTCCACCAACGGCGGTCAGGCCGAACTCCGCTCCGACAACGTGGACATCGACTTCAACGGCCTCAACCGCATGGGCATCGGCGGCAACTCCGATCCCAACGCCAACCCCAACAACGGCCTCCGCTTCGACGGCTCCTCGGACGCCTACCCGTCCGCCTTCGTCCCTGACTACTGGGTCCGCTTCGGCACCAACGGCACCGACATGTACATGAACGCCGCGGTCCTCCGCGCCAACGGCCCCGAGCGCTTCGTCGGCGGCCTGCTGGACGGCACCATGAAGGACTACGGCGCGTACTCCGGCGGCGCCAAGTCCACCAACAACCCCACCCCCTGGCCCGCGACTCAGATCGACATCCAGGACGGGTCCAAGGTCTCCCTCTACACCAACATGGGCCCGCGCACCGCGGCCGCGACCAACGGTTCCCCCGCGGTCGCCGGTCTGCTCTCGGGCAGCATCGACAACCGCAACGACGCGGGCGTCGGTAGCTACAACGGCTCGCCCGACCTCGCCAGCGACGCTCCCTATGTCGATAAGGGCATCGAGTTCTCCATCGACCTGAACGAGCTCGGCTGGGACGGCCAGTCCATCATCCGCGTCGCGGGCTTCATCACCGGCGGCGGCCACGGCTACATGTCCAACCAGGTCCTCGGCGCCTTCACCGACGCCAACGGCAACCCGGTTGCTCCGTCCAACCTCGGCGAAGTCACCTACGTCGACTTCGGCGCGATCGACGGCGCTCAGTACCTCTCCACCTGCGTCTCTGACGTCAACCGCGACGGCGTGAGCGACCTCAGCGACTACTTCGGCTTCTTCAACTCCTTCGACCAGAGCCTCCCCTCTGGCGATATCAACGGCGACTTCTCCGTCGACCTCGGCGACTTCTTCGACTTCTTCAACGGCTTCGACGCCGGCTGCTAAGTCGGACAGTCTCGCAGCATGATCGGGCCCCGGCTCACCTTTGAGCCGGGGCCTTTTTCTTTGGCCTAGATGTCCCTGCTCGCGGCGTCCCGACGTCGCCCGCACTCACGGGCTCTTCTGGTACACGCGCACCCAGTCCACCTCGAACTTGGCGGGGAAGCTGGTGCCGCTGGGATCGCCTCCGGAGGTGCCGCCGATCGCGAGGTTCAGGATCACGTGATGGGGCTCGTGGAACGGGTTGGCCTTGTCCGGGCTCTGGTTCACCGTCTTGCTCAGGTCCACCTCGTTCATGAGCGTGTCATCGACGTAGAGCCTGATCCAGTCGCGGTCCCAGTCCATCCTCCAGACGTGAAACCGGGCGGCCCAGTCTTCGGGGCTCTTGTCCCCCGCCTTGGAGGCGACCTCGGCGATCGGGACCTTGACGTCGTCCCAGACGCCCACGCCAGGCTTGGCGCTCCCCCAGGCGGCGTTGGCCAGGAGCCGGCCTCGGAAGAACTCCATGATGTCGATCTCGCCGCACGCGGGCCAGGGGCGCGCGACGCCGACGGTCCAGAATGCCGGCCAGCATCCCATGCGTGTGTCGATCCGCCCGCGCATCTCGAAGCGGCCGAAGGTCCACTCGTGCTTGCCGCGGGTCTTGATCGAGCCCGAGGAGTACTCGGCGAACGCGCGGGCGGTGCGCCAATCCTCCGAGCCCGGCTTGTGGTTCGCATTGGCGACCCGCTCGCGCTTGGCCTCGATCACGAGCACGCCGTTTGCGCACGTCACATTGGCGGGCTGATACCACTGGGCTTCCTTGTTGCGCACGAAGCCCTGCTCGTACATCCAGTCCTTCTCGTTGACCGGCCCGTCCGCGTTGAACTCGTCGTGCCAGACCAGTGCGTAGCCCGGATACGAAGGCGGCGCATCGGAGACCTGACGCTGCGCGCATCCCGCGCTGAGCATGAGGATGGAAGCGATCGCGCCGGCGGCTGGTCTGTTCATGCGCCCAGCGTACGCGATTCCCGACCCGATCCGCTCATCGCGGGGTCGCGGTGGTCGTCAGGTTGAGGACCGTCCAGCTGCCGCTGGGCACCCAGAAGTAGCGCACGAACTGGTTGGTGGAGGTGTATCCGAAGACGTTGAGCGAACCATCAAGACCGGCCGAGCCTGTGGTGTCGCGCACGATCGCGGGTGATCCCCCAGGAACGGTGTCCGAGAGGTTCGTGATGGCCCAGCCATCGTTGACGCGGGCCGGGGACCACCAGAAGACCGTGAGCTTTCCGGTGTTGTCGTCGATGCCCGCGATGTTCAGGCCATCCCACGAAGACACGTAGCTCGTGACGGTGCTGGCGCGGAACTTCACCGCGGTGCCGCCGGTGGTCATGCTGGAGAGATCGGACTGCTCCCAGTCTCCGCCGAAGGAGGGCACCCACCAGGTGACCTGGAGGTGGCCGTCGGCATCCAGTCCAGCAATGTTGATGCCGCTCCAAGAGGTGAGGTAGACCGTGAGCCCGCCGGTGAGTTTGGTCGCGCCGGTGATCGTCGTGAGGTTCGAGACGGTCCACTTGGCCAGTCCCGGGGCCCACCAGACGGACCAGATGTCCCCGTTGCTGTCCAAGCCCGCGATGTTGAGCCCGCCCCAGCTGGTCGCGTAGCTCACGAGCTTGCCCGAGAAGGCAGGCGTGGTGAGCCCCTGCGAGGCCAGATCACCCGTGGAGATGTTCGCGAACTTGAAGGTGTAATCGCTCGTGGAGCCGACCTTGGTGCCGTCCTGGTAGTAGCGCAGGACGTTGCCCGTCGCGTCGAGCCCAGTGATCGTCGCGAGCTTGTCGGGCGCGACCATGACCTGCAGCGCGGACTTGATGAACTGAGAGCCGGTGTTCTCGACGGAGACATTGCGGAACGTCCACGTCCCGTCGTAGCCCTGCGTGTAGATGATGAGCCCGATGTCGGAGATGCCCGCGGCGTAGAGCTTGAAGTCCTTCTGATCCAGCCAGGAAACGGGGGTGGAAAGCAGCTGCGGGCCGCCTGGCTTGGTGAGCAGGTCGGTCACGCGCCAGACGCCATCGACGCCCAGCTCGTACACGACCGGACGGCCGCCCGAGTCCAGCGCCGAGACCGTCAGGTAGTGCTGAGGCGACGTCGGCGGCGGAGGCGTGACGACCGCCCGCGTGCCGAAGCCCATCGTCGCGTCCGGGTCGTTGGTCGGGCCTTCGGTGATGAGCAGAACGTTGGCGCCGCCATTGGAGATGACGAACTTGGTGTAGTCCTCGCTCTTGTCCTGATCGAGGGTCAGGATCCCGTTGGAAACGGACCAGAATCCCTTCTCCAGATAGGTGTCGCGCTTGCCGTCGTCCCACAGGTCCAGGTCGTAGATCTTGTAATCGCCATCGGACTCCAGATCCAGGTAGGTCTGGCGCGCGCTGGCCTGGGTCGAGAAGTTGGCGCCGTTGGTCTGGGACCAGAGCCAGGCGAGGAGGTATCCCTTGCCGCTCATGGTCTGGCTGTTGACGGAGGTGTCGATGCGCACCGCGGCGCCGACGTAGATGATGCCGTCGGCGCGATTCATGTCGACGAACAGGAGCGTCTTCTTGTCCGCGGAGAGGTAGAAGTACTCCTTCGCGCTCGAGACGAAGCGGCCATCGCTGTCGGTTGTCGCGATGAGGCTCGTGTTGTAGGGGATGTCGCCATCCGCGACGGTCCACGACGCCAGGGCGCTGGAGAAGGTGAGAACGCCTGTGCCGTTGATGTAGTGTCCGGTGTTGGTGTTCGCGGTGATCATCCCGAAGCGCCACGACCCGGCGAGGTCGGAGAGCGTCGCGTTGGTGGCGCGTTCGACGATGAACTCCACGTCATTGGAGTTTGAGCTGTATTGCCCGAACCACCAACCGGCGGCGAAGCGATCGGCGGTGAGGAACTGAGCGCCGTTGGACTCGATGGGCTCGCCTCGGTAGCCCCGGTTGGGGCTGCGCTGATAGCGGCCGTCGGCGAGCTTGGTGATCGACGAGTACGGCAGGCCCGTGACCTTCTGCCGCCCGTTCACCGTCGCGAAATACATGTCGCCTGACGCAGCACCGCCGCTGGTGAAGGCACCTTCGACGGCGTACATCGCGGCGTTCAGGTTGGTATCCGTGGGGGCAAACTCGATGCCGACGGAGGCGAAGTTCGCCATCAACTGTCTGGGCTCGAGGCCTGAAAACAACTCGGTGGGAGGGACGGGACGGGACGAGGTCGCGTTCGTATTCATGGGTTTCGCCCCGGCGGAGGGCCTCGGGGAGGGAGAATCCTATAGCGGGGGTTTGGGACACCGCGCGGAGCGGTGACTTTCCGCTATCGACCCTCGCCCGGACCCTTCGGGCTGGCCTTCGGGGCCGCCTGATTGTTGCCCGAACCGCCCGAGGCGGCGTTCTTGCGGGCTTCGAGCACCTTGCTGTAGGAGATCATCACCATCGCGACGGGCGGGAAGGCCTTCTCGCCTGTGGCGCGGGCGGTCTCGGTCAGGTCGGCGAGCTTGCCGGTCTGGATGTCTTTGGTGACGTCCTTGAGCGCGTTGTCGAGCGAGGCGACGAGCATCTCCATGACGCGGTACTCGTCGGGCGTCCGAGGCATGAACTGAGAAACCATCGGCAGGTTGGTGGGGAGCACCAGGTACCACTTCCCCTGATCGCGCTTCATGATCATGCCGATGGGCGCGAGCATGGGCTTGCCATCCCACATGAGGGCCGCGGTGTTGTCGTCGACCGCGATGGTCGTGAGGCGACCGGAGTTGTCGCGGAGCCAGCCGTAGGGATCGGCGAGGATGGTCTTGAGCGCGTCGGCGAAGGGATCGTTGGCGGGAGGCTCATCGATGGGGTTCATGCGCCGATTGCGCTGATTGGAGAACTCGCCCATGAGCTGCGCGACGCCGCCGGAGTTCGCGTTCTTCTTGATCTCCTCCACTTCCTTGGGGAAGGAGGTGTTGATCTGGAGCGCGAGCTGGCCGAGCGAGCCACAGAGCTTCCCGACGCGCTTGATGAGCTGGCGCATCTCGGGAGAGTCGGCGTAGATGAGCTGTTCGAGCTTGCGGGCTTCGCCTTTTTCCACCATCGCGCGGGCGGACTTGATGACGTCTTCGGGCGTGGCCTGGCTGTAGCCCTTGCGGTCGCACCCGGTGAGGCCAGCCAGCACCAACGCGAGCGCCAGCAGGGAGCCGATCCAAGAGCCGAACCATGTGCGGAACGGGGGATCAGACCGACGGGGATGAGAAGCGGTGGCCATCATGCGGTGGGTGCAGCGTATCGCCAGTGCCGAAACGGAGCCCTGGGTTGGAGACAGGGTGTTGCGTTGGACGCCCGGGCGGGGTTGGGGTTCAACCGTGATAGAAGGTCAGTTTCGGGCTCGATTCGTCACCCGATCCGGGATGGCTTCATCTGGTATTCCCCTACCATCAGGCATGGTCGTCACGGTCAATGGAAAGCCCGAAGAACTCCCCCCGGGGTCCACCCTCCGCCAGCTCATCGAGAAGGCCGGGCTCGGGGACAAGGCCTGCGCCGCGGAGGTCAACCGGCAGTTGGTGCCCCGCAAGGAACACACCGCCCGCGTTCTGAAGGACGGGGATGTCGTGGAACTGGTGTCGCTGGTCGGAGGCGGGTGAGGCATTCCGGTCAGAGCCGAGCGGCGCAAGCCGCCGGCAACGGGCGCTGGAGGTAAGAAGACGGAAGACCGGCCGCTTGCGCGGCACGGCGCTGACGCGTGAACCCCTGGCTCACCCCGCCGATCGCCGGGTCAGCGTCGGGGCGGTACGCTCCGGCTTCATGTGCGGCATCGCGGCCATCATGAGGTTCACGCCCGGGGAGACGCCTCCCCCGCCATTGCCATTGGAATGGATCCGGGCCATGGACGAGCGCGTGAAGCACCGCGGGCCCGATGGGCATGGCGTGCTTCTGGACCGGATCTTCCGGCCGTCAGAAGGGCACGATGGATCCGAAGCCGGCTGGATCGACGTCGCGCTGATTCACCGCAGGCTGGCGGTGATTGATCTCGAAGGCGGCGTCCAGCCCATGGTGGATCCGCCCGTGCCGGGAGGGCTACGGGGCGAGACTGCCCTGACGCCCATGGCGGAGGGCGCGCTGGCGGTGGTGTTCAACGGGTGCATCTACAACCACCGCGAACTCCGCGCCGAGCTGATCGCGGGCGGCGCAAAGTTCCAGACGGATCACAGCGATACCGAAGTGCTGCTGCACGGGTATCGCGCGTGGGGCGAGAAGTTGCCCGAGCGGCTGGAGGGGATGTTCGCGTTTGTGATCTGGGATCGGGCTCGCGGGGAGTGGTTCACGTCGCGCGACGATGCGGGCGAGAAGCCGCTCTTCTGCGACGTCAAGGCTCGGAGGGATGAGACGGTCTGGATCGCATCCAGCACAGCGTCCGCGTGTGCCGCGATGAGAGGGCTCCTCGGGGCGTTCGAGCACGCCGAGCTGTTCGACCACATTCGCTTTGGGTCGGTTCATCGCGCGGCCCGTGCGGGACTTTGCACCCCCCCGGCCTCATCGCGCCGGCTTGATTTTCAGTGCCGAGAGCAGATCTGGAACCGAGAGATCGTGCCGACGGGGCATGCCGAGTTCCCGATCAGAAGCGGGGCAGAAAGTCTTGACGCCGGGTCGTTGGACCAACTGATCGAGCGTGCGGTTCAAAGGCGGCTCGAAGCGGATGTTCCCTTGGCGTGCTTCCTTTCTGGAGGGGTGGATTCCTCCCTCATCGCAGCGCACGCGCGGCAGTTCCGACCCGACCTTCGCACGTTTTGTGTCCGCATGCCCCACGCGCGATACGACGAGTCGCCCTGGGCCGCAGCGGTGGCGCAAGAGCTCGGGGTGAATCACACGACCCTCGATTGTGAGCCCAGGCCTCTGGAAGACCTGGAACGGCTCGTTGCGCAGATCGGGCGTCCGTTCGGCGACAGCTCCCTGTTGCCCACCTACTGGCTCAGCAAAGCGGTTGCGCCGCACGCGCGGGTGGCGCTTTCGGGCGACGGGGGTGACGAGCTCTTTGGGGGCTATGAACGCTATGTGGTGGCCCTTTGGCCCGACGAGTTCAAGCTCGCGATGGCGCACCTGCCGGCGGGGCTGTTCGAGAGCGGGAATCCCAAGTCGGCGCGGTCCAAGCTCGCTCGCCTGATCCGCGCCTGCCGAGGCCACGGGTACTCCGACTTGCTCAGCATCTTCCCGGGCGAACTCGGTCGAGAGCTCTTCGATCTCCCCGATTGGGAAGACGAGCCCGATGGGGGCTACTGGCCCCCGGATCCGCTTTACGAAGACTTTGAGACCACGCTTCCGGGTGACATGCTCTGCAAGGTCGACGCGGCGTCGATGGCGGCCGGGGTGGAAGTCCGAGCGCCGCTGCTTGCGCCGGAGATCGTCCGGGCGGCTTTCGATACGCCGCTTGACGTTCTCATGCCCCCTACCCCGTTCGGCGGGCGGCGGATCAAGGGGCTCCTGAAGGACGCCCTGAGGCTTCATCTGCCCGACCGGCTCATTGACCGGCCCAAGTCCGGGTTTGCCATCCCGATTGGAGACTGGTTCCGGTCGGACTACGGCGGGCTTCGGAGCGCGATCTCTGACGTTCTGGCCTCGAGCGACCCTTGGCCTGAGGTGAGTCGGGCGTGCCCGCTGAACCTGGCGTTCTGCCGTCGGATCCTGGAGGAGCATCTGGCGGGCCGCCGCGACCATGGGCAGCGGCTGTACGTGCTGCTGGTGCTGCATATCTGGGATCGCTGGCTCCGAAGCGTGGGTCGCCCGGGCGCAAAATCGGGGTCGTCTTCCGCCGAAGGACAACTACACTGACGACTGTTCAAGTTTGCGCGATCGGATGGCCGATTCGTCACGTCGGAGTCACGATTCCTGGAAGCAGGCTGCGCGGAGAAGCTCGTGAGCGATCTGAACAATCAAGTCCCCCACGACTGGTCCGACGCGCTCCGGGAGAGGCTCGCGGTTTCACGCCGTCGGGCGCTGGGCGGCAGCCTGTTCGCGGGGGCGATGCTGCTGTGGGCCGCGGGTTGCGAGACCGCCAAGCCTCACGATCTGGCTGGGACTGACCTGATCCCCAATCCGGACCGGCTTCCCCCCGAGCCCAAGGACCCCGCGACGGTCATCACGAGCCCCGGCCCCGCGCCGACCCCGGCCCCCGTTGGGACGCCCCCGGGCGTAATTCCGCGGTCGCGCTGGACGCAGTCACGCACGATCGCGGCCCTGGCCAACCCGATGAACGGGATCAGCCGGATCACGGTCCACCACACCGCGGTGGTCTCGACGTCGGTCCGGACCGAGTCAGACGCGATCACCATGATCAACTCGACCCGCAACGCCCACCTGCGTCGCGGCTGGGCGGACATCGGGTACCACTACGTGATTGACCCCCAGGGCCGGATCTGGGAAGGCCGCCCCTTGTCCTGGCAAGGTGCGCACGTGGAGGCGACCAACGAGCACAATCTTGGCATCGTGCTCCTAGGGAACTTCGACCGCCAGACGCCCACCCCGGCGGCGCTGTCGAGCCTGGACAGCTTCCTGGTGGACTCCGCAAGGCGGTACCGCGTGCCGGTGAACCGGATTTACACGCACCGCGAGCTCAAGCCCACCGAGTGCCCGGGCACGAGTCTGCAGCGGTTCATGGTCGCGACCCGCGGCAGCGCCGGCCGTGTGCGCGCATCGCTGGCCTGAGCGTTTGACCGAACATGCTGATGTGATGCAGACGACCGCGGCCGGGACGCGGCGCTTCGCATTGTGTCGATGTGGGCGAGCCGAGGCCGCCTGGTCAGTTCTCGTCGGGCTCGTCCGCCTCGGCGGGCGGGTTCTTGGGCTCGCCGAAGATGGCGGAGCCCACGCGGACCACGTTGGCGCCTTCGAGGATGGCGGCCTCGTAGTCCCCGGACATGCCCATCGAGAGGATGTTGAAGCGGCCCTCGCCGTAGCCGGCCTGGCGCATCTCGTGGAAGAGCTCGCGGGCGCGGGCGAAGTAGATGCGGGCGTCGTCGGGGTTGTTGACGATGGGCGCCATGGTCATGATGCCGCGGACGCGGACGTTGGCCATGGTTTCGATCTGTTCCGCCAGGGGCATGGCGGCGGGGACGGGGATGCCGAACTTGCTCTCCTCGCCTGACACGTTCACCTCGAGGAGGACCTCGGAGATCATGTCCTTGCGGAGGGCGGCGTGCTGGACTTCCTCGGCCAGGCGGAGCGAGTCCACGGAGTGGATGAGCCTGACCTGATCGATGATCTTGCGGACCTTGTTGCGCTGCAGGTGGCCGATCATGTGCCAGCGGACCTGATCGACGTTTTGCGAAGCCCCCGCGTGGGATGCGCCGGGCGTCGGGCCGAAGAGGGTGGGCTGGGCGGCCTTGCGGGTGGTGGTGGAGAGGACCTTGAGCCGCTTGGCGTATTCCTCGATCACGGCGGTGCGCTGCATGAGCTGCTGCACCTTGTTCTCGCCGAAGTCGCGATGGCCCAGGTCGATGAGCTGGCGGATCTGTTCGGGGTCGGCGAACTTGGTGACCGCGACCAGGACGATCTCGTCCTTGCGCCCTGCCTTGGCAGCGGCGGCGGCGATGCGTTCACGCACCAGCTGGTAGCGGGCGTGGAGCGAATCCGGGAGCGTGGGAGCGATCTGCGGCGTGGCGGTCATCCTTCACCCTTGTCACGCGGGCCTTTTCCTGACGGGTCTCCCCGCCCGGGTATCCAGGCAACCCGGACGGGCGTCTCCGACGCCGCGCGTC
The DNA here is from genome assembly GCA_964531675.1 of uncultured Phycisphaeraceae bacterium. Lineage (GTDB taxonomy): Bacteria > Planctomycetota > Phycisphaerae > Phycisphaerales > UBA1924 > CAZHFW01. Next base: position 761 of record CAZHFW010000052.1, on the reverse strand, counting down.
CCCGGGCAACGCCGGACTCGGCCTTGCTGAGGACTAGGATAGCCGAGATTGGCCCTCCGCTGCGACATCCGCCCGCGGAAGGCGATCGAAGCCTGAAAACCCCCGGGCGGATCCGCTTCCGGAACCCGCCCAGGCTCGGGCCAGGCGCGCCCGAGCAGACGCAAAGGAACCTCAGATGTCGAACCTCCCCCACCGTCAGTCTCCGATCGGCGTCGGCGAGTCCGCTCCTGACTTCACGCTCAAGGATCAGAACAAGGCCGAATGGAACCTGAAGGCGAACCTGGCCAAGGGTCCCGTGGCGATCTGCTTCTACCCCATGGACTTCTCCCCGGTCTGCTCCAGCGAGATGAAGTGCGTCACCGACGACATGGCCAAGTGGCAGTCCAAGGGCGTCCAGGTCGTGGGCATCTCCTGCGACAGTTTCTTCGTCCACGAGGCCTGGTCCAAGAGCCTCGGCCTCAAGCAGACCCTGCTGGCGGACATGCACCGCGAGGTCTGCAAGGCGTACGGGTTCTACTGGGCCGACCTGAACATCTCCGGTCGCGGCACGATCCTCATCGGCACGGACGGCAAGGTCCAGTGGGTGCAGAAGCGCGAGATCCCGCAGGCAATGAAGTCCGACGACCTGCTCGCGGCGCTGGCGATGTAAACAAATTGACACGTGAAAGCAGAAGACCCCGACCCAAATGGGCCGGGGTCTCTTTGTATTTGGCTGGATGGACTTGGCTTGGAGGGCTCAGCGGCGACGACGGCCGGCGAGC
>CAZHFW010000051.1:9672-21523 GCA_964531675.1 uncultured Phycisphaeraceae bacterium | reverse complement strand
AGCGTCTCGCCGCCTCCGCCGCGCTCGAGCGTGCCGCCGCCCTCAACTCCGACACGCCGCGCGTCTTCTGGCTCCTCGCCGTCGACGCTGTCCGCTCCAACAACGCCGCTTCCGCCGCTTGGCTCCTGCTCCGCGCCCGAGGCCTGAACCCACAGAAGCAGGACCCCGCGCTCCCCTACCTCATCGACGCGGGTCTGGCCGACGCCCTCGGCAAGCTGGGCTACGCCGCCGCCTCCGCCGCCTTCCTCGAAGCCGCCCTCGATCTCCCCGACCAGCTCCCCTCGCAAACCATCTACCGCCTCGAATACGCCGAGCTCATCCGCCGCCAGGCCGACGCCTCCCGCGATCTCGGCGACGCCCGCCTCCGCCTCGGCGACTTCGACGGCGCCATCCGCCTCTACGACCAGGCCGCCGAGCTCCCCTCCCTCGACCCCGGCGCCATCCTCGCGCGACGCCTCTACGCCCGTGTCCGCTCCGGACGTCCCGCGGGCGCAGCCCTCCTCTTCGTCGAAACCGTCGAGAGCGCCGGCGGTCTCGTCGAAGAACGCCAGATCCCTGTTGTGACCTCGCTGCTCGGCCCGACCACCGCCGCCGCGCCCCTCGCCGCCGCCCTGCTCGAACTCCAGCATCTCCCCACGCAGGAAACCTCGGCCCGCTCGCGCTCCGGCCTCATCCGCGCCGCCGCCGCCCTCTCGCCCGCGACCTCGCGCACCGCCCTCCGCGAACTGGCCAATCAGTTCCCCGACGATCGTGAAACGCTCCGCACCCTGCTCACGCCCTCCACCGCCGCCGATCGCGCCGCGCTGATCAGCGAACTGTCGCAGTCCTCCTCCGATCCGCTCGGCTGCATCCGCGCCGCCGCCGAAGCCATCGTCGACTCAGGCGTGCGCGTCTCCGAGACCTTCTCCGCGCTCGACCGCCGCGCCGACGACGCCTCGGTCCTCCTGCTCGCCCAGCTCAACCTCGCGCTCAACATGCCCGTGCCCGCGCTGGAGTCCCTCAAGTCGCGCACGTGGACCGCGCACTTCCAGGCCGCCGGCGCCGAGTCCGTCGCGTTCGCTTCCGCGTCCGCGGGCTCCTGGGAAACCTACGCCATCGCGCTGGCCACGCTCGAGAATCTCGGCCCAGGCGCCGCCCTCTCCCGCTGCCGCGCCTTGCTCGCGGGCCAACGCTTCCAGGACGCCTTCGCCGCCTCCGAGGCCGCCGCCGCCGCCCCAAACCTCTCCGTCGGCCAACTCGTCACCCTCGCCCGCGCCGCCCAGCTCGCAGGCAAGCCCGACATCGCCGCCCAGCGCCTCGCCAAGGCCATCGAGCTCGACCGCTTCGACGAACGAGGCTACGAGGGCCTCCTCTCCCTCTACGCGCCCTCGGGCCAGCCCCTCGACAACGAGAAACTCACCCAGGTCCTCCGCAGCCTGCGCCAGAACGTCCCCTCAAGCCGCCTGGTCCGCTGGTTCTCCGCGCAGGACATGGTCCAGCGCGGCTCGCTCGCCATGGCCGAGCGCTCACTCCTCGAACTCGCCGAAGAAGACCCCGGTCAGGCCAGCCTCATCAACGTCCTCTCCGCCATCTGGGAACGCTCCGCACAGCCCACCGCGCCCGGCGCCGCGCCCAACAAGACCGTCACCGACGCCGAAGCCTGGCTCAAGCGCCGCCTCGCCATCGCGCCCGAGTCCATCCCCCTCCGCGTCGCCATGGCCCGCCTCCAAGCCCGCACCGGCGAAGTCGACGAGGCCCTCTCGACCTGCGATCTGTCCTTCGGAGGCCGCACGCCCCCCGAGCTCCTCCGCACCAAGGAACTCATCTTCCGTCAGACCTCCCGCGCCGAGCAGGCCGACGCCCTCGCCGCCGAGCGCCGCGCCCTCACCGGCGCAGGCATCGACGCCTCCATCGACCTGGCCGAAGCCGCCGTCAACGCCGCCAGATTCGCCGACGCCTCCGCCGCGCTGGCGCGAGGCATCCCCGCGGGCGTCCAGCTCAGCCCCGAGCAGATCACCCGCATCCTCGCGATCCTCACCATCGCAGCCCAGAACAACACCCAGCCCATCACCGCCGACGAGCTCACCGCGCTCTTCTCCGTCGCCACCAGCGCCAACCTCACCCTCTCCCCCCAGCTCCACGAAGCCCGCCTCCGCCGCCTCGCCGCCAGCCCCGACGCGACCTTCGACCAGATCGGCGTCGCCGCCCTGCTCGCCACCCGCCAGTACCCAGCCCTGGGCGACATCGCCTACCGCCGCGCCGCCCAGACCATGATCGACGCCGGCAAGCGCGACCGCGCCGCCGCCTTCCTGGTTTCCCAGCTCAAGCTCATCCCCGACGTCAAAGACACCTACATCATCGACACCTTCGCCCTCACCGCCAACGCGGGCGACGAAGCAACCATCAACGCCCTCCTCGACGCCCTCGACAAGCCCGAATGGATCGACGAGATCCTCATGAAGTCGGGCATCACCGACGACATCCCCGAAGAACTCGACAAGAAGCGCTGCGAGCTCGCCTACGTCCTGGGCGTCGTCCTCAACGACGCCTCCCGCGATCAGCTCGCCACCCTCGCCTACCGCCGCGCCCTGGCCATCAACCCCGACCACCCCTGGGCCAACAACAACCTCGGCTACCAGATCGCCGAAGCCCACGGCGATCTCCGCGAGGCCGAGGCCATGCTCCGCCGCGCCGTCGTCGGACTCCCCGAAGAAGGCTCCATCCTCGACTCCCTCGGCTGGATCCTCTACAAGCAAGGCCGCCTCGCCGACGAGAAGAACCCCGACGGCACACCCCTCCCCGGCGCTCTCTCCCTCCTCGCCCTCGCCACCACCTCCATCCGAGGCTCGGAAAACCCCACCATCCTCGATCACTACGGCGACGCCCTCTACTCCTCAGGCAAAGCCGACGACGCCAAGGCCGCCTGGACCAAGGCCCGCCAGGCCGCCCGCAATCAGCTCCAGATGCTCCGACTCGCCAACGCCAACAACGCGCCGAGCCGCTCCCTCCAGCGCCTCGAAACGCTCCAGGCCTCCATCTCCGCCAAGCTCGACGCCCTCGAACAAGGCAAGAATCCGCCCCTCGCCGAACAACCCGGCCTCGCCCAGCCCTCCCCCACCAAGTAACCCGCCCACGCCCGGAGCCTCTTCACATGGCTGGCCACAACAAATGGTCCAAGATCAAGCACCGCAAAGCCGCGGTTGAAAAGAAGAAGACCAAGATCTGGTCCAAGGTCTCCAAGGCCCTCATGGTCGCCGCTCGCCACGGCGGCCCCGACCCCGACTCCAACCTCTCCCTCCGCTACGCCATCGACGAAGCCCGCTACGCCAACATGCCGCGCGACACCATCGAACGCGCCATCAAAAAAGGCGCCGGCGAGAAAGACGGCGACGACTGGCTCGAAGTCCGCTACGAGGGCTATGGCCCGGGCGGCGTCGCGGTCGTCGTCGAAGCCCTCACCAACAACCGCACCCGCACCGTCAACGACGTCCGCCTCGCCTTCGACACCTGCGATGGCAAAATGGGCGCCGAAGGCTGCGTCGCCTACCTCTTCGAACAAAGAGGCCAGATCGTCATCGCCGCCGAAGGCGTCCAGGGCGACAAGCTCATGGAGCTCGCCATCGACTCGGGCGCATCGGACATCGAAGAACCCGACTCGCCCGAAGGCGCCTGGGTCCTCTACAGCGTCCCCACCGATTACATCACCCTGAAAGACGCCGTCGAAAAAGCCGGCTTCAAGATCGAGGAAGCCCAGCTCGCCTGGATCCCCTCCACGCGCACCGCCGTCTCGGGCGAAGCCGCCAAGTCCAACGAAGAACTCATCGAGTCCCTCGAAGACCTCGACGACGTCCAAAAAGTCTGGACCAACGCCGACTTCCCCGACCCATCCTGACGCCCCTACCCCATCTCCCTACCCCATCTCCCTACCCCATCTCCCTACCCCATCTCGTGGCACCGGTTTGTAACCGGTGTCTACCTTCTCTTCCCCTCTTCCCCTCTTCCCCTCTTCACCTCTTCCTCTCCGCATCCTCTCCCCTGAAGCCGGACCTGAGTCCGCGAAGGTCCGGGTCCCTACTCCCACTCCCCCCCTCTCCCTCACCACCCCGACAAAATCCCCTCCGCCGCCTTCTGCGGATCCTGCAATCCCCGCAGATCAAGCACCGGCATCCCCGCAAATCCCGAAGCCTCCAGCGCGATCTTGTACCGGAGAAGATCGAGCTTCCCATCCCCCGCGCCGGGCATCACCCGTCCCTGCGCCGCCAGATCACTCACGCGCGCCGCCAGCAGGCCCCCCGCCTTGAGCGGCGCCTCCGCCGGATCACCACCCGCGAGCACCACCGCCGACGGATCGATCCCCACGCCGATCATCGCCTTCCCCCGCGCCACGGAAGGCCACAGGTGATCCGCGATCACCACGCCCGCCCGCTCGGCCGCCCCCGCGATCACGCCCACCACATCCGCGCCGACATCCTTCGGAAGCGTCAGGCACACGACGCGCCCACCCCCGCCCATCAGCATCGCAACTTCCGAGGCCAGCTCGATCGCCGCCGTGATCGCGTTGACCGCACGGTCCTGATGCGCCGGGTCCTTCAGATGCGCGACAGGCACGAACACATCCACGCCCGAGAGCGCAAGCTCCGCCCGCTTCAGGAGCGCCGCCAGATCCCGCCGCGCCGAGCGATCAAGCTCGCGGGGCCTGATCCCCGCCGCCGTCGCGTCAAGCTGAATCCCAGCACACGCAAGTTCCCCAGCCCATCCGATCAGCAATCGCGGATCTCCAGCCACAGGCAGGTCCGACCGGCCCGCCAGTCCCCCCAGCGCCAGCGACAGTTTCGAACGCGTGCGGTGCATGCGAATTTGTATGCCGCAACGCCCCCCTTCCCCATACCCTCCCCGCATGCCTTCCGCCGACATTCAGCTCGTCGTCTTTGACTGGGGAGGCGTCGTCCTCCGCATCTGCCGCTCCTTCGCCGAGGGCTGCGCCGCCGCCGGCGTGCCTTTCCGCACCGCCGTGGACACGCCCGAGATCAAGGCCGCCCGCAAGCGCCACGCCGACGAACACCAGCTCGGCCTCATCGACTGCGCCGAGTTCTACCGCCGCGCCGCCGCCGCCACCAACCACCTCTACACGCCCGACGAGATCCGCCGGATCCACGACGCCTGGCTCCTGGCCGAATACCCGGGCATGGACCGCGTCATCGACCGCCTCACGCAGACCCCGCGCCTCCAGACCGCCCTGCTCTCCAACACCAACCACGCCCACTGGCTCCGCCACCATCCCAAAGCCGACAACAGCCCGGGCGACTTCCCCACCGTCCACAAACTCCAGCACCGCTTCGCGAGCCACATCATGAAGCTCGCCAAGCCCGACCACGCGATCTACGCCGCCTTCCAGAAAGAAGTCGGCGTCCCCGCCAGACACATCCTCTTCTTCGACGACCTCCCCGACAACATCGCCGCCGCCCGCGCCATGGGCTGGAACGCCGAGCAGATCGACCACACAGGCGACACCGCCGCCCAGATCACCACCCACCTCAACACCTACCGAGCCTGGTAACCGCCCGCCACCCAAGCCCCTACCCAACCTCGTGGCACCGGTTTCCAACCGGTGTCTACCCTTTTCTACCTACCCCACCTCGTGGCACCGGTTTGTAACCGGTGTCTACCTCTTCTCCCTACCCAATCTCGTGGCACAGGTTTTCAACCTGTGGCTACCTCTTCTTCTCCCCTCTTCTTCTCCCCCGAAGCCGGACCCGACTCCGCGAAGGCCCAAGCCCTCCCCCTCACCCCACAAAATCCAAAGCCACATCAAGCTCAAGCGTCGCAGGCTTCAGACACGCCCGCGCATCGCACGCCTGATAGTGCACCGCGATCAATGGCCTGCCCTTGATCTCCCCGGTCTTCTCCACCGCCACGCGGAGCTCGATCTCCCCTTCATACACGCGCACGCTCGGATCCCCCGCCAGCGCCGTCCCCTCCGGGTAATCCGCGTACACCGCGATCCCCGTCCCATGAATCACGCTCACGCGCGTCGGCATCAGCTCCTTGCCCCCGGGCCCCGGATCCGCCGCGTAAAGGTGATACCCCGGCGCGATCCGCAGCACCAGATTCACTTCCCCAGGCACATCATCCCCAACCTCAATCCGCTCGCGATCCGCGAACACTTCCACAGGCTGGAACTCGCCCGGCGTCGGCCGCACACCCCCATCCCCCGCGAGCCGCTCCGCCGCTCCCGGAATCGTCGTCATCGCGACAAACAGCGCCCGCGTGGAGTTGATCGTGCTCACAGGCGATTCCACCATCGCCGGGCTCACCGCCCGCAGCGTCCCCGCCGCCAGGTCGCGGTACATCTCGTTCCCCGTAATCCGCGCCAGGTGCACGAGCACATTCGCCATCACGCTCACACCCGACGGCATCGCGCCGTCATGCGTGGAGCACGTCCGCACGAACAGGTCCGTCGCCTCCGCCCGCGTGTCGAAGAACCCATTCTCCCAGAAGCGTTCCTTCGCCATCGCGACCAGCCGCTCCGCCCACGCCAGCGCCGGACTCCCCGCGATCACCGCGCCCGCATCCGCCTCGTGCACCATGACGCATCCCAGCGCCACGTTCGCATAGTCCTCCAGGAACCCCGCCGTGCGCCCCGCCTCGCCCCGCACCGCACGCAAAAGCCCCGCGCGTCCATCCATCATCCGCGTGAGCACAAACCCCATTGCCCGCGCCGCATCCTCCACCATCCCCGCATCCGCAAGCAAACGCCCCGCCTCGGCGAGGCCCGCCGCCGCCAGCCCGTTCCATGACGCCAGCACCTTGTCGTCGCGATGAGGCTGCTTCCGCAGATCCCGCGCCTTGAGCAGTCCCGCGTTCACGCGCTCGATCCGCTCGTGAAGCTCCGCCGCGCTCATCCCGCGCCGCCCCGCCATCACATCCACCCGTTCCGGCAGCCGCAGCACATTCACCGCAGGCTCATCCGGATGATGCGGATCCTTGAAGTTCGGCCCCGCGTCGATCCCATACACATCGCACGCCAGCGCCGCGTCGCTCTCCCCCAGCGCCCGCCGCACATCCTCGCGCGTCCACACGTAGTTCAAGCCCTCGCGATGATCGACCTCCGCGTCCTGCGCCGTCGCAAACGCGCCACCCTCCACCCGCATCTCCCGCCGCAGATACCCCACGATCCGCCGCGCCGTCCGCGCATACTCCTCATCCCCGTACGCCGACGCCGCCTTCGCGTACACGCCCAGCAGCATCGCGTTGTCGTACAGCATCTTCTCAAAGTGCGGCACGATCCAATGCGCATCCACCGCATACCGGTGAAACCCGCCGCCCACCTGATCAAACACCCCGCCGCTCATCATCTTGTCGAGCGTCGTCCGCACCGCCAGGTCGATCGCCTCCCGCGTCGCCGAGTCCGCCCGCTCCCGAACCTCCAGCAGGAACTCCGCCAGCGCAGGCTGCGGAAACTTCGGCGCCCGCCCGAACCCGCCGTCCACCCGATCAAAGATCGACAGCAGCACCTGCACCGCCTGCGACACCTGCTCCGCGCCGATCGCCACAGGCTCGCGCCGCGCCGCCAGGTGCTCCCGCACCGCGACCTCCAGCGCCCCCGCCTGCTCCATCACGTCCGCGCGCCGATGCCGCCACGCATCCGCCATCGCCCCCATCACCTGCACAAGCCCGGGCAACTGCCCGCGCGGCTCAGGCGGGAAATACGTCCCCGCATAAAAAGGCCGAAGCCCCTCAGGCTCGAGCCACACCGACATGGGCCACCCGCCATGCCCGTTCAGAATCAGCGTCGCCGCCATGTAGATGTCATCGATGTCGGGCCGCTCCTCGCGATCGACCTTCACGCACACGAAGTCCCGATTCATCGCCGCCGCCACCGAGCGGTTCTCAAAGCTCTCCCGCTCCATCACATGGCACCAGTAGCACGTCGAATAACCAATGCTCAAAAAGACCGGCACGCCCCGCCGACGCGCCTCCGCAATCGCCTCCGGCCCCCAAGGCCACCACTCCACCGGATTCCCGGCATGCTGGAGCAGATAAGGCGAACTTTCCCCGGCAAGTCGATTGGCCATGCCCCAGCGTAGACCCCTCCCCAGATTCACCCCTACCCCCGCTCGTGGCAGCGGTTTCCAACCGGTGTCGACCTGCCCTTCCCTTCCCAGCCTCGTGGCACCGGTTTGTAACCGGTGTCTACCCCTCCTACTCCCTCGCAGTCCTACTCCCTCCCCACTCCCCCGAAGCCGGACCTGAGTCCGCGAAGGTCCAGATCTCACCCCTTCATCCCTTCACCCCCTCACCCCTTCATCTCCTCACCCTTCCATCCCCTCCCCCCTTCCCCTCCCCCCCTCCTATCATGCCAAAGCCCATCCGACCGCCTCATCCGGCCGAATGTGCTTCCAGGGGAAGCGTTCTGCTCCTCTCTGTTCCCGCTCGCTCCGCCGGCAAACTGCCGGCGCCGACCCAACCCGGAGTCTTGATCCATGGCCGATCTCAAGAACATGAAGGGCATCTCCGAAGCCGACAAGAAACTCCTCGCCGAGGCTGAGGAATGGCTCGGAGCCGAACCCACCAAGATGGGTCCCGTCAAGAACCTCTTCTGGGGCAACATCAAGGAAGACTTCTACTTCCCCTACCCCTCCACCGACGCCCGCGAACAGGCCGAGTGCGACCAGCTCCTGGCCCGCCTCGATGACTACCTCCGCAACGAACACCCTTCCATCTCCATCGATCAGGATCAGGAGATCCCGCGCTGGGTCATCGAGAAGCTCTTCTCCCTCGGCGTCCTCGGCATGACCATCCCCAAGGAGTTCGGCGGCCTCGGGATGGGCATCACCTCCTACAACCGCGTCCTCGAACGCATCGGCATGTACTGCGGCTCCACCGCCGTCATGGTCTCCGCCCACCAGTCCATCGGCTGCAAGGCCGTCATGCTCTTCGGCAACGAGCAGCAGAAGCGCGAGTGGCTCCCCCACCTCGCCAAGGACTGGCTCAGCGCCTTCTGCCTCTCCGAGCCCAACGTCGGCTGCGATGCCGGCGGCTGCGAGACCTACTTCGTCAAGGACGGCGAGGACTACCTCGTCTACGGCGAAAAGAAGTGGGCCACCTCCGGCGCGCTCTCCGGCCTCTTCACCGTCATGGCCCGCGAAAAACGCGACGACGGCAAGGGCAAGATCTCCGCGCTCGTCATGCACCCCTGGATGGACGGTGTCGACATTTACCAGAAGAACCGCTCCAAGTGCGGCATCCGCGGCACCTGGCAGGCCCGCATCCGCTTCAACGGCGTCCGCGTCGCCAAGGACCACCTCCTCGGACAGGAGGGCCGCGGCCTGCAGATCGCCCTCTCCTGCCTCAACTACGGCCGCTGCACCCTCTCCGCCGGAATGCTCGGCGGCGCACGCCGCGCACGCGACCAGGCCACCAAGTGGGCACTCACCCGCCACCAGTTCGGCGCGCCCCTCGCCGACAAGGAACTCGTCCGCCAGCGCATCGCCCGCATGGCCGCGTACGACTACGCCATGGACGCCGTGCTCTACATGACCACCGGCATGCTCGACCGCAAGGACGAGGACATCCAGGTCGAGACCGCCATGTGCAAGGTCTTCTGCTCCGAGTTCGGCTGGCGCGTCGTCAACGATGCCCTCCAGATCATGGGCGGCGAGTCCTACATGACCGAGAACGAGGTCGAGCGCATCTTCCGCGACTCCCGCATCAACCTCATCGTCGAAGGCGCCAACGAGGTCATGCAGTCCTACATCTTCGGCTACGGCGGCAAGCAGCTCGCCGAAATGATGCTCGGCGTCAAGAACGCCCTCCTTAAGGAGGAAGACGAACCCCTCGGCGCCTACATCGCCAAGGCCATCAAGAACTCCCTGCGCCCCGCCATCATGTCCAAGGCCATCCCCCTCGGCCTCCAGGTCTACTTCAAGATGCGCCCCAAGGCGCCCACGCTCTCCAAGGTCCACCCCGAACTCCGCGACAGCGCCCAGCGCTGCGCCGCCCTCGTCGCCGAGCACACCTTCCAGTTCAAGATCCTCTCCAAGAAGTTCGACGTCAAGATGCTCGACCGCCAGGCCGTTCAGGCCCGCATGGCCAACATGGCCATCCTCCTCCACGCCTGGCTCTGCACCCTCGCCAGGCTCGACGCCGACCTTCGCGCCCACCAGGGCAACGGCGCAGGCGACCTCGAGTTCCAGCGCGACAAGGCCGCCGCTCTGCACTTCTTCGAGCTCGCCGAGTGCGAGATCCGCGACAACATCCGCGCCCTCTACGACAACGCCGATGCCACGATGCTCGCCGCCGCGGACATCGCCATCCGCCTCTCCGAAGCCACCTCGCCCGACCGCTTCATCATCCCCGAGAAGACCCCCACCCAGCAGCGCGGCAAGGGTCGCACGCCCAAGCAGGATGGCATCAAGCAGTTCCCAGGCGACCGCGCCAGCCAGTTCGCCCAGGCCCCCGCAGACGTCCGCCAAGCCGCAGGCGTTGGCCACTAACCAACAACATCCTCCGTCCCCACTTCCTCATTCCCAACCATCTCAGTCCCAACCAGAAGCCGCGGGGTTCAACCCCGCGGTTTTTCTTTCCTACCCAATCTCGTGGCACCGGTTTGCAACCGGTGTCTACCCACTCCTACTCCCTCCCAGTCCTTCTCCCTCCCCACTCCCCGAAGCCGGACCTGAGTCCGCGAAGGTCCGGGTCCCTACCCAATCTCGTGGCACCGGTTTCCAACCGGTGTCTACTCCCCCTCCGGTACCCCACTCTCGCAATCCATCTCCAACTCCCCGCTCCCCAACTCGGGTCATTCCCCGGACTTCACCCACGCCAACCCATCGCGAACCATTCGCGCGCAAGCCCCATTCTTCTCGCACATCTAGACTCTTCTTGCTCGCACGCCCGAAGACGTGCAGCACCTTCATATAGGGAGACATCAATGAAGACGTCACGTCGCATCGTGTCGACCGTCGTTGCCGTCGCGTCCTGCTCCGCCGCAGGCGCCGACATCTTCGGCCCCTCCAACTACCAGGACCCCGCTTGGATGGACCCCTGGTACGCACAAGTCTCAGAATCCAAGTCCTGGGCCGACTGGGCCACCTTCGGCCAACCCGTCGGAGGAACCATCACACCCTCCAACTACGGCTGGAACTTCACAGGCACCGCCTACACCCCGCCCAAGGTCACGCCGCTCGCCGGCACCGTCGTCGACTCCGATGGTTACCTCTACGCCGCAGATGGCCACATCCACTTCACCGCATCCATGGACAACAAGGCCGACCCCAACAAGGACAAACGCGTCTCGCTCAAGTTTGAGATCCGCTCCTCCGCCTTCGGCCCCGTCAACATCTTCGCGATGGACAACGGCACCAACATCGCCGCCCCCGGCTCAACCCCAACCGTCCTCCAATCCCTCACCACCTCGGGCCCGCTCGTCGGAGACCGCTGGATCCCCTGCATCAAGGAGTGGAAACTCCACCCGCAGCCAGGCTCCGAAACCATCACCTTTGACTTCACATTCACCGGCTGCACCGTCTGGATCCGCAACCTCCAGATGGCCACCGCCTGCCCATCCCCAGGCGCGCTCCTGCTCGGCGCCTCCGCCCTGCTGACCCTCCCACGCCGTCGCACAACCTGACCCCATCCAAAACCGCGGGACAAACGCCCCGCGGTTTTTCTTTCCTAGCCACCCTCGTGGCACCGGTTTTCAACCGGTGTCTACCCACTCTCCCTACTCCACCCTCGTGGCACCGGTTTCCAACCGGTGTCTACCCACTCTCCCTACTCCACCCTCGTGCCACCGGTTTTCAACCGGTGTCTACTCACTCTCCCTACTCCACCCTCGTGGCACCGGTTTCCAACCGGTGTCTACCCACTC
>CAZHFW010000051.1:2149-9572 GCA_964531675.1 uncultured Phycisphaeraceae bacterium | reverse complement strand
TCCCTACTCCACCCTCGTGCCACCGGTCTCTCCCCCTCACCCCCCCAAGAACCACTCCACCGCCTTCCGGTTCATCTCAAGCCACCCCGCCCGCGGATCCGGATCCGACGCCTTCATGAATCCGTGATCCCCGCCCTCCACCTTTTCATACTTCACGTCCCGCCCCCGCGCCAAGAGCTCCGCATACAGCACATCCGCCGTCGCAGGCAGCACCGCGATATCCGCCGTCCCCTGCGCGATGAACACCTTCGCCTTGCTCTTGACAATTTCCTCCACAGGCGAGCTCGCGCAGAACGTCGACCAGCGCCGGTTCGGATGCCCCATGAAGAACAGCGTCGTCGACTCCGGATCCGCCATCACCGACTTCCATCCCTCCATGATCCATTGCTCGCCCTCGCCGGGCGGGCCCATCTTCCCCTGCCTCGCAAGCTCGATCAGGTCATAAAGCTGCGTCGGACCGCCGCCCGCCATCACCGCGACATGCGTCACGCACGCGTTGTCCGCCGCCACCTTGCACGCCGTGATCCCGCCCTCGGAGTGCCCAAGCACCAGCACCCGGCTCCCATCCACGCCAGGCAGCGTCACGCCCGCGCGCACCGCCGCGCCCACCGCCTCGCTCCACCGCTCCAGCGTGTGCTCGCGCCGGAACTCCTCGCTCGAACCCTCCGCGCTCCCGGGCCGCTCCGCCTTGTCCAGGAACTTCACCCCGGGCTTCTCCACCACCAAGAGCCGCACCTTGTCTCCCAGCGCCTTGCGAATCGCCGACTCGGGCCCTCCCGTCGCAATCCGCTTCCCCTGCGGCGTCTCCACCTCCACAAACAGCGACTGACAACCCGACCCCGCAATGCACACCACCAGCGGAAGCTTCTCCGCCCCCTCCTTCGCCTTGCTCACATAAAACGTGATCGCCCGCCCGAACCGGTCCGTCGTGGTGTATCGCTCCATCCAGAACCCGGGAATCTCCTCAGGCCCCCGCGCCGACGGCTCATCCACCACGCCGCCGACAACCCCTCCACCCACCCCCACGCAAGCCCCCGGCGTTCCCGCCGAAACGCCCGCGAGAACACCCGCCACCACCCAGCAACCCGCCACGACAACGCCAGTCTTGATCATCCCCCTCCGGATGCGCAACGCCCACATTCCTGTCACGCCCACGACGAGTCCGCGAGTCGTGGGCTCGCCCCCGTCTGTTCGCCCAGATTCACCCGGCTCGGGCGCCCCGCGCCCGCGCCCCACCCCGCGCCTTCCCCCCACCCCCAAGCTATCCTTCACGTCGATCATCCGGCCCGGCCCAGAAGCCGCCCTTCCCGGTCCGTTTTCGCCCCGTACTCCGAGGTCACCGATGCCCAGCCGCGTCTCCTACTCCGCTTCCGTCGAATACCTCCAGATCCTCGACGAGAACGGCAAGCTCGACGAAAAGCTCGCCAAAGGCCCCGACGGCAAGCCCATCCTCTCCGATGAGGAAGTCGTCCACCTCTACGAGTTCATGATCACCTGCCGCCAGCTCGACGAGATCGCCTTCAAGCTCCAGCGCTCCGGCCGCATGGGCACCTATCCGCAGAACAAGGGCCAGGAAGCCGCCGCCATCGGCTCGGGCTACGCCGCCAAGAAGGGCGTCGATTTCCTCGTCCCCTGCTACCGCGAGAACGCCGCCCTCTTCCACCACGGGCTGCCCATGCACTACATCCTCCTCCACTGGATGGGTGACGAGCGCGGCAACCAGATCCCGCCGGGTGTCAACATGACCCCCCTCTCGATCCCGATCGGCACGCAGATGCTCCACGCCACCGGCATCGCCTGGGCCTTCAAGCTCCGCAAGGAACCCCGCTGCGCCATCACCTACTTCGGCGACGGCGCAACCTCCGAAGGCGACTTCCACGAGGCCATGAACTTCGCCTCCACCCTCCAGGTCCCCTGCATCTTCTTCTGCCAGAACAACCAGTGGGCCATCTCGGTCCCGCGTGACATCCAGATGAACTCCGCGACCGTCGCGCAGAAGGCCATCGCCTACGACATGCCCACCATCCAGGTCGACGGCAACGACCTCTTCGCCGTCGTCAAGGCCACCCGCGACGCCCTCGACCGCGCCCGCTCCGGCGGCGGCCCCTCCTTCATCGAAGCCGTCACTTACCGCCTCGCCGACCACACCACCGCCGACGACGCCCGCCGCTACCGCGACCAGAAGGAAGTCGACTCCTGGATCGGCAAGGACCCCATGATCCGCCTCCGCAAGTACCTCGAAGCCAAGAACCTCTGGGACGACAAGAAGCAGGCCGCCCAGGAGGAAAAGGCCAAGACCATCGTCAACGAAGTCGTCAAGGCCGCCGAAGGCATCGAAAAGCCCACCACCGACGACATCTTCGACTACACCTTCGCCGCCCCCCTCCCCGCGGAACTCGAAACCCAAAAGCGAACCCTCCGCACCGCCAGCCTGGCGCAGCACCCCGAGCAAGCGGGCCTGGCGCAAGGCGAAATGGCCAGCTGACAAAGGGCCAAAGCGCCAAATCGGATTGCACGGAGACACCTTGGGACGCCTCAAGCCTGAAACGCTCGAACGGGTGGACGCATTCGCCGACCGGATGCTGGACGTGACCACCGCGCTCGCCGCAGCCAAGTGCCCGTTCCGCGTGATCGATCAGATCGCCGGTTGCGGGACCTCCGTTGGCGCCAACTGCTCCGAGGCCGACGAAGCACTCAGCCGAGCCGACTTCGCAAAGACCATCGGGATCGTCATCAAGGAAGTCAACGAGTGCCGCTTCTGGCTGCGACTCTGCATCCGCCGCGCCTGGATCCCCCAGCCGCGTCTCTCTCCGCTCCTCGAAGAAGCTGAAGAACTCAAACGTCTCTTCGGCGCCATCCTCACCCGCACCCGCCGAGCGGCCAAGGCCGCCCGAACCTGACCTCTGGATTTGGCCTTTTGGCCCTTTGCCATTTGGCCCTTTCGGACCACTCCCATGCCAAACCTCACCCTCGTCCAGGCCATCACACTCGCCCTTCAACAGGAAATGCGCAAGGACCCCCGCGTCGTCCTCCTCGGTGAAGACGTCGGCCTCAACGGCGGCGTCTTCCGCGTCACCGAAGGCCTCCAGAAGGAGTTCGGCCCCGACCGCGTCGTCGACACGCCCCTCGCCGAGTCCGGCATCATGGGCACCGCCATCGGCCTGGCCATGGCCGGCATGCGCCCCATCCCCGAGATCCAGTTCGAAGGCTTCATGGGCCCCGCCTACGACCAGCTCGTCAACCACGCCGCCCGCTACCGCACACGCTCCCGCGGCGCCATCACCATCCCCATGACCGTCCGCGTCCCCGTCGGCGGCGGCATCCACGCCCCCGAACTCCACTCCGACTCCCCCGAGGCCATCTACGCCCACACCCCCGGCCTCAAGGTCGTCATGCCCTGCACCCCCTACGACGCCAAGGGCCTCCTCACCGCCGCCATCCGCGACCCCGACCCCGTCGTCTTCTTCGAGCCCAAGCGCGTCTACCGCTCCTTCCGCGAGGAAGTCCCCGAAGAGGAATACACCATCGAGATCGGCAAGGCCAAGGTCGTCAACGAAGGCACCGACGTCACCCTCGTCTCCTGGGGCGCCTCCGTCTTCCAATGCCTCGAAGCCATGGACCACCTCCCCGAAGACGTCTCCGTCGAACTCATCGACCTCCGCACCATCTACCCCATCGACCTCGACACCATCGCCGCCTCCGTCGAAAAGACCGGCCGCTGCGTCATCGTCCACGAAGCCCCCAAGACCTGCGGCATGGGCGCCGAACTCTCCGCCCTCATCCAGGAAACCTGCTTCCTCCACCTCCAGGCCCCCGTCCAGCGCGTCGCAGGCTTCGACACCGTCATGCCCTACTACAAGCTCGAACTCGACTACCTCCCCGACGCCAACCGCATCGTCGAAAGCCTCACCCAGACCCTCGCCTACTGATCACGCACCGCACGCCAACAACTCGCGCAAATGACCCACCGGGCCGAACCAAAAGTTCGGCCCGGTTTTTCGTTCCCAAGCGCATCACGACACTCGCGCCCCGAACCCGGACCTGAGTCCGCGAAGGTCCGGGTCCTACCCATCTCCTTGCCCTACCCACCATCGGGTGGCACTGGTGCCCCTCAGGCACCAGTGCCTTCCTCCCCCTACCCAACCTCGTGGCACCGGTTTTCAACCGGTGTCTACCCACTCCTCCTCCCTCCCGATCCCACTCACCCAGGCCCAGGCATCAACCCCTCGCCAGGCCGCACCAGCACCACCCGCGTGTACACCACGCTGAACCCCATCCGCATCACATTCCGCTCCGTCGCCACCCCGGGCTTGGACCCGATCGTCGCCAGCGCCGCACCGTGCGCCGCGCCATCCTCGAGCCGCCGCGCGATCAGGTGCTGCTGAATCCCGCGCCGCCTGAACTTCTCGAGCACCGTGGTCCCGAACAGCGCGCACACCCCATCGTGCCACGCCATCGCCCCCGCGCCCGCGTTCTCGCCATCCACCTCCGCGAGATAACTCACCGTGTGCGGATGCATCACCGCCTTGGTCGCCGCCCGCAGGTCCCCTTCCACAATCTCCGTCTGCCCGGGCATCATGAACCCCGACAGTGCCGTCCGCACATACCGGTCCACCATCACAGCATCCGCCGGATCCACCCGCCGAATCACCAGCCCTTTCACCTCACCCGCCGGCACAGGCACCTTCCCGCCGATCCGCCGCGCGAACGTGTTCTCGAACATCCGCACCACAAACCCCCGCGCCGACAAACCCGCGATCAACGAGTCATCCGCGCACGGATTCACCTCGAACCGAGGCTCGATCCCCCGCGACTCATACGCCGCGATCACGCGATCAAGCTCCGCGCCCGCCACCGGGCCCGCAAAGCCCAGCCCGATCGAGCAGTTCACCCACGAACCGCGCCCGCCAAAGCACGCCCGTCCCCCCGCGACCTCCTCATACGAGTCCGCGATCGCCGACATCCCCCGGGCCATCCGCGCTTCCTCGATCCGCGCCACGTCCAGAGGCACCAATGGATCCATCCGATCAGACATGCTCGCCCTTCCGCCGCATCCGCGGCATCTCCACCACCTCATCCCCCGCCACCGCAAACACCCGATCCCCCGACTTCCACTCGGGCATCTTCCCCGCCGCCACCCGCGTAAACGCCGGCAGAATCCCCACCTCGCGCCGCACCCAAAACGCCGGCAGCCTCATCGCATCTCCTCCCGCCGCCAGCCTCACCGCCGGATGCAGATGCCCGCACCACGCAAACCCCTCCCCGCTCATCTCCGCCGGATCATGCACAAGCTCGAACCCCGCAAGCTTCGCCCGCTCACCCAGAAGCTCCATCCTCCACGCCCCCGCCACCTTCTCGATCTTCCGATCGTGATTCCCCGTCACCACCGCGATCTCCACCTCGAGCCCCGCACGCCAACGCTCCACGCCCTCCACCATCCCCTTGCTCATCCCCGCCGGCGCGTGCAGCAAATCCCCCAGCACAATCACCCGCGCCGCCCCGCTCACCCGCACCGCCTCCGCCAACCGCACAAGCTCATCCTCCAGCACCGCCGCCGTCACGCCTCCCGAAACCGGCGCACCCTCCGCCCGCGCCGCATCCACCTTCCCGAGATGCACATCCGCGACCAGCAGCGTCCGCTCCCTCGCCACATACACCGCCCGCTGCGGCATCAGCACCACGCGCTCCCCACCAACCTCGATCTCAACCCCGCCCGCGATCACGCCTCCACACCCCGCTGCTTCTCCGCAGCCTTCAGCCACGTCGCAAACCGCTTCGCATCAATCTCTCCCACGCTTCGCACCTTCACGTGCCGCATCCGCGCACCCGTCCCCTCGAGCCGCCCTCCCGGATCCTTCAGGGTTTCGGGCCACGCGCAGATCTGCAGATTCACCGAGCTCCGGTGATCCACAATCGCCGCCACCATCCCGTTCCGCCAGTACACCACATGCCCCCACTTCACCGCCTCTTCCGACTTCTTCAGCGCCGAAATGCAGATCCGCCGAAGCTCCTCCCCGATCCGCCGGTGCTCCCCCTGCATCCGCCCCAGCACCCGCTCCACCGGCGCACCAAAGTCATCGCGTCGCGTTTTCATCACCGGCGCCGCTCCGGCCCCACGCGCCGCACGCCCCCCAACCTTCTTCGCCGTCTTCTTCGCCATCTTCTTTCCCGCCTTCTTCATCCGCTTGGCCATCGCGCACCTCCGCCGCCCAGCTTATCCTCCCCCCATGCCCACCTACTCCTGGACGCTCCTCCGCGCCGCCACCTTCAAGCTCGATGGCGGCTCCATGTTCGGCCTCATCCCCCGCACCGTCTGGTCCAAGTCCGTCCCCACCGACGACAAGGGCCGCATCACCGTCCAGCACAACTGCCTCCTCCTCTCCCAATCCGACAACCCCTCCCGCAAGTACCTCCTCGAAGTCGGCACAGGCAACAAGATGGACCCCAAGAGCCGGGCCATCTTCGACCTCGAAAACCGCTGGATCGGCGACGCCCTCGCCGAAGCCCACACCTCCCCCGCCGACATCCGGGGCGTCGTCTGCACCCATCTCCACTTCGACCACGCCGGCGGGCTCACGCGCCTTCCGCTCCCGGGCGAGGACCCCGGCCCCCTCAACGCGGTCCCCACCTTCCCCAACGCCTCCATCGTCGCCCAGGCCCGCGAGTGGGAAGACGCCCTGGCCAACAAGAGCGTCATGACCCGCACCTACTTCCGCGACCACCTCGATCCCATCAAGCACCAGCTCACGCTCGTCAACTCTCCCTATCCCTTCGACACCCCCGACCGCCATTACAGCTGGGCCCCCGCGCGCGACGAGCACATCTCCCCCGCCGTCGACCGCATGACGGAAGTCTTCCCGGGCATCCACGTTTTCAGAGTTCCCGGCCACACCTGGGGCCAGCAGGCCATGACCTTCACCGACGACAAGAACCGCCGCGTCGTCTTCACGCCCGACGTCATGCCCACACTCGCGCACGTCGGCGCCGCCTACTCACTCGCCTACGACGTCGAGCCTTACACGAGCATGATCAGCCGCCGCTGGTTCCTCTCCGAAGCCGCCGACCACAACTGGCTCCTCGTGCTCGATCACGAACCAGGCAACCCCGTCTGCCGCGTCAAGCGCACCGACACCTGGTTCGAACTCATCCCCGACAACCCCTGAACCGCTCCCCGACCCCACCTCATGGCCCTACCCACCCTCGGGTGGCACTGGTGCCCCTCAGGCACCAGTGCCTTCCAACCCTACCCAATCTCATGGCACCGGTTTGTAACCGGTGTCTACCCACTTCTACTCCGTCCCCTCCCCCGAAGCCGGACCTGAGTCCCCGAAGGTCCGGGTCCCACCCCATCTCGTGGCCCTACCCACACTCGGGTGGCACTGGTGCCCCTCAGGCACCAGTGCCTTCCAACCCTACCCAATCT
>CAZHFW010000051.1:0-2049 GCA_964531675.1 uncultured Phycisphaeraceae bacterium | reverse complement strand
CGTGGCACCGGTTTCCAACCGGTGACTACCACTCTACTCCCTCACTCCACCACCCAAACCCCCGCATCCACCGCCCCCACAACCCCACCCCCAAACGCCTTCGCATCAAACTCGCTCTTCCCTCGGTTGGCCACAAAGAGCACCGTCGTCCCCTTGTACGACCGCTTGAACGCGAACACATCCGGGCTCCCGGTCTTCACATACGCCAGCGACCCATACTTCAGCGCCGGCCCCATCTTCGGGTCTTGCCGCATCATGAGCCACTTCTTGTACTGCGCGTGGATCCCCAGATCCGCCCGGTCCGCCGGATTGGCCATCGGCCCCAGATCAGGCCAAGGCATGGGCTTGCGATCATCCGGATCATCCTCGCCCCACATCCCAAGCTCGTTGCCGTAGTACACCATGGGCGAGCCCGGATACGCCGCCTGAATCGCCACGCCCACGATCGAGAGCTTGAACACGTCCTCCGGAGGCCGCCCCGTCTTGTACCCCTTGCTGCCGTGCATCGCGGAGTTGTTCTGATCGAAGTTCCGTCCCGGATTCCACAGCATCTGCACGTACCGGTCCGTGTCGTGCGAATCAAACAGGTTCTGCGCGATCAGCCGCGCCTCGGGCTTCTTCTTCCCGAACTCCGCCTCGAGCCTCTTGATGAGCTCCTCGCTCCCGACCGGCTTCCCACCCGCATCCACGCCCGTCAGCCAGTCGAGCACGCAGAACGCGAACGGATAGTTCATCTGCGTGTCAAAGTGCCGCCCCTGAGGCAGCCTGTCCTTGTCCTGCCAGATCTCCGCGATCGTCACCGCGTTCGGATTGACCGACTTCACCAGCGCCTGCCAGTCCTTCCAGAACCCCGCGGGAACATCAGGCACCACGTCCAGCCGCCAGCCGTCGATCCCGTCCGACGGATCACCGTCGCCATTGGGATCCATCCAGCGCCGCGTCACCGCGAACACGTGCTCCTTCGGGCCGGGCGCCAGATCCCCCGCCGCCGTCTGCCGGAAACTCGGCAGCCAGCCATTGGGCGCATCCCACGCCTTCCAGCCCGTCACCCGCTCGCCCGTGTCATCCCACTCCAGCACGAACCAGTCCGCAAAGGGCGAGAACTTCCCGTTCCGCATCACGTCCTGGAACGCGAAGTGGAACCGCCCGCAGTGGTTCCACACGCCGTCGATGATCACCTTGATCCCGCGCTTCTTGCACTCCGGGATCAGCACATCAATGAAGTACCGATCCGCCGGCGTCCACTTCCACGTCGCCGGATCAACGCCCTCGCTCCGATCAGGCTCCCACACCGCCCGCGGCGCGCCCGCCTCCGCGGGCCATCCGAAGTTCTCATCGATGTGCCGGTGATCGCTCGCGTCGTACTTGTGCAGCGAGCGCGACTGGAACACCGGATTGAAATACAGCGCCGTCACCCCCAGGTCCTTGATGTAGTCGAGCTTCTCGACCACGCCCTGCAGGTCCCCGCCGTAGCGCCGATCAAAGATCCACCGGTACACGTCCCCGCCGGGCGGCGCCGGACGCTTGCGATACCCCGACAACTCTTCACGCTTCTCCCACGCCGCCTGTTCAAGCGGATCCACCGCGTACCAGTCGCTCGTCCAAGCCTTCAGAAACGTCGTCGGATCCGTGGAGTCGTTCTTGGGATTCCCGTTGCGGAACCGCTCCGGGAAGATCTGGTAGTACACCAGCCCCTGCGCCCAGCGCAAAGGCGACTTCTCCAGATCCTGATCATCCATCGCGTCCATCGCGAGCATCAGCTCGCCCGCCGTCTCCGGCGCATACACCGCCTCAGGCGTCACCCGCCCCGGCTCATCCGCACGCCCGTTCGGCTCACCCTGTGTCATTCCCATCACCGCCAGCGCCATCAGTTCCAGCATGACAAGCACTCCAGGAAGCGCAGCATACGCCCACCCCCGAGAGTCCGCGAAGGTCCGGGTCCCTACCCAAGCTCGTGGCACTACCCCATCTCGTGGCACCGGTTTCCAACCGGTGTCTACCCCCTCTACTAGCCACCGCTTCCCCTCTCCACCTCTACACTCCCTCTCC
>CAZHFW010000050.1:2498-21915 GCA_964531675.1 uncultured Phycisphaeraceae bacterium | reverse complement strand
ATCCTGTATGAGGCGGGCGTGCCGAAGGATGTGATGCAGTTCTGTCCGGCGCCGGGCGAGACCACGGGCGCGGCGCTGGTGCGTGACCCGCGGGTGGCGCTGATCGCGTTCACGGGGAGCAAGGCGGTCGGCCTGGACATCGTGAAGGCGGCGGGCGTGACGCCCGAGGGCCAGGAGCACGTGAAGAAGGTCGTGTGCGAGATGGGCGGCAAGAACGCGATCATCATCGACACGTCGGCGGA
The DNA here is from genome assembly GCA_964531675.1 of uncultured Phycisphaeraceae bacterium. Classification (GTDB taxonomy): domain Bacteria; phylum Planctomycetota; class Phycisphaerae; order Phycisphaerales; family UBA1924; genus CAZHFW01. The sequence goes on along the minus strand of CAZHFW010000050.1, from coordinate 21,673 downwards.
CGTGGACGAGGCGGTCGTGGGCGTGCGGCACTCGGCGTTCGGATTCCAGGGCCAGAAGTGCTCGGCGTGCTCGCGCGTGATCGTGGTGGATCCGGAAGGTCCCAGTGGTCCGACGATCACGAACTTCACGCACCGGCTGGTGGAAGCCAGCAAGGCGCTGACGATCGGCGATCCCTTGCTTCCCGGGACGGATGTGGGCCCGGTGATCGACGCGGAGGCCAAGGACAAGATCCAGAAGTACATCGAGCTCGGCAAGCGCGAGTGCAAGCTCGAGCTTGCGATGGACGTGCCCGCGGGGCTCGAGCAGCGCACGGGGCGGCACTTTGTGGGGCCGGCGATCTTCTCGGGTTGCAGGCCCGAACACGCGATCGTGCGGGATGAGATCTTCGGGCCGGTGGTCGCGGTGATGCACGCCAAGGACTTCGAGGAGGCGCTGGCGCTGGCGAACGGGTCGATGTACAAGCTCACGGGAGCGCTGTACAGCCGGAAGCCGGCGCATATCGAGCGGGCCAAGCGCGAGTTCCGCGTGGGCAATCTGTACATCAACCGCGGGAGCACGGGGGCGCTGGTGGCGCGTCAGCCCTTCGGTGGATTTGCGATGTCGGGCGTGGGCACCAAGGCGGGCGGCGCGGATTACCTGCTCCACTTCGTGGAGCCCAGGGCGATCTGCGAGAACACGCTCCGGCGTGGATTTGCGCCCGAGCTTTGAGATTAAGACTGGTTGTGAAGATCAACCCCTGGGCTTTGGCCTGGGGGTTTTTTGTTGCGCGGGGAGTGAGATGCAAGACCCTGACCTTCGCGGACTCAGGTCAGGATTCGGAGGGAAGAGGGAGGAGGGCGGGTAGACACCGGTTACAAACCGGTGCCACGAGGGTGGGAAGGGAAGAGTTCAGGCGTCGGGGTGTTGCGGAGGTTTGCACCACCATCAACGAAGCGTTGATGGTGGTGGCACCCAGAGATGGAGGCAGAGGAGGAGAGGGGATGCTGAAGGGTGGGTAGTCACCGGTTACAAACCGGTGCCACGAGGGTGGGTAGGGAGAGTGGAAACGGAAGGTTCCGGCGTCGGTGGATTGCGGAGGTTTGCACCACCATCAACGAAGCGTTGATGGTGGTGGCACCCGAGATGAATGCAGAGGAGGAGAAAGGAAGCTGAAGGGTGGGTAGGGAAGATGCACTGGTGCCTGAAGGGCACCAGTGCCACCCGAGCATGCGCTTGGGCTCCCGTTGCGGACCGGAGTCACTCGCTTTGGTAGTTGGGGCGTTCGGAGCGGGAGCGGGCGCCGAGGATGATGGAGATGACCATGCCTGCGACGCCGAGGAAGGCCGCGGGCCAGGTCCAGCCCAGGGCGTGCATGGACTCCTCGCGGAACTTGGCCTTGGGGCCCATGCCCGCGGGGATGACGCGGAGGGCGGCTTGCAGCTGCCAGGTGTCTTCCTTCAGCTCGTTCTCGGTGGCGGGCTGGTCCTGCTTGGTGTGGGGGTATTCGAGTCGCTGGTGCTCGAAGCCTCCTTCGGGCTTGAACTCGTAGAAGTCGAAGACGGTGTCCTTGCGCCAGACGCGGCCCCAGGTCTCGGGGTCGGCGCCGGGGCGGGGGACGCGGCAGACGATCGCGAGGCGGTCCTTGCGGGAGCCGTCGTTGAGGTCCTTGGCGAGGGTGGCCTGGTCGAGCTTGGTCTGCTCGGCGAAGCGGACGACGCGCATCCAGTCGATGTGGGGCATGAGGCCCGGAAGGCGGCGGTCGCCCGGGATAGTGACTTTGAGGCGGAGCTGATCGCTGCCGTAGTCGACGACGAGCTTCCAGCCATCGTGGTCGTCGGCGTTGGAGAGCTTCACGGGCTTGCCCGCGAACGTGAACTCGGTCTGGTCGACTTCCTGGAAGGCCCAGAGCTGGCGGTGGGTGTGCTGGTTGAAGTCGCGGAGGCGGCCGGCCATGAGGGCGACGGCGGCGAAGAAGAGGGCCATGGAAGCCAGGCCCAGGGGCCAGGCGAAGCGGCGCGGGTTGGGTTTGGTGGTGGTCACGCGTGGGGATGGGCCGGGGGCCCGGAAAAGAAAAGGGGGAGGCGGCGATGGTGTGCCGGCTCCCCCACTGCTGTCGTGACTCGCGTCGATGGGCGCGGGTTACTTGTGCTCGGGGGGTGCAGCGTGGCCGGCGGGCTCGTTCTTGTTCTCGGCGGCGGGCTGGCTGTGGGCGTCGCCATGCTCGCCATGGGCGGCGGGGGCGGCGGTGGAAAGGGCGTCGGTGCGGCCGGTGCGGACGACGGTCTTCTTCGCGGAGGGGAGGCCCGAGTCGGCGTGCCCGTGGTGGCCGTGCTCGGCGTGGGCCGCGGCCTCGAGGCGTTCGAACTCAACGGGTCCGACCTGGAGGATCTTCTGGTTGCGGACGTAGGGGACGATGGGGCCCGAGATGGATTCGTACTTGGGCTTGCCTTCGGCGTCGTATCCGGCGAAGCGCTGGAGCGTGTTGCCTGTGCCGCCGTTCTGGATGGACTGGGCCTTTTCGGCGTAGAGGCGGTCGCGGGTGAAGAGGTCGAGGGCGGTGAAGCCGAGGAAGAGGCCGACGCCGAGGATGCAGAGGACGAAGATGATGCCGTTGATGGGGTTGTCGTGCTTGAGCTGCATGAAGAAGAGCACGACGAGGATGGCCTTGACGGTGGCGATGGACATGGCGATGAAGACGTTCACCCAGCGGGGGAACTCGTAGTTGATGTAGGTCTGGAACCAGGCCTCGAACTGGGCGGCGCCGACGGTGAGGACGGTGAAGACCAGGAGAGCGCCGAGGACCAGCCTGAGGGTGGTCAGGGAGACGACGTGGTGGTGCGACTGGGTCGCGCCGGCGCCGTGGGGGTCGGACTCGTTGAAGTGGCCCGCGTGGGCGGAGGCTTCGTGGTCGCGGAGGGGCTGCTTGAGCATCGTGAGGAACCTCTCGGAAGCTTGAGGCCGGTGAGCGCTTGAGGCGGAGGAGACTGGGAGGAGTCGAGGCGGGAGGGCGGGTAGGACACCGGTTGCAAACCGGTGCCACGAGGGTGGGGAGTGGATCAGTGGATGAGGTAGAGGAGGGGGAAGAGGAAGATCCAGATGAGGTCAACCAGGTGCCAGTAGAGGCCGACGATTTCGACGCCGGTGTAGTGCTTGGGGCCGTACATGCCCTTGAGGGAGCGGAGGAAGACCCAGGAGATGAGGCTCATGCCGATGATGACGTGGAAGGCGTGGATGCCGGTGGCGCAGTAGTACACGGACCACCAGAGGGGCTCATTGGGGTCGGAGGCGAAGGGGTAGTTGAACCAGACGCCGGGGCGCTTGCCGGCGGCCCACTTGGGGCCGTATTCGAAGACGCCCTTGATGAAGAGGAAGGCCAGGCCGCAGAGGACGGTGACGATGAGGTAGATCCTCATCTTGGTCTGCTGGTTGGTCTGGGCGTAGTGGATGGACGCGGCCATCGTGTAGGAGGAGATGAGGAGGATGATGGTGTTGCCGGCACCGAAGCGCCAGTCGAGGTACTGCGAGCCGTTGGCGAAGGCCTCGGGGTGCATGTAGCGGAAGATGGCGTAGGCGACGAAGAGTCCGGCGAAGAGGAGGACTTCGGTGGCGAGGAAGAGCCACATGCCGGTCTTGAGGCCGTCGAACTCTTCGTCCTTGGAGCGCCAGTGGTGCCCGGGCTTGAGACGAGCCCAGAGGGGCAGGTTCTTGTCCTCGGCGGAGCCGGGGATGTCGTGCTGGCGGGAGTCGATGGTGGCCATGCGGCGGACCTCAGTAACTTGGCTTGGGGCCTTGGGTGAGACTTGGGTTCAGGGGGAGTAGAGGGGGTAGACACCGGTTGCAAACCGGTGCCACGAGATGGTGAAGATCAGTGATGCGCGGCGCCCGGGACCTTGGGCGGGAGGGGGTAGTCCTTGGAGTCGCAGTGCGGGGGAACGACGTCATCGAAGTCGTAGGGCCCGTACTTGACGATGGGCTCGTGGTGGAAGTTGTGCTCGATGGGCGGGGAGTCGGTTTCCCACTCGAGGGTGAGCCCGCCCCAGGGGTTCTTGGGCGCGGGAGCGCCGGCGGCGAGGGAGGCGAAGAAGTTGAAGAGGTGGATGAGGAAGCCGATGAGGAGGACGTAGGAGCCGATGGTGGAGACGACGTGGAGGGTGTGGAACTCGTCGACGTAGGAGGCATACCGGCGGGGCATGCCGCGGGTGCCGAGGATGAACTGGGTGAAGAAGGTGAGGTTGAAGCCGAGGAAGACGATGAGGCAGCCGACGCGGCCGAAGAACTCGTTGTACATCTTGCCGGTGATCTTGGGCCACCAGTGGTGGATGCCGCCGACGAAGGCGATGATGGTGCCGCCCATCATGACGTAGTGGAAGTGGGCGACGACGAAGTAGGTGTCGTGGAGGTGGAGGTCGGTGGAGAGGGTGGCCAGGGGGAGACCGGTGAGGCCGCCGATGGAGAAGAGGAAGAGGAACGAGAGGGCGTAGCACATCGGGGTCGTCAGGGAGATGGAGCCCTTGTAGAGGGTTCCGATCCAGTTGAAGACCTTGACGGCGGTCGGGATGGCGACGAGGAAGGTGAGGCCTGAGAAGACGACGGTGGCCACTTCGCCCATGGAGGCGAACATGTGGTGGCCCCAGACGATGAAGGCAACCGCAGCGATGCCCAGCGAGGCGAAGGCGATGGCGCGGTAGCCGAACATGTGCTTGCGGGAGTGGACGGGGATGATCTCGGACACGATGCCCATGCCCGGGAGGATCATCACGTACACGACGGGGTGGGAGTAGAACCAGAAGAAGTGCTGGTAGAGAACCGGGTCACCGCCGAGCGCGGGGTCGAAGATGCCGACGCGGAAGATGCGCTCGAAGATGAGCAGGAGCAGGGTGATGCCGATGACGGGCGTGGCCAGGACCTGGATGATGGAGGTGGCGTAGATGGCCCAGACGAACAGGGGCATGTCGAACCAGCCCATGCCCGGGGCGCGGAGCTTGTGGACGGTGACGATGAAGTTCAGGCCGGTGAGGATGGAACTGAAGCCGAGGATGAACGCGCCCAGCACCATGAAGACGACGTTCCACTGACCCATGTCGGTGGTGGTCGAGTAGGGCGTGTAGAAGGTCCACCCGGTGTCAACGGCGCCGAGGATGAGCGAGAGGACGGCGAAGATCGATCCTGAGACGTAGATGTACCAACTCAGGAGATTGAGTCTGGGGAAGGCGACGTCCTTGGCGCCGAGCATGAGCGGCAGGACGAAGTTGCCCAGCGCGGCGGGGATGGACGGGATGATGACCATGAAGACCATGATCGCGCCGTGGACAGTGAAGATCTGGTTGTAGACCTTGTTGTTGGCGGCGACGCCTTCATAGGGGGCGAAGAGCTGGCCCGTGACGGCGCCGGAGGCCTTGACGCGGACGGGTTCGAGCAGTTCGGTGCGGACCGCGAGGGCGGCGACGCCACCCAGGAAGAACATGAAGAGGACGGCGACGAGGTACATGACGCCGATCTTCTTGTGATCGACGGTGGTGGCCCAGTCCCAGACGGTCTGGATGAAACCGCCCTTGGGGGTGAGGTAGCTTCCCTCGTGGTGGCCGTGGCCGTGGTCATGGCCTCCGAGAGCGCCGGCCTTGTTGTGATCGAGCGTGGTCATTCGACGAACCTCGTGTGGAAACCCGGAATGGTCCGGGGTGCGTCAATCTGGGATCGGGTTACTTCTTCTGGTCGGTGAGGGACTTCATGTAGGCGATGAGGGCTTCGATCTGCTTGTCGCTGAGCTGGCCCTGGAAGGAGGGCATCTGGTTGGGGAAGCCTTTCACGATCTTGGCGGAGGGGACCAGGATGGACTCGCGGAGGTAGTTCTCGTCGGCGACGACCTTGGAGCCATCGGAGAGTTCAACGTCGTGTCCGAAGACGTTCTTCCAGGTGGGGCCGGTGTTGGCGCCGCCATCGACGGAGTGGCAGGAGGCGCACTTGGAGGCGTAGAGCTTCTGGCCGAGCTGTTCGGCGGGCATGTTGGGGTCGCCCTCGAGCTGGCGCTGGTACCACTTGGCGTAGGCGTTGGGGGAGACGGTGCGGATGATGCCGGCCATTTCGGAGTGGTTTTCGCCGCAGTATTCGGCGCAGAAGAGCCAGTGGTCTTCGTAGGCCTCGCCGGCGAGGAGGCCGTCCTTGAAGACGGTCTTGCCGGTCGGGGGCTCGGTCTTGAACCAGAGCTGGGTGTAGCGGTTGGGGAAGACGTCGAACTTCACGCGGAAGTCCGGGACGTAGAAGGAGTGCATGACGTCCTTGGAGGACTGGCGGATCTTGATGGGGGTTTCGGAGGGGACGTAGAAGATCGGAACGTCAACGGCGCCGATGCGGGCGGTCTCGAGGGACTCGACGCCTCCCGGATAGGCCGCGGCCCACGACCACTTCTGGGCGGTGACGACCAGTTCGATGTTGTTGGAGGGAACGACGACCTGGCCGACGTAGATCCAGAAGCCGCGGAAGAACATGATGGCCAGGAAGATCGTGGGGACGACGGTCCAGGTGATCTCCAGCACGGTGTTGTGCGAAGGAGAGCGCTGGGGCGCGATGCCTGGCTTGCGGCGGTACTTGATGACCCAGTAGGTCATCAGGAACATGAGGATCACGAAGGCGACGACGGAGATCCAGAAGATGAACATGAAGTCCGAGTCGACGCGGTTGGCCAGCGCGGTGCGACCGGTGTTGCGGAAGATCGTGTCTTCGAGTGAGCCCTGGGCGAGCGTGAGGCTCGAGAGAAGGGCGGCGGGGGAACCGGGGTTGATCATGCTGCTCACCATCACGCAAGCTTTCCGGGGATCAGGGGGGCGGAAGACGCTGTGGAATCGGAGGGACCATCCGCGCTGACGCGGACGATCTCGGGAGTGACTTGGGCGGGGCCTTGGGGATCGGCGGGCTTGCGGCGGCGGCGGATGCGCTCGACCGCGAGGAAGCTGCCGATGGTCGCGAAGACGACGGTCATGGTCAGGAGACCGCCGGCCTGCATGACGCGCATGGCCTGGAGGGTGAAGCGCCCCTTGGTGGGGTCGTACATGTAGCAGAACATGAGGACGCGCTCGCCGAGGGAGCGGGAGACTTTGCCTTCACCGGCCTCGAGGAGCGCGAGCTTGATGTCGCGGACGGGGTAGTCGAACCCGTAGATGTAGCGGGAGACCTTGCCGTCGGGGGTGATGACGAAGATGCAGACGGGGTGGGAGTACTGGCCGTTTTCGAGGCGGCGGTACTTGAAGCCCGTGGCGTCGGCGAGGGCCTTGGCGGAGACAGCGTCGGTGGTGAAGAACTCGTAGCCGGCGCGGATGGACGGGGTGAGTTCCTTGTCGAGGCCGGCGAGGTGAACTTCCTTGGCGTCGCGGGCCTGCTTGGTGGTTTCGTCGGGATCGAAGCTGATGAGCAGGGTGTTGTACTCGGTGCCCGGGGCGTAATCGAGCTGACGCATGCAGGCGGTGAGCTTGTCCATCACCGCGGAGCAGGTCACGGGGCAGGAGTAGTAGACGAGGGCCAGGATGGTGGGCTTGGCGACGGGGGCCTTGAAGTACTCGGCGAGCTGGACGGTTTTGCCGTCGGAGCGGATGAGCGGGACGTCCAGCGGGAGCATCGCGCCGGGCTTCTCGATGACGTCGAGGCCGCGGGCGTCGGCGGGAACATCCTTCTCGATGATCTGCGCCTGCGCGGGGGCCGCGACGGACGCGGCCAGCGCGAGGACAGCGCCCGCGAGCACCACGCCCGCGAGCGAGCGGCGGAGCGGCGTGAGGAGCGAGGCCAGAGGATGGGACGGGCGGGTGGTCACGACGGGGTTACTTGCTGGCCTTGAGCTTCTGGTACTGGTCGACGACGTTGCGCATGGTCACGTCGAGCGGGGGCCTGGCGGTGCGCTTGGCGGGGTCGATGATCTGGTAGCCCTGGGGCGCGATGTTGGCGATCTCGGTGGCGCGGTGGGCTTCGAACTGGGACCAGTACTCCTTGGCCGGCTGCGACTCCATGAGGAGGATGCGCTGGGTGGTGGAGTACTTATCGAAGTACATGATGATGACGACGATGGTGGCGACGAGGAAGACGATGCCGCCCAGGAACCAGGCGAAGATCACGCCGGCCTTGGCGATGCCGCCGTGCTCCTGTTGGGGCTCGCCTTCGGCGGCGGAGTGATGGTGCCAATCGTCGACCTGGTGGTGGTCGGCGTGGTGGTCGGCGGAGTGGGCGGCGTGGGATGCCATGGCTTGTACACGCTCCAGAGGGCTTTTCGAGATTCCTGCCTGACCGGAGTCAGTCCTGTCTGGCGGGATCTTGAAAAGGCTGGGTGATGGTACGGGCAGGGAGGTCGCAAACCCAACTCAAACAAGACCTTACGGGTGTTTGGGAGGGGCTGTCGTGGGACGGGACGGGGTCAGGAATCGGGGCGGGAGGGTCAGACGTAGTTCTTGTGGGACATGGCCTCGTTCATGCGGGGGTCCTGGAGGGGGACCAGGGGGCCAGAGCCGATCTTGCGGATGAGCAGGAAGCCCAGGAGGCACAGGGCGCCCAGGGGACCGGCGATGTCCAGGAGCAGGCCGGTGTTGTTGGTGGGGTAGCTCGGGGCGTTGAGGCCGGCGTAGACCATGGGGCGGACGACGAAGGTGATGTCGAGGACGTGGATGAAGATGGCCCAGACCGCGACGAGGCGGAGGAGCTTGTAGTTGCGCTTGGTGGCGCGGAGGATGAGGAAGAGGAAGGGGACGACGAAGTGGCCGACGCAGAGGAGCTGGAAGACGGGCTTCCAGTCACCCTGGATGCGGTGCACGAACCAGGCGGTTTCTTCCGGGATGTTGGAGTACCAGATGAGGAAGTACTGGGAGAAGGCGATGTAGGACCAGAAGACGGTGAAGGAGAGCATGAGCTTGCCGACGTCGTGGAAGTGGTCTTCGGTGACGACGCCTTCGAGCTTGCCGGCGGAGCGGAGGGAGGAGAGGACGATGATGAGGAGTGCGACGGCGGAGAAGATGGCGCCGGCGAAGTAGTACACGCCCCACATGGTGGAGAAGAAGCGGAAGTCGGGGCTCATGAGCCAGTCGAAGGCGGCGAAGGCGGTGGAGAAGGCGAAGAGGATGAGGCCGTAGGTCGCCATGAAGCGGGTCTTCTGGGTCCACTTCCAATCGCCGGTGGCGTCCTGCTTGCGGGAGTTGTGGACGATGCGGGTGGAGAGGTAGGTCCAGACCAGGACGTAGATGACGCCGCGGATGACGAAGAAGCCCTGGTTGAGGAAGGCGGACTTCTTCTCGAGGAGGTGGTTGGCGGCGTAGGCGTCGCCGGCCCAGATGAAGAAGTTGCCGTGCTTGACGAAGATGTCGAAGAGGACGCCGCCGAGGGCGATGAGGCCCATGACGGGGGTGAGCGAGGCGATGTTCTCGAGCTGACGGCGGATGGTGCCGTACCACCCGGCGTTGACGAGCTGCATGAAGAGGCAGAGGAAGGTCGCGCCCAGGGTCATGGCGAGGGCGGACATGATGCCGATGTGGAAGGACGCGTAGGCGTGCTTGGCGTTGACGACGAAGCCTCCCGCGACGGTGGCGAGCAGCGCGAGGACCGCGACGCCACCCAGAGCGCTGGAGAGCAGGCTCGAGGGCGCGCAATAGACGTTCTCGCGGCGGAGTTCGGGATAGTGGGAGGCGAGGGCGGGTTCAGCCATCGCGGAGTTGGCGGTGAGCTGGCTCATGAGTTGCCTCCCTTGGTGGGCTGCTGGCTCGGTGCGGCGGGGGTGGACTTGCCGCCCTGGAGTTCGAGGACGGAGCGTTCCTTCTCGGGAACATCAGAGAGAGGGACGCCGTCGTAGGAGGCCTGGAGGGCGCGGAAGTAAGAGACGACGGCCCAGGCGTCGTGCTCGGAGAGTGCGTGGGCGTAGCCCGGCATCTTCTGGGAGCCATCGGGTCCGAGGACGCCGTAGCGGGCGGTGTGGAAGATGTACCCGTCGAGACCGGTGCGGGCGATCTGGGTGGACTTCTTCCCGGAGGCGTCGGTGACTTCCTCGGTGGCGCCGCGGCGGTACTTGGCGTCCATGAAGTTGGGGAGCGGGTAGGACCACTGCGCCCCGACCATGCCCTTGCCTTGGCCGTCGTAGCCATGGCAGACGGAGCAGTAGGTGTTGAACTTCTCGTGGCCCTTCTCGATGAGCTTGAGGTTCACTTCGACGGGGATGACGTCGAGGTAGGAGCCATCGGGGGCGGTGCCCTGGTAGATGCGATCGTCAGCGCGGAGGAGATCGGTGCGCTGCTGCATGAAGGGCGCGGCCCAGTCGTCACTGGAGGTCCACGGGACGCGGCCGAAGGCGACGGCGCCGGTGACGGGCTTGCGCATGGTGCGCCCGTCGGCGTAGAAGCCCGAGGCGTCCTGCGGCTTCCACTTGGGCTGGTCGTCCATGTCGGGGAAGAACTGGCGCGGGGGCTTCTCGGAGCGGTCGCCGCGGCATCCCGCGAGGGGGAGGGCGGCGAGGCCTGCGAGGGCCACCAGGCCGAGGGAGATGTTGGAGGCGGTCTTGCTCATCGGATCAGTTCCGGGCGAAGTTGGCGGGAGACGGACGCGGGGCGGGGATCAATCCTCGACGAGGTCGATGTGCTTGCCGCCGATTTCGCGGAGGAGCTTGCGGGTCTGCTCGGGGTCGAACTTGGGATCGGAGGACTCGATGCAGATGACGAAGCGGTCATCGGAAGAGGAGAGGAAGCGTTCCTTCTTGAAGAGCGGGTGGTTCCAGCGGGGCAGGCCGTTGAGGGCGAGCATGCCGATGAGGGTGGTGAAGGCGGTGAGGAGGATGCCCAGCTCGAAGGTGATCGGGACGAAGGGTTCCCATGCGCCGTAGGGCTTGCCCTGCACGACGAGGCGGTAGTCGACGGCGGACATCCAGTACTGCATCAGGAAGCCGAGGCCTGCGCCCGAGAAGCCGCCGGCGGCGATGAGCAAGGGCAGCTTGGTGCGCTTGATGCCCATGGCCTGCTCGATGCCGTGGATGGGGAAGGGTGAGTGGAGGTCCCACTTGGTGTAACCGGCGTCACGGACCTTCTCGGCGGCGTGGTAGACATCGGCGGGAGTTTCAAACTCCGCGATGACGCCGTGGAGCGGCGCGCCGGACTCGGTGACGAAGAGCTTCTGGAGCTTTTCCATGGGTCAGTGGCCCCCGTGTGCGGCGTGGCCGCTGTGGGAGTGGTTGTCGGAGTGACCGTGGCCATGCGGGTCGGCCTGGGGGAGGATGGCCTTGATCTCGGCCATGGCGAAGAAGGGCATGAAGCGGGCGAAGAGGAGGAAGAGGGTGAAGAAGACGCCGAAGGAGCCGACGAAGATCATGATGTCGACGGCGGTGGGCCAGAACATGTGCCACTCACCGGGCAGGAAGGCGCGGTGGAGCGAGGTGGCGATGATCACGAAGCGCTCGAACCACATGCCGATGGTGACGAGGATGGAGACGATGAAGATGACCAGGGGGCTCTGGCGGCACTTCCTGATCCAGAAGACCTGGGGCGAGACGACGTTGCAGAAGATCATGGACCAGTAGGCCCACCAGTAGGGAGCGCCCTTGGGGTCGATCCAGGTGGGGATGGCGCGGTTGAGCTTGAAGACGTGCTGCTCATACTCGTTGGCGGAGTAGTAGGCGATGAAGAACTCCATGCCGTAGGCGAAGCCGACGATCATGCCGGTGCCCAGGAGGATCTTGGCCATGTTCTCGAGGTGGCGGAGCGTGATGAAGTCCCGCATGTTGGGGTAGAGGATGCGGAAGGGGATGAGGAGCAGGAGCACCATGGCGAAGCCGCCGAAGATGGCGCCCGCGACGAAGTAGGGCGGGAAGATGGTGGTGTGCCAGCCCGGGAGGATGGAGGTGGCGAAGTCGAAGGACACGATGGAGTGCACCGAGAGCACCAGCGGGGTGGAGATGCCGGCGAGGACGAGGTAGGCCTTCTCGTAGCGGTGCCAGTGGCGGGAGGAGAAGCGCCAGCCGAGGGAGAGGAAGCCGTAGATGTAGGCGCGGAGGGTGTCGACGCGAACGGGGAGGAAGGGGAGCAGGCGGGGACCTTCGCCCTGGCGGAGCCTGCGATCAGCGCGATCGCGGAGGGTGGCCAGGTCGGGGATCATGCCCATGTACCAGAAGAGGAGCGAGACGGTGCCGTAGGTCGAGACGGCGAAGACGTCCCAGAGGAGCGGAGAGCGGAAGTTGGGCCAGATGGCGTTGTAGTTGGGGATGGGGAAGAGGAAGAGGGGCGCGAGCCAGACGCGGCCGACGTGGATTCCCGGGAAGGTGGCGGCGCAGACGACGGCGAAGATGGTCATCGCTTCCGCGGATCGGTTGATCGCGGTGCGCCACTTCTGCTTGAAGAGGCAGAGGATGGCGGAGATGAGCGTGCCGGCGTGACCGATACCGATCCAGAAGACGAAGTTGGTGATGTCCCAGGCCCAGTCGACCTGGTTGTTGAGGCCCCAGGTGCCGACGCCGGTGATGATGAGGTAGGTGATGAACATCCCGCCGAGGCCGGCGATGGAAGAGGTCATCAGGAAGATGGGGAGCCACCACTTGGGGGGCTTGTTCTCAACGTAGCCACAGACGATGTCGGTGACGTCCTTGAAGGAGCGGTTGTTGAGGACAAGCGGGCCACGGACCGAGGGGTCCTCGACCAGCGAGCCGTCACCGAGGGACGGATCGACGACGCCGGTGGATGGACCGGCGCGGAGCCCGGCCAGACGCTCGGCCGTAGCTTGATCCGGGTGAAGCGTGCTCATGCATTGACTCCCATGCCGTGCGAGGCGAGGACGTTGAGGCTGAGGGCGTAACCGCGGTCATCGCGGGCCTTGGCGGGGTTGTAGAGGAACCCGTGCTTGGCGCCCTCGGACTTGTCGTGCGAATCGTGGCTGTCGTGCGCGTCGTGGCCGCCGGCGTGATGGCCGAAGGGGTTTTCCCAGGAGGCCTTGCGATCGGCGGAGACCAGCGCGGGGTTGGGGTTGTTGACGCGGACCATGTGGCTGGTGCGCGGGCGGGTGTTGAGGTAGCCCAGGAGGAGGTAGCTGCGCTGGTTGTCGCGGAGCTTGGAGACCTTGGAGTTGGGATCGAGGATGTCGCCGAAGGTGATGGCGTCGGAGGGGCAGGCCTGCTGGCAGGCGGTCTGCACGAAGCCATCGGGGATGAAGGACTTGCCCTTGGCGTCCTTGATGTCGGAGAGCTTGCACTCGATCTTGGCGTAGTTGGTGCGCTGGATGCAGTAGGAGCACTTTTCCATGATGCCGCGCATGCGGACGGTGACGTCCGGGTTCTTCTGCATGCGGGAGATCTCGTCGAGCTTCTCGCGGAGGCGCGGCGGGATGAGGTTGGGGTTGAAGGACTGCTGGGGGTCGCCGACCTTCTTGCCCGGGAAGGTCTCGATGACGCCCTGCATGAACTCGCGGCCGACCCAGCCGCCGTTGAACTTGTGGAGGCCGTACTCGAAGAAGTTGAAGCGGCGGACCTTGTAAGGGCAGTTGTTGGCGCAGTACCGCGTGCCGATGCAGCGGTTGTAGGTCATCAGGTTGTGACCTTCGGGGCTGTGGACGGTCGCGTTGACCGGGCAGACGGTCTCACAGGGCGCGTTTTCGCAGTGGACGCAGGCGACGGGCTGGTGGAGCACCGCGTCCGGGTTGTTGTAGTCATCGCCGACGAAGTAGCGGTCGACGCGGATCCACGACATCTCGCGGCCCTTGGCGACTTCCTTCTTGCCGACGACGGCGATGTTGTTCTCGGCCTGGCAGGCGATGGTGCACGCGTGGCAGCCTGTGCAGGTGGAGAGGTCGATGGTCATCCCCCACTGCGGGCCGACGGTGAAGTCGGCGGGCGCGGGCTGCCCGTTGGGGAGCTTGTCGCGCTTGTTGGCGGAGGTGAACTTGGGATCGGGGTCGGTGGGCGAGCCGTTCTGCGGGTTGTTGTAGATGGAGATGTTGGGCGGGGTGTGGGAGAGCTCGCCGAGTTTCTCGCCGATGGTGAGCTTGCCTGCCTCGCGCTTGTAGATGTCGTCCTCGTGCTTGAGGGGCGACTGATCGGCGTACTTGGACCACACGGGGAGGTCGAGGGAGCGGACCAGCGCGGTGCGGCCTTCGAGCGACCAGTGCATCTGCGTGGAGGAGATGGGCCACTCGGCGCCGGTGGGCGAGGCCTTGGCGCCGGAGGTCGCCAGGCCCTGCGCTGCAGCGCGGAGCGGGAAGACGTTGACGCCGACGCCTTCGCCGACGGCGCCACAGTCCTTGCGGCCGTAGCCGACGGTGAGGATCACGGTGTCATCGGCCATGCCCGGGAGGACCCAGACGGGGATTTCGATGGAGCGACCGTTGAGTTCGATCTTGGCGATGCGGCCCTGGGGGTACTTGATGAGGTAGATGTGCTCGGGGTGGGAGTCGAACTTCTCGGGGGCGATGCCGAGCTTGAGGGCGGTGGCGGGGCTGACCAGGGCCGGGTTGTCCCAGACGACGGAGGTGCCGAACTGGGAGAGTTCCTGGAGCCAGGGGTTGTTGGCGTAGCGGCCGTCGAGGAGTTGGCCGTGCTGGAAGACGACCGCCAGACCGGTGTCGGCGGGGAGGGAAGCGGAGGCGAGGGCCTTGGCGACAGCGGCGAAGTTCACGTCCGCAGCGGCGGGCTTGAGGGTGGAGCCGGCGACGATGCCGTCGTGGAGCGCGAGCTTCCAGGACTTGTCGAAGTTGGATGCGCCGAGCTTGGCCTTCCAGGTGGCGCGGACCATCTCGTAGCCATCCATGGCGGAGCCATCGGAGCGCTTGAGGCCCGCGAAGTGGGCGAGCAGCTCGAGGTCGCTCATGGCGGGCTCGTAGAGCGGCGCGATCATGGGCTGGATGGGAGCGATGGTGCCGTCGGCGGCGAGGGAGTCGCCCCAGCTCTCGAGCTCGTGCGAGCCGTTGAGGGCCCAGGTGGACGCCGCGGCGGTCTCGGTGGACTCGACGGTGAGCGTGATGCTGGCGTCGAGCTTGGCAAACCCAGCGGCGAAGTTCACATCGCCCGGGGCGTTGTAGAGCGGATTGGTGTTGACGCAGACGAGCGTCTTGACGGACGTTCCCAGCGCGTCGGCGAGGGCCTTGATGGCGGCGCCGGAGTCGGAGGCGTTCTCGGCGGAGATCTCGGTGTGCGCGACGACCTTGGAGCCGAGGGCGGCGTTGAGGGCGTGCACGACCGCGACGACTTCCGCGGGGAGCGTGGGACCAGGGACGATGACGCTGCCGGCGCGGGCGGTGACGTCCGAGCCCTGGAGCAGATCGGAAGCGCAGGCTTCGAGCCAGGCGCGATCGACCTTGTCGGCGGAGCCTGCCTTCACATCGGCGAGGGCGGCGGCGAGGTTCTTGTCGCCAGCGACCTTGGGCAGGATGAACTTGGCGAGCTCGACCGCGAAGGCTGCGACCGCAGCGGGCGTGAGGCGGAGGCGGTGATCGGCCTGGCCGCCCGCGAGCGAGAGGCCCGACTCGACGACGTAGAGGCGGCTCATCGAGTCCTTGCCGGAGTAGACGGCGCGGGACTTGGCGAAGGTGCGGGCGTTGGGCAGGACCGCGGCGTCGTCGTGCTTGAGGAAGTCAGCGTCGAGCGACAGGATCGTGCGGGCCTTCTCGAACGCGTAGTGCGTACGGCAGGGCTTGCCGAAGGCGATCTCGGAGCCGGCGATCAGGTTGCGGGGCTCGACGGGATCGAAGGCGACCCACTTGGCCTTGGGGAACTTCTTGAGGACCGCGTCGCGGGCGGCGTCGCGCGTGGGGCTGGACTTCTTCTCGACGAGGAAGGCGAGGCCTTCGCCGCCGTTGGACTGGTAGGTCTTGAGGTGGTCATCGGACCAGGCCTTGAAGTCGTCCCAGGTGGCGGCGACCTTGCCTCGGGCGGGGTTCTTGTAGACGGGGTACTTGAGGCGGTCGGGGTCGTACATCTGCAGGACGGAGGCCTGCGCGAAGATGGTGGACTTGCCGTTGGAGAGCGGGTGGAGGGGGTTGCCCTCGATCTTGGTGGGACGGCCTTCGTGGGTTTCGACCAGGAGGCCTTCGGCGCCGCCGAGCGCGCCGGGGATGTGCATGGAGGTGGCGTAGTAGAGGGGCTTGCCCGGGATGATGTCCTCGGGGACATCCTTCGAGAAGGGCATGATCTTGTGCTCGGGGCGGCGGCAGCCGGGGATGGTGGCGGCGCCGGCGAGGGCGAGCGAAGCGCCCATGAGCTGGACGAAGGTGCGGCGCGAGCTCTGAAGGAGTTCGGAAGCGCCGGCGGGGAACTCGCGCTCGACGAAGTCGCGGAACTCGGAAGTGTCGGCGAGCTCATCGATGGAGCGCCAGACGCGCGGGCCGGTGCCGTTGAGCCGCTGCAGGGAGCGGGGAGAGGCGGCGAGCTCGGCCTTGGAGGCCTTCTGCTTTTCGCCCTTGGTGGTCGAGGGGCACTGGTCGGTCATGCTCATGGTTGAGATCCAGGCACTGGGCACAAGCGCGGGTCGCTGGTGCGGAGGAGATCAGAGTCGTTGGAGGACGGAGAAGGTCGGGAGTCGCGCGGCGAAGGGGCCGGGCGGCTCAGTAGTGGCACGCGCCGCAGTTCTGGGGCGGGCGCTTCTCGAGATTGCTCAGGAGGGCGTCGACATTGACCGCGGGGTCGGCGACGCCATTGGCTCGCTGGGTGAGGTTGGACTCAACCCACTGGAGCTGGGTGACCTTGTCCTTGGGGACGACGTACTTCTCGGGATTGCGGTGGCACTCGAGGCAGAAGCCCATGCCGAGGCCCTTGGCCTGATAGACGACGGGCATCGAGGTGATCTGGCCGTGGCAGGAGTAGCAGGAGATGCCGGCGTTGATGTGGGCGTGGTGCGGGAAGTTGTGGACGTAGTCGGGGATCTTGTGAACGCGGGACCAGGCGATGCTCTCATCCTTGGCGTAGGCCTCGCGGATGAAGTTGGTGCGGGTCTTGTGGACTTCGGAGGAGGTGAAGAGTGCGAGCTTGTTCTCGCCGTGGCAGCCGTAGCACGTGGCGACGTTGGGGATGTTGGCCTCGTAGGACTTCTCGACCTTGGTGTGGCAATAGCGGCAGTCCATGCCGAGCTTGCCGGCGTGGAGCTGGTGGTTGAAGCCGCCGCCGGGCTGGTTGGGCATGTACCCGACCTTGTAGAACTCGGGGGTGAAGTAGTACCACGCGCCTGCGACAGCGGTGACCAGGCCACCGACGGCGCCAAGGGCGGCGACGGTGGGGAGAACGTTCATCCACTTCGGGAAGAGCACTGACACGCGCGTACTCCTGAGCCGGGCCGTCGGCGGAATCGCCGACATCGCGGGCAGTTCGTGAGGGCAAACTACCTCTGGTCGAACCACCCTGAAAGAGGACCGAGAACACCAGCGTCTCCGCTGGTGCTTTTTCTGTCAAACCGGAATTAGGGTGCCCTCTGGGGCCCAGGTCAAGGTGGGATTCCTGTCAGACCGAAATTGAGACCCAGTCTCAATAGATGGGTCCTATCCTTGAGAACCGTCGCCCGCAGGGCGGCAGAAGGGCAGGCTCGCATGGGCACGCAGGGTCCGGAGTCGGGAGCTGGTCGTAAGTCTTTGATGGGACCGGCTTTGGTTGGCGGGTTCGGGGCGGCGATCCTGATGTGGTGCGTGTGGTTCATCACGCACCTGCCGGCGCTGGCGCTGGAGTCGAGCGTGAACGGACCGTTGATCCTGGGCGCGGCGCTGGTGGGGTTCACGCTCCTGGGCCGGGCGCTGGGCCGTGCGGGCTACGAGCGGAAGCAGGCGGTTGTTATCGGACTCATCGCGGGCGTGATCGCGGCGTCCATCAATCTTTTGGTGCTGGGGTCCAAGCTGGTGGAGCAGCCCGAGCAGGCGGCCCTGGCGGGCGGGGCCCCCACTGCTGCGAGCGGGACGATCAGGCCTGACGTGGGCTTGTTCGTGGCCGGGTGGTACGCGCTCAGCGCGGCGCTGGGCGCGATTGGCGTGGTGATCGGCGGCGTCCTGGGCGGGAAGGGTGAGCAGCGGGCGGACTGGCTGGCGCGGATGGGGATCGTGACGTGCGCCGCGTTCCTGCCGCTGCTTTTGATCGGCGGGCTGGTGACGAGCACCGCGAGCGGGATGGCGGTGCCCGACTGGCCCAACAGCTATGGCGCGAACATGTTCCTGTATCCGCTGAGCCTGATGAGCCATCCGCGGATCTTCATGGAGCACTCGCATCGGTTGTTCGGCGCGCTGGTGGGGCTGACGGCGATGACGATGATGTGGTTCACGATCGCGTCGCGTGCGCCGGGACGGGCGCGCGGGCTGGCGGTGGTGATGTTCGCGCTGGTGGTCGTGCAGGGCGTGCTGGGCGGGCTCCGCGTGACGGAGAACAACCAGGTGCTGGCGATGGCGCACGGCATCCTGGCGCAGCTGACGTTCGCGCTGGCGTGCTGGCTTGCGGCGGACGTGAACCCGACGGTGCGCAGCGCGGTCGCGATGGCGAGCTCGGACAAGCTGCTGCGGGTGCTGTGCACCGCGACGGTGCACGCGTACATCCTGCAGCTGGCGTTCGGGGCGGCGTATCGGCATCTGCGCGAGCTGCACGCGCTGTGGAGCCACATCGGCTTCTCGTTCGTGGTGCTGCTGGTGGGGATCATGGCGGGCGCGATTGCGCAGCGGGCCGATGCGGGCCAGCGCGCGGGCGTGCTCATGCGCCGTGCGGGGATGGCGCTGATTGTCGTGGTGTCGCTGCAGTTCCTGCTCGGGTGGGGAGCGCTGGGAATGATGGGCAAGATCAGCGCTAAGCCCGCGATTCCGACATCGGACAAGCTCCATGTCGCGGAGGAAGTGCCTCCCGCGGCGGCGCTGGTGCGCACGGTGCACCAGGCCAATGGCGCGGTGCTGCTGGGCGTGGCGACGCTTTGCAGCGTGCTTGGGCAGAGGCTGGCTCCGAAGAAGAAGTGAGAGGGACCCGGAGGGGGAGAGCACCACCATCAATGAAGACATTGATGGTGGTGGCACCTGGAGGGGAGGAGAGCCTGAGCTTCGCGGACTGAGGTTTGGATTCGGAGGAGGGTGGGTAGACACCGGTTGCAAACCGGTGCCACGAGGGTGGGTAGAACAGAGCCAGGAGGGAAGAGCACCACCATCAATGAAGACATTGATGGTGGTGGCACCCGGAGGGGAGAAGAGCTGGATCTTCGGGGACTGAGGTTTGGATTCGGAGGAGGGTGGGTAGACACCGGTTGCAAACCGGTGC
>CAZHFW010000050.1:0-2398 GCA_964531675.1 uncultured Phycisphaeraceae bacterium | reverse complement strand
CACGAGGGTGGGTAGGGAAGAGTCGGAAGGGAAGAGCTTCCGAGAAGACAGAAGAGCACTGGTGCCTGGGGGGCACCAGTGCCACCCGATCTGGAGTGTGGGAACGAAAAAGGCACTGGAGCCTTGCGGGCGCCAGTGCCTTGGTTTTTTGGTGGTTGGGCTTGTAGGTTCGCTGTGCCTGGTTTGGCTGTGCTTGGATTAGCTGTGCTTGGACTTGGGCTTGTGGGTGTGGTGGTGCGCGGCCTTCTGACCTGCGGGCTTGTGGGCGGCCGACTTGTGACCGGTCGGCTTGTGACCCGTGGGCTTGTGGCCGGTGGACTTGTGCGAAGACGCGCCCGGTGCTGCGGACTTGTGCGCGGCGTGGGCGGGCTTGCTGTGGGGCTTGCTGTGCGTGCTGGTGTTGCCCGCGCTGTTGGCGTGCGCGCCCTGGTGAGGCTTGCTCGCGTGGGGCCTGGGCGCGTGCGCCTTAGGGGCGTAGGGCTTGGGCGCGTGGGCGGCGTGGTGTTGGCCGGCGCTGGAGCGAGGGTGGTCGCTGGAGCGAGGGTGGTCGCTGGTGCGCGGGTGATCGTTGGAGCGCGGGTGATCGCTGTGGGCCTGGCGCGGCGCGGGCTTGGAGTCGAAGCGCTTGTTTTCGGTGGAGCGGTTGTCCCCGTACTTGTTTTCCGCGTACTTGGGCTCGATCTGAGCATCGGAGCGTGAGTCGGGCTGGAAGGAGCGGTCGTTGAAGCGCGGGTGGGAGGAGCGGGAGCGGCCTCGGTTGCCGAAGTTGTTGTTGTTGAAACTGCGCGGCGCGAAGTCGCGGCGGTCCATGTCGGGGTTGTAGGGTTCGGGCTCGGGGAGGTTGGCGGGGAGAGGCTCGGTGGGGAGCTTGCGGGCGATGATGCGTTCGATGTCGCGGAGCAGGCCGCGTTCTTCGCCATCGCAGAAGGAGATGGCGATGCCTTCAGCGCCGGCGCGGCCTGTGCGGCCGATGCGGTGGACGTAGGCCTCGGGCTCCATGGGGAGGTCGAAGTTGAAGACGTGACTGATGTTGTCGACGTCGAGGCCGCGGGCGGCGACGTCGGTGGCGACGAGGATGCGGGTGCGTCCGGAGCGGAAGGCTTCGAGCGTGCGGGTGCGCTGATTCTGGGCCTTGTTGCCGTGGATCGCGGAGGCGGAGATGCCGGCCATGTTCAGGCGGCGTGCGACCTTGTCGGCGCCGTGCTTGGTCTTGGTGAAGACGACGGCCTTGTCGATGTTCTCTTCGTCGATGATGAGCTGGAGGAGGCCCATCTTCTGGCGGCGGCCGACCATGTAGAGGGTCTGGTCGATGCGTTCGGCGGTGGACGAGACGGGCGCGACCGCGATCTTGACGGGGCTGGTGAGCAGCGCGTCGGCCAGGTGCATGATCTCCTTGGGCATGGTCGCGGAGAAGAGCAGGGTCTGGCGGGGCTTGGGGAGTGAAGAGGCGATGCGGCGGATGGGCTGGATGAAGCCCATGTCGAGCATGCGGTCGGCTTCGTCGAGTACGAAGGTGTTGACGGTGGAGAGGTTGATGTGGCCCTGCTCCATGAGGTCCATCAGGCGGCCGGGCGTGGCGACGAGGATGTCGACGCCGCGCTGGAGGGCGCGGACCTGGTGGTACTGGGAGACGCCGCCGAAGACGACGGTGAGGGAGAGGCCCGAGTGGCGCCCGTAGGTCGAGAAGGAGTCGGCGATCTGGGACGCGAGCTCGCGGGTGGGCGAGAGGACGAGCACGCGCGGCGTGACGTGGCCACGGCGGGACTTGTCGGTCTGCTGGGCGAGGAGGCGGTGGATGATGGGGAGCGCGAAGGCCGCGGTCTTGCCCGTGCCGGTCTGGGCGCTGCCGAGGAGGTCCTTGCCTTCGAGGATGGGGCCGATGGCCTTGGCCTGGATGGGGGTCGGGGTGGTGTAGCCCTCTTCGTTCAGCGCGGTGAGGAGGAGCTTGTTGAGGTTGAGGTCCGCGAAGGTCGTGGCGGGCGCGGCGGCGTGCGCGGCAGCGGCGCTGGTTGCGGCGCCGGCGGGTGCGATGGTGCGCGGCTGGTGGGTGGGGCTGACGTGGTCGGTGTGGTGCGCGGAATGGGCGTGAGAAGCGGAATGGGCGGGCGTCGACAAGAGGGACAACTCCAAGGGCACGACAGCAAAGGCCGTCGGGCCTGTTTGCGTTTGGCTGGCGCGGGTTTGGTGTTCCCGGGCGTGGCCGAACTGGGTGGCGACGTGATCCTCATATGAGGAGGTCGCCGGGCAAGGCATCGCCGCCATCGGGCGGGATGCTGCCAGCAGATTCCCAGGTCGAGCGGTGCGGTCGGAACGTTGTTCCGGCACGGGTCGGGGCTGAGGCCACCGGCAAGAAGACAAACCATAGGCGCGCCGGAGGGGTGACTGAGGTGACTGGGGG
>CAZHFW010000049.1:0-22730 GCA_964531675.1 uncultured Phycisphaeraceae bacterium | reverse complement strand
CCGGAGTATGCCAGTGCGATGCGCTTCATGTGGACCTTTCGAGCGGGCTGAGCCGCGGATCAGTGTGCGAGCAAGTGAACGGGCGTGCAGGGATGAACGGGTGCTGGGATGAAGGGGTGCCAGAGCGTGATCCGATGGAAGGACGCTAGTCCTCCAGTCGACTGGCGACCTCCGACCTCTTGGGCCTCAGGACCCACTTTTCGGTGTTGTTGATCATGCCGACGAGCGTGCGCAGGATCCTGTCATACTCGCGATACAAGGGCGCGATCACCTCGCGTTGGGAGTAACCGCACTTCACGATGTACTCAAGCCAGGTTTGCGTCTCCGCTGCCTCTGCCTCCGCATCGGAGAGCTTGCTGATGAACGCGGCTTCGTACCGGCGTTTCCGCCACGCTTCGGCGATGTTCGCAGAGACCGAGCGGGAGGAACGTCGGATCTGGTCCGTGAGGGAGTAGAGCTCCTGCTTGGGCAATCCCTTGCTGATCTCGAAGATCGACATCGAG
Source organism: uncultured Phycisphaeraceae bacterium (assembly GCA_964531675.1). GTDB lineage: Bacteria > Planctomycetota > Phycisphaerae > Phycisphaerales > UBA1924 > CAZHFW01. The sequence goes on along the minus strand of CAZHFW010000049.1, from coordinate 22,227 downwards.
GTCGCAAATGCCCGCTGATACACCTCAAGCTGGCGATGATTGACGATTCGCTGTGCCATCATGCGTGTCCTCAGGTCACCTTCTCACCCGGCCACTCGTCATCCAGTCATCCCTTCAGGACTTCCCGAAGATCTCCAGCAGCAACGCGTTCTGCGCGTGCATGCGGTTCTCGGCTTGGTCGTACACGATGGAGTGGGGCGAGTCGATGACCTCGTCGGTCACTTCGACGCCCCGTTGGGCGGGGAGGCAGTGCATGAACACCGACGACGCGTGGCCCGGCAGACCCTTGCTTGCCAAAGCCATCAAAGCGGCGTTCACCTGGTAGTTTGCAAACGCCTTGGTGCGAACCGCGGCCTGATCGGACTGGCCCATGGAGACCCAGACGTCGGTGTACACCGCGTGGCTTCCCGCGACCGCGTTCAGGTCGTTCGAAACCGTCAGCGTGCAACCCGAAGACTTGGCGTATCCGGCGCAGGCCTCGGTCACGTCGCGCGCGGGCTCGTAGCCCTTGGGCGTCACCACCACGGTGCTCACGCCGAGCTTGGTCGCGCACTGCATGAGCGAGTGGGCCACGTTGTTCCCGTCACCGACGTACGCGATGCGGATGCCCCGGCCCTGCAGATCGAGCGAGGGCGACGCCTTGTCGCCGAAGCGTTCGGCGATCGTGAACAGATCCGCGAGACCCTGGCACGGGTGGAAGCGGTCCGACAGCGCGTTGATCACGGGGATCGACGAAGCCCTGGCCAGGTCCTCGAGGATCGTCTGCTTGAAGACGCGGGCGACGATGCAATCCACCCAGCGTTCCAGGTTCCGGCCGTAGTCCGCGACGGACTCACGCTCGCCGAGCCTCTGGTTGCCGTGGTCGAGGTAGATCGCGGCGCCGCCGAGCTTGTTGATGCCCGTCTCGAAGCTCACGCGCGTGCGGAGCGATGGCTTCTCGAAGAGCATGACGACGGTCCGACCATCCAGCGCCTTGCGGAAGGGCGTGATATCCGCCTTCATCCGCCGCGCCAGCGCGAACAGATGCTGGATCGCCACCGGTGGGAGGGGCGCCAGGTCAAGCAGGTCGGATGAGCGGAATGGGTCGGACATGGTGAGGTCTTTTCGTGAAGGATGGTGGAGCGTTTCAGGCGTGCACGCGTGTCCCGATCGATTTGCCTTGTGCCCAGGCGGTCAGGTTCGCGGGGTCTTCCCCGGACATGATGAAGACGTCGGCGCCGGTCTGGGCCGAGACCGCTGCAGCGGCTCGGGTCTTGGGGATCATTCCGCCGGTGATCTCGCCCGAGATGATCATGGCCTCGATGGCGCCGGGCGTGAGGTCGGGAACCAGCTGGCCCTTGCCATTCTTGATGCCGGGCACATCGGTCATGAGCACGAGCCCGGCAGCGCCGAGAACGGGGACCAGCGCCGCAGCCGCATCGTCCGCGTTGATGTTCAGGGGCTTGCCCGCGTCATCGAGCCCCACCGAGCAGAGCACAGGCAAGAATCCGCCCGAGAAGAGCGCGCGGGCCAGAGCCGGGTTTCCGCCGGTCACGTCTCCAACGCGGCCCGGATCGAAGCTGAAGCGCGTCGACTTGACGGACACGCAGAGCCCGCCGTCACCGAGGCAGAGGCCGACCGCGCGGGACGCAATGCCCGCGCCGGAGGCGGTGCGGTTGATGCACCCGACCAACGCCTTGTTCACGCTTCCCGCCAAGACCGCGGTGACGACGTCGATCTGCTCGGGGGTGGTGATCCGGATGCCTTCACGCCGTTCGGAAACCAGTCCGAGCTTGTCGAGCATCCGGTCGACCGCTTTGCCGCCGCCATGGACGAGCAGGACGCCGCCTTTTCCAGAGGCAAGGCGATCGCGGTGGAGCGAGAGCAGCGCGGTCCACATCTCTGGGGACTCGGCCTGTGTCTCAAGCGCGACGCCGCCGATCTTGACGATCAGCGGGCCATTGGCGTTGTCACGGGCAGTGCTCACGCGCGGGCTCCGGTCAGCAGGGCGGTGGTTTCCGGGAAGCCGAAGCGGACGTTGAGGCACTGGACCGCCTGGCCCGCAGCGCCCTTGATGAGATTGTCAATCGCGCCGAAGAGGATCGCGTGCGCGTTGGTCTCGTCGACCGCGATGCCGATGTCGCAGAAGTTGGTGTGCTGGACCTCGAGCACCGCTGGGAACGAGCCATCTGGCAACACGCGCACGAAGGACTCGTCGCGGTATGCACCCTCGATCCGTTCGCGAACGTTGGATGCGCCCACGCCTTCATGCAGGTCCACGTGGATCGTCGAAAGGATCCCGCGATCGAACGGCCCCAGGTGAGGCGTGAAGAGCGTGCGGAGTCCCGCGTGTTCGTCGATCTCGGGATTGTGCCGGTGCTTGAGCACGCCGTAGGGGCTCTGACTCACCTCGCAGAACAGGCTGCGGAGGGCCAGGCCTCTCCCGGCGCCGGAGACGCCGCTGGTGGCGTCGATGATCGGACGCGAGCCCGCACGCACGACGCCCGCCTTCACCAAGGGGCGCAGCGGGAGGATGATCGACGTGGGATAGCAACCCGGGACCGCGATGAGGTCGGCGCTCTTGATGCGGGCGCGATTCAGTTCGGGCAGGCCATAGACCGCCCGCTCGAGCAGTCCGGCTTCCTTGTGCTCGAACGAGTAGTGCTTGGGATAGACCGCGGGGTCGCGCATGCGGAACGCCGCGGAGAGATCGAGCACCGTGATGCCGTGGGCCAGAAGCTGGGGTGCGATCTCGACGCTGGCCTCGTGCGGCGTCGCGAGGAACACCGCCCTGGGGCTCTTGGCGACGATCTCCCCGATGTCCGCGGGCTTGACCTCCAGGTCGATGCGATTGCGGAAGCGTGGAAAGAGCTGGTCGATACGCCCCGGCTGGTCACCCTTCTCGCGCCGCGCCGAGGCGTAGAGCCCCGTGATCCGCACGCGCGGGTGTCCGAGCAGGATGTCGATGAGCTCGGCCCCGGAGTAGCCCGCGGCGCCGATGATGATGATGTCGATGGGCTTGGTGTCGGACATGGGAGCGTGCGAAACGGGAAGTGGGTGACGCGGGAGCCAACAGAGGCCCGTGGTTGCCCGCGTGGGGGCGGTGATCCGGATTCGAGCGCCCGCGCGTCAGGGCCGGTGCGTCGGTGTTGGCCGCTGGTCCGCGGGCTACACGCCCGCGAGCGAGGAGAGCTTGGAGTAGATGCGTTTGGCCGAGCGGGTGGAGTTGGCCGCCAGGAAGATCGTGTCGTCGCCCGCGACGGTGCCCAGGAGCCCTTCGAGTTGAGCGCGATCAAGCTCGGAAGCCAGAGCGCCGGCCTGGCCCGGACCGGTCTTGAGAACGACGATGTTCTCGCCCTGGCGTGCCGAGGTGAGGAAGTTCTGGAGCGCCTCCTGAAGCGCCACGGGCGTGGGCTTGGGCGGATCGGGCTCGGTCGCGGGGAGCATGTATCCGCGGGGGCCCTTGAGCACGCCCAGGTCGCGCAGATCGCGGCTCAGGGTTGCCTGCGTCGCTTCGGTCCCCTCGCGGGAAAGGAGCTTCTGGAGCTGCTCCTGGCTCTCGACCCGGTGCTGCTCCAGGAGCTGGCGGATGATCCGTTGACGGCGTGCTTTGGCGTTCACGAATAAGTATTCGGGAACTGAATAGCCGGGTCAAGTCCGGTCCCCCGGGAGCCCCCGCGGGCCCCGGACGCGTCATCCGCCGAATCGGCCCGACCTGCCCGCGGAGCCTCGGGACGTGCCCAGCCCGGAGACGCGGCTCTGGCCCTTGACGCCCAGAGGCTGGAAGACAAAGCCGATGCCCGTTTCGCTGGTGATGTCGTTGTACGAGACGTTCACGCCCATGAGCACGGAGGAGAACTGACGCCGGACTTCCACGTTGAATCCCTGGAAGCCGCCCTCGTTCAGGTCGTACGTGAGCGTCGAGCCGATCTCGTACTTGCTGCTCATCCGGTAGAACATCCCCGCGTCGGCCAGCGTGGAGTCTTCCGCGTTGAGGTGGCGGAGTTCGATGAAGCTCGAGTAGTCGGGGTCGTGCTGGATGATCACGCCGACGCTCGAGCGCTGGGGCGAGTTGTTATCCAGGTCGTGCTGCATACTGCCGGTCAGGGCGTAGGTGTCGGAGACCTGCCAGGAGCCCTCGGTGTCGAACGCATTGCCGACATAGGAGTATTCCGGGCGGTAGTCGATGAAGTGCGTGATCGGGCTGCGCCGGTCGGCGTCGTCGGAGGCGAGCGTTACGCCGGAGTTGAGCTTGAAGACGTCGACGTAGTGCCAGCGGCCCGGGCCGCCGCGCTGGGTCTGCCAGGTCTGATCGATCGCGAAGCGGCCCTGGGTGCCTTCGGCGATGCCTTCGACGTTGCTGTCGTATTCAGGCAGATCGATGCGGTCCACGTTCGTGCCCGCGACCCAGACGGTCGCGTTGGGCTCGATGATGTGCCGGATGCGGTGCAGATCCAGGAGGCGTGAATCGATGGAGTCGTCGACCTTCTGGATCGTCGTTGCGAAGCGGACGCCGGTCGAGCCCCAGAGGCGGGAGTTCTGCGACTCTTCGGGGCTGTACTTCGGGAAGTCGTTGTCCCAGAACGTGCCGCGCACGACCGCGAAGGGGACGATGGTGACCGGGCCCGCCGAGAGCTGGCTCGAGAACTCGTGTCGGGAGTCGAAGCGGGTGACCGCGTCCTCCATGTAGCCTTCTTGGCGGAGGAGGTCGGCGATCGACTGATTTGGCGCGATCCCGAATGCGGTGTAGGAGAGCGAGTCGGTGTCGAAGCCACGCTCCTTGGCCTGCACCTTGTCGAAGTTCATCGCCAGGCGGCCGATGCGGTACTCGCTGGAGTAGGTGAGCAGTCCGGGCCGGTAGTCGCTCAGCAGGTCCTCGTTCAGGCGGTAGTACGAAGCCTCGGGCAGGCGATCGACGTTGTACCCGGGCGTCTGCTGCAGGTACTCGTTGGCGATGAAGTCATTCAGGTTCGTCTGCGTGTCGAGCTTGAAGTACGTGTTGTCCTCGGTGCGGGCGAGCGTGCTGCGGGTCGTGAACTCGCGGCGTGTCTCACCGGCCGACTCGAAGAACTGGTCGATGAAGGTCTCGTCGCCGATGTACGACACTTCGGCGGTCCACTTCCAGTGCTCGTCGAGGGTCCAGATGCCCGAAGCCTCGAAGATGCCGCGCGTCGAGCCGTCCCACTCGCGCTTGGTGCCAGGCTTGAGCAGGTCCTCGCCGTGGTCGTCGATGACGGTGTAGGCGAAGATGTGGCCCGTGCCGTCACCGAAGGGCCCGTTGGGATTGAAGTCCACGCGACCGCCCAGGCCCGGGCCGCGGCGGAAGTACGCGTCGGCGTAGAGCTCGGTGCTCAGGCCCGAGATGGGCTCAAATCCGAAGAGGCTGGCGGCGTTCCACGTCGTCTTGATCGTCGTGCCCGACTCCGAAGAGTTCTCGAGGCGGACGTCGGTCAGAGGCACGTCGGTGGGATCGCCCTTGTAGCGCGGGAAGTAGAAGAACGGCAGTGTGCCCGCCTGGAAGGTGATGTCCTTGGCGTCGACGATCGTCGAGCCCTTGGCGTTGGGGTTGCCGTTGCCTCCGGAACCGATCCCGGTTCCCGGGCCGCTCGCGGGGCCATCGCCCGAGCCGCTTCCCGATCCGGTGCCTGCCGTCGCGACGGACGTGTCGGCCGCGACGCGCTTGATCGTGAGGCTGCTCACGCCGATCGACAGATCAGGCTCGAAGAACGCGGTGTTCGCGAGGGTCGCCTTGGTCGCGGTGAACTCCGAGTCCGACTGCTGGTGAATGACCTTGGCGCGAAGATACAGCGGCAGACGCCTGGCCTGGTCGTAGGTCCAGAAGACCGCGTCGAGCACGACGGCGCGATTCTCCTGCACGCTGTAGAACACCCGCGGCCCGCGCAGCGTGTAGCGTCCGTCGGACGCGACCACGTCGCCTTCCAGGTAGATTCCGCGCACCTGGCTTGCCTGAAGCCTGGCCATGTCCGCGAGCTGCCCGGGCGGGAGGAACACCACCGCGCGCTGGGCCGACATCTGCAGCACACGCCCCGAGCGCTGATCCGCGTACTGGACCGTCAGGCCCTCGCTGATGACCAGCGCGTTCTCTTCCTTGCCCGAGACCACCGTGATCTTCCCCGGCGCGAGCGTGATCAGGCCTTCGCGCGCAAAGATCGGCCTGGCCTCGTCGTTCTCGGGAAGCCTGGACAGGAGGCGATCCAGATCGCCCCGCGCCGCGGTTCGGCCCGACTCGGGCTCGTAAGGCTTGGCGAGCCCCGGGACGATCGGGTTGTCCGCGGACGCCTGGCGTTCACGCCTGATCTTCGCGAGCTCGTCGCGCAGGCGCAGGTTCGGATCCTCGCGCCGCGCAAGCTCCCTGTTGTACTGCCGGCCTTCGGGATATAGATCGCGGAGCGACCGCGCCAGTGCCCGCTCGGCTTCGCCCACGAAGCTGTTGTTCGGGCGATCGCGCGAAGGGTCGGTCGTGCACTTCACGAGCACGCCGTCCTTGGCGGTCACCACCGCTCGCACCGGCAGGCGGTCGGCCGAAACGCTGATCGAGGCGTCGGCGGTGGGGGTGCCCACGCGGTCGAAGTAGCAGAAGACCTGATACGTGTTCTCCGCGTCGCCGGGCTCATCGAGCTTCTGGATCCACAGCGCCGCCTGGGCCGCGGAAAACTCGTAGAGGCCGATGACGATGCGCACGTCGCCTGTGACGAAGACGCGATTGACCGGTCCGGTCTCCGAGGGCTGCACCCACGTCCACACGCGCGAGCCGCGAATGCTCAGCGATCCATTCACCGCGTTCAGGGGAAGCCTGATCCCTGCAAAGTCCTGGCCCGAGATCGAGCCGGGGTCCAGGGGCATCTCGGGGTTGGGATCAACCTGGCCCGGCGGCGGAAGATTCGGGCGCGTCGATTCCGGATCGCCCGCCCATGCCGGCGACGCGATGACCAGACCCGCCGATGCGGCCAGCATCGAAGGGGTGCGGCCGATTCTGGAAAGGGTCCGTCCGTGGCCCGAGTGATTCCTCATACAAGGGGCGATGCTACGTCATCCCAAGCCCAGGCACAAGTTGCGCTGAGGCTTGGATTTGCGTTCCTCAACTCCCGCTCGGGGATGACAACCCAGCACGGATGCGATCAAGCTCCTGCTTCGATACCCGCACCACCGACCCGTGCCTTGCGCCCGCGGGGAAGCTCACCCGATCCGAGATGTCCACCCAGGTCCGCAGGTCATCGGACTCGATTCCGCCGAAGCGGTTCTCGGTGTACTTGTCGAAAAGCACCCGTGTACGGCCCGCGTGCTCGAACACCATGGGACCCTCGGCCCAGTACTTCCCGGTGATGGGCGCCGACGCCATCGCCTTGACCTGCAAGGGGTTGTCGACGGGGATGAGCCTCAGGTTCTTGGCGGGAGGATGCCTGGTCTCGTCCTTGAGCACCAGAATCCAGGGAGGGCTGGCCCCCGGACGGCGGAGGAGCGTCGCGTCGATGCAGTTGAACCCGGGATCCACCATCAGCTCAACGGGTGAGTACCGCGCAAAGTCCCGTGTGGTCGTGCGATAGATCCGATGGTTCAGGATCGTGCCGGGGGTTGGTCCCGGATCGCCAGACTGGGCGGTCTCCGGAAATCGGCCGGCGACGGTGCTCGACCAGAAGAGGATGAAAAGTCCCGAAGCCTGGTCGAAGGTGATCTCCGGCGCCCAGGCGTTGAGCGTCCCCGGCGTGTCCTTCATGACGGGGAGGTACGTCGCCTGGGACCAATGCACGCCATCGCCGGAATGCGCGATGCCGATGCCGGTGTCCCACCAGCCGGTGGTCCAGGTCATGTGCCAGCGTCCGTCGGGGCCCCGGAAGAGGCACGGATCGCGCATGAGCTTGTCCGGTCCAACCTCGGGTGTGATCACCGCCCGGCCCGGAGCACCAAAGGGTTCGAAGCGGAGGCCATCGTCGCTGCTGGCGTAGAAGACGCCTTCTGCGCCGTTGTTCACGAAGTACGCCGCGAGATAGACGTCGTCGGCCCGGGGGCGTGCCGTTCCGCCCTCGCCCGCGGAGGAGGCGCAGCCCTCAGAAGCGAGGAGCACCACGAGCAGGCCCGCGATCAGGAGCAGTTGAGACAGCGCCATGCGGCCACGATACCGCAATCCGAGGCGATCAACCAAAGCCCCAGCTTCAGCGACGCCAGCGGCCCGATGCGATCCCCGCCAGCGCGATCAGCGCGGCGCTCGCGGGCGTCGGCACCGACACGGGGGTGTTGGCGAGCGATTCATAGCCCCAGCCGGTGGGCTGATACTCGAAGCCGCCGCCTGAGCCTTGCGCGACCTTGGCGATGGTGATGTATCCGAAGTGGGTCTGGCCCGAGAGGTTGAGCTTGACGCCCAGGACGCCCGACTCTCCGAGGAAGAACCAGGAGGGCGCAAACCCGCGTGCGCCGATCGACGTGTAGTTCTGCCAGTCCGCTCCCGCGTTGATCGGCGTTCCGGACTCGAAGTCCTTGGCGCCCAGATAGTCCTGGCCGTTGGAGCCGTTCTGGCAATGGAACAGGTCCGAACCCTGCGCGATCGCGGCGCTGGCGTTGGCGATGATGTCCGTGCTGGTGATGCTCGTCGAGGTGGTCAGCGAGAATTCCTCGATGCGGACCGCCCGCGCGGTGCTCAGTCCCGGCTGCGTGTTGTCGAGGGTGATGTCGAGGTAGTTGCCTTCGACCAGTCCCGTGACGTGTCTGTTCCAGCGGAAGTTCAGCCCCGCGTTGTCGAACTGAATGAGTGCTGCGGAAGCGGGGGAGGCGAGCGCCATCGTCATCAGGATCGGGCAGATTCTGCGCATGCGGAAGCTCCGTGGGTGAACCAACACGGAGAACATGCACGCGCTCTGGGGACAGTGCCAGCCTCGCGCCGAGGTGAGTTTCTAAATGACCTTGCTGTCCGCACTTCCGTCGCGCGGATTTTCAGCTCGGCCCGCGCGACGATTCCGACAAGTCGATCTCAGATCCGTCGCGCGGGGTAAGGCCATTCCACGCCCGGCTGGTACGCGATCAGGTCGTAGAGCTCCTGACGCGTCTGCATCTTCGGGAGCAGTCCCTCCGCGGTGCCGGTCTTCTTGAGCTCGGCAAGCGCCGCGTCCACCGCCTTCATCGCGATGCGCAGCAGCGTTACGGGATAGATCACGCACGAGTATCCCATCGCGTTGAACTTCTCGAGCGGGATCATCGGTGTCTTGCCGAACTCGGTCATGTTCGCGAGCAGGTAAGGCCCGCCGCGGGGGTCGGGCCCCTTCAGCGCCCGCATCGCCTTGGCGAACTTGGCGAACTCGTCCTCGCTGGCGAGGCCTTCGGGGAAGATCATGTCCGCGCCGGCATTGACGTACGCGGCGGCGCGATCGATGGCGGCGTCGAAGCCTTCCACGCCCTTGGCGTCCGTGCGCGCGCAGATGACGAAGCCACGCCCTTGCTCGTCGGGCCGATCGGTCGCGCGGGCCGCGGCCACCGCAGCCGCGACCTTCTCCAGGGCGTGGTCGAGCGGAACGAGCTTCTTGCCATCCAGGTGACCGCAACGCTTGGGGAAGACCTGGTCTTCGAGATGGAGCCCGGCCCCTCCCGCGCGGACATAGTCCACCACGGTGCGGCGGACCATCTCCGCCTCACCAAACCCCGTGTCGGCGTCGGCCAGGATCGGAAGGCCCGAGGCGTCCGAGACCTCGCGGATGAGCTTGCTGAAGTGGTCGAGGGTCAGGATCCCGACGTCCGGGACGCCCGCGGCCACGCTGGTTGCCGCTCCCGAGATGTAGCAGGCGCCGAACCCATGCTGGGCGACCGCGCGTGCGACCAGCGCGTTGAACGCGCCGGGGATCGGCGTGCAGGAAGCGTCGAGCAGGGCACGGAGACGAAAGCCGGGTGAGTGCATGCACAAGTCTAGGGGCCGACCATCGGGGCTCGCGGGTTCGGTACCATGCCCGCATGCTCAACGCCCGCACCCGTCGTCTCGGCTTGATGATCCCGGGAACGCTCGCCTTGCTCGCGCTGGCGGGTGCGGCGCAGGCGGGGCCATGCAGGTTACCCAGCGCCGGATCACGCGAGGCGGCGGATGCGCCCCCGCTCGGAAAGGTCGACGCGGTGCAAGCGGCGATGAAGCGCGTCGATGCGCTGAGGATCGAAAAGTCCATCCAGACGCTGGCGGGTTTCGGAACCCGGCACACGCTCTCCGACACCGAGTCCAAGACCCGGGGCATCGGCGCGGCCCGCAACTGGATCCTGGGTGAACTCCAGGCTGCTGGTTTGGACGCGAAGCTCGAGCTGCTCGACATCCCCGCGTCGGCGCGCGTGCCCGGTGGCGCGAAGATCGCCAATGTGCTTGGCGTGCTCAAGGGCACGCGGCATCCCGAGCGGGCGGTGTACCTCATGGCGCACTACGACTCCCGCAACGCGGACGTGATGGACGCCAAGGGTGACGCGCCCGGCGCCAATGACGATGGCTCGGGCACCGCAGCGGTCATCGAGATCGCCAGAGCCATCGGACGCACGCCCCAGGAGAGCACCATCGTGTTCCTGCTCACCGCGGGTGAAGAGCAGAGCCTCGCGGGCGCGACCGCCCACGTCGCATCGCTGCTTGGAGATGACGAGCGGCCCAAGCCGATCGCGGTGCTCAACAACGACATCATCGGGGAGCCTTACGGGCCCGGGCCTGATCGCCAGCCCATGACCCGAAACCTCGTGCGCGTCTTCAGCGAGGGCCTGCCCCGCAATCCGTCCGCGGAGCACATCGCGGAGATCCGGACGCTTTCGGGAGAGAGTGATCTGCCCGGACGTCAGCTGGCGCGATACATCGCGGAAGTCGCGCGTCGAGAGGACACCCCGGTGAAGCCCATGCTCGTCTTCCGGTTCGATCGCTTCCTGCGCGGCGGCGACCATCTGCCGTTCGTGGAGAAGGGCTTTGCAGCGGTCCGCTTCACGGAGGTTGATGAGGACTACACGAAGCAGCACGCCAACGTGACGCACAAGACCTTGGGCGATGGATCCACCATCGCGGTGGGGGACACCGCGGACTCGATCGATCCGGCGTACATCGCGGACGTCGCGAGGCTCAACCTGGCGGCCGCGATGCACCTGGCCAACGCGCCGACCGCTCCGACCAAGGTGCGCATCGTCACCGCCAAGCTCGCGAACGACACAACGATCCGCTGGTGGGCGCCCAAGGACGAGCAGATCGCGGGCTTCGAGATCGTGACCAGACTCACCACCGACGCGGACTGGACGAGCGTGAAGGACGTCGGGAGCGTGGAGGAAGTCACCTTGCCCATCAACAAGGACAACTTCTTCTTCGGCGTGCGGAGCTACGACCACCACGGCTATCGGAGCCAGGTGGTCTTCCCGACCACCAGCCGGGATTGAGGAGCCTCCGATCTTCAGCGCCGCGCTCGGATTGGCCCTCTGGCGACGCCAGGGCGGCCTTTATGGGGTTGACGGCACATCCGGCGTGCACCGGAAGTCCGGCATCCCACGCATGCGGGAGCCTTCGGCAAGGCGTTGAAGCATGGATCAGGGGGTGGGTTTCGCCTAGACTGCCCACGCGGTAGAGGCCCCCCGGGGTGGGTGGGTCCGTCGGGGACGAGGGCTCGCTGGCATGAACGACTGGAACGACGCTGAAAGCCACGTCGAGCGCGCGCATGACGCGTACGAGGCCGGTCGTTGGGACGAGGCCGAGAGCGAGCTGCGCGAAGCGATCTCCATTAATCCGTTCCAGCCCGAGTGGCACTTCAACCTTGGCCTGACGTTGGAGGCCGCGGGTCGGTACCGCGATGCGGTGGCCGCGTTCGGCGATGCGTCCGAACTGCACCCCGAAGATCCCCAGTCTCCCCTGATGGCCGCGGGCAACTGCCTGAAGCTCGGCGAGGCCCGCGAGGCGCTCCGCTGGCTCGATCGGGCCGCCAAGAACGACCCGGGCGTTGTTCAGGTCTTCGTCCAGCGCATCGACGCGTACACGCAGCTCGGCGAGCACGAGCAGGCGGAGCTGGCTTTTTACATGGGCCAGCAGGTCGACGACCAGAACGCGGATCTGTATTCGGCGATCGCCGAGAGCCTGCTGCGTCGGTCGGTGAACGACCGCGCGGTCTGGTGCCTCGAGCAGGCGCTGAAGCTTGATGATTCGATCCCGGGCGTTCACGCTCGTCTGGCGTCGGTGCACGCGACGCTCGGGCGGCTGGATCAGGCCCGCCGGCACTACATCATGGAGCTCCGCCGCGATCCGGGCGACATCGCAACGCTCCTGGATCTGGGCGATCTGCTCGTGGAGATGGGCCGTCGCGATGAGGCGGCCGAGAAGTACCGCCGCGTGATCGAGCTCGACGCCACCAGCTCCGAGGCGCACATGGCCCTGGGGGGCCTGCTGCTCGATGAACGCAAGCCCGTCGAGGCGCTGCGGCACTTTGAACAGGTGCTCCAGCTCGATCCGGGTTGCCCGCGGGCCAGGCTCTACGCGGCCGAGGCGATCCTGGGGACGGGCGATCCGGCCCGCGTGAGCGAAGCGCGGGCGCTGCTCGCCCGCGAGTGCGAGGGCTTCGAACCCCAGGCCGATGGTCCCTCCTGGGATGCCGCGGACCTGGAAGAGTTTGCGAGGCTTCTGCTGCAGGTCGGTCTGGCGAGCAAGGCGGTGCCGGTGACCGCGACGCTCCTCACGCACCGTGCGGGAGATCCCGCGGCCCATCATCTGCACGGCATGGTCCTGCATCAGGACAACCGCCCCATCGAGGCGCAGGAAGCCTGGCGCCGCGCGGTGGAGATCGATCCGCGGTTCATGCCGGCGCTGGTGAGCTTGATCGTTGCCAGCGCTCAGGCGAAGCGTTGGGGCGAGTGCGTGCGCTGGTCGGCGCGGGCGGTGCAGGTCGCGCCGCACGATCCGGACCTGCGCCGGGCGGCGTTCTGGCTCCGCGTGCGCAAGGCGGTGGATCCGCTGGCGCGGGTGGTCCGTCGCCTCCGCGGCAAGAAGTAAGCGCCGCAAGAAGCAGGCCTGGCAATCTGAGCCAAATGAAAAACGCGGCATCGGGAGCTCCCGACGCCGCGTTTGTGTTTTCCAGAGGCGAGGTCTTTAGACCGGGCCGTTCCCGCCGCCACCGCCGCCGCCACGGCGGCCACCCATCGGGAGCGACTCCTCGAACTTGGTGTACTGCTCAGGCGTGAGGGTCTTCTTCATCGCGGCCTGGAACTTCTCGCGGGCATCGGAGACAGCCTTCTGCATCGCATCGCGATCGAAGTTCTCGCCACCCATGCCGGCGCGGGCCTTGGCCTGCTCGCTCATGAAGTCCTCAACCGCGTTGAGCGCTTCGGACTGCTTGGCCGCATCGAGCTTCAGGGCCGCGACGCGGTCCACGAAGGTGTCCCACTGACGGTTGAACGTGCCCAGGGAGGCCATGACCTTGTCGGTCTGCTCGGCCGAGAGCGTGCTGCCCAGGGCCGCCTTGAACTTGTCGGACTCGGACTTCTGGAGGTCCTGCATGGCCTTCATCGCTTCGCGACCCATGCCGCCACGCTGGCCATCGCCGCCCTGGTTCTCCATGGCCTTCTGCATCATCTCCTGACGCATCTTGTCGGAGGCCGCGGTGTGGCTCTCGCGGGCCGCGCTGTACGCGGTGACGAGGGACTTGGTCTGGGCCTCATTCAGGCCGAGGCGCGTCGCAACGCCCTTGGCCTGCATCTCCCACGCGGCCTTGGAGGCCTCGGGGGAGAGCTGCATGCCCCGACCGCCACCCTGGCCGCGCTGCCCGGCGCCTTCGGCGCGGGGGGGCGGGGGCTGATCGGCGCCGGCCCCCTTGGGCTTCCCATCCTGGGCCAGGGCGGTCAGCCCCGTGCAACCGATCGCGAGCGAGCAGGCCAGCATTTTCCACGTGCGCATCGACAGGCTCCGTTCTTGTCTTTCGTGTCTGGGTCTCTGGGTTCGATCCGACCGGGCAGGACGCTAAAGGCGCCATGCGGTCGGACCTTGCTGAACGCCCAATATCGGGCGGGATTTCATCTGGCCGGGAGAATACCCGACCACGCGGTCCGTCGGCGGCGAACTACATCCCGCGTGGCAGCTTCCCGAGCTGCGCCTGGTTGAACGCGGCGTAGGCCTCCAGCGCGATCTGGAGCTGCTTCCGGCGTTCGGGACTCGATTGGATGTCCTTCTCCCACCAGACTTTGCGTACGTGCAGGAGACCCTTCTTGCGGTCCAGGTTTGGGTCCAGGCGGCCGATCAGGCGGGTCTGGCCTTCCCGGGTCTCCAGGATTGGCAGCACGTAGTACCCGAACTGGCGTTTGGGCTCCGGAGTGAAGGCTTCAAAGCGGTACGAAAACCCGAAGAGCCGTTCGCAGCGGGCCCGGTCGCGCATGATCGGGTCGAAGGGATTGAGCAGCCTGACGCCCTCAACAGGCGTGGTCCGGGATGCGAGTCTCTTCCAGTTCGAGAGTGCAACCGCGGGTCTCCGGCGGCCCTTGTCCTCGATCGCCTCGGCGATCGCATGGCCAGCCCTCACCGCCTGCGAGCTCCAGTCTCGGGCTTCGGCTGTGCTGATGCTGGCGTGGAAGGCCGCGAGCTCTTTGGGTGTCGCGACGCCGAGTCTCTCCAGCGCTTCCGAGCAGCACCAGTCCACGTGGACCGCACGCTCGGGCATGGGGTGGTTCACGACGTCGGGCAGGACGCGTTCGGTCAGGTCGTAGACCTTCTGAAATCCCTCGCGCCTGGGAATGGTGAGCACGCCGGCACGCCAGAGGTATTCCAGCGCCGCCTTCGAGGGTTTCCAGTCCCACCATTTCCCGCCTTTGCGCTCGGGATGTTCGAAGTCTCGGGCCATCACCGGCCCCTGGCTGCGGATGCGCTCCAGGATCTGCGCGATGACCGCTTCGTGGTTCGGCCCGAGCTTGCGATGGAGCCACTTGGACCATTGCCACTCTGTGACGCGCCCCATGCGGTGCTTCCAGTGCGGAAAGTGCTCGCTCGGGATCACGGAGGCATCGTGCGTCCAGTGCTCGAAGACCTGACCCTTGGCCTGGAGCTTTTCGAGATGCGCGGGTCTGTAAGCGTGGCTGCGGGTCCAGAGGATGTGGTGGTGCGCTCGTTCCACGACGTGGATGGAGTCGAGCTGCACGTACCCGAGCTTGCGGATGAGGCGGAGCGTGGCCGCGGGCGAGCAATCCCCGGAAGGGTCCTGATCGAGCAGGGCGCCGCGGAGCAGCAGACTCCTGGCGGCCTCCCTCGGGATGGTCGGGACGCTCCCTTTCATGGACCGGAGGCTAGGCGGCGATCCCAGCGGTACCATGTCCGGCCATGCTCAACGCTGCCCGCACCGTTTCGGCTGTTCTGGTTCTGACCTCTCTGGCTGGCGCTGCCTCGGCTCAAGTCGCGGCCCGCACCGGCAAGATCGTCCCCATCTGGGAGACCAACTGTCTGTCCTGTCACGGCAAGGACGGTCAGGGCGTCGAAGGCAAAGCCAAGTCGCTCCTGATCGACGACTACCGCGACCAGAACCTGGATCGACCCTACTTCGACGCGGTCAAGAAGGGTGTCAAGGGCGTCGATGGCCACGCCTTCGAGGGCAAGCTCAAGGACAACGAGGCGTGGGCGCTGGTGGTCTACCTCCGCGAGCTTCAGGCTTCGGACTGGCGCGAGAAGCATGGCTCGCCCAAGGCCAGCGCGTCGGGCGTGTACACATCCCAGCACGCCAAGTTCAAGGTCGAGACCGTGGTCGAGAAGGGGCTCTCGATTCCGTGGGCGGTCGATTTCCTTCCCGATGGACGCATGCTCATCACCGAACGCTCCGGGAAGATCCGCGTGCACTCCAGCGGGATGCCGGGCGGGGCGCTCTCGGCGCCGATCGCGGGAACGCCCAAGGTCCGCGAGCGCGGCCAGGGCGGCCTGATGGACATCGCGGTCCATCCCGATTACGCCAGGAACGGCTGGATCTACCTCACGTTCTCCGACGACTACCAGTACGAGGGCAAGTCCTACGGCATGACCAAGGTCGTGCGCGGCAAGCTCAAGAACGAGGGAGGCAACTTCTCCTGGAGCGATCAGCAGACGATCTACGAGGCCAAGACCGAGCACTACTCGCAGACCGACTTCCACTTCGGCAGCCGCATCGCGTTTGACCCGAAGGACTCGAGCATCCTGTACTTCTCCGTCGGCGAGCGCGGGCGTCCGGACTTCGCGCAGGACATCACCCGTCCCAACGGCAAGATCTTCCGCGTGAAGGACGACGGCACGATCCCCGAGGACAACCCGTTCAACACGCCTGAGCAGATCGCCAAGGGCGCGTACGCCGCGATCTGGTCGATCGGGCACCGCAATCCCCAGGGCCTGAGCTTCGACCTTGAAGGCAACCTCTGGGACACCGAGCACGCGCCGCGCGGCGGGGATGAGATCAACCTTGTCCTCAAGGGCAAGAACTACGGCTGGCCCACCCTGTGCTTCGGCATGAACTACGACGGCGCGCCGCTGGCGACGCCTTGGGCGGACGTCACCGCGCCGGGCGACGCCAAGGTCGCGGAGATCCAGATGCCCAAGGACCGCTGGCTGCCCTCGATCGGCGCCGCGGGCCTGACGGTGGTGCAGACCCCCGGCGCGGGCAAGGGCTTTGAGGCCTGGAAGGGCGACCTGATCGCGGGCGGGCTCTCAGGCATGAACGTGGATCGCATCCGCGTGCGCGACGGCAAGGTCGTCGAGCATGAGGAACTGCTGCACCCCGAGATCCGCGTGCGCGCCGTCAAGTGCGGCCCGGACGGGTCGATCTACGTCGTGTACAACGAGCC
Organism: uncultured Phycisphaeraceae bacterium; assembly: GCA_964531675.1. GTDB lineage: Bacteria > Planctomycetota > Phycisphaerae > Phycisphaerales > UBA1924 > CAZHFW01. Next base: position 5,475 of record CAZHFW010000049.1, on the reverse strand, counting down.
TTCCAACGCGATCGTCCGCCTGGTTCCGGCCAACTGAGAAACTGAAGCCCGGCTTCAGCGCGGGGCCACGATGGGCATGGGCTTGCGCACTTCGAGGCGATCGGACTTGAGATCCCAGAAGAGTTCCTTCGCCTGGATGGGCGTTGGGCTCGACTGATCGACGACGCTGACCAGTCCCTCCGCGGTGGGGGCGCTGGCGAGCATCGTGTCGGTCAGCGCGTCATAGTCCACGCGCTCGGCGTTGAGCGTCTTGGGGCCCGAGGTCGCACGGACTGCGCCGGTCGCGAGCACCGACTTGAGCTGGCCCTTGACCTCGCGGGCGTCCGCGTCCGGCGCGGTCTTCATTTCGGTGACCATGGCCTGCAGGTGATCGCAGAACATGGTGGTGACCTGCTCATCGCCGAGCCTCAGGTGCGTGAGCTGGACGTTGCGGTCCATGTCGAGCTTGCCTGCGGCGCGGTCCATGACCAGCGATCCGTCCCACTGGAACAGGGCTGTGCCACGCGAGCCTCCGAGCGCCGGAGCCTGCTTGGACGTCACGGCCGCGTCGGCCGTCTTGCTCGTGCGGCGGTCGAGCACGAGGAGCTGTCCGGGCACGGGGACGGTGAGGCGCTGGTCCTTGGCGTCCAGTTCGATGGTGGAGCCCAGGATGGTCAGACGCCGGAGCAGATAGGGCGCGTCCTTCTCGCTCTGGGGCTCGGCGTAGAGCGCCGACTCGATCGAGGCGGGCTTGCCGTCTGGGAGCTCGAGGCTCGCGCCGGTCGCGGTGACCTTGAGCAGTTCGCGTTCGACCTTCTCGCCCGAGTTGGAGGTGCCGTTGGTGATCGCCAGTGCGCCGCCACCGGAGCCTTGCTTGGCGGGGGTGATTTCGATCTTGACGCGCTCGGCACGCATGGAGTCACGCGTGACCGCGTCCGGGAAGGACTCGGCGCGGGCGTCACCGAACGCCACGACGACGCCGGTGCGATCGTCGAAGGTCATGCCCTTGGTCCAGGTCGCCAGCGCGGGCCTGGCGTGGCCGGGCTGTTCGTGCTGGAAGGTGCCCGCTCCGAAGACTTCCATGGAGCGGTTCACGCCGTCGAGCCTGAGCTGCGTCGAGGTGATGGTCGAGTTGTCCTTCCCGACGACGACGTTCGGGCCCGAGAGATCCGCGATCTGCTTGGGCACATCGGCGCGAAGCTGGTCGGCCTTGGCGGTGACGTTGTTCCCGTCTTTGTAGAGCACGTTCCCGTCGGCGCGGACGTTCGCGAGCTTGGTGCGGTCCTTGGTCGCGCTCGGATCGGGCTTCTCGAAGTCCGCGTCCAGCGTGTCGGCCTGGAGGACCGAGAGGTCGCGCACCGCGACGACGTTGCCGCGCGCGACAAGCGTTTCGGGGGTGGGGGAGCGGGTTTCGGTGCGGAAGGCGACATCGAGCGTGGACGCGTTGAGTGCGCCGCCGTCGCCATCCTCAGCGCGGACGCCTTCCTTGGCCTGGATCCGGGTGAGCTTCGATGTGCCCACGTTCTTGGAGTCATCAGATTTTGCGCCAGAAGCTGCGAAAGAGGCGTGCAGGAACCCCGCCTTGAGGCTTCCCTTGCCGTCGGTCGCGAGGACATCGCCCGCGAGCATGGCTTCCTTCACGGTTCCGGTCACACGGCCTTCGCGCGTGACGAACTGGAAGTCGGCCTGTTCGTTCCAGGTGACGCGCTGCGCGGACTCTGACCCGGTCTGGTCCTGATCAGCTTTGCGATCCCCACCGATCAGCGAACCGGCGCCGGATGCGTGCGCGATGCCGGTCGCCAGATCGATCCCGATGACGCGCGTCAGGAGCGAGCCCGAGTTCTCGAGCGCGATGCGGACGTTCTCGGCCTTGCTTCCGCCCAGGCGAAGCTCGCGGGTCGTCAGGCCGTAACGGATCGTTTCGGCCTGGCCGATCGCCTTGGCCGCGGCATCGGTGAACTTCACGTCGCCCGCGGAGGGCGCTTCAAAGCGGATCGCGACCTGGTCGCGCTCAAGCTCGGGCGGCGCGGCATCCGTCGGCTTCATCGTGAGCATGCCCTTCCAGGTCATGACCACCGTCTCTTCATCGATCGCGTTCGGAGCTGCTGCGGGCGACTGGCCACTCTGGGAAGCGCCCGTCGCGCCGGCCGTGGTCGCGACTGGCTTGGCCCCCGAGCGGTCCAGAGGCGAGGTCTCGAAGCTCCCGATCGCGCCCGGCGCCAGCGCGTTGTCGATCATGCGGGCCCAGACCTGGAGCTGATCAGCGTTCAGTGTGCCCTGGTCGCGCTCGACGACGACATTTTCCGCGAAGACCGCGTTGTAGAACGTCTCGACAGGCTTGCGGGCCGGTGCGGGCGCCGGCACCGCGGTCGGGGGCGCCTTGGAAGGCTTCTCGCCCGAGCGGGGGCCCTGCGCGTTGGGACGGAAGACAAGCTTGCCCTGGTCGCGGACTTCGAAGTACTCGATGCGCTGGGCGCCCTCGTTGAAGAGGATGCGCATTGCGCGGCCCGAGAAATCCATCGCGGCGCTGGTGATTCGGAACTCGTCGGGCGTGGAGACCTCGCCGACCGTGCCGTCGAAGGCGATCGAGTCCATCGACGCGGTCATGATGGGCGTGTCGGTCGCGGGGTCGACCTTCCGGCCGTCGGGCGGAAGCGTGAAGAGTCGGACCGTGGTCCCGCCGTAGAGCGTGCCCGCCTCGGGCTCCTTGGTGCGGTCGGGCATGTAGAGCTTGCCGGTCTTGGCTTCGACGAGCAGCGACTTGCCGTCCTTGAAGAAGAACCACACGCGGGGCTCTTCGACCTGATAGCGGCGGGCCTCCAGAGGCTCGACGTGGGCCGACTCGATGATCCCGGCCAGGCGGCTGGGATCGTGCTTGTCCATGAGCTGCACGAACATGCCCTCGCCCCGAAGGATGTTGGGCTGCCCCGGCGTTTCCGGGATGGACTTGACGTCGGGCGGCGCGTCGGGCGAAGCAGCGCCCGCGGTGGCGTTCGGGGCGGGCTTGGGCGCTTTGAGGGCGAAGTAGCCGATGAGCAGCGCGAAGATCAGCGCGAGGGCGACCGCGATGATGAGGCCGAGGGTCTGCGCCCCGCCGCGACGCCACCCGCGTCCTCTGGCCAGGGCGCAGCATGAGGGAGTGTCTTGGGAGGCGGGCGCGCGGTTCGGGCTGAGCATTGGGCAATGCTAGAGGGGGGGCACACGCAATTCCGCCAAAGGACAGGCCTTCCCGATGATCACAGGGCCCGCGGAGCAGGCTGGCCTGTCTCGGGAGGCTGATAGAGCCCATTGAGGCCGAGCAGATGCGCGACCGCGTCGCGAATCGCTCCGTTGCCTCCGGGCTGTTTACTGATGAACCGGGCCGCACGCAGGACTTCGGGCTCGGCGTTCGCGACCGCCATCGGATAGCCGACCGCCCCCATGATGGGCAGGTCGGGCCAGTCGTCACCCATGAACGCGATGGCCTCGGGCGAAACGCCCAAAGCCTCGACCAGCGCGTCCAGGGCCTTGCGCTTGTCGCCCACGCCCTGCTGGAGGTGGTCGATCGCCAGGAACTTGGCGCGTTCCTCCACGCTCCGCGAAGACCGGCCCGTGATCCAGGCGATCTTGAACCCGTGGGACTGCCAGAGCTTCATGGCGTATCCGTCGCGGACATGGAAACGCTTGATCTCGCGTCCCTCGTCGTCGACGTAGATCCCGCCGTCGGTCACGACGCCATCGACATCGAGCGCCAGCACCGTGATGTCCTGAGGCCTGGTCATCGCATCAGTCCTGCACGAGCTTCTGTGCAATGAGGTCCTGCACATCGAGGATCCCGACCGGACGGCCTTGCTCGTCGACGACTGGAAGCTCGTCGGCCCGGAACTCACGGACCAGCGTCACCGCGTCACGCACCAGGTCGGTCGACCGGAGCGTCCGCGGGGAACGCGTCATGATGGATGCGATGGAGTGATCCAGGCTCTTCTCGTCCTTGAGGATCAGGCGGCGCAGATCGCCGTCGGTGAAGAGGCCGGTGAGCTTGCCCGAGTTCGAGTCGATCAGGAGCATCGCGCCGGGACGACGACCCGACTTCTCGCCCTCGCGGAGCGCGTCGCGGACCGAGAGGGTGTCGGGGAAGACCTGCATGTTCTTGCCCACCACGAAACGCATCGCCTCGGTCACGGGGCGCAGCAGACCGCCGAGCGATCCTCCGGGATGGCGGCGGGCAAAGTCCGCATCGGTGAAGTTCCGGTGCCTTGCGACCGCCAGCGCCAACGCGTCACCCAGCGCCATCGTCGCGGTCGTGGAGGACGTCGGCGCAGCGTAGTGGGGGGCTCCGGCTTCACGCGTGATGCCCAGACGCAGGGCAACGCTGGCGAGCTGCTCAAGGCTTGAGGCGCTGGGCTGGTCGAAGGCGGTGCCCGTGATCGAGATGATGGGAAGACCGTCCTGTCGGAGGATCGCCGCCAGGTTCACGACCTCGGCGGTCTCGCCCGAGTGGGAGATGCAGATGACGGTGTCGGTGGCGCGGAAGCGGCCAAGATCGCCGTGGGCGGCTTCCGAGGGATGGACGCTGTGGGCCGGGATGCCGAGCGAGGCCATGGTCGCGGAGATCTTCTGGCCGACCAGGCCCGACTTGCCCAGGCCCGAGACCAGGACGTTGCCTCCCTTGGCGACGCACGCGTCCAGGAGTCCGACCGCGGTGTCGAAGGCGGGGGCCATCGGGCCGGCGATCGCCTTGGCGAGTTCGGCCAGAACGCGGGATTCCTCGTTCAGGACCGCTCCGGCGTAGGAAGCTTCCCCGCCGCTCGAGGTCCGGTGGGGGCCCGTCGGGGCTGGGGCGCTGGCGGGCTTGTCGGTCGTCTGAGGTGCCGGCATCTGGAGAAGGTTAGACTCCCGGGGCCCGGGAGGGCAGAATCAGGGGATCCGACCCGCGGCGGAGTCGCGGCGGCCAGTCCATGGGAGGGTGTGCGTGCTCACGGAAGACTATCGCGTCAGACTCGAGGCCTTCGAAGGCCCACTGGACCTGCTCCTGTTCCTCATCCGCAAGAGCGAGGTTGAGATCACCGACATCCCCGTCGCGCGGATCACCGAGCAGTACCTCTCGTTCATCCAGCACATCGATCGCGTCGACATCGACGTCGCGGGCGAGTTCCTCGTCATGGCCGCGACGCTGATGGAGATCAAGTCGCGCATGCTCATGCCCAAGCCTCTGACGCCGGAGGGACAGGCGGGCGACAGCGCCGATGCGCCGGCGGAAGACCCCCGCGCCGAACTGGTCTCCCAGCTTCTGGCGTTCAAGAAGTACCGCGACGCGTCGATCCAGCTCGAGCGGCGGTTCGACGACTGGCAGCGCCGCTTCCCCGTGCACGCGCCGCACGTCGACAACGAGGAACTCCGCAAGGCGATGGATGCCGCAGCCGACGCGAACGTCGACATCGAGGATCTGGAGCTCATCGACCTGGTCGAAGCGTTCCGCGTCGTCATGGAGACGGTCAACTTCGACCGCCTCGGCGA
>CAZHFW010000048.1:0-23180 GCA_964531675.1 uncultured Phycisphaeraceae bacterium | reverse complement strand
GATCGTGGACTCGATGAGGCGGTCCATGTCGCGGATGGTGGGTTGCCAGGTGTCGCCCCGGTTGCCGCGCCACCGGCCGATGATCTCCTGGCTTTTGGAGCGCCGGACCTCATGGCTCAGGGGCTCGGAGGCGTGGACCATGCACAAGGCCACGGTCATCTCAACCCAGCGCATCGCGGCGTTGATGTAGTGCTCGGGAGCGGGATCGTCCTTATTGAAGCTGGCTGCCACGCCCGATTGTTGGAGCCCGGAAGGCCCGACGCTGGGAATCAGGCGGCCCCGATTGCGACCCCCTGATAGAGTCCGTCCGCACCAGACTTCCCGGTTCGCGTCCAAACTGCATGTGCCGCTCCCGAACCATCCTCGCCTGGCTGAGCCTGATCTTCGGGGTCGTGGTGGGCGTGCTTCCGATCGGGCCTTGGGCCCTGGCTCAGCAGGCTTCGGAGCCTCGTGATGAGCCGCCTCCGGCTCAGAACGCTCCGAGGCTTGCGGTGCTCTCGCCCGCGGTTGCGGTGATCGTCCGCGACCTGGGGATCGGATCATGGATCATCGCCCGCCATGGCTATGACGTCTGGAGCCCCGCGTCGCTTCCGGTCGTGGGCGATCAGGCGGGCATCGACTATGAAGCCCTGATCGAGTCGCGTCCGACGCACATCCTGACCGAGTGGGGGGCAAGGCCTCTGCCTCCGAAGCTCGAGTCACTCGCAAAGGAGCGTGGCTGGACGCTCCAGAACTTCGAAACCCTCAAGCTCGGAGACCTGCGCGAGACCACCCGCAGGCTCGCGATGCTCGACCCCCGCCAGCCCGCGTGGGATGACCATCCGCTCAAGCGCGAGATGGACCGCGCCTGGGCCCCCCACGACAAGAGTGTCGCCGGCGCAGGCCGGGTGCTGCTGATCATCTCCGCACAGCCCACGGTCGCGGTGCTTGGGCCGCGCTCGGCGCATCACGACATCCTGAAGCTCATCGGGGGCGTCCCCGCGGTCACCGAAGGCTCGCCCTACCAGGAGCTCGATGCGGAGGACATCAGGCACATGGCCCCGGACGCCATCGTGCTCATCAGGCCGCGCACGCCCGACCAGGGAGACCAGGGCCCCACCGCGCGGGAGCTGACCAACGACGAAATCGACAGCCTGCTGGGCGCCATCGCCAAGCTCGACATCCCCGCGGTCAAGCTCCATCGCATCGGCCTGATCGACCATCCGCTGGCCTTGCTTCCCAGCACGTCGCTCATCCGTTTCGCGGACGATCTGGCGTCGTTGCTCGAAAAGTGGGGGCGCTCCATCCCGAAGGATCCGAAGCCCTCGCGCTGAGCCTCAGGCCATCGCGCCTTCGGGTTCGCTTTCGGTCGGCTCGGGCGGTGCGCCGGACGCCGCAAACTCCATCGTGTCGCGACGGCTGTGCTCCATGATCCGTTCGAGCTCTTCGTCGGTCATCCAAGGCAGCGCCCGGAGCTTTTCCTTGAGCGCCGCGGGGAAGGGGCGTCCGAGCCTTTCGTGGCGCGGACGGCTCTTCCAGATGCGATGCATCCACAGATACTGCTCGGGCGCGCTGCGCACCATCTTCTCGATCGCGCGCCGGTAGCGCGCGGTGACGTAGAACACCGGATCAGGCTGGTCCTTCCAATCCTCGGGATGGATGACCTCCTGTGCTTCCATCCGGTACCGGAAGTTCGGCCAGTCCATGGGTGGTGGCGGCGGGTTGATCACGCTCTGGTCCGTGATCTCGGGGCGGGGCTCGTGCGCCGGCACACGCCGCGCCATGCCGCAGATCACCGTCGCGTTGTATTGCAGCGCGAGCAGGCCGATGGTCTTGTACGTCGACGCCAGGCGGCCGAAGAACGGCACAAACAGCCCGCGGTCCCCCGCGTTCTGATCCGCGACAAAACCGACCGGCGAGCCGGGCTGATCACCGCGCGGGGCCAGCACGCGGGGAAGCGTGTCCGCCGCTCCGAACTTGTCGATGAGCGTGAGACCCCGGCTCTGACGCGTCTGGCGGACCCACTCATCCAATGGCTTGAGATCCAAGGGCCGGTACAGCGCGTGCATCCCGAAACCCAGAAGCCCGAGCGTGTACCCCAGGACCTCCCAGTTGCCGCAATGCCCCGTGATCATGATGCACGGGCGCTCGTTCATGATCTCGCGCACCGCGCCCGCGACCGGCCCGACCTCGACGTGCCTGGACCAGTTGTCGGTCGTGAGCAGGCGCGGCGCGTAGGCGAACTCGATCGCGAGCCTGAACAGATGCTCGTACCCCGCCAGTGCGGTGGCTTCCCGGCGCTCGTGGTCCCAGTCCGGGAACGCGATCTGAAGATGGTCGATGGCCCGATTGAGGCGCTTGCGGTTGAGGTGGGCGTAGCGCCGCGCCAGGGGGACCGCGACGTCCGCCGCCTGGTCAAAGCCGACGACCAGCGGGACCGCCATGAGTCCACGCACCGCGGCGAACGCGCTGCCGTGGAGCCAGACCGGGAGTTTGCGCTTCTTCTTGCCCACCTGCGGAGAGATCCAATCGGAGTCCGGGGGATTATTCGGCGCTCGGGAACGAAAAAGCGGCACGACCAAGGCCGTGCCGCTCGGGGTTCGTTTCAGGCTCGCCTCACCGGCGGGCGACGTTGCGGTCCTGGCCCAGAAGGGTGAACAGGCGGTTCTCGTTCAGGATGGGCAGGCTCGTGGACTGGGCCTGGTTGTACAGGCGGTCGTAGCGCTGGACCACGCGGTCCTGGCGGATGAACTCCTGCATGACCTCGATCGGGGTGTCCGGCGCGGGCTTGGGCGGGAGCACGGGGCGCTCGCCCAGGACCAGGAAGTCCACATCGCCGCCAAGGTCATCGACGACCTTGCCGCCCCAGGACTGGATCAGAGCCGCGAGCTCGTCGCGTTCGGCCGGGGTGGCGATGCCGTCGCCGTTGATGTCGAAGTTGCCGAAGACCAGGAACTTGTAGACCTTCTTCGGATCGTAAACGGGGTTGGCGATGACATCGCCCGTGACGACCGGGTTGCCCTTGGTCTCCCAGACGATGCGGCAGGTCGCGCTGCCCGCGCCGACGTTGATGACCTCAAGCCCGGCCTTGCCGCGCGGGTAGTTGCCATCCTCGTCCGGACGCAAAGACGACGCGTCGGAGTAGACGCTGAACGTGATGCCCAGCGGCACGTGCTGGAGGGAGCCGATGCTGATGATCGCCTGACGCGACGCGCCGTCGACCGAGATGATGTTCCCGTCGACCAGGGCGTACTCATCACCCGCCTTGAAGGTCGCGGTCTTCTTGTCGCCGCGGAGCACCGCGAGCTGGTTCTGCAGGACCAGGTTCTCTTCCTGGAGCTTGCCGATGCGGTCATCGGCGGTCTTCTGCGCGTCGGCCAGATCCTTGCGGAGGCGCTCCACGCGGGAGTCCATCTGCTCCTTGTTCTTGTTCACGCCCTCGCGGTAGCTCTCGACCTCGGCCTTGTACTTGCCGACGTCGGCGTTCAGGGCGGCGATCGTCTGATTGGCGCGCTGCTCGATGCCCTTGACGCGCTCGACCTCGGCCTGCAGGTCCTGGGTCGCCCGCTGGCGATCAGCCTCGGCCTTGGCGACGGTGTCCTTCAGGCGGGTGATCTCCGAGTCGCGGTCGCGGATCACCTGGACCAGCGGGGCAGCGTCGGCGCCCGGAATCGCGCCGAGCTTCTCCTTGAATGAGGTCATGGTCTCGAGCTTGGACCCGGTCGTGCGGGCCATCACCTCGCCGTAGGAGTCGGCCAGGAAGCTCACCAGGCTGCTCTTGTTGCCGGCCTGATCCTTGAGGATGCGGATGTCGTCGCGCTTGCGCTCGTCGGCGCGGATGAACTCGTCGGCGTTGGCGCGCTCCTGGGTCAGCTCCCGCTGGGCCTGCCGGAACTTGCCGAAGAAAACGAAGAACGCCACGATCGACGCCAGCAGGAGGATGCTCAGCGTGGTGATCGTCCCGGCGGTCGCGAGGCTCGTGCTGCTGCGAGAGGCCATGAACTGCTCCGAAAAAAGGCGGCCGGCACGGGGAAACTAGCGCCCCGGCCGAGGCCCATCGATGACATCAAATGACCGCCGTCCGCGTGCCTGAGGCCCGACCGACGGCTCCCTTCTGGGGCGGGCATGGTAGTCAAAACCGGCCACCCTGTCCCAAACCGCTGCGGGAAGGATGATAGGGTATCGTCAGGGTGCCCTTCCGCCCGGGAGACTTTTCATCGGGGGTGCGGCGGGCATCGGGCCCGTCCGCTGCTCCGAAGCACCTGACCAGCATGCCGCCGCTCATCCGCCCAACCGAGCAAGGCCTCTTCTGCCCCGCGGGCGGGTTCCACATCGACCCCTGGAAGCCGGTCGAGCGCGCCCTCATCACCCACGCCCACTCCGACCACGCTTGCCCGGGCAGCGCGTCGTACCTGTGTTCCGTGACGGGGGCTGCGGTCCTGCAGGCCAGACTTGGCGCGTCCATCTCCGTGCAGACCCTGGACTGGGGTCGCCCCCTCAGGCTCGGCGACGTCGAGGTGCGCCTTTCCCCCGCTGGGCACATCCTGGGTTCGGTCCAGATCCGGGTCGAGCGCGTCGCGGGCATCCCCGAGCCTGGCGAGGGCGGCGTCTGGGTCGTCAGCGGCGACTACAAGTTCAGCCCCGAGGGTCGCGCCGACCCAACCTGCGAGCCCTTCGAGCCGGTCCGGTGCGACACGTTCCTCACCGAGAGCACCTTCGGCCTCCCGATCTACCGCTGGCCCTCGGACGAGCAGACCTTCCGCGAGATCAACGCCTGGTGGGCCTCCAACGCCGCCGACGGGACCACGAGCATCCTCTACAGCTACTCGCTCGGCAAAGCCCAGCGTCTGCTCGCGGGCCTGGACGCGTCCATCGGCCCGATCGCTGCCCATGGCTCGGTGCTGCCCTTGAACCAGGCGTACGCCTCGCAAGGGATCGCGCTCCCGACCTGCACCGCGATCACGCGCGAGAACCTGAGCCAGATCAAGGGACGCGGCCTCGTCATCGCGCCGCCCTCGGCCGCGGGGAACGCCGCCTGGGTCCGCAAGCTCGCCGGCCGCAGCGGATTCTCCGACGCCTTCGCAAGCGGGTGGATGCGCGTCCGCGGCAAGCGCCGCTGGCGATCCTTCGATCGCGGCTTCGTCGTGAGCGATCACGCCGACTGGCAAGGCTTGCTCGCAGCAATCCAGGCCACCGGCGCGCAGTCGATCGGCGTGACCCATGGCTATTCCGCCGCACTCTCCCGCTGGCTTGCGGAGCACGGCCGCGAGTCGTTCGTCGTGCCCACCAGGTTCGAGGGCGAAGCACTCCCAGGCGCGAGTTCCGGCGCGGACGCGGGGGATGCGCCCGAGGGAGGCGCGACATGAGGGCCTTTGCGGCACTCTTCGATCGCCTCGATCACTCGAACTCCACGACCGACAAGGTCACGGCACTCCGGGCGTACTTTCAGGCTGCGCCGCCCGCCGATGCCGCGTGGGCGCTGTTCTTCCTGACCGGGTCCAAACTCAAAGGCACGCTCAACTGGCGCGTGCTCCGTGATGTCGCGATGAAGGCCTCGGGCCTTCCCGCGTGGATGATCGACGAATGCCACGAAGCGGTGGGGGACTTCTCCGAGACCATCGCGCTGCTCCTCCCACCCCCGACCACATCAACCCCGATCGGGCTTGCCGACACGGTGGAGACGTTCATCCGTCCGATGATCGGCGCCAAGCCCGAAGCCCAGCAGGCCCTCCTCGCCGAAGCGTGGAACACGCTCAGCGAGCGCGAGAGGCTCGTGCTTCACAAGATCATCCGAGGCGGGTTCAGGCTCGGGGTTCAACGCCCGCTGGTGATCCGAGCCCTCGCGGAAGCAACCGGCGTCGAGGCCTCGCTGCTGGAGGCCCGCCTCATGGGAGCCTTCACGCCCGATGCCAAGTCGTTCGAGGCCTTGATCAGCGCACAGGTCTCCGCGTCGGATCAGCAAAGACCCGTGCCGTTCATGCTCGCCAGCCCGGTGCCGATCGGAGAGGCAACGCCCGAGGCGACGCTCGGCGATCTCTCGCGCTGGAGGGCCGAGTGGAAGTACGACGGCATCCGCGCCCAGCTCGTCCGCAGCAGCGGGGCGCAGATCACACTGTGGTCGCGTGGCGAAGAGATCATCAGCACGCAGTTCCCCGGGATCGTCGCGGCGGCGCGTGCGCTTCCGGAAGGCACGATCCTCGATGGTGAGGTGCTCGTCTGGAGCAGCGGACGCCCCCGCCCGTTCGCGGCGCTTCAACTCCACCTGAATCGGAAGGACGCCCGCGCCGCCCAGCCCGGGCTCTTCGACGAGGAACGCGTCGTCTTCGTCGCGTTCGACCTGATGAAGCTCGCGAACCAGGATCTGGCGTCGACGCCTCTGCAAGAGCGCCGACCCAAGCTCGAGACCGTGCTCGATGGCCGCGACGATCGGGACACGATCTTTGCGACCGGCTCGGTTGACGCCCGCTCCTGGGATGAGCTTGCAAGCAAGCGAGCAGGGGCGCGGGCGCTCGGATACGAAGGCCTGGTGCTCAAGGCGCTCGATGCGCCGTACGTCCCCGGCCGCCAACGCGTACGCTCGGGCGAGGCCATGTCCGGCTGGTGGAAGTGGAAGCTCGATCCCTACAGCGTCGACGCGGTCCTGCTGTACGCCCAGCCCGGCAGCGGCAAGCGGGCGGGCCTGTTCACCGACTACACGTTCGGCGTGTGGGACCAGACGCGGACGGCGCTGGTGCCGTTCTGCAAGGCCTACTCAGGCCTCGATGCGACCGAGATCGAGCGCGTCGACGCCTTCGTCCGCAAGCACACCATCTCGCGATCGGGCCCGGTGCGGATGGTCGAGCCTTCCTTGGTGTTCGAGATCGGGTTCGAGGGGATCGCCCGATCACCCCGGCACAAGAGCGGCATCGCGGTCCGCTTCCCGCGCATGCTCAAGTGGCGTCAGGACAAATCCGCTGCGGACGCCGACTCCATCGAAGCGCTCGAAGCCTTGCTCCGAAACTGAGCGATCCAAAAGAAAACCGAGCCGGGTGTTTCCCGGCTCGGCGTGCGTGCTTTCGTGTTCGGCTCAGCCCAGGCCGCCCTTGAACTGCATGTTCTTGGCCTTCTCGCGCATGCGGCGGAGGGCCGGGGTCTCCTTGAGGATCTCTTCGGCGGTGCGGCCGCCGGCGCCCTTGCGATCCGGACGACCGCCGGGCTTGCCCTCGCCGTCGCCTTCGCGCTTGGGAGCCTCCTTGGTCGCCTTGATCGAGAGGCTGATGCGGCGCGTGCCCGGGTCGATCTTGAGGACCTTGACCTGCACGACCTCGTCAACCTTCAGCGCGTCGCCCACCGAGTTGATGCGCTTGTAGTCGATCTCGGAGATGTGCACCAGGCCCTCGACGCCCGAGGTGATCTCGACGAACGCGCCGAACTCCAGGATCTTGGTCACGCGGCCCGTGAGCTGGGCACCTTCCTGGACCGACTCGGCGGCCTGCGCGAACGGATCGGCCATGGTCTGCTTGAGACCCAGGCTGATGCGGTCGTTTTCGAGGTCGAGCTTGAGGATCTTGACCGAGACCTTCTGGCCTTCCTGCACGTGCTTGGCGACCGCCTTCTCGCCGAAGCCCACGCGGTCGTGGGAGAGGTCGCTGATGTGGATCAGGCCGTCGAGGCCGCCCAGGTCCACGAACGCACCGAACGGCATGATCTTGCGGACCACGCCCTCGATCGTCATGCCTTCGGCAAGCTTGCCCTTGAGCTGCTCGGCGTTGGCCTTGCGCTCTTCGATGAGCACCTCGCGGCGCGACAGGACGATGTTGCCCCGGCCGGCGCGGTCCACGCGGATGACCTTGCACTTGAACTTCTCGTTGACGAAGACCGACTGGTCCTCGACGCGATCAAGGCTGACCTGCCCCGCGGGCATGAACGCGCGGTGGCCGGCGACCTCGAGCTCCAGACCGCCCTTGACGACGCCCGACACGCGGGCCTCGATCACCTGTCCCGCCTCGAGCAGCTCCCAGTCGGCCTTCTGCACGGCGCCCGGACGCGAGCACACGTACACGTTGTCGCCCGACTCGTAGCGGTCGATCACCAGCTCGATCTGCTCGCCCGCCTTGGGAAGCTGATCCTCGGGCCAGCCGAGCTTGGGCGCCACCCCAAGCTCCTTGGGTCCGAACTCCACGAAGATGTCCGTCGGTCCCACCGACACCACGGTGCCGGTGCGGTGTTCGCGGCCGGCCTGCACGACGCGCGGGCCGCGGATCGCCGCCTTCCCGCCAAGGGCCGGGCCCTTCCCGGCGGGCTCATCGCCCATCGCTCCGAGCTCGGCCATCGCGGCTTCGATCTCCGCGTTGGTCTGCGCATCAAGCTCCGGCGCGTTCTGCTTGGCGGACTGGACTTTCGACGACGTGTTCGGATCGGACATGAGGGTGCTTCTAACCAGCGGGCCAGGCCAAAAGAAAAACGGCCTCCCGGCGCGCCTGGTCCGTCCAAACGCCGGGGCCGATGACTGCATTTCAGCCGTGCGATTCCATTCGCCGGACGGCAAGTGTACGGCGGGATGCCCCACGCCACCACACCATTCAAGCCCAGCACCATGAGCGCTTACGGATGCCGAATCGAGCGATCCGGGCAACCTCAGATCTGTCGATCCTCACACGCCCACGACGAGTCCGCGAGTCGTGGCGCTCTCCCGTCCGGGCGCGCAAGAAACCAGGCGTACATGAGACACCAAGCGCCACGTTTCGAGGACTCATCGTGGGCGTGGCGCGGTCGGCGTGACTCGGATGTGGTCTGGTCGACGCTTACCGCGATTCCTTGATCGCTTCCACGATCCGCTGCGCGGTGCGCACGTTCATGAACCCCGCTTCCGCGTCGATCGGCGGGCGCTGGCCCGTGCGGACCGCGTGCAGGAACGCCTCGATCTCCATGAGGATCGGCTCGGCGTCGTCGGCGATCAGCTCGTCGATGTTCACGAGCTGGTCCCACTTGAGCGTCGTCAGGTCGGCGCCCTTGGCCAGGGCCTCGTGCACCTCGCGCATCTGGAGCTCGTTGGCCAGGCGGCGGATCATGGTGCCCTTCTTGGCGCCGTAGTCGATCTTGATGTAGCCGTGCTCGCCCGTGATGCGGGTGACGCGTTCGGTCTTGAAGGCCAGGCGCGAGGCCTGGAGGTTGGCGACACACTTGCCGTGGTCGGTGTCGAACTCGAGCCAGGCGTTGCACAGGTCTTCGTGAGGCGTGACGACGCTGACGCCCGAGGCGCGGATGAAGCTGGGCTCCTTGCCCATGAGCATCAGGACCACGTCCAGGTCGTGGATCATCATGTCCATGACCACGCCGATGTCGACCGAGCGGAAGGTCATGGGGCTCACGCGGATGACCTGCATGAACCGCGGGATGATGTTCAGGCCCTTGCCTCCTTCGAGGGAGGAGGCCTTCTGCATCGCGCGCATCACGGGGTTGAAGCGCTCGATGTGCCCGACCATGAGCACGCTGCCGGTCGATTCGGCCAGGTCCTTGATCGTGCGCGCGGTCTCGGCGTCGCCCGCCAGGGGCTTCTCGACCAGGCACGCGACGCCCGCCTTGAGCAGGGGCTCGGTGACCGCCAGATGCTGGGTCGTCGGGGCCGCAACGCTCACCGCGTCAACGCCCGCATCGATCAGCTGCTGGACCGTTTCGAAGGCCTTGGTGTTGAACTTCTCGGCGATCTGTTCGCGGCGGTCCTTGGAGGCGTCCACGACGCCGACCAGGGTGGCCCCCGCCATGTTCGCGTAGGTGCGCGCATGGTGCTGTCCCATGCGTCCCACGCCGACCACGCCGCAACGCAGGCGACGCCCGCCAAAGCGGTCCGCCGAGCTTGGCGCATTCAACACGGATGCCTGTGCCATAGGACCGCCTCGTTGAGGGGCTTTGGGGGGTTCAGGCCCCCGCGTCGACCAGCGCCGCCGCGATGTCTTCCTTGCGGGAAAGACCCACGAACTTCTTGAAGATCTTCCCGTCCTTGAAGATCAGGACCGTGGGGATCGCGGTGATCTGGTAGGCCATCCCCACCTGACGGTTCTCGTCGGTGTTGACCTTGCCGATCTTGGCCTTCCCCTTGAAGTCGTCGGCCAGCGCGTCGATGGTCGGGATGAGCAGCTTGCAGGGCATGCACCACTCGGCCCAGAAATCGACCAGCACGGGCTTGTCGGACTTGAGAACCTCCGCCTCGAAGTTGGCGTCGGTGAACGCGACCACATTCTGATTCGCCATGGATCACACTCTCCAGGGAGCTCCATGCTCCCGGTCAGGTTGAAACCTTAGGCGGGAGCCCCCTTCAAAGGATGGTTCCGGTCCGGCTTGTCCGGCCGAACCCTCCACCTCTTGGATGCCGGGGACCGCCGCGGGGGAACCGGATATCCACAAACCCCGAACAGGCGGCCCTCAGGCCCCACTGGAAGGGTTCAGGATGGACCACATCGCCCGCAGCGCCCGGGCCTGCTCTTCCACGTCATGCACGCGAAAGAGCCTCACCCCGCGTTCCAGGTGGGCCAGACTCGCCGCGATCGAACCCGCCAGCCTCTGGCTCGGATCCGAGTCGCGCCCGAGGCTCACGCGCCCCACAAAGCTCTTGCGACTGGCAGCACTCAAGAGCGGATAGCCGAGCACCGCAAGCTCCGCGCTCCGCGCGATCAGCTCCAGATTCTGCGCGACGCTCTTGCCGAAGCCCAGGCCCGGATCCAGCACGATCCCGCGCGGGTCAACGCCCGCGTCCAGCGCCGCCCGGGCGCGTTCGGCCAGTTCCTTGCGCACGCTCGCGACCACGTCCGCGTACGTCGGAGCGGTGGCGTAACGATCCGAATACGAGTCGTGCTCGGGCGAGACCAGGCGGTGCATCAGCACGATCCCCGCGCCGCGCTTGGCCGCCAGCGCGAGCATCGCGCCTTGGCCCTCGGCTGCGTCGCCTTCGCGACCCGCCGAGACGTCGTTGATCGCGTCCGCCCCCGCGTCGAGGGCCGCCCGCGCGACCTCCGGCAGGGTGGTGTCGATCGTGATCCCGATCGAAGCGGCGTTGCTCCCGAGCGCCCGGATCGCGCGGATGACCGGGACGACGCGCCGGATCTGCTCGGCTGCGGGGATGCGTGTCGCCCCGGGCCTGGTTGATTCGCCTCCCACGTCGAGCATCGCGGCGCCCTGCTCGATCATGCGTGCAGCAGCCGCTGCCGCCAGCCCCGGATCCAGATGCAAACCGCCATCCGAGAAGCTGTCGGGCGTGGCGTTGAGGATGCCCAGCACGCGGGGGCGATCGAGCGTGAGCGTCCGCGTCGCCGAAAGCCTCCAGAGGCTCGGCGGGGATGAAGGGCCGGGATGGGGCCGGTCGGAGCTCACCCCGGATTGTTGGGGGTCGGTGGGGGGGAACCCCGGGATCGTCCGACAAAACCGCCTTGGTTTTGGGGTCAAGCTCGGCGTCGGGCTGAAGAGCCCCCATCCGGCGGCCGATCGAGGGTTATCACGCCCTCCGGGGGCGACGAGTTCAGGGCCCCATGTCCGGGCCCCAATCGCGGGGATGAAGCATGTTCGAACCCAAAGCCACGTCCAACGACCACGACGCCCAGCGCGACTTCATCGACGATGGCGGTCCGTTCAAGATCTTCAAGCTCGACCGCCGGCGCGAAACTCGCCTGCCGGTCGAAGGCAACGCGATGGCCGCCTTCTCCAGCGGGCACGAGCCCGTTCGCCTGACGCCGGTTGACCTGCTCGACGCGAGCGACCATGGCATCGGCGTCCTGAGCCCGGTCCCGGTCGAAGAAGGTTCGACGCTCTGTCTCTATCCGACCACCGGTGTGAACCAGCCCAACCTCGACTCGCGCCGCATCGGCCTGGTCGTCCGCTGCGAGCCCAAGCCCGAGGGCTACATCATCGGCGTGCGCTGCGCCGCCTCCCGCATCGCCGCCTGATCAAAGCCCGCCAGACTCCGAGCACGAATCAACGAAGCGCCGGCGCGTTCCGCGTCGGCCCTTTTTACGTGCTGGTCACATGCTGATCACGCGTGGTGGCGCCGCGCCTGCCTGTTCACTCCCCGTGGACCGGACGGCTCTGCAGGCTCTCCCATTCCTGCCACGCGGTGATCACGTCCGCGGTCTGGTAGTCCTCGGAGCACTCGGGGCACCGTCCCTGATCCAGATCGGACGAGATGGGGTAATGGCACTTGAGGCAGATCAGATAGCCATGCGACGCCAGCAGCTGTCGGACGCGCCGGATCTGATTCCAGCGCACCATGAACGCGATGGGCACCACGCTCAACGCGACCAGCGTGGGGAAACTCCGCGAGGCCTCGCTGTTCATGCCAAGCCCGCGCAGCGCGTGCGAGCCCCAGCCGATGAGCCACGCGTCGGCCAGCGCGATCAGGAACAGGCACAGCGCGACGTACAGCGGCCACCCGTAGCGCACGCGGGCGGCGCCGATCCGGAGCATCCGTCGTTCCGCTCTGTCGGGCTGCTGCCCCCACATGGCGCGTCGATCTCCGCGGAGCGTTTCAGGTCAGCATCGAATCCAGGCCGGGCTGGCCCGCGAGATACCGCTCGTGCACGCCCAGGAAGTGCTTCTTGTACAACGCGTCGACCGCAGCCGAGTTCATGAACTTCCTGGAGAACCCGGGCTCGTCCTGATCGAGCGTCGCCTCGGCAGCCTTGATCACGTGGGCGATCAGCGTCCGCGGATCCTCCGTGCCCACCGCGATGCGCGTGGTCGTCGGGGCGATGCCCGCCTCCTTGAGGCTCTGCTCGCTCATCTCGCTATGGCTCGTGATCGCGGGGCACAGCACCACGGTGTTGGGCTGCCCGAGCGAGACCTGGTGCCCGAATGTCGGCTCCAGCGCGTCGAAGAAACGCTGGAACGTGGCGCGGGAGATCCGGGTCTGGCGGCCGCCTTTGCCCTCGAAGTCGATGGTGAACAGCGGCGCCGGCAGGCCCTGATACAGCACCTTCTCGCGGATCGCGGCGTTCTCGTTGCCCGGGGCGGCGTTGCACTTGACGTTGATGTCGGGGTGCGCTCCCAGGAACTCCGCCAGCGTCAGCGTGTTCACGCACTTGCGGAGCACGCGGAGCTCCAGCGTGTGCATGCCGGTGAGCACCTCGAACGCCTTGTCGGCGTCCAGGAACGCGCCCTTCACGTAGTACACGTTCCAGAACAGGGTCTCGTCCCACGAGTACGTGCGGGGCTTGCCGTCGGGCCCGATGCCCCGGGTGCTCTCGTGCTTGCTCATGAACATCCGCTCGTTGCGCCCGATCACCACGCCCGCGGTCGTCGTGCCGTGGCCCGACAGGTCCTTGGTGTACGAGTGGATGATGAAGTCGGGGCGCTCGAGCATGTCGGCGCGTTGCAGCGGCCGGTGCAGGAAGGGCGTGCCCACCGTCGAGTCGCAGATGACCGTGAGCCCGCGCTTGTGGGCTTCCTTGCAGATCTCGGGAACGTCCATCGCGTAGCCGTGCGGGTTGCAGGGGGACTCGATGTACACGTACACGTGCCGTCCCGCAGCCAGGCGGTCGGCGTTCTTGGCCTGCACCGCGTCCAGCGCCTTGACGAAGTCGGCGCCGGTGTAGCCATCGAAGAAGTTGACGCAGACGTCGAGGTTCGACTTCTTCCCGTACCAGTCGTGCATGAGCTGGTACGTCCCGCCGTAGACGTTGCGCGAGGCCAGGATGATGTCCTGATACCCGACCAGGTGCGAGAGGATCGCGTCCACCGCCGCCATGCCCGAGTTGAAGTTCCACGCGAAGTACTCGGTCGCGTAGGGGCCCGCCTCGACGTCCACGATGTGGTTGGCCAGCGTGACGCCCGTCGGGTTCAGGAGGCGTGAGTACACCTCCAGCATGAGCTCCTTGCCCTGGAACGCATCGTCGACCCACTCCGCGCAGGCATAGATGTACGTCGCGGTGCGCGCGATCACCGGGCGGCTCGAGAAGATCGCGGTCACGTTGTCGAAGATCGGGTACGCGCCCTTGGCCAGGCGCGTGCTCGGGGTGTTCACGATGCTCTGGTACGTCCGCCGGAACGGATGCTGGAGCGTGTCGAGCATTTTGGCCATCTGGAAGCACAGGAACTTCTGGGCTGCGAAACGCTCGATGCGATCCTTCCGAGGCAGGTTGGCCAGCTCGTTGACCGTCGTCTCCCAGAGCCTCTTGAGGTCGGCGTGCCCGCTGTAGAGGTGCATCGCCAGATCGGCCAGGTTCCTGCCGTAGTCGCTCCGGGGGTCGATCCCGAAGTGCTTGAGCTGCTCGTCGACCAGGCCCGGGACGTCGGTCGCCTTGGTGCTCTTGCGGCGGGGAGAGATCTCCCTGGCCAGGTCAAAGTCGGTGTTGGCAGCGGTCTGGCCAGCGCGGGACGACGGCGCGGGGGTGCTCATGGCGCCAGTGTAAGGCGGCACGGAGATACGAACAGAATCCGATATCGGGTGCTGCGGGGTCGGCCGCCGGGCCTTGCGTCCGAGCGACGCGGCCCCCGGGTAAACCGCAAGTCATGCAAGGAAAGCTGGAGGTTTCCCTATACTCCACCCGAACATCCCATGCTCCCGGGCGTCCAACCAGACCCCCCGGGGACCTTGGCCGCTGCGCTGTCGCACGGCTCGGGCACATACAAAGGAGTCCGCCAGTGTCCAAACGGAACATCATCGTCGCCCTCACCGCTGCTGCCATGCTTGCGCCCGTCGCGCTGGCGCAGAACACCGCCAAGCCCGCCGCTGCTGCGCCGGCGCAGGCTCAGGAGCTGAGCCTGAAGGTGGGCGACAAGGCCCCCGCGCTCACGGTGGCCAACTGGGTCAAGGGCGACGCGATCACCGGCTTTGAAAAGGGCAAGGTCTACGTCGTTGAGTTCTGGGCGACCTGGTGCGGCCCGTGCAAGGCCTCGATCCCGCACCTGACGCAGCTCCAGAAGGAGTACAAGGACAAGGGCGTCACCATCATCGGGATGACCTCCAAGGACCCCAACAACTCGCTGCAGAACGTCCAGGACATGGTCAAGGACCGCGGCGATGACATGGCCTACACCGTCGGCTGGGACGACGAGCGCAAGACCAACAACGCGTACATGAAGGCCTCGGGCCAGCGCGGCATTCCCACCGCCTTCATCGTCGACAAGGACTCCAAGATCGCGTGGATCGGCCACCCGATGGAGATGGACAAGGTCCTCGAGCACGTCGTCGCCGGCACCTGGAACGACGACATGCGCACCAAGCTCGCCGACGAGAAGAAGAACGCCATGGCCGACACCATCGCGATCCAGGACGCCCTGGAGAGCGGCGATGCGGCCAAGATCCTCGCGGCCGGCCCGAAGATGATCGCCAAGTTCGGCACCAACTCCTCCGCGATGAACCAGCTCGCCTGGACGATCGTTGACCCCAAGGGCAAGCTCGCGGGCCAGCTCAAGGACAACCCCAAGCTCGTCGAGCTGGCCACCGAAGCCGCCGAGAAGGCCGACAAGGCTTCGGGCGGCAAGGACGGCGCGATCCTCGACACCGTCGCCCGCGTGTACTGGGTGAAGGGTGACAAGGCCAAGGCCATCGAGACGCAGAAGAAGGCTGTGGCGCTGGCGGACAGCTCCATGAAGGCCGAGCTCGAGGCCAACCTCAAGGAATACGAGTCGGCCAAGTAAGCCCGGACTCACTTTCCTTCGTGACGATGTTCCAAGCCCCGGGCCGAAACGCCCGGGGCTTTTTTTCGGACCTCCGGGACTTGGCCGGACTTGGGCGGTCTTTGCACCACGAGAATTCGGCGCGGCAGCGCATACTATTCGGGCATGGCTACGCAACGCTTCCAGGTTGTGTCTGCGCCCGCACAAGGCCCGGTGAACAGCGCCGCTGAACCGGCCCGCGAGCCGGTGGAGTCGTCCACCGCGACCGCGGTCGCTCCCGCGCCGAGCACGCGCCCGCGTCCCAAGCAGATGACGCCCTGGAACGTCGTGCTCCTGGACTCGGATGACCACTCCTGGGAGTACGTCATCAAGATGATGCGTTCGATCTTCGGGCACACCGAAGAGCACGCGTTCCAGATCGCCGATCGTGTCAACGCCGACGGCCGTGCCATCTGCATGACCACGCACAAGGAACTGGCCGAGCTCAAGCGCGACCAGGTGCTGGCCTTCGGGAAGGACCCCGCGATCCAGGCGTGCAAGGGCTCGATGTACGCGGTGATCGAGCCGGCTGAGGGCTGAAGCTCCGGAGAAAGCCGCCATCGCGGCGCTACCATCATCCGTTGCGTTCGACGTGAGTTCGATGGGAGCCGGCTCCTGGCACATCTGGTGATCCAAACCGAAGAGCTCGATCATGCCGCGGCCGTCTGGCTGGGCGAGCGGTGTGAGCTCGTGAAGTGCTGCGTCGAGGACGCCCGTTTCTCCAATCTCATCGGGCAGGCCTCGGGTCTGGTGATCCGCACCTACACGCGTGTGGATCAGGCGATGCTGGACCGCGCACCGAAACTGAAGGTGATCGGACGCGCGGGCGTCGGCCTGGAGCGCGTCGATCTCAAGGCGTGCCACGCCCGGGACGTCGCGGTGGTGCACACGCCCGACGCCAACACGCAAGCGGTCGCCGAGTACGTCTTCGCCCTGCTCTTTGACGCGATGCGCCCGAGGCTCTTCCTTGACAAGGCGATCGACGAGAAGTCCTGGCGGCAGCTCCGCAACGACCTGCGCGCCCGCCGTCAACTCTCGGATTGCACGATCGGCATCCTGGGCATGGGCAAGGTCGGCCAGCGCGTCGCGCGTGCCGCCCAGGGTTTCGGCGTCCGCACGATCTACAACGACCTGGTTGAGATCGATCCCTCCAGACGGTTCGGCGCCGAGCCCGTTTCCCGCGAGGATCTCTTCTCCCGGGCCGACATCCTCTCGCTGCATGTCGATTCCCGTCCGGGCAACAAGCACCTGCTCGACGCGTCGCTCTTCGGGCGCATGAAGTCGGACGCGATCCTGGTGAACACAAGCCGCGGATTTGTGATCGAGCCCTACGCGTGCGCCGACTTCTTCATCCGCCATCCCGGCGCCGCCGCGATGCTCGACGTGCACGACCCCGAGCCCTTCGACGCGGCGTATCCGCTCCTGGACATTCCCAACGTCCACCTGGCGCCGCATATCGCCGCTGCGACCGAGGCCGCCAACCGCGCCATGTCGTGGGTGGTCCGCGACGTGGCCCGGGTCCTCGCGGGCGAAACGCCCGAGCACAAGGCCTGCCCCTTCAGTGCGGCATACGCCTAAGCCTCTGCCAGAGCCTCTCGCGCAAGCGAGAGGAACCGGCAATCACGCGTCCCGGCCATTCTCCCCAGGGAAGCTCGCGGTCCTTGCACGCACCGCGGTCTCTCCACCCACGAGAAGAAACCTCTGGCTTGCGCCAGAGGCTCGGTCAGACATCACAGCTTCCGGAGCGAGTCCACCAGCGTGTCGATGTGCTGATGCGTGTGGGCCGCGGAGATCTGGCACCGCAGGCGCGCGTGGCCTTCGGGGACGACCGGGTATCCGAAGCCGATCACGAACACGCCGAGTTCGAGGAGCTTCTTGCTCATCGCGATCGCCTTGGCGGTGTCGTGCACGATGATCGGGCAGATCGCGGTGGGGGACTCGAGCACGCTGAAGCCCGCGTCCTTGAGCTTCTTGCGGGCGTACGCGACGTTATCGCGGAGCCTCGCGACGCGCTCGGGTTCGCGCTGGATGATCTCGATGGCCTTGGAGGCGCTGCACGCGACGGTCGCCGGGAGCGCGTTGGAGAAGAGCGTGGGACGGCCGCGCTGGATGATCAGGTCGATGACCCGGCGCGATCCCGCGATGAACCCGCCCGCGCCGCCGCCCAGCGCCTTGCCGAGCGTGCCGGTGAAGATATCCACGCGTCCCTTGGTGGCGCGGTCGGCCGAGCCCCAGGCGCCGACCATCCCGAAGTGCTCATGGGTTCCACGTCCGAGCTTGCCCATCACGCCGTGGCCGTGGGAGTCGTCGACGACCAGGTACGCGTCGTACTGATCGCAGAGGCGGCGCATCGTCGGCAGGTCGGCGATGGAGCCCTCCATGCTGAACACGCCGTCGGTCACGACCCAGATCTGGCCCGTGACTTCGGGGTTGGCGCGGGCCTGCTGGAGGCGTTCCTCGAGCGAGCCGGGCCCGGTCAGCACGTTGTTCTTGTAGACCGTCTTGTGGACGCCCTTCTTGATCGTGGCCGCGAGCCTGATCGAGTCGATGATGCAGGCGTGGTTGAGCTCGTCGGAGATGATGATGTCTCCGGGCTCGCAGAGCGTGGGGAAGACCGCTTCGTTGGCGGTCCAGGCGCTCACGAAGGTGTAGGACGCCTCGGTGCCCATGTAGGCCGCGATGCGTTCCTCGAGTTCTTCGTGCGGCGTGAACGTGCCGCAGATGAACCGCACGCTCGCGGTGCCCGCGCCGAAGTCGCGCAGCCCGCGGTGGCCCGCTTCGATGACCTCGGGGTGATTGGCCAGTCCCAGGTAGTTGTTGGAGCAGAAGCAGAGCGTGTCGCGGAACTTCCCGTCCGGGCCGCGGAGCTTGACCACCGCATCCATCGGCGAGTTGAGCATCTGCAGGTGCTTGAACTGCCCCCCCGCCCGAAGGTCGGAGAGGATCTTGTCGGTGCGGGCGTCAAAGGGGCGGACATGGCCCGGGGCAGCGGTCGTGGTGCTCATGGGGCGATTGTAAACCCGAGAGGCCCCATGGAAAGTCGGCCCGCTGGGCGGCTCCAGATCCCGGCATGAAAAAAGCCCCGGGGAGCACCCCCGAGGCTTTGGTGATTCAAGACCGATCGGGCTCAGCAGCCTTCGTCGAAGGCGACCAGGAAGGAGAAAAGGTCATCGATGCCGAAGGCGCGATCGGGAACCATGTCCGCCTTGGGATCTTCGCGGTCGAAGAGGTCGAAGAAGGCGAAGAGGTCGCCGATGTCGACGACGCCGTCTTCGTTCATGTCGCCCGGGCAGTTCGTGTAACGGATCTGCTTCACGGTGACCTGGCGGGTGCCGCCCTGCTCGATCTTCCCGGGGCCCGCACCCCCGCCCGGCGCGGGATTGGCGGTGTCGGTGGTCGGGATGCTGTCCGGAGCGACGCCCGCCTGCGGGCCAGGCTCCGATGCCGACTGGGCGCTGGCTGCGGACGCGAGCGCAAAGGCCGCGACGGCGATCCCGGCGACCCGACGGGCGGCAGCGAGGTTCGCGGAGCGGTTGGAGTGGGTTGTGTTCATGGATTACCTCGATCCGCTCCCGATGATGCGAGCGCTATTCAGAATGTGCCAGCCCACGTCCCGGAATGCAGGAATCCGTCCCATCGTTCCAACAATCGTTCGCACTTCTTCGTGATCGATGCTCCACTCAAGCGGGGTTCCCACCAGGTCAGCGACACGCTGGCGCTGGAGGAACTCGATGGTGAACAGCCGTTCGCGAAGGGACCAGTCATCAAGCCGGTCCGCCAGTTCATATCCCTTGTTCGTGAACACCGCGACCGCGCGGTTCATCTCCCGATCAGGCAGGTGACGCAGCGCGATGTTGCAGCCGAAGACACAGGCCCAACACCCGGTCGTCAGCCAGTCCGCCGAGGGCACCTTTTCAGGGTCGCAGTACCCATCGAGGAAGTTGCTGACTTCTTCCACCGCCGCCACCGCTTCAACCTGCTGGAGGAACGCTCGTCCTTCGAGCATCGCCATTTCGCAAGTCTTCGCAAGGGCAGCATAATGCGGATCGTTGTGTCCCTTGTGTAGATTCCCGAAAAGTTCGCCCGCGCGCGTCAAGGCCTCCAGCGACCTGGCGGCGCGGCGATCGGCCCGCAGCTCGTCCTCGGCGATGCCCACGCGTTCGCACTGGCCGACCACGCTCAGGCTCTCGGCGTGCGCCACCATTTCCGCCTCGGTGCGGGGCGTTTCCTCATTGAGGTACTCGGACATCTCCAGCGCGATGCCCCGGGCTTCTTGCCATTGACCCAGGGAGTACAGCGAGAACGCCAGGTTGCTGGTCAGAATCAGGCGGGCGCCGCGGGAAATCGGGCGCTCCCGCAGACCCGAGCGCAGGGCCTCCACGCAGCGGGAGTAGCGGCCCAGGCCGTCCCAGCCCAGGAACTCACGCTGCCTGGCGACCGCCCGCTCCTGGGGGGTCTTGGCCCGGGCGACCTGCGCCCGCGCCATATCCACCAGTTCGCGGTACCGGCCGGCACGGTGGAGCTTCACCATCTCCTGGTCGACTTCGTCGTAAGGCCGGCTTGCCACGCCCAAGGCGCCGGAGGCGGAGTCGCCCATCAGCAGCTCCGCCACTTCACCCACCGGCCAATCCAGGAGTTCGGCCAGGGAATACACCAGGTCAAGCTTGGGGTTGCCCGACTCGGGCACCTCGTTTCCCATCTTCCGGCCAAGCGCGTCGGCAATCTGATTCCGGCTCATCCCGCGATACGTCGCAGCGAGCTGGACCAGCTGCTCGAGGCGCGCGCGCCGAGCTTCGTTCGGTTTCTCATGTCCGGGCATCGTGTGTCTCTCGGGTCGTTCGTCTTCCGTGAACCCCCAGGGGACGAGCGGCGGCCCGAAGGCAGGCCGTGAGCGAGCTTAACTGCTCCCGATTCTGGTGCAAGGCCCTTCAATGAGAAGCCATCCCGAAACCGGGAAATTGCCCGACAAGCGAACAGATTTGTCCAGAATAAACCCGTCAGGTCGAGAGACCGCGACCACGCGGGGGTGCACAAGCTTCTCTGATGAGGCGCCCCGTCCGGCAGCATCCGGGCGGGGCGCTTCATTTTTTGGGACTGTTGTTTCAGCGCTGCGTATTCAGAAGATGAATCGCATGCGCCCGAAGTCGGGCACGGGGATGCTCAGATTCAATCTGGGAATCTGGCGACGCTCGACCGCGGGGAAGTACACCACGAAGGCCTTCCCGATCAGCAGGTCGCGCGGGACGACGCCCGGCGTCGCGTCCACCTGGGCTGCGACCCATGGGTCCACGCGGTCCCACAGGCGGCAGTCGTAGCTCTCCGGCGAGTTGTCGCCGCAGCAGAAGAACTGGTCGGCGTTGAGCACCTTCGTGAAGGCGGGATGACTTCCGGCGGGCGGATCAATCGTGGGCGGGCGCTGGTGAGGCTGATAGAACAGATCGCGATCCAGCGCGAGCCGCCGGAGCTCGAAGCTCCCGGGCCCGAAGTCCAGGCGCACGCGCGGGCCGCGGTAGATGCTCGCATCGCTGAACACGCTCGAACGGCCCCGGCCTTCGCGCGACAGCAGCTGCGCGATCGACTGGCCGAAGCTGTGACGCACGCGCTCCGCGGGCGTCCAGTCGTAATCCGCGCTGAGCACCAGCGTCTGATCGATCCAGATCTGCAGCCTCTGGTCGGCGTGCCAGAACTCGAAGTTCGTGGGGTGGCCCGCAGCAAAGGGATCGATGTCGAGCTCGCGTGAGCCCAGCTCCTGCGGCGTTCCCCCCTCGGGCGTCATGACCAGCGAGATCTTTGCGGGCTTGCTGGTCGTCGAGGGCGTGTACTTGGCGGTGAACGTGTGCTGGCGCGTCGTGATCGTCGCCGCAAAGTCCGTGGGCGCTTCCGAGGGCGTGAGCGCCATGGACAGACGCAGATCGCTGACGGGATAGACCGCGGTCATGTACGGCACAGGCAGCCCGCCGGTCGCGTGCATGTCGGGCTGGAAACCCTCGAGCCAGTCGCCTTCGGGGGCGCGGGGGAACTCGTTGTACGCATAGCGATCCGTGATCGGCCAGCCCGCGTCGTCCCACACGAGCGAAGAGCGATCCGCGCCGTCGTGGGTGTAGATGGGCGAGCCCTCGATCTTCCAGCCCTGGCCCGCGGGGACCCAGGGCGGGCGGAATGTGCCGGGAGGCGTGAACGCGGTGTCGAACACGGTCTGCCAGACCGCGCGCTGCACGCGCTCGGGCTTGCGCTGGATCGTCCAGCCCGGCTGATCCCAGGTGGTCGCGTCGGGCGCGCGGGCGTCGGCGGGGCGCGAGTACACGTCGCCATCGATGAGCGCGACCTGCTCACCCGGGAGCCCGATGAGACGCTTGATGAAGTTCTCGTTGGGGTTCAGCGGGTTCTTGAAGACGACCACGTCGAAGCGCTGCGGATCAAAGATGCTGTAGAGGTATTTGAAGACGAAGATGCGATCGCCAGCGCGGCGTTCGACGCGGGTGCGCGTCAGCGCCTGCTTGGTCAGGGGATCGTGCACGATGACCTGGTACCCCTCCTGGTCGTTGCCCTGGAAGGGCTTGGGGTCCATGTGATCGGCGTCGTTGTACGCCCACGGCGCGACGGCCCAGTTGTACCCCGAGTCGGGATTCTGGAAGCGCATGTGCGCGCCGAGCAGGGTCGGCGCCATCGAACCGGTGGGAATGACGAACGCCTCGACGACGAAGCCCCGGAACACAAACGCCAGCGCGAAGGCGATGATGAGCGAGGTCAGCGTCTCCTTGATGGAGGTCTGATGCGGCGCCGGTCTGGGGGCTGGTGCAGGCTGCGGGGCCTGGGGCTGCGGTTCGGGCTGGCCGGTGCTCATCGGACCCAACTTATCGACGCGTCGGCCCGGGGTGACGCAATCAGAACCGGGCACGGGCGCGGTTTACGGACCCTGCGGCGGCGGGGAGGATGGGCCTGTGCCGGGGTTGGGACGCGGGCCACTGTTGGGACCCCCGCTTGGGCCGCCGTTCGGGCCGCCCTGGGGGCCTCCGGGTCCGCGCCCGGGGCCGCCGCGGCGACGCCGACGGCGACGACGACCGCCCTGGTCCGGGCCGCTGCCTTCCGGGCCACCGATGTCCTGATCGTCCGGTCCATCGTTGCCTTCGCGGGGTTCCGGAGGCGGGCCATTGCGGCTGCGCTCGGGTCCACGGCCTGAACCGCGGTTGGGCTGGCCGCCTCCCGGTCCGCTGCTCGGTCCGCCCTGCTGGCCGCCGCCTTGGCGCTCACGCGGTCCACGATCATCGCGGCGCGGGCGATCGCCCAGATCGGTCTCGATGTCGTCCAGATCGATGATTTCGTCCTGGGGGCGAGGCCTGCGCTGGTCGCGGGGCGGGCGCTGGCCCCGATCGGCGTTGCGATCGTTGCTGCGCTCGGGGCCGCCTTGCCTGGGTTGGCCGGAGCCCTGTCCCTGGGCGTTTGGCTGTCCCTGACGCGGTCCGCCCTGGCGAGGCGGATTGCTGCGCGGCGCGCCGTCGGAAGGCGGCGGGTTGCCTTGACGCTGTTCGCGCGGAGGACCGCCCTGCGGCGCACCATCGCGGCGCGGCGGGCGACCG
>CAZHFW010000047.1:0-23768 GCA_964531675.1 uncultured Phycisphaeraceae bacterium | reverse complement strand
CAGACCGTTAACGAGAAAAGGCCTCTTTACGAGGCCTTTCTCAGAACTCCCCGACAAGGACTCGAACCTTGAACCTACCGGTTAACAGCCGGTCGCTCTACCATTGAGCTATCGGGGAATCGGTTGTCGCCCGGGGTCTCCGAGCAGGGGGAAGGCTAGCACCCACCCGACCTGAATCAAGACCCGTTGCTCCCGGGTCGGTTGCATCGGGTTTTCGCGCCTCCCGCTTGACCGGGGCAAGGCCCCGCCAGCCCCGTTTCCATCCCCGGGTCCGGTTCTTGGACCTGCCCGGTCTGAACCGCTCCCCCTCCAAAAACGAACCCCGGTCCGACCGAGCCGGACCGGGGTCTTAAGATCATGAACATCTGCTGGGCAGCCGCGAAGCTCCCTCGGGGTTCAGTCCTGCTTGACGCCCAGTTCCTTATGCGCCGCGTCACGGAGCTTCACGAGCTCGTCGGACTTGGCCTTGGCCACATCGCCCTTGCCGTCGGCCACCGCATCCTCGATGTCCAAGAGCAGCCGCATCGACGCGACCAGATTCTTGCGGTACGCCTCGGTCATCTTGGCCTTCTCCGCAGCGTCCGCCGCGTTGCCGATGATGTCGCCCGGGACCGGCGCGCTCTTGGCCGCCGCACATGCACGCTGCATGTCGTTCAGGAGCTTGAGATTGTCGTCGCGCATCGCAGGCTGATCGGCCTGCTTGCGCAGCTGACGCAGCGCCCGGCCCATCTGCTTCATGGCCGCTTCCACACTCACCGGACCGCCCGCACCCGGGCCGCCCGGACCACGACGCTCGCCGGGCTGACCCGGCTGGCCGCGCTGCTCGGGCTGGCCGGCCTGCGCGGGCTTGTGCTCATCCGCAGGCTGCAGGCTCAACGCCGCCGGGGCAGTCACGAGGCCAGCAAGAAGAAGGACGCCAAGACGGGCCGAGGTCGCAATCTGCATGAACAACTCCGATTCGATCTGGTGGGTGCGGCAGCCCGCAATCACGGGCCGGAATACCGGAGCCTAACGGATGACAGGCAAATCTGTTGCCACGCGTCCAAACGAGCGCCGTCCGAACCCCGCCGAACGGCAGCCTCACCACCCGAGGAGGCGAGGCACGAGTTTTCACGTAGGGGTTCCTACCGGTCGGTCGCATACACCCCAGCGCAATCCGAGCGAGAGGCATTCTTTGCGCGAATTTCGGTTCCCGCAAATCGGAGTCGTGCGGGTCCGGATTCCAACTCCCAAGAACCGGTGGAGACCCCGCAAATCTACCGGACGGATGGCCTGACAAGTCCGAAAATGCGGCTATCCTGTTGCCATCTGAGGTCGGTGGGCATTCTGCCCCCGACAGCAAATGCGCGAGGTGATGGACGCTGGAGTCGTCGCCCGCATGTTGAGGACCAAGGGGACTCCAGCCTCGAGGATTGTGAATGCATATGAACATGAATGTCCGCACGATGCTGGTTCTGGCGTGTATCGCGGGCTCCGCCATCGCTCTGGGTGGCTGCGAGTCTTCCGGGTCGAAGACCGGCGCCCAGCCTGAGTCCTTCAGCAACCGCGGCGGCAAGGTCAACGGCGGCGACAACTACCTCTTCCGCCGCAGCTATGGCGAGCCGGCCCCGGCTCCCGCGGCTGCTCCGGCGCCCGCCGCTGCTCCCGCCCCGGCCCCCAAGGGTGATTGCTCGGGCTACCGCCCGAACGCCGGCCCCGGCATGAACGTCACCACCATGGCCTTCCCGACCGGTGACGTCCGCTCCAGCGCCGTCCTGGTCAACCAGGTCATGCCCGCCAAGGTCCGCGCCAACAGCCCCTACGACTTCGAAATCCACGTCACCAACCTCACCGGCGCCACCCTCCAGAACGTCCTGGTCGATGGTCAGTCCTTCGACAACCTCGCGGTCAACAGCTCTGACCCCGCCGCCACCAAGGGCGCCAATGGCACCCAGTGGCTCCTGGGCAACCTCGCTCCCTGCGAGACCCGCGTCATCAAGGTCAAGGGCACCGCTGGCAAGGTCGGCTCCTCCGGCAACTGCGTCACGGTCACCTACAACAACATCCTCTGCTCGCGCACCGAGGTCGTTGAGCCGGCCCTCTCGCTCACCAAGAGCGCGACGCCCGAGGCGATCAT
This sequence comes from uncultured Phycisphaeraceae bacterium, assembly GCA_964531675.1. GTDB lineage: Bacteria > Planctomycetota > Phycisphaerae > Phycisphaerales > UBA1924 > CAZHFW01. The sequence continues at coordinate 21,652 of CAZHFW010000047.1, read as the reverse complement.
CTGTGACTGCGTGACCCTCAAGTACGTCGTCAAGAACACCGGCACCGGCGTCGCCGAGAACGTCGTCATCAAGGACACGCTCCCGGCCGGCCTGACCGTCGATGGCGGCAAGACCACCATCGAGCACGTCGTCGGCAACCTGAACGCTGGCGAGAGCAAGGAATACTCCGTCTGCGCCAAGGCCGCCAAGCCCGGCAGCTACTCCTCGCCCGCGACCGCCACCGCCGCTGGCCTCAGCGCTTCGGCCCCGCAGACGACCTCCGTCGTCAAGCAGCCCGCGCTCGCCATCGAGTGCAAGGCCGGCAAGCAGATCTTCATCGGCCGCGACGCGACCTTTGAGTTCACTGTCAAGAACACCGGCGACGCTCCGGCCGCCAACACGATGGTCACCGCGGCCCTCCCGGCCGGCGCGACCTTCGTGCGTGCGACCGAGGGTGGCACCAGCAACGCCGCCAACGTCTCCTGGAACGTCGGCACCCTGGCGCCGAACGCCTCCAAGACGATCGCCGTCACCGTCAAGCCCGCCAGCATGACCGCTGTCAACCTCAGCGCCAATGCCACCGCCGTGTGCGCCGCTCCGGTCTCCACGACCTGCGCGACCGACGTCGTCGGCATCCCGGCCCTGCTGCTCGACGGCACCGACGACCCGGATCCGATCGAGGTCGGCGGCAACGTGGTCTACACCCTCAGCGTGACCAACCAGGGCTCCGCCCCGCTCACCAACGTCCAGCTCGTCTGCGACTGGGAGCCGGAGACCATGCAGTACGTCACCTCCGAGGGCACGACTCAGGGCACCGTCTCGGGCAAGACCATCACCTTCGCCCCGATCACGACCCTGGCTCCCAAGGAGCGCCGCACCTACAAGATCACGATCAAGGCCCTCAAGGCCGGTCAGGTCCAGTTCAAGGGTGAGGCCAAGTCCACCGAGATCACCCGTCCGCTGGTCAAGGTCGAGACCACCAACTTCTATCAGTAATCAGGCCCTCGCCCCGATGCTGATGGCAGCCTGATCCGACTGTGATCGAGCTCTGAATCCCAAGGGCCCCGCCTCCGATGGCGGGGCCCTTTTCATTTCCCCCGACCGCTTATCATCCACGCACGCATGCGCCATCCCCCCAACCACATCTTCGAGCACACGCCCGACTCTCTCGGCGCATGGTTCGAGTCCAAAGGCCTCCCCAAGTTCCGCGGCAAGCAGGTGCTCGAATGGGTCTATGAGAAGGGTGTCATCGACCCCGAGAAGATGACCAACCTCTCCAAACGAGACCGCGAGATCCTCGCCTCGGAGATGACCTTCCTCTCGGGCGAAACCCTCGCGCACCAGTCAGCGTCCGACGGCGTGCAGAAGCTGCTCATCCAGTGGCGCGACTACTCCATGCCCCAGCCCGCGGCGCCGAGCCCCGCGCTCACCGTCCTCAACAACCCGGTGGAAGCCGACGCCTCACGCCAGACCGAGTGCGTGATGATCCCGACAGAGGACCGCAAGACCGCGTGCATCAGCTCGCAGGTCGGCTGCCCGGTCGGATGCCGCTTCTGCGCGTCGGGCCTCGGAGGCCTCGATGGCAACCTCTCCACCGGTCGCATCGTCGAGCAGGTCTGGCGTCTGGGCCAACTCCCCGAAGTCCGCCGCATCACCAACGTCGTCTTCATGGGGATGGGTGAGCCGCTCTCCAACTTCCAGAACGTGACGGGCGCGGTCCGCATCCTCGCCTCGCTCTGGGCGACCGGCATCTCGGGTCGCAAGATCACGATCTCCACCGTCGGCCTCCCAAAGGCCATCGAGAAGCTCGCCGATCAGCTCGAAGTCCCCGTGACGCTCGCGCTCTCGCTCCACGCGCCGAACGACGAACTGCGGCGCAAGCTCATCCCTTGGGCCGAGTACACCACGATCGCCGATCTCCTCGCCGCCTGCGACAAGTGGTTCAAGAAGACCGGCCGCGAGATCACGCTCGAGTACACGCTCCTCCGCGGCGTAAACGATCGTCCCGAGCACGCCGAGACCCTGGCGCAGCTCGCCAAAACCCTCCGCGCCAACGTCAACCTCATCCGTTACAACGAGGTCGAAGGCGTCGAGTTCAAGCGTCCCCGCACCGAAGACGTGCTCGAGTTCCAGCGCATCCTGGTCGCCAGGCACATCAACACCCACATCCGCGCCAGCCGGGGTCGCGACATCGCCGCCGCGTGCGGCCAGCTGCGCCACGAGTCGGCCCGGGACGCCGCTGGGCCCGCATCGGAGCCCGCTGCATGAGCCCGCTCCCCGCGCTCGCGAATCTGATCGCCGCCCCCGTCCTTGCTCAGGGGGACTGGCTCCGGGACTTCCACCCCTACACACTCCAGCACCTCATCTCGTCCGGGTTCTTCATCGGCGTCATCATCGCCATCATCGTCTACGGCCTGCGCCTTCGCGCCAAGCCCGACGGCGGCGTCGCGGAGCAGCGCTTCGGCAAGTGGTGGGGCGTCCTGATCCTCGTCTACCAAGCCATCGAGACCGGCTGGTGGCTCCTCCCGAACAACCGCTCCTGGGAGAAGAGTCTCCCGTTCGCCCTCTGCGATCTCGCCGCCTGGACCGCGGGCCTCGCGCTCGTCACCCAGCACCAGCGCCTCCGCTGTCTCCTCTATTACTGGGGGCTCTGCCTCTCATCGCAGGCCCTGCTGACGCCCATCCTGAAGGATGGCAACGGCATGGCCACGGTGCGTTACTGGTTCTTCTTCATCGGCCACACCAACATCGTCGGCGCCGCCTGGTACGACCTGATCGTGCGCCGCTTCAGGCCTACGTGGGCCGACTGGCGCTTCACGATTCTCGCGACGATGAGCTACGTGGCCGCGATCGTCCCGCTCAACATCGGCCTCAACGTCAACTATGGGTTCATGGGGCCGACCGACAACCAGCCGGGAATTGTCGCGTTCCTGCCTCACTGGCCCTGGCGCGTCCACGGCGTCATCGCCGGAGGCTTCACGCTCTTCACCCTCGCGACCATCCCCTGGGCCATCGCTCGCCGGCTCAAACGCCGCACGCCTGAGGCCGGGACCGTTTAAACTCCGACCATGGTCCTTCTCTGCCTGCTCCTGATCCTCCTGGCCGGAGCGATCTCGTTGCCGCTGACGCTCGTCGCGGAGCGGATCGGACACCGCCTTTCGGCGCTCGATGGCGCGGGCGTCGCAGGACAGGTCAAGGCCCCGACACGCAAGGTTCCCAACATCGGAGGCATCGGCCTCTTCTGGGGGATCGCAGCGCCCATGCTCGCGGGCCTGATCGCGGTCTGGTTCTTCTCTCCTGCGCTGGCGGACCGTTTCCCCGCGCTGCTTCCCTACCTCCCGGGCATCAAGCAGGAGACCCCGCTGGCCGCCAAGCTCCTGGCATGCCTTGGCGTGCTCCATGTGCTCGGCCTGATCGATGACCGCAAGCCTCTGGGACCGTGGTTCAAGATGCTCGTGATGGCGGGCTGCGCCGCACTGATCGCGTCCACGAGCGACACGAGGCTCCTCACGCTGCTGGACCCGCACGTGGGAGGCCCCTGGGCCTCGATCGCGGTCACGATCCTCTGGATGGTCATCGTGACCAACGCGATGAACTTCATCGACAACATGGACGGGCTCTCGAGCGGCGTCGCGGCAATCGCCGGCGCTGCGTTCCTGGCTGCGGCGCTGGTCAACGGTCAGTGGTTCGTCGGCGCCGCCCTGGCGCTGCTCGTCGGCTCGCTCGTTGGATTTCTCGTCCGCAACTTCCCGCCCGCCAGGATCTTCATGGGTGACGGCGGCTCTCTTGTCGTCGGTTTCACGCTGGCGTTCCTCACGGTCCGCACGACCTACTACTCATCCGCCCCGGGCACGTCCCTCGCCGGCGGCTGGTACGGGGTGTTCATGCCCCTCATCGTGCTCGCGGTCCCGCTCTACGACTTCGCCAGCGTGGTGCTCATCAGGGTCCGCCAAGGCCGCTCTCCGTTCGTCGGCGATCTGCAGCACCTTTCGCACCGCCTGGTCCGTCGAGGCATGAGCCGACGCTCCGCCGTGCTGGTCATCTGGGGACTCACCGCCGCGACCGCGATCGGCGGCATCATTCTCGGCTCGCTCAAGCCTTGGCAGGCCGCCATCGTCGGTGGACAGACGCTGCTCATCCTCGTCAGCCTGGCGATCCTGGAGTTCGCGACCGCTCCCTACCTGGCCGACGATCCCAAAGCGCTGGGACCTGACGCGAAGGGAAGAGCATGAACGATGAATCGGCCGCCCGGACCTCGACGTCTCCGGCGCGTTGGATCGCGCTGGCCATGGTCGTCGCGCCCGCGATTCTGCTCGCCAGCGTCGGGTACGACCCGCTCCCCGACTGGAGCGCCGATCCCTCGGTCATGTACATCCCGCGGACCTCGCTCGGACCCGCGGAAGCGGTGCTGCTCAGCGCCGTTTCGCTCGCGGGTTCGGCCTGGCTCACGCTGTGCTGCGGCGGGGCCGCGCTGATCCCCATGCTTGCGGCTCTGGCGGGCGGGCTGGTCGCGATCCTCAACAACAGCACGCCCGAGGGCGTTGCGATCGGCGCCGTCTGGTCGTCGGCGCTCATCGCCGCGATCACGATCCGCGAAGCCGCCCGCGACGCATGCCTCCGCGCCGCGATCGCTTCGGCGCTCATTGGGATTGTGTTCCTGCTGGTCGCCAAGGGCGCGTATCAGGTCCTTGTCGAGCATCCGCGCACGCTCGAGTCCTTCCGCGCCGGAAAGGCCCAGTTCCTCGCCGCCCAGGGCTGGACCGAAGGATCGAGCATGGCCAAAGCCTTCGAACGAAGGCTCGTGCAGTCCGAAGCCAGCGGCTGGTTCGGGCTCTCCAACGTGTACGCCACCGTCTGCGCGGGCCTCCTCGCGTGCACGCTCTCGATCTTCATTTCTCTGCTGCGTTCCAAGGATGCCCGCTTGGGCGTCAAGTCCAGAGCATTGGCTTGCGTCGCGGTGCTCGCGTCCGCCTCGGGCGTGGTGCTCGCGGGTGGAAAGGGGGGCTACGTCGCCGCGGCCCTCGGCGTCGCGCTCGCATTGGGCTCCGCGCTGGGCATCCCCGCGGGCCTCTGGAAGAGGCGGGCGCTGACATCGCTGCTCGGCGCTCTGGTCGTGGTCGGCGCCTTGGGCGCGGTTGTGCTCCGCGGAGCGGTGGGGGAGCGCATCGGCGAACTCTCGCTGCTCTTCCGCTGGTTCTACATGGAGGGCGCCGCCCGGATCTTTGCAGCCCATCCCTGGACCGGTGTGGGTCCCGCTGGGTTCAAAGATGCTTACATGCTCCTCAAACCCGCGCTGAGCCCGGAGGAAGTCACCTCTCCGCACAGCGTGTTCTTTGACTATCTGGCCACCCTCGGCGTCGCGGGCATCGCGTGGATCTGGCTCGTCTCCCGCATGATCGTGAAGTCGGGGTTCGCGATGGCCACGCCCTCCGACCGGTTGCCAACCGACGTCGACCGCCGCGATGTTGCTCGCTTCGTCGGCGTGACCGCGGCGATTGCGATGCTCGGATCGGTCTACATCGAGCGCCCGATCACGACGCCCGAGACGCTGGGCGTGCGCCTTCTGGCGGTCATCCTCGCCTTCGCCATGGCGCCCATCATCGCGACGCTTCCCGCCAGGCTCATCCAATCCGCCGCCGCGGCCGGCGCGATCGCGATGTTCGCGCATGGACAGATCGAGGTCTCGCCCGTCTGGGTCGGCTCGGCTTCGGTTCTGCTGCTCACCCTGGGCCTGGGCTCGAGCCGCAACGCGCCCCCGAGCCAGACGCCGTCACGTCGATTCGTCGTGCTCATTCCGGCGTTGCTTCTGGCGTTGGTCGCCTGGAGAGGCGTCGCAATCTGGAACTGGCAGCAGACCCTGACCCGCGCTGCGATCACGCTCGGCGAAGCGACCGACCTGCGCGACCGCCTGGATCACGTCTCCTCAGGCACGCCCCTCTATGAGGGCGATTCCGTCGCGATCATCGCGCGCGACGTCGCGACTGCCGCTGCGTCGGCGGCGCCGAGCTCGGTCCCCGACCTCCGCCGCGCCATCGCGGTGCTCACCGCGTTCCGCGCGCGTGAGGCAGCCTCGCTCCTGACCGCTGCCGATGCGGGCCTGGCCCGTGCACGCCTGACCAGCCCGGAGGCCATCCGGTCGGCCGATCGCCTCTGGATGCTGATCGCATCGATTCAGAAAACCGTTCCCGGCCTGGAGAAGGCCCTGCAGGAAGACCCCAAGGCCCAGGTCCGCACGCGGGCGCTCCGCGACCCGGGCCCGAACGCCAAGGTGTCGGATCTGGCTGCTCTGGGAACCCTCGCCCGTGCTGCGGGGCAGGCCTTCGGCGACAAGGAGCTCCTCACCCGCGGGCTCGAGCTCTTCCGGCGGGCGTCCGACCTTGATCCGCACGGCCTCACCTACGCCCTGGAGGCCTACCGAACCGCCCAGCTTCTCCAGGACCCCGCCCAGATGACCTTCTGGGCCAAGATCTGCCTCGATCGGGACGCCCTGACCCGTCTGGATCCCGTCCGCGGGCTGACCCCCGAGCAGCGGCAGGAAATGACCGCTATGCCCCGGTAGACCATGGGTTTGCAAAGGTCGCGTGAAGGCCCCGGAAGGGCCTCCGGGGGCACGTCGGGATTTGATTCAGACCCCGAGGGCGTTAACATTCCCCGTTCGCCGCCGGGATTTGCGGGCCTTGTTTGGTCACGCATGAAGTTCCCGACGTCTTCGCGATGAAGCGTACTTTGCGGTCGGACGGGATCAGCCGCCCGGAGCGGGGCCATTGCCTTCCCGCGTCGGGCGACTCGTCGGAGCGTGCCAGGCACGATTTCGAGATGGACGAGGAAGAAGAGAACGATCCGAGCAACCGCCGCCGCGTGTGATCCGCGCGGCCTGATCGTCTCCGCCGCCCGCCGCGGCCAATCGAACGCAATCACGTGAATATCGCCTGCGGAGCGTTGGCTCTGCGTGGCGTCAGCAAAACAAGCACCCACACTCGCGTCGCTCTCTGGCGACGCACAACGCCCGAGGATTCTGAAATGGCCACCGACCTGTCCCACATCCGCAACTTCGGCATCTGCGCCCACATCGACGCGGGGAAAACCACTGTCTCCGAGCGCATCCTGTACTACACCGGCAAGAACTACAAGATCGGTGAAGTGCACGAAGGCACCGCCACCATGGACTTCCTCGAGGAAGAGCAGCAGCGCGGCATCACCATCCAGTCGGCCGCCACGACCTGCCCCTGGACCCACCTGGGCCGCGACTACAAGCTGAACCTCATCGACACCCCGGGCCACGTGGACTTCACCATCGAAGTCGAACGCTCCCTTCGCGTCCTTGACGGCGCCGTCGCGGTGTTCGACGGCAAGGAAGGCGTCGAGGCCCAGTCCGAGACCGTCTGGCGTCAGGCCGACCGTTACAAGGTCCCGCGCCTCTGCTTCGTCAACAAGATGGACAAGCTCGGCGCGTCCTTCGACTTCTCCTTCGGCACCATCCTCAGCCGCCTGGGCGCCAACGCCATCGCCATCCAGTACCCCCTGGGTCAGGGCCACGAGTGCAAGGGCGTGATCGACCTCATGATCATGCGGGCCTTCTACTTCGAGGGCGAGAAGGGCGAGACCGTCGTCGAGCGTGACATCCCCGACGATCTCAAGGAGACCTGCGAGAAGTGGCGTCACGACATGGTCGAGAAGATCTCCGAGCTCGATGACGAGCTCATGGGCATGTACCTCGACGGCAAGACCCCGACCGTCGATCAGCTCAAGGCCGCCCTCCGCAAGGGCGTGGTCAGCCGCGCCTGCTACCCGGTCCTCTGCGGCGCCGCCCTCCGCAACATCGGCATCCAGCGTCTGCTCGACGCGGTCGTTGACTACCTCCCCTCGCCCAACGAGAAGCCCGACGTCGACGGCACCGACCCGCGCGACAAGGACGCGAAGATGACCCGCCCGCACGACGAGGCGGCCCCCTTCTCGGCCCTGGTCTTCAAGGTCGTCTCCGACCAGCACGGCGATCTGACCTACATCCGCATCTACTCGGGCAAGCTCACCAAGGGCACCCGCCTGCTCAACCCGGGCAACAACAAGAAGGAAAACGTCTCGCGCATCTTCGAGATGCACGCCCAGAACCGCATCCCCCTCGAAGAGGTCGGCGCGGGCAACATCGTCGCGGTCGTGGGCGTCAAGGACTCCTACACCGGCGACACCCTCTGCGACGCCGATCAGCCCATCATGCTCGAGCGCATGTTCTTCCCCGAGCCCGTGATCTCGATGTCCATCGAGCCCAAGAGCCAGGACGACAAGCGCAAGCTCTCCGAGGCCCTGGGCGTCATCCGCCGCGAGGACCCGTCCTTCCGCTCCAAGTACGACGAGGAAACCGGCCAGACCATCATCAGCGGCATGGGCGAGCTCCACCTGGAGATCATCCGCAACAAGCTCATCCGCGACATGAAGGTCAACGTCGAGACCGGCAAGCCCCGCGTCTCCTACCGCGAGGCCATCACCCGCAAGGTCGAGGACGTCCGCGGTCTGTTCAAGAAGCAGACCGGTGGTCGCGGTCAGTTCGGTGACTGCGTCATCTCCCTCGAGCCCTTCACCGCCGAGCAGGCCGCTGCCGAGGAACTCGACTTCGAGGACAATGTCGCTTTCGAGAACGGCGTCGTCGGCGGCGTCATCCCGAAGGAGTTCATCCCCTCCGTCGAGTACGGCATCCGCCAGACCGCCAAGACGGGCGTCAAGTTCGGCTACCCCTTGATCAACGTCAAGGCCACGCTGACCTACGGCTCGTACCACGCGGTCGACTCCTCGCAGGTCGCCTTCGAGCAGGCCGGCCGTCTGGCCCTCCTCGAAGCTGCCGAGAAGGCCGGCCCGGTCCTCCTCGAGCCGATCATGAAGGTCGTCATCACCGTCCCGAACGATTACCTCGGCAACGTGACCGGCGACGTCAGCTCCCGCCGCGGCATGATCATCGACACCGATGACCGTGGCGTGGTGAAGCTCGTCAGCGCCGAAATCCCGCTGGCCGAGCTCTTCGGGTATACCACCTCGCTCCGCGGCATGTCCCAGGGCCGCGCCTCGGCGACCATGGAGTTCCTCGAGTACCGCGCCCTCCCGCGCGCCCTCGCCGACGCCGTCCTGGCCGAAGAGAAGGGCACCGGCAAGAAGTAAGCGGTCCATCTGGTCCGATTCCACAGGCCCGGCTTCACCGCCGGGCCTGTCTGTTTTTGCCCCCTTCGTCCCTTCCAGGGCGGATCTACACTGCGCCCTCACCCACCCGGAGTTCACCCATGTCCGCCGACCAAGTCCTCGCCTGGCTCTCCCAGAACGAAAAGCCCGCGGTTGATCGCCTGATCGACTGGCTCCGCATCCCCTCGGTCTCCACCGACCCCGCCTTCGCGGGCCAGTGCCGCCGGGCCGCCGAGTGGGCCGCGGAATATCTCAAGGGTTCGGGCCTCCGCGCCGAAGTCCGCGAGACCGGCGGGCATCCCATCGTCATGGCCTTCTCCGATGGTGACCCGGACTACAAGGGACCGCACGTGCTCTTCTATGGGCACTACGACGTCCAGCCCGTCGACCCCATCGAGCTCTGGCAGAGCCCGCCCTTCGAGCCCGTCATCAAGCCCGCCGAGAAGGGCGGCCCGGGCGAGCGCATCGTCGCCCGCGGCGCCGTGGACGACAAGGGCCAGGTGCTCATGTTCCTCGAAGCCCTCCGCGCCTGGAAGGAAACCACGGGCAAGGTCGCCGGAGGCGTGAAGTTCACCGTCCTTCTCGAAGGCGAAGAGGAGTCTGGCTCGGTCAACCTCGAAGGCTTCGTCAAGAAGCACAAGAACGAGCTCAAGAACTGCGACGTCTGCCTCATCTCCGACACGGGAATGCTCGGTCGCGGTCAGCCCGCGATCACCTACGGCGTGCGCGGCCTGGCCTACACCGAGGTCGTCCTCCACGCCTCCAACCAGGACCTGCACTCGGGCCTCTGGGGCGGTCGTTGCCCCAACCCCATCACCGAACTCACCCGCGTACTCGCCCAGCTCCACGACAAGAAACGCCGCGTCACCATCCCGGGCTTCTACGACAAGGTCATTCCGCTCACCAAGCAGGAGCGGGCCAACTGGAAGAAGCTCAAGTTCAGCGCCACCGCGGCCCTCAAGAAGATCGGTCTCCCGCCCGCGGCCGACATCGGTGAAGCGGGGTTCACCGCCATGGAACGCGAGTGGGGGCGTCCCACCGCCGAGATCAACGGCATCGTCGGCGGCTACACCGGCGTCGGCGCCAAGACCGTCATCCCCGCGCACGCCCGCGCCAAGGTCAGCTTCCGCCTCGTCGCCGATCAGGACCCCGCCAAGATCACCAAGATGTTCTTCAAGTGGTGCAAGGACCGCACGCCCCCGGGCTGCCGCTGGGAGTTCATCGACCATCACGGCGGCTTCGGCGTCACCGTCCCGATCGACTCGCCTTACCTCAAGGCCGCCGGCAAGGCCATCAAGCGGGCGACCAGGAAGGAGCCCGCGATGATCAAGTCGGGAGGCTCGATCCCCGTCGCGGGGATGCTCAAGGATCAGCTCGGCATCGACACGATCTTCATGGGTTTCGGCCTCGACGACGACCGCGTGCACTCCCCCAACGAGAAGTTCGAGCTCGAGTGCTTCCGGATGGGCGCGAAATCGCACGCCCTGTTTATCGATGAACTGGCCGGAGGCTGATCTCCACGGAGCACCGCTATGTCCTCAGACGTCATCGAACATCGCATCCTCGGGGATGATCTTCAGGCGGTCGTCGTCACCCTCGATCCGGGCGAGGCGGTCCTCGCCGACGCCGGCGCCATGCTCTACATGCAGGACGGCATCGAGATGGGCACCCAGCTCTCCATGAAGGAAGGCTCGGGCATCTTCGGAAAGCTCTTCGAGGCCGGAAAACGCGTCCTCACGGGCGAATCGTTCTTCATCACCATGTTCGCCAACCAGGGGCGCTCGCGCTCCGACGTCGCCTTCGCCGCGCCCTATCCGGGAAAGGTCGTTCCCATCGAGCTGGCCGAGCATGGAGGCGAGCTGATCTGCCAGAAGGACTCGTTCCTCTGCGCCGCCCGAGGCGTCGAGGTCAACATCGCCTTCACGCGCCGCCTCGGCGCGGGCCTCTTCGGAGGCGAGGGCTTCATCCTCCAGAAGATCTCCGCCCCCTCGGGGCACGGACAGGCCTTCGTCCACGCCGGCGGCACCGTCATCGAGGAAACCCTCGCGCCGGGCCAGACCCTGCGCGTCGACACCGGATGCCTCGTCGCCTTCGAGAAGTCCGTCGACTACGACATCAAGATGGTCCCGGGCATCCGCAACAAGCTCTTCGGAGGCGAGGGCCTCTTCTTTGTGGAGCTTCGCGGGCCGGGCAAGGTCTGGCTCCAGTCCCTGCCCTTCTCAAGGCTCGCCGATCGCATCATCCTGGCCGCCCAGCCCGGAACCCGAAAGGAAGAGGGCTCGGTCCTCGGGGGCCTCGGCCGCATGCTTGACGGCAACTGACCCGCACCCGGAGAAGTCACGTGAAAGAGTTCCGCTCCGCCATGCTCGCGTCCTGCGCCGCGCTGACCCTGCTGCTCACGCCATCCATCCTGACCGCGTGCAAGGGTGACGTTCCGACGCCCGCGATCTTCGCGAGCCAGAGCTATCCGGACGCGCTGAAGGCAAACGCGTCCGACGGCAAGATCCTGCTCGTGAAGGCCACCGCCGAGTGGTGCCCGCCTTGCAAGATGATGAACCGCGAGACCTTCACCGATCAGAAGGTCATCGATTGGATCAACGCCCACGGCGTCGCGATCCAGCTCGACACCGACGACAACCCCCAGCTCGCCTCCGAGCTGGGCGTCACCAGCATCCCCACGATGATCGTGTACAAGGCCGGAAAAGAAATCGCTCGCACGACCGGGGGTCTGAGTGCGAGCGAGCTTCTGCTGTTCCTGGAAGGCGCCGCCCAGAAGAAGTGATCTTCGAGGGGCTTGAGGCGTGCCTTACTCGGGCTTGCCGCCGGACATGTCGTAGATCCATGCGTCGCCGTTGCGGGTCCAGTTCAGGACCTCGCCCGGAGCGAAGAAGAGCTTGAGCTCGCGCTCCGCAGCCTCGGGGCTGTCCGAGCCGTGGATCAGGTTGAAGCTGTTGGAGACGCCAAAGTCACCGCGGATGGTGCCCGGGTTGGCCTTGGAGCCGAAGGTGGCGCCCATCATGTTGCGGGCGATCGTGATCGCGCCGTTGCCGCGGAGGGCGAGCACCAGCACCGGGCTGGAGGTCATGAACTTCACCAGGCCGGGGTAGAAGGGACGCTCCTTGTGCGCCTCGTAGTGCGTCGCGGCCAGCTGCTGGCTGATCTGCATGAGCTTGGCGCCGACGACCTGCAGGCCCTTCTCCTCAAAGCGGGAGATGATGCGGCCCATGAGGCCACGCTGGACAGCGTCGGGCTTCAGGATGATGAGGGTGGTTTCCATGGTTCGTTCTCCAAGGCCGAGGCGGTCCGTTCGGGCCAGCCGGGGCGTGTCAGGGGTGCGTTCGTGGGAGGCAACAATAGGCCGTTCCCGCCCGAAATGCTCGATTCACAGGCCTTTGGGCCCGCTCCCGCCGAGGCCGGTAACCGCGTTCCAGACCGACTCGAACGTCCCGAATCGACCCGCGCAAATCCCGCTCGGTGCAACCGGTTGCCTTTCGTCACGGCTCGGTTTACGTTGTGTCAGGTCCGGTCGCCCCGAAGCGGCCCGGTCAGTCCACCGCCGGCCCTTCATCCGGCGCGAACGAAAGGTCAGCCCGATGCCCTCCCGCTACAAGACCGTTCTCCTCTTCGGAGCCCCCGGCTCCGGCAAAGGCACCCAAGGCAAGATCCTCGGGCAGGTCCCCGGGTTCTTCCATCTGTCCTGCGGTGAGGTCTTCCGCACCCTCGACATCAACTCCGAGCTGGGCAAGACCTTCTACGAATACTCCTCACGAGGCGAGCTCGTCCCCGACGAGGTCACTGTGAAGATGTGGGTCCAGAACGTCCACGCCCAGACCATCCTGTCGCTCTTCAAGCCGCACGCGGACCTCCTCGTGCTCGACGGCATCCCCCGCAACAAGCACCAGGCCGAGATCATGAAGGAGCACATCGACGTGCTCGCGGTCGTGCACCTGTTCTGCCCCGACAAGGAAGAGATGATCAAGCGTCTCCGCCGCCGCGCACTCAAAGAGAATCGCGCCGACGACGCCAAGGAAGACGTCATCCGCCGCCGCTGGGATGTCTACGAGAAGGAGACCTTCCCGGTCCTCGAGGCGTACCCCAAGAGCGTCGTCCACAACGTGGACGCCGTGGGCTCGCCCGCGCGCGTGCTCGAGAAGATCCTGCACATCATCGTCCCGGTGCAGGACAAGCACTTCAACAACCCGCTGGGTCTGGACAAGAAGTAACCCACGCCACCAGGCGGAGGCCGCTTCAAGCTGTCCTGCGACTCCGACTGATCGTCGGCGCTGGATCAGCGCCGCACGGGCTGGCCGGCTTCCGTCTGCACCTTGGGCTCGGCGATCTTGCGGATTGCCCGCGCGATCCCCGCCGCATCCAGGCCGACCTCGGCCATCTGCTGCGGGCGTGAGTTCTGGTACACCCACGCGTCGGGGAGTCCGAGCCTGACGATCTTGGATCCGTCCAGCCCCATCTCCTGGGCCGCTTCGACGACCGCGGAGCCGAACCCGCCGATGATGGAATGGTCTTCCACCGTCAGGATCGGGATGCCGCGCTCGATGAGCGACGCGATGAGCCTGCGGTCCACGGGCTTGGCGAAGCGCGCGTCGTACACCGCGACCTGATACTCGTCCCCGAGCAGGTCCTTGGCGTTCATCGCGTCGATCGCGGAGGTCCCGAAGGCCAGCACCGCGACGTGGGGGCGAGACTCGGTCGCCGCCAGCTCGGGCGTGAGGCAACGGGCCCGACCAAGCTCGAAGGGTGGGCACGGATCCAGCGTGAAACGCTCGCTCACGTTGTCGCGCGGATAGCGCACGCTGGAGAGGCCCAGGTCGTAGTCGCGCATGAACGTGAGCGCCGCCTTGAGCGAGGGCTCGTCCATCGCCGCCATGACCGCCGCCTGAGGAAGCACGCGCAGGATCGCGATGTCGCAGAACCCGTGGTGCACCGCGCCGTCGCCGCCGACGAGTCCGGCGCGATCGAGGCAGAGCCTGACCGGGAGTCCTTGCAACGCCGCTTCCTGGAAGGCCTGGTCGAACGCGCGCTGGAGGAACGTGCTGTACACGAAGAAGAAGGGCTTCCAGCCCGTCTTGGCCAGGCCCGCCATCATGTCCAGCGCGTGCGACTCGCAGATGCCCACGTCCCACGTGCGCTCCGGGAAGCGGGGGAGCACCTTGCTCACGCCCGTGCCGTCGGGCATCGCCGCGGTGCACGCGACGACCTTGGCGTCCTTCTCCATAAGCTCGACCATCGCGTCGCCCACCGCGGAGGTGAACGAACGGCCTTCGCTCTTGAGCTCGACCCGGCATCCGTCGGGCTCGAGCTTTCCGCCATCCACCTTGAAGGCGGGCGGCGAGTGGAACTTGCTCGCGTCCTGCTCCGCGAACTGATAGCCCTTGCCCTTGATGGTCTTGACGTGGAGCACCATCGGGCGGTCCATGTCGCGGGCGTCGCGCAGGAACTCGATCAGCTCGGGCAGATTGTGCCCATCGATCGGCCCGACCGTCACCAGCCCGAAGTGCTCGAACCAGCCCGACTCGCCCACCCATCCCTTGGCCGCCTCGCCCGCGCGGTGGTACGCGCTCTGGAGGTGCCGCCCGCCCGGAACGTGCTTGAGCAGCTCCTTGGCGTTCTTCTTGAACTCGGTGTACGTGTGCGACACGCGCAGGCGGTCGAAGTAGTGGGAGAGCCCGCCCTGAGGCTTGGAGATCGACATCCCGTTGTCGTTCAGCACGACCAGGAACTGACGCTTCAGCGTGCCGGCGTTGTTGAGGCCTTCCATCGCGACGCCGTTCACGATCGACGCGTCACCGATCACGCTCACGATGCGTCGTCCGTCGGGGCGCTCGCCCGGCACAAATGACTCGCGGTTGAGCTGATCGCCCCGCGCCATGCCGACCGCGGTCGAAATCGCGGTGCCCGCGTGCCCCACGAAGAACAGGTCGTAAGGCGATTCACGCGGGTCAGGGAAACCCGCCATGCCTTCGCGCATCCGGAGCTTGTCGAGCTTCTCGAGCCGCCCGGTCAGAAGCTTGTGCGGATAGCACTGATGCCCGACGTCAAACAGGAGCCTGTCCCACTTGAAGTCGAAGACGTAGTGCAGCGCCACCGTGAGTTCCACGACGCCCAGGTTGGGAGCCAGGTGCCCGCCCGTCCGGGAGACCTGCGACGTGATCCGCTCGCGGATCTGCGCGCAAAGCTCGGGCAGCTGGTCGATCGCCAGCCGCTTGAGGTCCTCCGGCCCACGAATGGTCGAAAGCAATCCCATCACGCTCCTCGCATCCATGCCTGACGGCGTTCCGGGGTCCCGGCATCCATTGTCCGGCCCGGCTCCAGTTTTCACTGGATTCTGAAAAGTCTAGAACATCGCCCCGCCTGGGGCGAGCCCGATGTGGTTTTCCACAACGCTTTGGCGTACGCCGCCCACTGGTGCTCAGTGCGACCGGGACACCACAAACCCCGCCAGACCCTCGAGCCCTCGGGTGTCGCCTGGGAGGCCCGATAAGGCCTCCCGGGCCAGTTCGAGCTGCCGCTTGGTCTCGGCCTTGGACTTCTCGACGCCCAGCACCTGCGGGTACGTGAGCTTTCCAGCGTCCGCGTCCTTCCCGGTGCGCTTGCCGATCTGATCCGCGGTCGCTTCGACATCCAGCAGATCGTCGGTGATCTGGAAAGCCAGCCCGACCGCATCCGCATACGCCGAGAGCGCCGCCAGTTCCGGGCTCTGGACGCCCTTGACCCCCAGCGCCGTCAGCCCGCCCATTCGGCAGGCCGACTTGATCAGTGCCCCCGTCTTGGCGGCATGGATCTGCTGGAGCCGCTCGATCGGCTTGGCGTCCTGGCTCATGCCTCCAAGCGTGTCGAGCACCTGGCCCGAGATCATCCCCGTCGTGCCCCTGGCCAGTTCGCCGCAGAGCACGCCCGCAAGCTCTGGCGACTTCACCTGTGCGGTGAGATGCTCGAACGCGCTGGTCAGCATCTGGTCGCCCGCGAGGATCGCCATCGCCTCGCCCGCATGGATGTGCAGCGTGGGCTTGCCCCGGCGCAGATCGTCGTCGTCCATCGCCGGCAGATCGTCATGCACCAGGCTGAACGCGTGCACGAGCTCGACCGCGACTCCCGCGGCAAGCGAGTCCGCGCCCATTCCACCGACCGCCAGCGCACTGTGCCAAGCCAGGAGCGGGCGGAAACGCTTGCCGCCCCCGAGCAGCGCGTACGCAACCGCGTCTTGCAAAGCCTTTGGGACCTGAAGCTGTGCACAGCAGGCGACCAGCGCCTGTTCGATCGCGGGGAGCGGTGAGAAGATGTCCGCTTGGCCGCTCATCAGCACACCTGTGATGAGATCCGTCCGTGAGCCCGACGCTTGCGCGTCAGCCCAGCGTCTCCTGGCTCTTGAGCAGGTCGTAGATCTCCTGCGACGACCCGGCGGCATACATCCGCTCGCGGAACGAGTCCATGATCATCAGCTTGGAGATCTTCGCCAGCGCCTGAATGTGGTCGCTCGTGCGATCCGACGGACTGGCGAGCAGCACGATCATCCGCACCGGCTTGCCATCGAGCGCTTCAAAGTCCATGGGCTGCGCGGGCTTGCCGATCGCCATCGCCAGGCCGGTCATCCCGCCGGTCTTTCCGTGAGGAATCGCCAGGCCGTGCCCGACGCCGGTGGTCTTGATCTTCTCGCGGGTCCAGACCGCTTCCTTGAGGGCCGGGCTGTCGGTGACGCGCCCCGCGGTGGCCAGGAGATCGACCAGCTCGTCGATCACGCCGCGCTTGTCCTGCGCAGAAAGCGGCACGCGGATGCAGTTGACCTGGAGAATGTCAAGCAAGTTCATCAGCCGCTCGCCCGCTACGACGCTCTGCACACCCAAGGTCTGGCGACCCGCCGACCTTTCGTAGAGTGGCACAGTGTACCCCGCTCCCCCTCCAAAAGCGGGCGTTGAGGCCAGAACCCCCACAAGCTACGAGACCAGAACCGCCGTGTACGCCCCGTCCCGGTACCCCGTCTCCGGGTCGCCTGGGCCGCCCCGGGGCATCCGCAGCTCCTCAAACTCCACGCGCATGCCGAACGTCGACGCCGCCCACGCAGCCTGCTCCTGATTCTCCTCCGCCTCGATGCTGCACGTCGCGTACACCAGCCTCCCGCCGGGCGCTACCAGCTCGGCCCCACGCCTGAGAATCTCCCGCTGGGTCAGCACCATCCGCTCCAGCCCCTCCCGGGATAGGCGATAGCGAGCCTCGATCCGCCTGGCCAGCACCCCCGAGTTCGAGCAAGGCACGTCCACCAGCACCAGATCCGCCTTCTGCCCCGCCGAGGCCAGCACCGCCTCCACGTCCTGAATCTCCACGTCCTGGACGTTGGGCAGGCTCCGCGCCACGCCCCGCAAGATGCGCAGCCGTTCACGATCCGTGTCCGTCGCGATCACCCGCGCGCCGGCAAACCGCTTGGAGAGCTGCCTTGTCTTGGTCCCTTGGCCTGCGCACAGATCCAACACGATCCGGGGCTCGCACGCCGGAATCGCTTCCACGGTCCGGGAGGACGACGGGTCCTGCACCCACAGATCATCGCGACCATCGAGCAGCCCGCCGAGTTCGCCCACGGGGCCGGTGTAAACCAAGTGCCCCGCACTCTCGTGCGCGACTCCCGGAAGCTCCGAGGCGTCCCTCGCGAAGGTTGCATTCAGCACCACCGGCGCGTCCACGATCGTGTGCATCGCCAGCCTGGTCGCTTCCTCCGCGCCGTAGCTCCGCACCCAGCGTTCCACCGCGGGTACCGGCACGCTCGCGATCACCGAGAGCCTCTGCCCCAGATTCGGCGGCAAGATCCCCTGCGTCAGCTTCACCGCCGAGCCATCGCTCTTGGGGATCTGATCCCGGGCGTCCCGCCACGCGGGCCGATCCTCTGACGCCGGATCCCGAAGCTCCGCGATCCGCCTGAGCACCGCGTTCACCAGCCCGCCCGCGCCCGGATTGGACTTTCGCTTCACCCACTCCACCGACTCGTCGATCGCCGCATGCGTCGGCACGCGATCGAGCAGGTAGAGCTGCGCCGCCCCCCCGAGCAAGGCCGCGACCACTTCGGGCTGCGCATCCGAGAGCCTCCGCGGCGCCAGGAAGTGATTGAGCAGATGCGCCAGCGTGAACCACCGGCGGAGCACCCCCTGATAGATCGCGTGCGCAAACGCCGCGTCCCGAGGCTCCATCCCGGACTCATCCGGCGGGTCCAGATTGAACTCCGGGTACCGGTCAACCTGGGCCGCGATCCACGAGAACGCCCGATCCCGCGCCACATCCACGCGTTTGCCCCCACCCGAACGGGAAGGGCCAGGGGGACCAGGCTGACGACCGGGCTTGGGCATGCCGCCGACTCTAGGCGCAGGCCGCCCTTCCCCCGCGCCCGGGACGCGTTGGCTCCCAACACTTCTCCCGGTGAATCTGCCGTCCACCCAGCCTCCGATGGAACACGCCCGATCCCCCCGGGCCCCGGGCATCTTCGCGGGCATGCGGATCCGCAAGAAGCTGATCGTGCTCCACACCGGCTTCTTCGTCGCGCTGGCGATCATCCTGCTCGTCTCGCTCCGACCCGCGGTCTCCGCGATCGTCTTTGCGTCCGAGATGGCCGAGGCCAACGCGGTCCTGCGCGGCATCGCCGCCCAGGCCGAAGCGGGCGCCCGCTCGCCCGCCCTTCCCGACGCCGAAGACGTGCGCATCACCTCGGGCGACGCGACCACGCTCGGGCTCGCATCCTCTATCGCCGACGCCGCCCGCGCGACGCCCAACACTCCCGTCCGCGGGCGCGAACGCCGCGACTCGGTCGAGGCGGTCGTGTACATCCCCCGCAGCGAAGGCGCCGGGACGTTCTTCTCCGCCTCCGTGCAGATCCCCGAAGCCCGCGAGCGCGTCACCCAGCTCTACTTCCTGCTCACCATCGCCTTGCTCGCGGTGTACGCGCTGATCGCCGCCGCCTTGGAAATCGTCGTCTTGCCAAGACTCGTCTACGCGCCCATCGGCCGCGCCCTGGCCGCCGATCAGGCGGTGCGCGAAGGACGCCCCTCCGACGAGCTCATCCCCGAGGACATGATCCCCGCCGACGAGCTCGGGGAGGTCATGCGCAGCCGCAACGAGTCAGTCGTCGCGCTGCGCAGCCACCAGGCCGCCCTCGCCGATGCGCTGGGCCGGCTCGAGAGCGTCGCCAACGACCTCAAGCGAAAGAACCACCTCCTCGAATCCGCCCGCCGGAACCTCGCCGACGCCGATCGCCTCGCGAGCCTGGGCATGATGTCCGCCGGCATCGCCCACGAACTCAACACGCCTCTGGCGGTCCTCAAGGGTCTGGTGGAGCAGATCAGCAAGAACCCCGGAGTCGGCGTCGATCCCGCCCGCGCCGAGCTCATGCTCCGCGTCGTCAAGCGACTGGAACGGCTCGGCGAGAGCTTGCTCGACTTCGCACGCGTTCGTCCCCCTCTCTCCGAACGGGCCAGCCTCGCGACGCTCACGGAAGAGGCCATCACCCTCGTCCGCCTTGACCGCGATTCCGGACAGATCGAGATCGTCGACTGCACCCCCCGCGCCCTGGAGATCTGGTGCGATCCCGACCGCATCGTCCAGGTCCTCGTCAACCTGCTCCGCAACGCGGTCGACGCCATCGTGACCTCGCGCCGTTCCGGCGGCATGCTCTTCGACAGCGTCCTCTCCGGTCCTCCCGCCGATCCGCCCATGATTGAGGTCCTCGCCGAACGCTCCACCCGCGACGGCCGTGAGTGGATCAGCATCTCGATCGCGGACAATGGCCCGGGCATCGACCCCCAGATCCTCCCGCGTCTCTTCGAACCCTTCGCCTCCACCAGGCTCGATTCCAAAGGCACCGGCCTCGGGCTGGCGGTCGCCGACGGGATCGTCCGCGAGCACGGCGGGCTGATCCTCGCCCGCAACCGCCATGAAAGCCCCGGCGCGGTCTTTGAGATCATGCTCCCGGTCAGCCCGCCCGCGCGTGCGGCCGGCCCGGATTTCCCGGATACTGCCCCCCAGCCCGCCCCGCCTCCAGCGCTGGAATCACGCGATGCCTGACCCGTCTCCCGAAGCAAGCAATCCTCCGCCCTCTTCCGAGTCCGCGGGCCAGACGCTGCCGCTCGCCATCGTCGCGCTCGATGACGATGAGGACTTCAGGCAGTACCTCCGCGACCTGCTCGAGGGCGAAGGCCACGATGTCCGCGCCGTCTCCAATCCCGGCGAGTTTTTCCAGGCCTGCGAGGCGCGTCTTCCCGACGTCGTGCTCCTGGACATCAAGATGGGAAGGCACTCGGGCGAAACAGTGCTCGAAGAGATCCGTCGGCGCTGGGCCAAGCTCTGCGTGATCGTCGTCACGGGATATCCGAGCCTGGACTCCATGCGTCAGACGTTCAAGCAGGACGTCTTTGACTACCTCGCCAAGCCATTCTCGGTGGACGAGCTCAAGCGCTGCCTCGCGCAGGCCGCCGAAGCCTTCGGGCTCGGCCAACGTCCCCAGGACAAGCTGCGCCGCGACCTCGGTCGCCAGATCCGACTGACCCGCATCGACAAAGGGCTCACCCTCAAGGACGTCTCCGAGACCAGCGGTATCAGCGTGAGCCAGCTCTCCAGCATCGAACGCGGCACGCATATGCCGAGCCTTGAGTCGCTCCTTGAGATCGCGTCCGCGCTCGATCATCGCCCCAGCGCGTGGATGAGTTCATCCGGGTTCTGATCCCTCCCTACGCTTGGGCGTGCCCGCCGGCCAGGTGAACAGCCCCGCCATCGATCCGCCCGCAGACGCCTCCGAGCGTTCGCCGCGTCGTGCTGCGCTGCTCTTCACCGCGTTCGAGCCCTCGGGCGACGACCACGCGTCCGCGGTCATCGCCGAGCTCCGCGCACGCCATCCCGATCTGACGATCTTCGCCTGGGGCGGCCCCAAGATGGCCGCCGCGGGCGCCAATGTCATCGAGCGCACCGGCGAAGACGCGGTCATGGGCATGCCTGGCCTGGCCAAGATCCGCGAGCACCAGCGCATCAACGAGCGGATCGCCCGCTGGCTCGACGCCAACAAGACCTCCGACACCCCGGTGGTCCTGCACATCCCCGTCGACTCCCCGGCCGCCAACACGCCGATTTGCAAGATCGCCAAGGCGCGTGGGATTCGCGTGGTGCACCTGGTCGCTCCGCAGATCTGGGCCTGGGGCCGCTGGCGCATCCGCACGATCCGCAAACTCACCGATCAACTGCTCTGCGTCCTCCCCTTCGAAGAACGCTTCTTCACGCGTCGAGGCGTGCCCGCGCGGTTCATCGGCCACTTCCTCTTTGATCGCCCCGTGGATCCGTTCGATCTGGACGCCAAGGCCGCAGCACTTCCCGCGGGCTCACCCAAGATCGCCATGATGCCCGGGTCGCGCCCGGAGGAACTCCGCCGCCACTTCCCGATCATGCTCGAAGCCTTCGGGAAGCTCAAGCAGATCTATCCTCAGCTCGCGGGCGTGGTCGCGTGCACCAACGAACGCGTCGAAGCCC
>CAZHFW010000046.1:0-25874 GCA_964531675.1 uncultured Phycisphaeraceae bacterium | reverse complement strand
CGCAGCCGAATTCATCCCGGGTCTGATGATTTTCAACGCGACCCGCTGGATCATGGGTTCGCGCCGCTCGGCCAGCCAGACAGTGCCGAATCCGCCTTCGCCGATGAGCTCAAGGAGGGTGTAGGGGCCGATGGTTTGACCAGTCTGATCGGAGCCAGCGACGCGGCCGTACGCAACTGGTTTGGATTCGAAGCTTGCGGTCGGCGTCTCGCTCGCGCTGTCACCCGGGAGAGGCCCCGTCGCATCGTTCTCCGGCGGAATCATGACATCAGATTACACAATTCGGGCACGAATGCTCTACTCCATTTGACACAACGACCTCGGGCGAGCCCGAGGTCGTTGCGGGAAGGCGCTGTTCGTTAAGGAGGCTGCGGGTGTTACTTTCCCCAGCCCAGGAGACCCACAACCGTCGCGGTCATCGCGATGATGGCCTTGATGAGGGACTCACCCGCGACCAGGCCCGAGGCGATCGGGACGGTGAAGACGTCGGCGGACTTGGAGTTGATCTTCTCCCAGATCCAGGCGATGAGCGCACCGATCATGAAGGCGAAGGCGTTCGCAAAGGGCAGAACCCAGGAGAGTCCAAGACCCATCGCGCTGGGCCAGTACTTCTTGGCCTTGGTGGGGAGGAGCCGTTCGCCGACGGGGAGCAGCACACCCAGAATGGCGCCGATGACGATCGCGTACTGCGCGGACATGGGGAGGCGATCGATGCCTTCGGTGAGCACCTGGGCGACGCGGGCCCACTGGTTGGTCGCGGGCGCGGGGAACTTCTCGAGGGCGGCCTTGGTCGGGACCATGAGGTACCAGACGGGGACGATCGCGACGGTGCCGAAGAAGATGCCGGCGAACTGGGCGAGGAACTGCTTGCGCGGGTTGGCGCCGAGCAGGTAGCCGCTCTTCAGGTCGGTGAGCAGGTCGGCGGAGGAGCTGGCGCTGTTGGCGGCGATACCCGCGGAGGCCAGGTTCGGGATGATCTGCTTGGGGTGCAGGACCGCGAAGGTGAGCTGCATGACCTTGCCCATGGCGCCGATGGGCGTGGTGTCGGTCTCGCCTGTCGCACGGCAGGCGACCAGGGACAGCACGAAGGAGAGGGCGACGGCGATCAGGCCCGCGACGACGCTGATCTTGAAGGCCATGTACTGGAGGACGACCATGCCGATCGTGATGGGGACCATGCCCAGGATGAGCCAGTACGTGGGCACTTCGATCTTGGACATGCGGGATTCGAGCTCGCTGTGCTCGCTGGGCTGTTCCTTCTTGAAGAACTTCCCGAACGCGCGTCCCATCGTCTTCCACTGCATGCCGAGGGAGGTGAGCGAGGCGAAGACCATGAGGGCGGTGCCGCCCCAGAGGCCCCAGCGGTAGACGTGATAGATCGTGCCTCCCGCGACGAGCTCGATCGAGGGGATGTAGTTGGCCTGCCCGGCGTGGGCGACGTCCATCTTGATCAGCTCGGGGGCGACGAAGAAGTAGAGCAGGACCGAGCCGAGCAGCATGGAGATGCAGACACGCACGCCGACGATCATGCCGGCGGCGATAAGCAGCACGCTGGGCTCGAAGCCGAATCCGATCAGGGGCTTTCCGTTGACCTGCATGAATCCGCCGGCGGGGAGCTGCTCGGGGAGGCGGGGCTCAAAGCCAAGCACGCTCTTGGCCTTTTCCATCATGCGGTCGATGTAGATCAGGGTGCCTTCACCCGTGTTGAAGATGCCGACGATGGCGCCGGCCAGGAGGGAGATGACGAGTGCGTAGGCCTTGTGCAGGGCTTCCTTGCTCTCGCTGTAGAGGCTCTTAAGGGTCTCGGCGGCGGCGATTCCTGAGGGGAAGGGGAGCTGCTCGTGGTTGATCATCTGACGCTTCATGGGGATGGCCAGGAAGCATCCCATGGCGCCGGTGAGGAACGTGAAGGTGGCGACGAGCCAGACCGGCTGCACGTCCCAGGTCTTGACGTCCGCGGAGGTCTTGCCTTCGGGCACGGCGTAGAGCACCAGCAGCGCGCCGAACATGGTGGCGATGGTGGAACCCGTCGAGTAACCCGCGGCGCTGGCGGTTGAGGCCATGCACGTGTTCTCGAGGATCGACATCTTGGAGGCGCGGTTCAGGGTGATGGCGCGGACGATGGTCCAGATGACATAGGACATCACGCACGCGGTGATCGCGACGCCGAAGGCCCAGCCGATCGACAGGGTGGTGTAGAGGTTGGAGGCGGACATCAGCATGCCCAGGATGCCGCCCATCAGCACCGCGCGCGGCGTGAACTGGGGCATGCGGTCGCCCTGGTACACGTGCTGGAACCAGTGACGGTCCTTCTGTTCCGGGGTCGCGTCGGGGGGAAGAGCGGGGATGCCATCGGCGGCGGGAGTGGTGGCGGCCGGAGGGCGATCGGAGGTGGGCATGGCCATACGAAAATGCTGCCTTGTCAGAGAGCCGACTCGGTCTGCAGGCCCGGGCGAGTGAGTTCGAGGAGGCCCGCCAAGGCCAGAAACGCAAGTCATCAAGATACCGAGAGGCGGGGCGCGGGGCAATTCCGGCAAGTGTCCGCGGTCCATGGGTTTGCAGGCTGCGGGCGGGTCGCCCTTGGGCACGATCGGCAGGCCGGCCGGCGCGCCCGTCGGATTTGCTGTTGCACCAACCCGCATCCGCCGATACACTACACTTGTAGCACCCATGCGATCGCTGTCGCAACGCGAGGAACCGATGCCCAAACCAAAGTCGGAAGAAGGAACGATCACGCAGGCCGAGTGGGACGTGCTCAAGGCCCTCTGGGAGCTTGGACCGACCACGGCAAGGCAAGCGGCGGAACATCTGCACCCAACCCGCGGGTGGGCCTACTCAACGGTCAAGACCATGCTCGACCGCATGGCGGACAAGGGGCTCGTAAACGCGAGACAGGTCGGCAATGTCTGGGAGTTCACCAGTGCCGTGGAAGCCAAGGACGCGCGGCGATCGGCCTGGAAGCGATTCGTGGAGGCGGCCTTTGGCGGCTCCATGACGCCGGCCCTGGAGTTCATCGCGGCGGAAGGGTTGTCCAAGAAGGACCGGGAGAAGCTCCTGGAGATGCTGCGGAAGGAGGCGGACCGTGCGTGAATCGCTGACCAGATTGTCGGAGCTTGGCGTCTCGCTGCGGGACTGGTGCGTCACGATGAACGGCATCACGCTGGCGTTGCTGGCGCTGGCCTATCTGGCCGATCGGCTGCTGGCGCGCCGTCTTTCACCGACGTGGCGGATGCTGCTTTACGTGCCGGTGCTGCTCCGCGTGCTGATCCCCCTTGATGTCTCATGGACGACGCCCTTCTGGGAAGTCCCCGGGCCGACCACGGTCCGGACGTACATCTCTGACGACCCCATCACACGCCAGTTGTCGATGCGAGCGCAGGGCTCGGTGCAGGCAACTCCCCCACTCTGGCCCGGGTTGGTCGTGACGGGGTATGCGATGGGCGTGACCGCCCTGCTGGCAGCTTGGCTTCGGGGAGCGATCCTGATCCGCTATGCGGTCGAGAACTCGGCCCGCTCCGCGGACGACGACGTGCTGATCTCCGAGAACCTCGGGCCGATGGTGGCGGGCGTGATCGGATCGCGGGTGGTCGTGCCGCGCTGGCTCGTCGGCTCGCCTGACCTGCCCATGATCCTGGCGCACGAGCGGGCGCACATCGCGCGGCGGGACCCCGCGCTGGCCTTTGTGCTCAGACTCATCAGCACGCTGGCGTGGCCCGTCGCGCCGGTGTGGTTTGCGGCCTCACGCATCCGGGCCCTGATGGAGCACGCGTGCGACGAGCGTGCGATCGGCCAGCCCTCCCACCGAACGACCGACGCGGTCATGAACTACGCCAGGGTCCTGATCGATGTGGCGGAGAAGACCAAGCCTCTTGGTGGAACGCTGGCGTTCGGCGCGTCGCTCCGCTCACGTGTGCGGGCCCTGGGCATGGTTCGGCGCTGGCCTGCGGCGGTCCAGGTCGCACTGGCGCTGACGCTTCCGGTCACGCTTCTGGCGTGCTCGGCGGCGAAGCCTGGCGTGCAGGTTGCCGAGTCACCCAAGACGATCGCACCGTTCCGCCCCGAGACCGAGACGCGCGTGGTCAACGTGAGGCTCGTACGGGGGGACATCTCCGTGCCCGGCGGGACAAGGCAGGCATCGAGTCCCGACATCTTCGTGGCCGAGTCCAAGCGCGTCATGGACCCCAGCTCACGAGATCGCGACATGCAGACGGACAGCTGGCCAAGGATGCTGGTCGCTGTGGGGCAGCAGGCCGAGGTCCGGATGGAGGCGGCGGGGCAGGCGGTCTCCATCAAGGTCGTCGTGGAGCCTTCCACACCTGATGAGGTGCATGCGGTCCTGTCGTATGCCGAGGGCTCGAGGTTTGCGCTGGCCAACACCACGGTGAAGTTCCGTCGTGGGGAGTGCTGCGTGATCAAGCTTCCCTCGTCCATGCCTGACGTGCCTCAGCGCACGCTGATTGTCACGATCGATCGACCGAGCGAAGAGTCGTCTTTCGGGTGCTAATCGCAACGGCTTCCGCCGGACGATCGTGAATGCAAACGCCCCCGGCGGATTTGGCCGCCGGGGGCGTTGTTGCTTCTCAGGAGCGTCACTCGAGCCGCGGGGAAGGTCGGCGATGACGCGCCGGTCGTGTCGGCGAGGCACCCCGTTCAGTTGCTGGCCGTGTAGTCGTAGTTGTGGATGTTGACCGTCATGTTCTTGGCGGGCGACTGGACGGTGATGTATTGGGCGTGGTTGGGGCCCTTGTCGAGCGAGCGGTAGGTCACGGTCGCGGTCACGGTGTCGCCTTCGACGATGGTCGTGATCTGCACGCCGATGGGCAGGAAGGTCCTGCCGTCTACGGTCATGGTGAACGTGTCACCCTGGACCAGAACGTTGTTCCCGGTGACCTGGAGCTGGGTCGTGCCGGCGGCGGAGGTCACGGGCTGGACCTGGGCCTTGGCGAGGAAGTCGAGCAGCTTGCCTGGCGTGGGGAGCGTGTACTGATCGAGCTTGCTCTGGAGCTCTTTCATGTACTTCTCGCTTTCGCGGGCCTTGTCCTTGGCGATGGCGCGGCGCAGGAAACCGCCTGAGACCCTGGCGGGCTCGTCGTTCAGGAGGGTGCGCTGCACCGTGCCATCCTGCGCGAAGACCACCGACTCGATGCGGATGTCTTCGGTCTTCTGATCGACGACGAGTTCCGTGCGGGAACTCCAGCTGAACTGTTTAAGCTGCTGGGCGTTGGCCTGGCGGGCCCCGATGATCGCGTTGGCCAGACCCTCGTTGGCGACAGGCTGCGCGAGTGCGGGGAGCGCGAGCGTGAGCGAAAGGACGCAGGCCCCCAAGAAGGAACGACTCATGATCACCTCAACATTCGAAAACACACGAGAAAACAGGCCGGAAGCGACTCAGGGAGACTTCACGACGACGAAGAAAACGCCGGTGCTCCCGATCTCCATGCGGTACCAGTTGGGACCGCTGTGGTAGTACGAGACGCCCGCGGAGCTGACGGTGCTGAAACCGGGCGGGAGCACGGGAACAGTGGAGCCGAGGGGAAGGGGCGAGATGACGGTGGTCGTCGCGGGAGCGGCGGTCACCATCGTGCTCGAAGTGCCCGAGGTGATCACCGTCGTGGTCGCGGCTGGCGCAACGTATACGCCTGGCGGGGGGGCGACGTACACCGTGGTGGTCTGCGGCGGCGGAGGCGTGGACGCCAGTGCGGCGCCGACGACCGCGCCGGTCACGACGCCGGCGCCGAAGGCCGCACCGTTGGAGCAGGACGAGCCGCAATAGTTGTAGTTGACGGTTGGCGCGTACACCGGGGGCGCGACGTAGGTCGGCGGGTGATATCCGCCGTAGTACGCGCCGTGGTACCCGCCGTAGTAGCTTGCGGTGCCGGCATACGAGCCCGAAGCGCCGCTCGATGTGGAGTACGTGCCGTGGTATGCGGCGCTGCCTCCGCCGTAGACACCCGAACCCGAGTTGGATTCGGAGTAGGTGTGCCCGCTCGGAGAGGTGTACGAGTTGGACCCGGAATGGGAGAAGTCCCCGTATCCGCCAGAGGTTGATCCGGAATGCGACCAGCTTCCACCCCAGGCGCCAGAGCCCGAGCTGGAGGACGAGTGGGAGAATCCTCCCCATCCGCCGCTGGAGGAGCTCGAGCGAGAGAAGCTCCCGCCGTAGCCCGACGCGGAGAACGAACGGCTGGCGCCCCATCCATGAGCCTCGGGGGTCAGAGCGCCCAGGGCGGTCGCCAAACCCGAGAGAACGATGAACTGCTTGCGATTCATGTGTGTCTCCTGGCGACCTGGGTTACTTCACGCGCTTCATCTTGATGACCGGAGAATCCGCGATGGGCTGCCCATCGAGCTTCTGCTCGGTGGCCTGCCAGGTGACGTTGTCGATGTCGACGCGGGTGATGGTGTTGGTGCTGGTGAGCGTGCTTCCCGAGCGGAGCGTCGCGGCGTTCTTGACGGTCCACGTGTTGTCCCCGCTGCGTTGCCAGACGCCATGACCAAACCCGCCGTCGGCCTCAAAGGACCAGGAGCGGATGACCTTGTTGGCGGGATCCCAGCCGATGCGCTGGGAGCCGTTGTCGAGCATGATGTCCTTCACGCTGACGGCGCGGAGGCAGAGGATGTAGTTCTGGTCGGCGGACCAGTCAAAGAGCGCGCGGGAAGCGTGGGGCGAGGTTGTGTCTTCCACCCACTCACCGACGATCCACTCGAGCGAGCGGAGGTACTCATAGTTGTTGGGCTCCTGGTACGGGAGCTCTCGCACGCTTTCGATCATCCACTTGCCGTCGATCTTGATCAAGTAGTTCGTGTACCGGGCACGGCTGGGGACGGGGCTCTCGTCGGACATCACGGAGGTCACGCCGTCCTCGACCGCGGTGTCGGCGGTCGGGAAACGCAGCGACTGGATGTCCACGCGGAGCTTGAGTCCTTTGGCTTCGGCGAAGAGCTGCTTGAACTCGGCGGCCAGCGCGGCGCGGCCCTTGATCACACGGCCTGAGAGATGGATGTAATCGCCTTCGGGGGTCCAGAACGCCGCCAATGCATCGGCATCGCCCTTGTGGAAGGCTTCCACGTACGCCGTCGCGCGGCTCGCGATCGCGGCGCGGTCCGCGGCGTTGGGGTCATCGGCCTTGGCGGTCAAGCCCGTCAGAAGCCAACAGACCATGGTGGAAAGAACCAGGAACATCCAAGAACGTGGCTTGATCAAGAGGCACCCCTGCGGCACGTGCGAAGGACGCGTGGGTACGCGCTCCGACGCCGAGCCTTGACAACGACCTGTCCGATCCGAACCCCGCAGGCGCGAGACACGCCCGAGTTTCGAGGCCGGTGCGGACGGATCAACTCCGGCGGGAGTATACAACTCCACGAATCTCTGGTCGCCGATGCGGCGGAGCGTCGAGCGTGTCACATTGTGACAGCGCTTGAGTACCAACCGAGCGAGCGATCACATGCTCCGATCGCTAGAAGCCGATGCCAAAGAGCCTCTGGAAGGTCCAGTAGATCGCGATGGCGGAGATCGCGACCGAAAGCGGGATCGCCACCCGGCGGCGATACCACGGTTTCCCCCGAGTCCACCCCAGGAGGGCGAAGGCAGCGGCCAAGGCGACCAGGTGTCCGCCTTCCACGCCAACAGTGAACGCCAGCAGGCTTTGGATGAGACTGCCGCTGGGGAACCCATGCTCGGTGAACGCGGTGGCGACACCCATGCCGTGCACGAGGCCGAAGATGAATGCCACCACGGGCCGCCAAGAGTGCACCTTCTTGGTGCAGAGATTCTCGACACCGATGAAGGCAATGGAAAGGGCGATGGTCGGTTCGACGATGCCCGCGGGCAGACCGACGATCTTGAGGCTCGTCAGCGTGAGCGTGATGGTGTGGGCGATCGTGAAGGCGGTGATCTGGGCCAGAACAGGCTTGGCACGCGGGGAGAGCAGGAAGAGTCCGAAGACGAAAAGGACGTGATCAGGCCCCTTGGGGATGATGTGCAGAAAGCCAAGCCTGACGAAGCGGGCGAAGATCCCCAGATGAGCGTCTGAGGGTCCGGTGCTGGGAGACGCAGCGTCCGCCCCAGGGGCACCCCGGGCCGCGCCTGCAGCGGTCTCGTTGGGGCGGTCGGTGGCCTGAGGCGGCGTCGAGGCGGGCGCGTCTGCCTGAGTCCAGGCAGCCGAGACGTCCAGCTCGGGCGTGACCTCCGCGGGGGTCAGCGGCAAGGTCACGGGCTCGATCCCCGGCCTGCGGAGCTCCACCAATACCTCCGAGAGGATCTCGGGGAAACGAAGGGTCATGGTCCGAGCCCCGCGGGGAAGCTGCGCCGCGACAAGCGACTCGAGCTTGCAAGGCAATCGATGCCCGGGGTGTCCGCTCTTCCAGCGCTCGAAGGTCTCCGGGGTTGGCACATCGACGGGTTCGATCGGGAGAGACCCGCCGCCCGCGACGACCTTGAGCCCGACAAGCAGCCTTGAACGACCATCGTCGCACGCGGCGGCGACCTCTTCTGGAGGCGCTTTCAGGAACTCGTACATCGCGGGATCACCGATGCGGGCCGAGGTGTCGTTGAGCACGAACGCGATCGCGTCGTGAAAGATCGTGATCTCGACGCGGCCATCACGCTTGACGTCGACGATGGCGACCGTCGCGACCGCTGGATGTGGAATCGGCGCCGCATCCACGACCGCGCCAGGTCCGAGGCAAAGCAGCGCGATCAGGATGGCGAAGAATGCTCTCACCTGCTCGGACCTTCCAAAAAGGGGGTCAACCGGCGCAAAGCGCGGCTCCGGCGATCAACCGGAGCCTCGCGGGAAGGCGTACCTGGAGGCTTCACAATCAGTTCGGCATGTTCTTCATGAGGGCTGCCATGGCTTCATCACCGAGGGCGGCGTTCCAGATGGTGAACTGCTGGATGTCTCCGGAGAACTGGCGCTGGTGCTCCCATGGGTCGACCGGCGCGAACGAGATGGAGCTCTCGTCGTCGGTGAGCGAAGGCGACCCTTCGCCGATCTTCTTGCCATCCTTGTAGATGCGGAGGACGGCTCCATCGAACGTCACGGTCACCATCTGCCAACGGCCGGTCTCGAACTGGGTCTTGGTGGTGACGTCGCGGTTGGAGCTCCAGAAGTGAGCGCCGCCGCCGAACTTGGCGAGGTAGCGAGCCCTCCCCGCGGTGTCCGACATCGAGCCGAAGCCCGCGATGAGGGTACGGTTCGGGATGGCCTTGTCCGGGCGAACGAACATGTTCATCGTCCACGCGTCCTTGGCCTTGACCGGAAGACCCTTCACGTCGGTGATGGTCTTGCCCTTCATCTCGGGCGAGACCACATCCATCGTGTAGACCGGGCCCGCGACGGAGAAGTCCAGCGAAGCGTCCTTGAGCGTATTGGCGTTGGGTGAGACGTCCTGGATGCCTGAAACGCGGATCTTGTAGGACTTGTCCAGATCCGGCGTCTGCCCGAGCGTCAGGACCACGTGCTTCTGATCGGCAGCGAGCTCGGCCTTCGAAACGGGAATCGCGGGCGTGAGCGCGTAGTTGGAGACATCGCTCGCCGACGCGCCAAGGGGCTCAGAGAACTCGAGCGTGAGGAGATTGGACTTGTAGGTGGCGGCGACGCGCTTGAATGTCGGAGCGGTGGAGTCCGCAACGTCGACGCTCGCCGAGGCGATAGGGCTGAGCTTGCCATCGGCGCCGATGATCGCGGCCTTGATGGTCGTGGGCTTGGAGACGATGAGAGGCTTCGCGTACGACGCGGACTGGAGCGTGGGCTCCGAGCCATCGGTCGTGTAGCGGATGCCGCCCGGACGCCAGTAGAGGCCGGGCTGGATACGGACTTCGGTCGCATCCGTGAACTTGCCCGAGGCGGGCGCGATGCGCGGCCCATCCTGCGTGTGATCCGCCAAGGTGTCGAAGAGCGGGTGCGCGGGCGTCAGGGCCGCGATCCCGCCTCCGGCGTTCTTCGCGACGCTGGCCGCGAAGAACTTGATCCTGGCGTCCTTCGGGAGCTTGACGGTCTTGGCTCCCGTTGGCAGATCGATCGCGTACTTGAAGATGTAGGAGAACTCGTAGAAGGTGTTCCCCTTGGGGGTCAGGTGGTGGGTCGCAAACCACGCGACCGAGTCATCCTTCACGTAACCGGGCACCATGCCAACGATGCCGGCGTTTCCGGGGGAGTCTTCGGAGTATCCGTCGGGCCAGAGGCGATTGTCCCACTGACCGACGTAACCCTTCCAGTCCTGAACGTGCAGCGGCACGGGCTTGCCGTCCACTTCAAGCGTGCTCGACACGTCGCGTTCCGCGGCGGCGAGCAGGTACAGACGGTCGTAGCCACCTTGCGGGAGGCTGATCTCCTGCCCGTTGGAGGCGAGGGCGTTCTTGGCGCCATCGGCGACAGATCCGAGCTTGAACGTCACACCTTCCGCGGTGAGGGATGCGGGAATCATCGATCCGGGATACGTGCTGCCGTCGGCGCCCATGACGCCATCGGTGAGCTTTTCGCGGGACGCGATGACGTCGGAGTTGAAGGGCAGGTCGATCGGCGTGCTGGCGACAGCGGGGACCGACGCTGCGGGCTTGCCGAGCTTTACCGCGAACGCACGGAGCCCGAAGCCATGGACGTCGGCGACGAGCGCCCCGTCCGTGACGGTGGCGGACCCGATCTCACGCTCCTGACCATCCACTTCGCGAGCGGAGATCACGGGCTGAGCGAACGTCACCTTGACGTTCTTCGCGTCGGATCCCACGTGTTCGCGGAGGCGGACGATGATCTCATCGGAGGCCTCGGCCTTCTTGGCGGCGCTGATCGAGACCTTGGAATCACTCACACCCAGCAGGGAGTGGCTCTTGCCAAGGGCGCCCTCGTGAGCCTGGGCGTGGAAGGCGAGCAAGGGCTGGTTCAGCCTCGAGGCCTGTGCGTATCCGTTTGCAGCCTGCCAGGCGCCGTCGTGGCCGTAGAGGGCGTAGAGCACGCGATGCTTGCCCAGGTCCTGCGTCGCCTGATCGGGGTAGCCTCCCTGGACGCCCGGGGTGTGCAGGAGCGTCAGCCTCACGACGTTGTCGGTGGGCTTGTCAGCGCCGTACTTGCT
Organism: uncultured Phycisphaeraceae bacterium; assembly: GCA_964531675.1. Taxonomy (GTDB): domain Bacteria; phylum Planctomycetota; class Phycisphaerae; order Phycisphaerales; family UBA1924; genus CAZHFW01. The sequence goes on along the minus strand of CAZHFW010000046.1, from coordinate 14,804 downwards.
GTCGCACATCGCGGTGACGCCGTAGGACTTGCTGGCGTCGGTGAGATCGAACCACTCGTGGAACGAGTATTCGTACTGCTTCTCGTAGCCATTGCCTCGCTCGAGCACACCGGCGGCCAGGTCGTAGGAGGCCTTGGGATTGGAGACGGTGAGCGGGAAGTGAACGCGGAGGCTGCGTTCACGGGTCTGCCAGTCAATGTCCGTCGAGAACTCGACGCGCTTTCCGGCTTCTCCCGAGGCCAGTCGGATGTGCTGCACGAATGTCGACCCTTCGGCGTGCTGGGTGACTTCGATCGCGACACGGGCGGGACCGTTCTCGATCACGCGCATGGTCGCGGGACCGCCCGCGAAGGCCTTGGGCGGGAGCTTGCGGTCGGCCCAGTCCTGGTTCCATGCGGGCCAGTGCTTGGGGTTCTCGTAGTGGAGCCCGAGCCTCATGGGCGAAGCGAGCAGCTCCTTCTTGGCGAGCTTGTCGAAGATCGAGGCGACGTCGCCTTCGGCGTTGACCCTGACGATGTAGTACTCGTTCTCGAGCTGGTTGTCCTGCACCTTGAGCGATGAAGGGGCAGCTGCGGCGTCCGCGGTCAGTTCGACGCCGTAGGTCGAATAGCTCACCGAGGGCGTCTTGGCGACGAACGCGACGCGAGCGGTCCCGTTCTCAACCGAGAGCACCTGGGCGGGAACCGACTTGCCGTCGGGGCTCGTGACCTTGACACCCTTGGCCGGCGAGCCATTGGTCGCGACTTCGATCTCGACCACGTCTTCGCGGGCGAAGGAGAGCGGGTTGAAGACGACGATCGGCTTGCCCGGAGCGCGGGTATCCATGGCCGAGACGATCGCGCTGCTCGCGTCCTTGATGACGTCCTGGAACTGGTTGGCGGCCAGGACCTCGTCGTTCCACGAGAACTCGTAGGCCTTGGGGAGGCTCGTGCCGGGCAGGATGTCATGCATCTGCGAGCCGAGCAGGAGATACCAGGCATCCTCAAGCTTGGTCGCGGGATAGGGGCGAGCGCCGAGCCACCAGGCGCCCAGGGAGGCTCGCTCCGCGGCTGCGGCCAGGTGCTCGTTCTTGCGGTTCCACCGCTTCATGTACGCCTGCGACGTGACGGACCCGGCCGAGTGCTCGGTGAGCATCAGTTCGCCCTTGTACGTCGGGAGCATGGCCTTGAGGTCGGGCGTGATGTCCTTGAAGAGCTGGTCGGCGTTGCTCGAGATGATCTTGATCGCGCCCTGGGTGTTCACGCTCTTCTCGACCATGTCGACGGAGCGTTCGGTGGGCGCGCCGCCGGTGTCGCCTGTGCCGAAGTAGTGATAGTCCGCGAGCACGCCCGAGGCTTTGCCGTTGGCGGCGATGCGGGCCTTCCAGGAATCGCTGTTGGCCAGGTTCTCGCGGACCTCGCCGACGTACGCGCCGGGGTCGAAGGCTGCGGTCACGCTCCGGCCGTCGGGTCCTTCCCAAACGCCGACCTTGAAGGGAATCGGAACGACCGCGTTCCAGGTCAGCTTCTGGGTGGAGAAGCCCTTGAGACCGCAGTGCGCCAGGATGGTGGGCATGGCGGCGGGGAATCCGAAGCAGTCGGGAAGCATGAACTCTTCGCTCGCGACGCCGAACTCGTTGCGGAAGAACTTGTTGCCGTAGAGGATGTGGCGGACGAAGGACTCGGCGGACGGAACGTTGGCGTCGTTCTCGTCGACCGAGGAGCCGCAGGGGAACCAGCGGCCGGCGGCGACGTAGTCCTTGAGCTTGGCGTACTTCTCGGGGTAGTACTCCTGCATCATGCGGTACCGGCGCGAACCGCTGAAGTTGAAGATGTAGCTCGGGTACTTGTCGAAGAGCTTGAAGTTGTCGTCAAGCGTCTTGGGGATGTACTCGCGGATGGTGTCCGCGTAGGTCCAGCGCCATTGGGTGTCCAGGTGCGCGTACCCGACCACGTAGAGCGTGGGCTGCTTGAGCAGATCCGGCGTTTCGTGCTTTGGCTGCGCGGGGGCGGCCACGGGTTCATCGCCCGCGAACGCCGCAAAAGCGTGGAGGGAAACGGCCAGACCGGCGACGAGTGGGAGCATGTTCCGCATGGGTGGCTCGGAGTAAGAGGTCAGGGAGAGGGCCCAAGGACCCGTGAATCGGCGATCAGAGCTGGAGTTCCTCCTCCAGCGTCTTGAGGATTGTGTTTGGATCCGCCGCGTCACGCAGACGCGAGCGGAAGGATTCGTGCATGAGCTTTCGGGCAAGCTTGGCGAAAACCTTCATGTGCGTCCCGGCGGTATCCGCGGCGGGGACCGCAAGCATGAGCATGATGTCGACGGGCTGACCGTCATTCGAGCCCCACTCGATGGGAGTGGTGAGCTTGACGACCGCGAGGGTGGCCTCGGTGACGCCTTCGGTCTTGCAATGCGGGATCGCAAAGCCGTAGCCCAGGCCCGTGGAATAGGTTTCCTCACGAGCCCAGATGGCGCGCTCGATCGCGTCAGGATCCTCGGTGCGGCCGCTGACAGAGATGGCGTCAACACCCTCACGAATGGCCTCGTGCTTGCTCGCAGCGTCGCTGCCGCAGACGATGGCGTTGGGTTCGATGACGCCCCCTCCGCTGCTCGCGCCGCCTTTGCTTCGGAGCAGATTCGTGACTTCTTCCGGCGTCCGGCACGCGAGCGCAGCGGCCAGCACTTCCTGACAAGCCTTGCTGTCGAGATTCGCCAGCGCCGCCTTGAGCGTGAGGATTTCGCTCGGCGCGACGCTGATCTCATTCACGCCCATCGCGACAAGCAATGGCAAATGGAGCCGATCGCTGGCCATCTCGCCGCAGACGCCGATCCAAACACCCTTGGCGCGAGCGGCCCGGACGATCCCGGAGAGCAGCCTGAGGAACGAAGGCTGCCTGGCGCTGTAAAGCGAGGAGACGGCCTTGTTCCCGCGGTCAACCGCCATCCAATACTGGCAGAGGTCGTTGGTGCCGACGCTGAGGAAGTCCACGACTTCGCCGAGCTCATCGATCACGAGCGACACCGCGGGGACTTCGACCATCACGCCGATGGGCATCTTCTCGTCGAACGCCACGCCCTCGGCACGCAGTTCAGCCTGCACGCCGCGGACCTGATCACGGAACCAGGAGGCTTCCGAGACCGTCGCGACCATCGGAGCCATGACCTTGACGGGCCCCTTGGCGGAGGCGCGCAGGATGGCGCGAAGCTGGCTCCGGAGCAGCGCGTGGTATTGCGGGTAAAGGCGGATTCCCCGGCATCCGAGGAACGGATTGTCTTCGCCCGGAATCGACATGTAAGCTGCGGGCTTGTCTCCGCCGATGTCGAGCGTGCGGATGATGACCGGCCTTCCTTTGCACGCATCCACGACACCCGCGTACGCGTGGTACTGCTCCTCCTCCGAAGGGGGATCGGCACGGTCGAGGAAGAGCAGCTCGGTTCTGAGCAGCCCGACGCCCTCACCGCCCTGGGCGACCGCGTGGTTTGCCTCGGAAGGCGTGGACGCGTTGGCGGCGATCTCGACGCGGATGCCGTCCTTGGTGGACGCGGCGCGGCCGATCACCGGCGCAAGCTTCTCGCGTCGGCGCTGCTGGGCCCGCTCCACGAGCTGATAGAACCGCTGGACACCCGCATCCGACGCGATGGCCGCGACACCCCGATGACCATCGACGATGACCTCGTCGCCCGGCTTGATCAGCTGGAGTGCCCCGCGTGCGTCGATGATCGTGGGCACACCGAGCGAGCGGGCGAGGATCACAGTGTGGGAGGTGATCCCCACCGCGCCGAGCACAAGCCCCTTGAGCTTGGCGTGATCAAGCTTCATGAGCTGGTTGGGAGTCAGGACTTCGGCGACGACGACGCTGTTGCGTTCGAGTCGGATCTGGCGCGTCGCATCGCCGGTCGCGCCGAGACGGTCCAGCGACTGCATGCAGATGTCCTGGATATCGACGATCCGATCACGGATGTACGCGGTGGCTGCGCCACGCAAGGTCTCCATGAACTTTGAGCCCGCGGCAACCACCGCTTGCGGCGCGGTCTTTCCCGCCCGAATCTGAACGGAGATCTCCGCTCGCAAGGCGGGATCGGTCGCGATGCCGTAATGCGCCCGAAGCAGCTCTCGCTCCAGTGGCTTGGCCGCCCGCTCCGCTCTGTCCTTGAGATCAGCGGCCAAGGCGTCCAGCGCCCGAGTCGCAGCCTCTTGCTCGGCTTGCGGAGTCTTCGGGGTCGCCGAGATCAGCGTCGGCGAAAGCACCAAGCCCCCCACCACGACCGCGACGCCCGAGCCAACGCCCCTGCAAGCTGGCACGCCCGAGACGAGCCTCGGCTTGTGCACCTGAAGGCTCAACGGGATCTGACGCGGACCCGCTACGACTCCGGGAACTTCGGGCTGGGCTTGCTCGGCTTTCGCCCAGGCAAAATCGATCAGCTCACGCGCCGCCGCGATCACCGCGGGCGAATCGGGTCCGGATGCCTTCAGCACGCACGGATCACCGAGTTTCACGTCAAGCCCGACGATCGAGAGGACGCTCCCCGCGTCAACGGGGGTCCCCTCGGCCTTCGCCAGCGTCAAGGAGGCGTCCCGGCCGCGGACCACCTCGGCCAGCATGCTGGCGGGGCGGGCGTGCAATCCGGCGTGAAGCGTGCAGGTGAACCGCACTTCCGCCTGCGCTGGTTGATCCTTCTTCAATGCGGGTTCCGAACCGGGCGGGATCTCCCCCCGCCCAACGCTTGCCAACTCAGGCGCCGGCCTTTGCCAGCACGCCCTTGGGATTCTTGATCGCCTCGGAGACCCCCACGCGCACGACCTTCTTGCCGTTGAATCGTTCGAGCTGTTCGACCTCAATATCCACCGCGAAGATCGCGACGTCCGCGCTGCGGATGTCCGCGGCCGAGAGCTCGTTCTCGATGCCCATGGCCCCCTGGGTCTCCACGTGGATCTGGTGACCCAGAGCCTTGGCTGTTTTCTCGAGCTGCTCGGCGGCCATGTAGGTGTGGGCGATGCCGGTCGGGCAGGCGGTGACCGCGACGATTTTCATGAGCCGATCCTCTCCAGTCTCTCTTGATGCACGAAAGCAGGGCGGTGTCAGGCGGCGTTCCCGGGTTCGGGGGCCTTCCAGAAGGTCTTGATGGTGTTGACAGCCAGGGCCGTCACGACGGTGCCCGCGACGATCGCGACGCAGTACATGAGTCGATTGTCGATCACGGGCAGCACGATCGGCCCGCCGTGGGGCGCGTGATTTCCGACGTGCGACAGGATCGCGATCGTGCTGGCGGTCATCGAGCCCAGGATGATGCTCGGAATAACGCGGAGAGGGTCAGAGGCCGCGAAGGGAATCGCACCTTCGGTGATTCCGATCATGCCCATGCCCAGGGCGGCGTATCCGGACTCGCGCTGCTCCTCGGTCCAGAGCTTGCGCCCCAGCAGCGTGGCCAGCCCCATCCCCAAGGGCGGCGTGCAGATCGCCGCGGCGACCGCGCCCATCACCTGGAAGTTGCCTTCCTTGATCAGGCCAGCGGCGAAGAAGAAGGCAGCCTTGTTCACCGGGCCGCCCATGTCGAAGGCGATCATCGCGCCCAGGATCGCGCCCAGAACGATGGCGTTGCCGGTCTGCAGATCCTTGAGCTGATGTCCGAGCCATTCGTTGAAGTGGGCGATCTGAGGCCCGAGCAGGATCACCATCACGACGCCGATCGCCAGCGAGGACACGATCGGGATCACCAGGATGGGCATGATCGGCTTGGTGAGCTTGTTGGTCGGGATCTTCTTCATCGCCTGGACGATGTAACCCGCGAGCAAGCCAGCGGCCAGCGCGCCCAGGAAGCCGGCCTTGATCTCATCGGCGAGGAACCCGCCGATCGCGCCCGCGACCAGACCGGGCTTGCCGGCGATCGAGAACGAGATGTACCCCGCCAGGATGGGGAGCATCAGCTTGAAGGATGCCACGCCGACCTGGAGCATGAAGCTCAGGAACTTGCTGCCGCTCGGATCGGGCGCGCCGTTCGCACCCGCCGGGGCGAAGGCAAGGGCCGCAGCGATCAGGATGCCGCCGCAGGCCACGAATGGGATGGCGTAGGAGACGCCGGTCAGCAGGTGTTGTCGGAGCTTCTTGACCCATTCCATTCGAGCGCACCCCAGGAACCGCACCGGGCGTCGGCCCCGCTCCGAAGGCAGCACGAGCCAGCCTGGAGAGAACACCGCGCGTCGGGTGATTGACCATCCCGGCACAAAGTGCCGGACCGGGAATATACCAGATCGCCTCCGAACCGCGCGCAAGTCCCGCTTCGGGGTGAATATGCGTCAAGGCTGACCGCCATCCCCGATCCCGGGAGGTCTCAGCGAGGCTTGGAGATACTCAGCGGGGTGGTCAGCGTTGTGCATCGCTTTCCCGACGCCGCGTTCTCCATCACCTCGGCGAGGTTGGTCTGCGAGAACTCACGCTCGATCATCGCGACCGCCTGATCGAGGCGCTTGTGGAGGGGACACAGCTGGGTGTGCTCAGGATTGCCCAGCGGGCACTTGCGGATGCGTTCCAGGGGATCGACCGCGTTGACCACATCAAGGATCGAGATCCTCGCGGGGGACCTGGCGAGCGCGAACCCGCCATTGGGTCCCCTCTGGGAAGTCACAAGCTCCGCGACGACCAGATCGCGCAGGATCTTGGAGAGATACCCCTTGGGCACCTTGGTCTGGCCAGCAATCACCTCGCTGGTCGCTGCCGCGCCATCATCCAGATTGGCCAGGCAGACCATGGCCCTCAGCGCGTATTCGATGGTCTGAGACAGCATGCGAGGAATACTCCAGTCGGTTGGAGTGTACACAGAGCCCGGAACGGACCGTCACCCGGTCAGTTCGCCGGGAGACCGCCCCCACTCCCAGCCCGGGCCGCCTCGGCGCGGACCGCGGCGGGGAAGAGCATGTTGTTCTCCTTGTGCACGTGGCGGCGCGTGTCGTGTTCGAGTTCGGCCAGGGCGTCAAAGGCCCGGCGGTACGTCTGGCATGCGCCGGAAGGGCACGAGTACCCCGCGGTCAGGGTCTTGATCTTCTCGAACGTGCGTCCCACCTCGGTGTGATCGTGCTCCATGCACGAGATGGGGCGCTGCACGCTCCAGGGCGGACCGATGTGGATGGCGCCCGGGGTCTCAAGACGCCGGATCCACGGGAACAGCACGCGTTCCTCACGCACGAAGTGATCGTGCATGTCTTCCTTCAGCACGCGAACGACCTCGGCGAGCTCGATGAGCCTCGGCTCGGCGTCCCCATGCTTGCGGGCCATCTTCGGGAGGAACTGGTCGAGGAGCGCAAAGAGCTCCCTGGCCTTGGCATGGTGCGTCTGCTCGATGTGGTCCGCGAGCTGGGTCATGGACATCGAAGCGCAGTCAGGCTCCGATGCGTCGGCGGACGCCTCTGCGTTCTGAAGCTCCGCGAGCACGTCATCCTCCGCCTTGCCAGCAGAGAGGCATGCGGTGCGGAGCGAATCCTGCCCATGACAGCAATAGTCCAGTCCCAACCTGTCCATCACGCCGGTCAACTCCGGATACTGAGAGGCAAGACGGCCGACGGGGTCTTCGAGACGAATGGTGCGGGTCACGACGGATCTCCTTTGGATCGACAGCTCAGCTGCCGTTTCGGTTCAACTTCTTTGCGCGCATCTCCGCCAGTTCGGCGTACTTCAGAAGCGTTCCCTGGACACTGGCGGCAAAGTCCTGGGCAGCCCGAGGGTCCTCGAAGGCGATGAGCCCGGACCCCATGGGCGTGCGGACGCGATCCCGAGGGCACTTCACGAATGTCGCACGATCACAGGGGACCCAGCTCGTCGTGGCGTAGTCGCGGACGTACCGCTCCACGACCACGGCACCGTCGAGTTCTTCACGCTCGTCATCGAGCATGCATCCCAGGTCATCAAAGATGCGGTGCGTCCGCTCGCCGCCCTTCTCAAGAAGCAGCGCTCCCGAGCAACGGCTCTCCGAGATAATCATGCCGCAGCCCGAACACTCGTCGCGCCCCTCGCGGACCTTCGGCGGCCCGGACAAGGGCGTCGACGAGCAGCCCACAAGGAACACCGAGGCCAGGATGAAGATGTGCGCTCTGCGCTTCACGAGATCGCCCTCCGCTGGAAGATGACGCCGGCCAGGACGAGCGGGACCGCCCACCACAAGGCCAGGCTGGCGGCAAAGAGTAGATGGAGCTTGTCGCCCAGTTCCTCGGTCGCGTAAAGCCCCGCGGGACCGAGCACGTCAAGCGAGGCTTCGGAGCTGTACAGCGCCCACATCTTGAAGACCTGGAGCGGGTTGCACATCGCCAGCGCGAAAAGCCGCTCGATCGGGAGCCTCAGCGCGACGACGCCGGCCATCAATCCCAGGTCCGAGACGAAGGCGAAGATCAGCCAGAGGAACACCGCGGCGCCGATCGCGACGCTGGTCCTGCGCGCCATCACGCTCACCAGAAACCCGACGCTCAGCATGGTCAGCGCGAGTGCGTACGCCAGACCAGCCAGCCTGACCATCTGGAGCGGATCCCCGCTTTGCCCCTTCCACGCGAGCGCCAGAGAGCTGATTCCAAGCCCGAGGCTCAGGGAAGAGAGAATCGCTCCGGCGAGCCCGACGTACTTTCCGATCAGAAGCTCGAGGCGAGTCATGGGCTGCGCCAGGACATAGAGAAGCATCCCGCGTTCCCGATCCGACGCGATCGCGCCCGCCCCGGCGGTCAGGCTCATCAGGGGTACGACGAGGAGCACCAGATTCACCAGCCCCGCCGACGTGCGCCCGAACCCGGCCAGGCCGCCGGCGATGCTGGACACCGAAGCCACCCCGAGACCCAGCGCCGCGAACGCGATCGTGTACATGACGAACCATCGCGCCGCCATCGCGTCACGCAGCTCCTTGCTGCCGATCCGCAGGACGTTGGAAATCGTCGAGGGAGGTCTCTTGTGGCTTGCAATCGTGGGCACAGCGAGCGTGTTCATGGGCGCCCCTCCGGATGATGCATGCGTTCGGCCTGCTGCGCCGTGAGCACTTCGAAGTTCTGGATCGGAACAGCGGCTTCCGCGAGCACACGGAAAGGCTCCGCTTTGCGTTCAACCATCACCGGGACGAGCACCCCGACGCCGTTCAACGTCGAGGAGAATCCGCGCAGGTTCAGGAGCTCGATCGCCCGCTGACGCTCGAGTTGCGGGATCGTCAGGTGCAGCACCGCGTGCTCCGATCCGGCACGTGCGAAGGTTCGGGCGTCGCGCTCCTGCTCGATTCGTCCCTGATGAAGCACGATCACCCGGTGGGCGAGCGTCTGGATCTCGTCCTCACGGTGGGAGGCGAACAGCAAGGTCCGCCCCGCCGCCCCCAGTTCAGACAGCAGCTTTACGAACCCGTCGCGGCCGACGGCATCCAGGCTGGCGGTCACCTCGTCCATGATGAGCACGGGGGGATCGCCGAGCAAAGCGATCGCAAGCGCCAGCCGCTGCTTCATCCCGCCCGAGAGATCCCGCACGCGCTTGTGCTCGTGACCCGCAAGGCCGACCCGCTCCAGTGCGCCGCGCCACGCTGTCCGATCGACACCCTTCATGCCGGCAAAGAGCGCGATCGCCCGACCGACCGCGACGTCGTCGTAGAAGCCGATCTCCTGAGGCACGTAGCCGACCAGCATGCGGGCGACCTTCCCGCGGCGCTGCACGTCAATGCCGCCCACGTGGATCGAGCCCGAGAAGCGGAGCAGGCCGAGGACGCAGCGCAGCAAGGTCGACTTGCCCGCGCCGTTCGATCCCCAGAGCGCCACGCTCTCGCCCGAGGCGACATCCAGACTGACGCCTTCGAGGGCGGCTGCCCGGCCGAACTTCATCGAGAGATCTCGGATGCTGATCATGGCTTTCCTCCGATCGACGAGCATGCACTCAACGGCCGGACCACCAGAGCCGCGACGCACGCGCTGATCGAGATCAGCACAAGACCGGGCTTCCAGTCGCCAGAAGGATGGGTCTGGCTCCGCGTGGGAAGCGCCACCGGCTTCATGAGGGGCACCTCGTCGGCGAACGTCCGTTCGGGGTTGATCGCGGGCACCGCGCGACCCACCAGCTCGATCGCCTGCTGTGCGGGACTGAAGAGGAACATGCGGAGCTTGGGCTGCCGCTCGAGCAAGGTGTCGAAGAGCGTGCCCGGCTCGTGGACGAAGTCTCCGACGCCATCGCGGTTCTGATCGAACCCCGAGTAGTCGCTCCAGAAATTGCCTTGCTGGCCCTTCCAGAAGCGGTTGGCCTGCAGATCGCCGCGTCCCGCGACCGACACCTGCTGGATGTTGTCGATGAAGTTGTTCGAAACGAACTCGTTGCCCCGCGCCGAGGGAAGCACCAGCACGCCGACGTCATTGCAGGCGAACGTATTGAGCTCGAACGCGCCGGGCTGGGCCCCGGTGAAGGGAGAGCCGTCGAGATACACGCCGACGCGATTGCCGACCAGGAGGTTTCCGTGCACCTCGAAGCGATCGGTCTCTTTGAGCCCGATCCCGTAGCCGCTTGGTCCGCGGTTGCGGTTGAAGACGTTGTCGGCGATGCGCACGCCTGTGGAGTACATGAGGTACACGCCGACGGAGTTCTGGCTGAGCTGGTTCTGTTCGATGACGACCCGATCGGAGAACATCAGGTGCAGCCCGTACCGGCAGTTCATCGACGTGTTTCCACGCACCGTCACGCCCGAGGAGTACCACAGGATCGCGTCCCGCCCATCATGGATCTGGTTTTCCTCGATGACGCAGTCATCGGAGCGCCAGAGCCTGAGCCCATCGCCTCGGCGGGCGATTTCCAGGTCCTTTCCGCCGATCCGGTTGTTGCGCACGACGCTTCCCGGCGCTTCGCGTAGATCGATCCCGAAGAGGATGTCCTCCAGCGTGTTGTCGACGATCGTCGCCCGCGGCGCCAGCACGCGGATCGCGGCGTTCTCCTTGTCCAGATCGATCCCGGTGTTGCGGACCAGAAGGCCACGGATCTCCACGTCCGGCGCCGCAACCTCGATGATGTCGCCCGAGCCGTTGCCGTCGATGATCGCGCCGGGAAGGCCGATCACATGCAGAGGCTTGTCGATCCGGAGGCGCTCGCGATAGATGCCGGGCTGCACGATCAGGGTCGCACCGGGCGCGGCAGAGGCGACCCTCTCGGAGAGTCTCTCGGGCCGGGCCTGGCTCGTCTCCGCGCCGTCACGGACCGCGAAGACTGCAAGCAGGGCCATTGTCGCGCAGGTGGAGAGCATCACATCCCACCGCCTTCGGCCGCAAGGGCGTTGCGACGCTGACGTTCGACGAGCGGGCGGTACGCCCTGCGGTGGAAGTAGAACCCCACGACCGTCAACAGGGCGCACGCGGAGGCCAACCAGAACCCGGTTCCGAGCTCGGCGTAGGTCCGGAACTGCCCGATGCCGCCCTCTCCGATGACCGTGGGCACGAAGGGCTTCACGGAGTGTGAGAGCGGAGCGTCCTTGTCCAGATTCAAGCCGAAGGTCCGCATCCAGTAGTAGAGATCCACGATGAATCCGATGGGAAAGCTGATCGCGGGGAGCGCCAGGAGAACCGCCCAGCGTGAGTGAACCAGCGCCGCCCCCTCGACCAGGAGCACCATCGCGACGACCATCCACACGCCCGCGGCACGTTCGAATGCTGCGGCCTCGCCGAGCGGCCTCATCCCGATGTAGTGGTTGAGACCGTCGATCTCCTTCACGTCGCCGGACAGGTGGTTGACGTGGGCCGTCAGGAACAGCCCTTGCGGATACTGAGGAGCCTCGAGCTCCATGTGCCAGTACGGAAGGAAGACCGAGACGAGCAGGCACATCCGTGCCAGCATGAAGATGAGCGTCGGGGTGAGATACCGCGCCCGATGCGTTCGAAGCTCCCCGTCCGGAACGCGTGGTCCGATCAGATGCGAGAGCAACGTGGCCATGAGCAGTCCTTTCGCGTGTGAGGCGTGTCGCCTCGAATCGGCCGCCGGAGGCTCTCGCCCGCGGCAGCCGCGGGGTTACTTGGCGGAACCCTGGGCGGAAGTGATCGCAGGCTGAGGCTTGGCGTCCGCGGGGGACTCCAGCTTCTGCGCCGCGGGAGGCTTCACTTCGGAGGTGGGCTTCACATGGAAGTAGCCCATCATCTCGAGGTGCAGCGCCGAGCAGAACTCGGTGCAGTAGAACGGGTACGTGCCCGAGTGGTCCGCCTTGAACGTGGCCTCGATGTACCGGCCAGGCTCAAGGGACAGGTTGATGTTGTACCCACCGATGCAGAATCCGTGGGTTGCGTCGACGGTTGTCTCGAGGTTGGTGATCCGCCAGGTGACGATGTCGCCCTCGTTCACCTCGACGTGCTCGGGCACGAAGTGGCTCCGCACGGCGGTCATCTTGACGAGCACCTTGTTGCCATCGCGCGTCACGCCTTCCTGGCCCTTGGCGGGCGCGTTCGGATCAAGCGCCTGCGTCTCGGCGTTCCAGCCGACTTCCGGATACACCGTCCAGCTCTTGAGCTTGTCGGCCTTGATCATCTGGGCGTAGTGAGGCTCGCCCACGCCGATCGGCAGGTCGTAGGTCACAGGCATCGCGGTCCCCGGGGACGCGATATCCACGAGCTGGAAGTTCTGAGGCAGGAGCGGGCCCGTGGTCAGGTAACGATCCACCGACCATTTGGACATGGACACCAGGTAGTGGCCCTTCGGGCTGACGGTGTCGCCTTCGGCCGCGGAGAGGTGCCCGATGTTGTACTGCACCGGCGTCTTGGTCACGAGCTTCCAGGGCTGCTCCTCGTGAAGCTTGGCGTAGTCGCCGCCCAGGGTCCAGCGTGCGACCGCCGAGTCCAGGAAGAGCGACGTGTACGCGTAGCCCTTGTCGTCGAACTGCGTGTGCAACGGCCCGAGGCCCAGTTCGACCTGAACTTCCTTCACCGCGTCGAAGTCGAGGATCGGCACGCCAAAGTCGTCCTTCCCGCTGAACTTCGACGACGCGATCGCGGCCTTCACCTTCTCGATCGAGTACACCGTCACGTGCGGATCGAGCTTGCCCGCAACGACCATGTACTGGCCGTTGGGCGTCACGTCCACGCCGTGCGGGCTCTTGGGCTCGGGCGCGAAGTAGAGAACGCCCTCGGCCACGCTCGTGTCGAGCGTGATCACCGGGAAGTTCTGGATCTTGCGGACCTTGCCCGCGTGGAAGACCTGCTCGGCCTTCTTCCAGTTGATGATGTGGAGATAGTCGGTGTCCCGCTTGCTGGCGCCGGCCTCGAAGGGAGGATTGCCCTTCTCGACGCCGCCGGAGGCCATCTCCGCGTTGAACGAGTTGATGAAGAACCAGCCGTCGCTGGCGAGCTTGCCGGCGTCCGCCAGGTCCTGCCAGTACGGCGGCAGTTCGATCGCGAAGGACTGGCTCGGATCGATCCTGCCCTTGGCGCGGTCGAACTTCCAGAGCGTGACCATGCCGCGATACGACTTCTTGTACTCCTCAGGCGGCGCGTATCCGTACCCGAGGACCGTCGCGTACTGACCACCCTCGATCACGTAGTCCGTGTCCGGGGTGACGAACGCGGCACCGTGATCGCTGACCGTGAGGGGGTTCTTGACGACCTGCTTGGTCGACCAGTCGCGCAGATCGATGACCGCAACGCGGGCGTTGGCCTTGTCGCCGATGAACAGGAACTGGCCGTCGTACTCGCCCTTGGTCTCCGAGAGGGCCGGGTGATGCGTGTCGCCCCAGAGCACGGGCTTGCCGTTGATCTCGAGCTCGCGCATGACCGGGTCGTTCATCCCCGAGAAGCCGTAGCCTTGCCACGACTCGGGCGTGAAGACCGCGATGGAGCGCAGGATGCGCATGCTCGGGACGCCGATCGCGAACACCTGCCCGCTCTGGCCGCCCGAGGAGAAGAGCACGAACTCATCGTGCCTCCCGCTCGGCGTGTAGGTCTTGGCCGCAGCGAGCAGGTCATCGACGTTGAGTTTGCGATCCGTCGCGAGCTTGTTGAGCTGGGCGATCTGCTCCGGCGCGAGCTCCACGGGCTTGGCGTCTTCGGCCGCCCGCCGGCGTCGGCGGGACTCCTGCTGTCCGTACGCGGGGCTTACCAGCGTCGTGGCGCAAATCGCCGCCGCGAGCATCAGGATGGAAGGTCGGAGCGTGAGCCGGTGTCGCATCTTCTGGGCCATGGTCAGAACTCCCGATGAGGCAGCAAGGCTCGTCCCCGGTGCGAGCCCGCTGCGGTGAGCCGTTCAGCCGCCCCGAGCGGGCGCGGGTTGCAACGTGCGGAGATAGGAGATGACGTCGAGAAGATCGTCATCGCTCAGTGCGGGATTGCCCCCCTTGGGCGGCATCTGGATCCCGGTCGTGTTCTTCGGGTCGGTGGGATTGCGTCCCTGCTTCACGAACGCCAGCAGGTGGTCGTCGTCCAGGCTGGCGATGAACTCGTTCTGTGCGAGCCGCTTTCCATTCCCCTGAATGCCGGTTCCGCCCTTGCCGTGGCACGCGATGCAGGTGCCCTCGTAGATCCGCTTCCCGCTGGCGATGTACTCCGCCAGTTCCGCATTCCCCCCGGCGACCTTGAGAGCCTCCTCCTTCTCGGCCTGAGAAGGAGCAGCCTGGGCCTGCCTGACGGGGAGCACCGGCATGCGGCGCGGATCCTGAACGCCACGCAGGTACACGACGACCGCGGAGAGGTCGGAGGCCGTCAGGTCCGGACGCCCGCCCTTGGGAGGCATGGGCATCGGCCTGGCCTCGGGACGCCCGGCCTCGATGAACGACACCAACCGCTCGTCCGTCTGGGCCGCCACAAAGTCGCTGTTCACCAGGTTCCTTCCCAGACCCGAGATGCCCGTCGCCTCCGCCCCGTGGCA
>CAZHFW010000045.1:0-26518 GCA_964531675.1 uncultured Phycisphaeraceae bacterium | reverse complement strand
GTCCGCTGGTGCGATCTGGCCATGGTCAAGAGCGGCACCGTGACCATGCAGGTCGCCAGACAGCTCAGACCCATGGTCATCTTCTACCAGAAGGCCAACCCGGTCACCGCGGTCTTCATGCGCCTCATCGTCGCGACCAAGCTCTTTGCGCTCCCCAACGTGATCGCGGCCCGGCGCATCATCCCCGAGCTCATTCCGTACTACGGCAACGCCGATCGCCTCGTCCGCGCCGTCAGGCATGTCCTCGACACGCCCGCCGAACGCGACCGCCAGACGCGCGAACTTGCCGCGGTCATCGAGAAGTTCCGCGGGAGGCACGCACGCGTCCTGGCGGCCAACGCCATCGAAGAGTTCGCGGGCATCAGCGTCCCGCCCCGGAGCTGAACGCTCACCCGATCAGCGGATCTTGAGGGTCACGATCCGGCTCTTGGCCTCGTCGCCTTCGCCCTCACGCACCGTCACATCGACCGGCTTGTCTTCCGCCAGGC
Organism: uncultured Phycisphaeraceae bacterium; assembly: GCA_964531675.1. GTDB lineage: Bacteria > Planctomycetota > Phycisphaerae > Phycisphaerales > UBA1924 > CAZHFW01. The sequence goes on along the minus strand of CAZHFW010000045.1, from coordinate 26,030 downwards.
CCGCGTCCGCCAGCGCGACGTAGAACTCCTCGATCGTCGAGACGTCCTTGCCCGCGACCGCGGTGATGGTCTGGCCGATCGCAAAGCCCGCGCGTTCCGCCGGGGAGTCGTTGTACACGAAGTGGATCTGGAGCCCGCGGATGAAGCCCAGTCCGACCCGCGCCGTCAGGGATCGCGCCGTCTGGATGAGCTGGTTCTGCCGGGGCATCTCCGCCAGCGAAACCGTGTAGTCGTGGAAGTCCGCGTCACGCCAGACACGAACCGCCAGCCGATCACCCGGCTTGCGCGTGCCGATGATCGACTGCAGAATCTCCGGGCTCGAAACAGGCTGCTCGTCCAGATGCGTGATCACGTCGCCCGAGCGGAGCCCCGCCTGATCGGCCGGACCGCCCTGCACGACCATGTCAATGGGAAGCCCGACGCCCTTGAACGCGCCGTCGCGATTCAGAGAAAGCGGACGGCCGCGGGACGCGTACTGGATCCCCAGGAATCCACGCCGCACCACGCCTGTCTCGATGAGCTGATCCACCACCGACTCGATGGTGGGGAGGGGGATCGCAAACGAGATACCCGCCGACTGGCCTTCGATCGAGCCTTCGCTCTCCTTGGCGGTCGCGATCGCCACGTTCATGCCGATGAGCCGGCCCTTGATGTCCACCAGCGGGCCGCCCGAGTTGCCCGGGTTCACCGCAGCATCGGTCTGAATGAAGTTGGAGTACCCGCCGAACTCGTACCCCGCTCGCGCCGTGCGTCCCACGCCGGAGACGATGCCCTCGGACATCGAGAACTTGAAACCAAAGGGCGAGCCGAACGCAAAGACGCGGTCGCCTTGCTCAACCTTCGCGTCCGTTCCACGGCGGATCGGGAACGCCGCATCCGCCGGATCGACCTTGAGCACCGCGATGTCGGTGGAGGGGTCCGTGCCCACGCGCTCGGCGCGGACGACGCGCCCGTCGGCGAACTGGACCGTGATCCGGTTGGCCCCGCGCACCACGTGCGCGTTGGTCACGATGTGGCCCTTGCCGTCGTACACCCAGCCCGAGCCCGAGGAGAGCCCGGAGAAGTCCGAGCCCACGTCCGCGACATCGATGTGCACCACCGAAGGCGAGACGCTCTTGGCGACGTTCCGGACCGCCTGGTTCAGCCTTTCGAGGATGTCGTCATCCGAAAGCGCCTGTCTGGTCAGCCTGATCTCCGCAGCGGTTTGCGCCGAGGACATCGCGCGGATGACCGATGGCACCACGTGGAGTGACGCCAGGGCGGTGAGAAGAACCAGGATCGCGGGGGCAACAGCGATGATTCGACGCATAGTGGTCTGCCGCGGTGAGACGTTCGAGAGCAGCCGGTCCGGTCTTCATCGGCGCGCCGGCGGTCCAGGACCTTCTGACGCGTTTTTCCACCTTCAGGTTCGCCGGATTCGCCTGGTCCGTTGCAGCGCCGCGTCCGGTTTTCGGACCGGAGCCGCCTTGGGAGGCTGGGGTTTCTCATTGCGGTGCAGCGCCTCGGACTCGCCCTCCCGCATCCGGTAGCGCTCCCCGCCGATCTGCCGCTCCGCCACCCGCCGCACCCACTCTCGCCCCGCCTTGATCAGCTCGGGCCCGAACTGCGCGACAGGCTCGGCAAACCGCGGTGGGCGATCCGAGAGGCCCAGCAGGTCCTGAAGCACCAGCACCTGCCCATGGCACGCCTCGCCCGCCCCGATCCCGATCAGGGGAACCTTGGTCCGCTCGATGATCCCCGCGGTGACCTCGTCCGGAACCGCCTCGACGAGCAGCATCACCGCGCCCGCCTGCTCCAGCGCGACCGCGTCGTCGATCACTTTCTTGGCCTCCGACGCCGTCCGGCCCGCCGCGGCGTATCCGCCCGTCAGCGCCACGCCCTGCGGTCGACACCCGACGTGCGCGCACACGGGGATCCCGGCCCGCGCCAGCTTGGCGACCAGCGGCGCGAAGCTCGCGTCCGCTTCGAGCTTCACCACATCCGCTTTGCCCTCGGTCATGAACCGCCCGGCATTGCGCACCGCCTCGCGATCGTCCGCGTGGTACGAGAGGAAGGGCATGTCGCCCATCACCAGCGTGTGCGGCGCGCCCCGCTTCACACCCGCCGTGAGCGCGATCAGGACGTGCAGGTCCATGTCGATCGTGCGCGTATGACCGAGCACCATCTCCGCCGCGGTGTCGCCCACGAGCAGCACATGCACGCCCGCCCGCTCGAGCCAGCGCGCCGTCGTCGAGTCGTAACAGGTCAGGCAGGCAAAGGGCTCGCCCACCCGCATCATCCGCCGGAGAGTCTTGAGCGTGACAGTCTCGCTCCGCCCCGGAGTTGCCTCTCGGGAGTCGTGGGGGACCGGGCTCTGCCCTTCAGCGTCGCGTTTGGTGCTCACGGGCCTCATTGTACGACCCTCCGGCCCATCAACGCCCAAAGGCCATTTATGCCTTCCCGAGGGTCCCCGCGACCGCGAGCTTGAGCGCCTGCATCACGATCGCCACATGGCCCGGCACACGCACACGGTCCCAACGTTTGGCGACGACGCCCTCCGGATTGAGCAGGAAGGTCGTGCGCTCCACGCCCCAGTACTTCTTGCCGTAGAGCGACTTCTGCACCCACACCCCGTAGGCCGCGCACACGCCGGGAACTCCCGCCGCGTCCCGCGGATCCATCAGCACCGGGAAGTTCAGCTTGTGCTTCCCCGCGAACTGCTCGTGCGGGAGCTGCTGCTCCGGGCTTACCCCGATGACCGCCGCCTCCAGCGCCGCAAGCTCGCTGGCCTGATCACGGAAGTTGCACGCTTCCATCGTGCATCCCGCGGTGTCGTTCTTCGGATAGAAGTACAGCACAACCCAGCGCCCGCGATACGCGCCCAGGCGCACACGCTCCCCCGCGCCGCTTCCGGGCCCGGAAAGAGCAAAGTCCGGCGCAGGTTGTCCCACCTCGATCAAACCCATCGCGATCTTCCTCGCGGACACGTCAAAGCCAAGACTCACCCGCGCCGAGGCAAGGGTTCTACCCGAACGCACGCGCCGCCAGCAAGCCACGCGGACGATTTCACGGGGATGTGAACAACCACAAAAATGTGCCCGCGAGCATGAGCCCCGCCAGCAGCACCGCCCAGGCCATGAGGATCAACGGCCCTGAACCGTTGCGACCCTGTGGTTCCACCCGCTCGGCCGCATCAATCCGTACGCCGCCAAGCGTCGGATGCACACCGGTGCGCGCACGCTCCTGGACCATCGCGATGATCAAGTGCGCGTCGAACTCCCGGATACCAAGTTTCACCGCCGAGCCCACCAGCCGTCGGCGCACGTCCGAGGGCAGCGCCGCGGCCGATCCACCCTCCAGCGCGTTGGCGACGTTGGCCGCAAACAGGCTCTGGATGGTCAACGGGGAGAGCTCCGCCGCGGACCGATTGGCCCGGGCGACCTCTTGGGCGCGCTCAGGCCGCACCGCCGCCGGCAGGGCATCCACCAGCCTGAGTTGGACCATCCGAGCCGCCATCGTTCGGTCGTCTCCCGTGGGTCGTCCTGATCACCGTAGCTCAGGATCGCCGCAGCGGCACCCCAAACCCAGACCTCCCCAGCGCTCTCGGACCTCCGGGTACACTTCCAGCCCTGCAAGATCGCCAACTGTTGGGCTCCCGCTCGGTTCCGGCCGATGATCGGGTCTCCCATCCGGAACTCGACCCGATGACCGCCGCCACCCCAACCCCAGAGCTCCCGAGCCTCGACGCGCCCGGAACGCCCGCCGAGGTCCTGGCCAAGCTCGAGACCGCCGCCAGGCGTGGCCGGCTTGCCGGGTTCAACAAGACCTCCGCGTCCACCTTTTTCTGCGACGCCTACGGCGAGCCTTTCGAGTCCGACCTCCTCGGCTCGATCACCCAGGTCGGCGAGCGCTCCCGCATCTCCTTCGCAGTCAAACTCCGCACGAGACTCCCTCTGATCTTCCTCGCGACGAGCATCTTCTCCATCTGGCCGGGCGTCTGGCTCATGGACTCCCTGATGCTCACGTACTTCCCGGGCTTCACCGCGAGCGTGCCCACCGCGTGGTGGTATCTGCCGCTGACGGTCCTGCCTCTGCCGTACTACGGCGTGAAGTCGATGCGCAAGTCCAAGGTCGGCGCGCAGGCCTCCGCCCACGAGATGATCGCCAAGGTCGCCTCGGAGCTCGGCGCCAATCAGTCTTAAACTCCGCTCCCGTGTGGAGCGCCACCGAAATCCTCGATGCCTGCCTCGCCGCCCTGCGCGACGCCTCCGCCCAGATCGAGTTCGAGCAGGCTGTCCGCGGTCTGGACGCGCTGCGCGAAGTTGAACTGCATCCGATCCTCGCCGAGGGACTCCAGCGAAGCCTGCAATCCAGCGTGCTCCGCGAAGTGCCCTATCCCGCAGCCCAGATCGTCCGTGACGGCGCTCGCCCGAAGCGTTCCGAGCGCGAGCGCTGCGATCTCGTCGTACTGCCTCAGGGCGCGCGCAAAATCCGGGACTCGGTCGAAGAAGCCCGCCGACTCGACGCCGCGGCCAACACCCTCTTTGGCGCGACCGAGGAACGCGCCATTGAGACCAGCGCCGACGCGTCTCCCGAGGACTGCTTCTGGCTCGAGGTCAAAGCGGTCGGACAGCATGTGGTGGTTGACGGCGCCGCCCGCGCCAATCGAGGCTACAGCTCCGAGCTCCGCCAGGCGGTCGCGAGCGATGTCGCCAAGCTCGCGCAAGCGCCGCAGATTGCACATGGCGCGATGCTGCTCGTGCTCTTTGCAGAGTCCGAGCGCGTCGCGTCTCACGACTGGAGGCTGGTCGCCGATCAGGCCGCGGGGATCGAGAACGCCGGATGGCAACGACACAATTGCATGCCGATCAACGATCGCATCGGCAATCACGTTTGCCTGGCCGGCCTGATTCCGATCCGCAAGAGCTGATCAGTTGCGCCGACGCCGCATCCCCGCGATGCCAGCGATCATCAGCACGCTTCCCGCGCCCGGGGTCGGCACCACGAAGAAGTTGGCGACGTTGAGCCCGAGCCTGGCGTTGTCATTCATCGCGCCGTAGTTCGCGCCGCCCGGATAGCCCAGATCCGAGCCCGCGATGGTGTCGACGTCGGTGATGATGACGAGCTTGCCCGCGCCGGGGGCGTAATCGTCCGCGTTCCAGTACGCGATCGCGACGCCGCCCGCGTTGGTGGCCGCCACGTGACCGTTGTGCGCCGCCACGTCCGCGGGGTTCATCGCGCCCACCAGGTACCACTGATTCACGCTCGAGAAGTTCCCGAAGGGCCCGGAGAACAAGGGCGCGCCGCTGCCGGTCGCGCTCAGGCTGCCCAGGTTGTTCACCGACGTGGGCACGCCCACCAGCTCGCCGATCGGGTCGTAGAAGCCGGAATCATTCAGCAGCAGCAGATCGCCGCCGTTCAGGAAGTGCGTCAGGATCGCTTCGCGCTCCGCGCCGTTGAACTGGCCGTCGCTCATCGCGGGGGCGACAAAGCAGTTGATCCCCGCCAGGCTGGGCAGGTCCACGGTCCCCATGGTGGTGGACGCCACGCTCGCATTCACGATGCCCGCGGCGCCGAAGTTGCCCGGGTTCGCCAGGGCGTTGCGGAACGCGAGCATGCCCGCGTTCTCCCAGGTCCAGGCCTCGCCGCCGGCCTTGCCGCCGAACGTGTACTGACCCGCCGCGGATCCCGCCACGAGCACCAGACCGACCACACCCGCCACACACGAAGAACGAATCATGCTTGCCTCCTGGTCGGGGGCGCACTGTCCCCCCACATGGCAAACATGACCCAGCTTCGCGTTGATGCCACCCGAAATGGCAACTTGGTCCCGAAATCCGCCGACCGGCCCATGAATCTGGGAAAGCTGGCGGATCCGGGTATCGCCTTACTTCGCGTCAGGTGCCCCGGGCGGGTCGATCGCCTGCAGCCTCACGATCACCTTGGTCCCTGCAGCGGGCACCCGCTTGCGGTCCGCGATCCACTCGGCCTGCTGCACCGACTCTTCAGGACTCAGGACGCCGCGCCACGCCACGGTCTCGCTCCCGAAGGTGCAAAGCCCGATCGCCGTGCCGTCGGCGTCCGCCTTGTACACGCGCGAGCCCTCGATCGTCTTCTCCCGTGAGCCCGCAAAGACCCACAGGCCCGCCTCGGGCTGGCCCAGCGTCGACGTGAGCGTCCGCCCATCCGACATGTTCACAATCCAGTCGGACAATCGCCTCGGTGCGCCAGCATCCTCCTCGCCCGCGACACGCACCGTCACATCGAGCCTCGGCCCCTCGGGCGCCGTGTCGCTCATGCGCCGCGTCTTGGGATCAAAGGTCCACGAGCCGGGCTTGCCAGCCTCCAAGCCGATGAACAGCAGCGCCGCGTGCAGATGCGCCGCCTTGGCGTTCATCATCACGAGCGACTCGTGCTCCTTGGTGTCGCGCGTGCACACCATCACTTCCAGGAACGTGATGGGCGTTTCCTTGCTCGTCACGTCGATGGGAACCTCGCCATCAAGCTCGACGACGCGTTTCTCGCGATCCACCCGCACACCCGGGAAGAGCTCGATCATCCCGCCCGCCGCCGCTCGATCTTGCACCGATGGCGGCTCCGCGGTCTTGCCGGGCCCTCCCTGCGCCGGACCGCCCGCAGGCTGCACCACCGCAAAGGCCATCGAGGCGGAGACGCCCGTCGCAAGCCACATGAGCCTCATGCGCCACCCCGCGCGACCAGCGCAGCAAACTGATCGCCACGGTCTTCGTAGTTCTTGAACTGGTCCCAGCTCGCGCACGCCGGGCTCAGGAGCAGCACATCTCCCGCGTGCATCCGCCCGCGTGCCTGCTCAACCGCGCCTTCAAGCGTGCCGCATTCGAACGTCCGGGCCGCGTGCCCCGCGCTCCGCGCCGCCGCGGCGATCGCGGGCCCGGTCTTCCCGAGCGTGTAAAGCCCCGCGAGCTTCCCCGCCAGCGCCGCGACGCTGCCCAGGTCCACCTTCTTGTCATACCCGCCCACGATCAAATGCACGCGTCCGGTTCCGACGCTTGCGTCCTCCTCGAACGCCTTCACCGCCAGCAGGCAGGCTTCGGGCGTCGTGCACTTGGAGTCGTTGTACGCCCGCACAATCCCGCCTTGCACCTTCATCTGGCCGACCAGCGCCAGTCGGTGGGGGAGTCCCGCGAACGTCCGCACCGCCCTTTCCGCAGCGTCTCTGGTCCGAGTCGGATCCGCTGCCAGCACCGCGTGGATCGCGACCGCAGCGTTCTGCTGGTTGTGTCCGCCGGGGATCATCAAGCCGCCGATCCGTTCCTCCGCCGCAACCTTCGTGACACGAACGCCCGCTGCGACGGGCCACGCGTGGGCGTCCACGCCGAGGATGGCCGAGTCCCCAGCCTTCTGAAAGGCAAGCAACGCCTGCTTGCTCGCGCGATAGTGATCCAACTGCCCGTGCCAGTCCAGGTGATTGGGCCCAAAGGTCGTCACGACCGCGACCCGCGGGCTCCAGCGATCCCGCGCAAGCCAGTGCAGCATCGCGCTGGAGAGTTCGAGCACCACGACCGCGTCCGTCCCCGCGGCCTCGATCTCGGGCAGCAGCGATCCCCCGATGTTCCCGCCGAACAGCACGCGCTTGCCCGACGCCGCCAGAACGTGCGCGATCATCGCGCTGGTCGTGCTCTTCCCGTTGCTTCCGGTGATCCCGATGGTCATGCAGCCCGCGGGGATCCGCGCGACCAGGAGCTGCATCTCGGTGGTCACGGGAATGCCCGCCGCTTCCGCAGCACGGATGAAGCGGTTGTCCCAGGGCTTGGGCACCGCGGGATTGGCGACGACCAGATCGGTGTCCGTGAAGTCGCTGACGTTGTGCTCGCCAAGGCGGAGCTTCACCTGCCCGCGATCGATCAGAGGCTTGAGCTCTTCGACCGACCCCGCGAGGTCTTCGGTCTTCTTCATGTCCGTGACCAGGACATCAGCGCCCTCAGACGCGAGCCAGCGCGTGACGCCGCTGCCTCCACCGAAGGAGCCCAGGCCCATCACCGTCACACGCTTGCCTTCAAACGTCCCTCGCATCGCTCACTCCCGTCGCGCAGCCGCTGCCAGTCTCGTCCGCTACATCAACGACACCGGATCGACATCCACCGCTGTGGTCGCATCACTCTTGAGAAGCCCCATCCCGCGCACGCCTTGCAGCACCCGCTGAAGCTCGCCCGCACCCGGCGCGACGAGCTTGAGTTCAAAGCGCCAGTGTTCGGCGATCCGCTCGATCGCGCACGGCATCGGGCCGGTCACCTCGACGCGCCCGTCTGCAGCAAACTCACGAAGCGTCCGGGTCAGTTCCACCGCCGCCGCTTCCGCCTTCCCGGCATCCTTGTCCCGACACACGATCCGCGCCATGCGCGCACAAGGCGGAAGCCCCGCCGCTTGCCTGATCGCAAGCTCGGATCGTGCAAATCCGACGTAGTCGTGCTCCGCGGCCCGCAGCAGACAATCCGCGGTGGGGGAGTACGTCTGCACCATGACCTTCCCCTTGGCGTCGGCACGTCCCGCGCGTCCCGCGACCTGCGACACGAGCTGGAAGGTCCGCTCCGAGGCGCGGAAGTCCGCCATCAGCAGCCCCGTGTCGGCGTTGACGACGCCCACGAGCCTCACGTTCGGGAAGTCGAGCCCCTTGGCGATCATCTGTGTACCGAGCAAGAGCCTGAGCTCGCCGCGCGAGAACCGCGACAGCGCCGCGAAGTAGTCCGGCGCTGATCGCATCGTGTCCGAGTCCACCCGCTGGAAGGTCTCGCCTTCCTGAAGCCCGAGTGCACCGAACTTGGCCGCGATCTCTTCTTCGAGCCTCTGGGTGCCCGCGCCGAAACTGCGTGCCCGCTTGCCGCAATGCGGGCACGTCTCGGGCCTGATCTGCTCCGCCAGACAGTGGTGGCAGCGCACCGTCCCGCCCTTGCGCAGCGCCGCGTCCTTGTGGAAGACCATCGCGACCGAGCAGGCCTGGCACTGGAGCACCCACCCGCACGAGCGGTCCGGACATCCGACCACGCTGGCATACCCGCGCCGGTTGTGCAGCAGGATGACCTGTCCGCCTTCCTTCAAGGTTGTGCCGATCGCGTGCGTGAGCTTCGGACCAAGCATCGCCCCCGCGATCATCGCGCGATCGAGCTTGGTCTCTTCCGCCAGATCCACGATCTCGACCTTCGGAAGCTCTCCCGCTCCAGGGCGCGATGCGAGCGTCCAGAGCTTGTACTTCGCGCCCTGGCCCTGCGCGTTGGACCAGCTCTCCAGGCTTGGCGTCGCGCTCCCGAGCACCACCGGCACGCCTTCCAGATGTCCACGCTTGATGGCGACATCACGCGCGTGATAGCGGGGAAGCTGGTCCTGCTTGTACGACGTGTCGTGTTCCTCGTCGACGACGATCAGGCCGCACTTGGCCATCGGCGCGAAGATCGCCGAGCGGGCGCCCACCACGACCCTGGCCTGTCCCGCCGCGATCGCGGCCCACTCGCGATGCCGCTCCGCTTCGGACAGCCCCGAGTGCAGCGTCACAACGCCCGCCGCCTCAAAGCGTCGCCTGAATCGCTCGCTGGTCTGAGGCGTGAGCGCGATCTCGGGCACGAGCACGATCGCGCCGGCGTCGGGATCGCGTGCGAGCACCCGCTCGATCAGCCGCAGATAGACCTCGGTCTTGCCCGAGCCCGTGACGCCGCGCAGCAGGTGGACGCCAAACTTGTCCAGCGCCGCATGGATGCCTTCAAACGCCTTCTGCTGGTCTTCGGTGAGCGTGAGGCCCTTCGCGTCGCCGCCGCCGACCGAGCCGAGCAGTCCAGTGCGTCGTGCTCGGATCTCGGTCGTCTTCACGCCGCGGAGCAGGCTCGCTTCGATCAGCTTGTTGATCGGCCCCACGGTGCGCACGCCGGCTCGGGTCGCGACCTCGCGCGGATCCAGGGGCCAGTCCTGCGCGGGGATGCTCCGAACCAGCTCCCAGGCGGCCCGCGTCCGCGGAGGCAGCGCGGCGGCGGTCGCCGATGCTTGGTCCTCGGCAAGACCCGTCGGCTCGAGCAGCACGCGAGTGCGCTTGCCGATCCCTCGCTTGACCGCCGCGGGGAGCATGCACGCCAGCACCATGCCCAAGGGGCAGACGTAGTAGCCCGCCATCCACTTGGCCAGTTCGAGCAGGCCGGTCGGGAGTGCGGCCCCGGAGCGAGACAGCACAGGTTTGATCCGCGCCAGAGGCACGTTCCCCGCCAGCTCCGCGCCGCCGATCGCGACCACGACGCCTCCGGCTTCCTTGTCGCCCCGGCCCAGCGGAACCGTCACACGCTCGCCCACGCGAAGATCGGGATCGTCGCACCGGTACGTCAGGCCCAGATCGTCGCGGCCCGCGTCCGCTTTTCCAAACGCCGCCTCGATGCCCCGCTCGACCACCACGCGCACCAGGCGCAGCGGGCCCACCGGCGTCGCCGCCCGAGGCGACGCCTCCGCGAAGAGCCCGCCCTGGGTTGTCTCGCCGCCCGCGTCCATGCGCCCGACTCTAACCCCTCCGCCGCGGGCGCGACAAATCCGGTCCCGACGTGCATAATTCCGCACCCGTCACATGAAAATCCCGGAGTGCGTTCCTACCCTCTTTCCTCGATGGAAACCCCGACCCCGCGTCGTCCTTCGAGCCCCGCACAACCCGCCAGCCACGCCCAGGCTTCGGCTCCTGTTGGCCGTTTGGCCCTCGGCGACGGCACAGTCTTCACCGGCACCGCCTTCGGTGCCACCGGGAAGAAGCTTCGCGTTGTTGCCGAGGTGGTCTTCAATACCGCCATCAGCGGGTACCAGGAGTCGTTGACCGATCCGTCCTACACGGGGCAGATCCTGGTCGCGACCTTCCCCCTCATCGGCAACGTGGGCGTGAACCGCGAGGACGTCGAGTCCCGCAAGGTCCAGGTCTCGGGCTTCGTCATCCGCGAACTGGCCAGGCTCCACTCCAACTACCGCGCCGATCAGGACCTCTCAAGCTATCTGGCGGCCAACAACGTGTTGGGGATTGCGGACATCGATACCCGCGCCCTGACCCGCAAGCTGCGCACGATGGGCGTCGTTCCGGGTGTCATCACTGATGACCCCACCATCTCCGACGCCGAACTGGTCGAGCTGGCGCGCAAGGCCCCGTCCATGGGAGGCCAGAACCTGGTGCCCGCGGTGGGATGCTCGTCCAAGCAGTCGTGGAGCCAGACCCTCGGCGAGTGGTCCGAGTCCGTGCTCATGGAGCCCAAGGCGCCGAAGAAGTCGAGCAAGCAGCCGCGCGTGCTGGCGCTGGATTGCGGCGCCAAGGCCAACATCCTGCGCAACCTGACCGATCGCGGGTGCCAGGTTCAGGTGGTGCCGCACGACATGCCCGCGTCTGAGATCAAGGCCATGCACCAGCGTGGCGAGATCGATGGGCTGTTCGTCTCCAATGGTCCGGGCGATCCGGCCGCGGTTGAGCGCACGATCCAGACTCTGCGCGAGATCGTGAGCGAGCCGGCCGGGAAGACGATTCCGACCTTCGGCATCTGCCTTGGTCACCAGCTGCTCGCGCTGGCGCTGGGCGCCAAGACCTATAAGTTGAAGTTCGGCCACCGCGGGATCAACCAGCCGGTGCTCAACACCAGGCTCGGGAAGGTGGAGATCACGTCCCAGAACCACGGGTTTGCAGTCGACCCAGATTCACTCAAGGCGGTCGGAGGCGAAGCGACGCACGTGCATCTGAACGATGGCACGCTCGCGGGCTTCCGAATTCCGGGCAAACCCGTGTTTTCGGTCCAGTATCACCCGGAGGCATCCCCGGGTCCGCACGACGCGGGCTATCTCTTTGATGAGTTCGTGGCGTCGATGACTGCGGAAACGCGCTGAGGGTGCTTGTTAGTGCCCGCTACAGGCAAAGCGGGAGAATCCCCAAAAAACTCTGTGAATGGGGCTTGAACCAGGGATGCTTTCGAGTATCTTCGGATGAACGGACGCGCAACGTCTGCGTAGTCCGCGTTCCGGAGTCTGTCTCCGGTATGTAGAAGATGGGCCAAGCGTCGGGTTCCCGACCTGTGGAGTGAGAGTTTCCAAAGCGAGAAATCTCGAGCGCCGGGGTGGGTCGAGCAGAGCAGGTCCCCCCTTCAGGGCTGAAAGCGAGAGTTGTTCGCCAGTCCACCCCGGAAACGTTCGATACACGAGCAGCTGGTTTGTCGGCCCGCCTGGGCCAAGTTTGGTAAGAGTGTCCTTTTTCAGAGGAGTGTTCGATGAACGCCAAGAGCAGCCTGTTCCTGATGCTGGCCGCGGGCGCCGCGGTTTCCACCTCGGCGATGGCCGGTGGCAACGACCCCTACGCCATTGACGCGATGCCGAAGAGCGCGATCAACGGCATCCGCCACGCTTGGGTTGACGTCAAGACCGGCGAGTGGTCTTTCGATGTCAAGCCCTCCACGTCCCGCGCGGGTGACTTCTCCGTCTTCAACGCTGACGGCACCCTGAACGTTCTGGGCGGCTTCGGCGTCCAGGACAACTCCACCAGCACCTCCACGTCGATCAACAAGTTCGGCACCGAGATGCTGTCCTGGGGCGACTCTGAGTTCAACATGACCGTTGACCAGATCCGCATCGGCTACGCGACGAACATCGCTGACGACGCGACCCCCGGCATCACCGGCTTCGGCGCGACGATCCGCACCTACGACAACGAGTCCGGCATCAACGACCCGACCTGGGACAACACCGCCGCCATCACGGTCGACGGCCTCCCCGGCTCGACGTTCACCTCCGGCTACGCTGGCTGGTACATCACCCTCGACCTCGACTCCGCTGACGCGGTCGAGCTCGGTGACACCGACGGCTCCGACTTCTACGGCAACCCGCAGCTCGCGGTCGCCCTCGACGAAGACGAGGACGGCAAGGCTGACATCGGCTGGGGCTACCAGTGGGTCCAGAACCAGGCTGTCAAGGGCAACGTCGGCCCCTTCATCTGCTACGGCGGTAACTTCGGTGGTTACTACGATGCGGACGGCGACGGCCTCATCGACAAGCAGGGTGGCGTTGACTATCCGCTCGACAGCGCCGGTTGCTCCAGCGCCCTGTGGAACTGGTTCAACGTCGCTCCCCACGCTTCGAACATCGGTAACTTCCGCTGGACCGGCAACCCCCCGCCCGGCGCGACCTTCAACATCGCCTTCCGTGGCCCGATCCCGGGTGACTCGGTCCTCGACCTCAACGGCGACGGCGCCTTTGACGCTGGCGACTTCTTCAACTTCCTCGCCCGCTTCGACGTGGCCGGTGGCTAAAGAACGCAAGTTCTTTGATCACCTGACCTGAATAGGTCTCAACCCGCCCGCGACGAAAGTCGCGGGCGGTTGTGTTTTTGTCTTCCTCCTTTTCGTGAAACACCCTGGGACTTCCCGCGGTATGTTCTCGTTATCGGGATCGCGTCCCAAAACTGCGGAGCACCGCACCAGCTCCCTCGCAAACGGAGTCATCCATGTCGAACAGTTCCCACCGGGCATCCTCCGCGCTGAGTCTCTTCTTGATTGTGGGGGCGGCTTCGGGCCAGGAGCTGGTCGTTCCCGTGCTTCCGCTCAATCGATCCGAGGTCGCGGGGCGGGCGTACTACGACCTCTCCACGCAGGCCTGGTCCTTCGACACCGACCGCGAGTCTGCCGATGGGCAGTTCAGCGTCTTCGACAATGACGGGACTTTGAACGCGCTTGGTGGCGCCTTCACGATCGACGACCCGACGCGCACGCAGACCTCCATCGCGAAGTTCGGAAGCGAGCTGGTCTGCTGGGGTGATGTCGAGTTCAACTCGACCGTGGATCAGATCCGCATCCCGATCTTCACAGGCCTCCCCAACACCGGCGTTCCTGTCCCGGGTTTCAATCTGGTGCTCACGCTGCGGGAAGGCGACTCGGGCGTGTGCGATGCCGGAGCGACGGTCGTCAAGGAGATCGTTGTGCCCGATCTGCCGAGCGGGAACTGGGAGAACGTCGTGAATCTCGGTCCGACCGGCGCCGTCGAACTCGGCGACACCGATGGCTTGGACTTCTTCGGCAACCCCGCCAGCGGAATCGCCATCGACAAGGACGAGGACGGGCGGGCGGACTTCAGCTGGGGCGTCTCGTTCCAGCAGAACCAGGCCGCCAAGACCACCGCGGGCGTCTTCCTCTGCTTCGGCGGCAACATGGGCGGATTCCACGACCGTGATGGCGATGGCGTGATCACCAAGAGCGGCGTCGACGTCCCCCTCACCAGCGCCGGTACCTCGAGCCATTACGTGGCCTGGCGCAAGCTCTCGTCCGCGACGTCCTGCACGCTCGTCCGCGTCAGCGGATCTCCGACGCCCGCGGCATCCTCCAACATCGAGTTCAGAGGCCCCATTCCCGGGGACCCGGTGCTCGATCTCAACGGCGATGGCGCCTTCGACGCCGGCGACTTCTTCAACTTCTTCGCCCGGTTCGATGTCGGCGGAGGCTGAAGCACCCAGTTCCTTCGATCAGAGCGTGTGAACCAGCGGCGTCTCACCCGTGACATGCGTCGCGGGAGAGACGCTTGTTTTCGTGATCAATGTGCACGCAGGTCGCCGCTCGGGCGCACGCGCGTCCCCGCCAGTCCGAGTTTGGAGGCGGGCGGCCTTCAGTTGACCAGCTTGCAGACCGATCCCGCACGCTCATAGCGGGGGACCGTTGGGTCGACGGCCGCGGACCAAAGCTCGATTCCGCCCGCGATGGACTTCACGTTCGGGACGCCAAGCGCCCGCAGCGCCAGCGCCGCCTTGATCGAGCGCACGCCATGATGGCACAGCGTGAGCACCGGCGCGTCCCCGGGTTCGATCTCGTCGGCCCGCGACTCGATCTGGTCGAGGGGGATGTGCACGAATGACGCCCGGATGGATGCGGTCTGGATCTCGGAGTCGAGCCGTACGTCGACGACGATCACAGGCTTGCCCGAGGCGAGCATCTGCGCCGCTTCACGCGGGGTGACCTCCAGATCGGGCTTGAACGCGTACCCGGGAGGCAATCCACGATCGTCAAGGTTCCCAGCGCTCATAGATCGTCCTTGGAGGGCTTGAACTCCTTGGAGACATCCGCGGGATCGGCCTTCAGAGGCTCGGTCGGTGCGCCCGCTGCAGGATCGGGAAGTTCCACGCCCTGCGCGTGCTGGGCCGGGCTGGGCCAGCGCTGGTAATCCCAGGAAGGGCTCCGGACCAGCCGGGTCGGCGGATCGAAGATGAGCCTGAACGGCATGCAGATCACATCGATGACGCCCACCAGGGGAGCGCCGGCGCTTTCGGTGATCTCTTCGCCCAGGATCTTGTGCTCGGGCTTCCCGTCCAGATCCAGGGAGGACTCGGCGGTCGGGAACTTCCCGAGCTGGCGGTTGGTGAAGCGAACCTCATTGGTGTCGTGGCGGCCTGTGGGCTGATGCCCCGCGCCATCCACCGGCACCAGGAAGGTCTGCTTCTTCCACGAGGATCGGTCGAGCGACGCGATCGAGGGGGCATCGTCGGTCTTGTCGAGCTCCGGCGCGGGCCCGGTCTGGCTGATCGGATTGATCGTGGTGGACTGCCCGATGACCGGGCGTTCATTGAACTGCGTGCATCCGCCGACGACCGCTGCGCCAAGGCTGGCCAGCGTCCAGGCGATCTCGCGTTGGGCTCGAATCTTCATCAGCATCCGCTCCGGACCGGGGGGAGGGCCCCCGGCTCATTCCTGACCAACAGCGTATCCGGGTTTCCCTCGGGAAGTCGCCCGCCGACTAATCGGCGGATTCCCCGGGCGGATTCCAGAGCTTCCGGGCCCGGAGGACCGACTCCACCGCGGTCTCCGCGGTCTCCTGCTCAAATCCCCGGCGGGCCAGAAAGCCCAGCAGTCGTCCGACCAGTCTGGTGTGTCCCAGCCTTCGGGCATCGGGGGTCGACCTCAACTTGGTCTCCACCGCCTGCTTGGCGTCCTCGAGCAGATCCCGTCCCGCGAGCGCCTGATCCACCGTCCGGTCGGTCGTGCCTTCATCCAGTCCTTTGCGTTCAAGCTTGGCGCGGAGCAACGGGGCGTCGGCGGGGGCCCTGGCCATCTCCCGTTCCACGAGGCGTGCCGCGAGTTTCTGATCGTCGAGCAGACGGGCTTTGGTGAACTCCGCAAGCACCTGCTTCACGGTGCCAGCACTGAAACCGGCCCGCACGAGCTTTTCTTCGAGCTCGGCGCGCGAGCGGTCGGTGGCCGCCAGCAGCCTCGTCACGCGCTTGCGGGCCTTGTCAAGCTCGCGCTGTTCGGGCGAAGGCTCGGGCTTGGGCCCGGGCTTGGGATTTGGCTTCCGCGCCATCATTCCAGGATGTCCAGAGCCGAGCCCAGTTCGTTGAGCGCTTTGGAGTCGCCCAGAGCCCTGGCCTTGGCGATGCCGAGCTTGAGCGTCGCGATCGCGCCGGGCACGTCTCCGGCCACCTCCTGCACGCGGGCCTTGTGGAAGTACGCGTAGCAATAGTCCGGATCGCGCGCAAGGCAGCGGTCGTAGAACGTGATCGACTCGGCGTAGTGCCCCGCCTTGGCGTGCTCCTGCGCCAGGCCGTAGAGCACAAAGGTGTCGTTCGGATCGACCTGCAGGAGCTTTTCAAGCTGGGCGATGGTCGGCATCGGCACACGCTAGCCGAAGTGCCCGCCCGGTTCCAGCCTGTCGCCTTTGCCGATCCGGGATACCCTCTGCCGATGCGTCTGGTTTACTTCGGATCAGGGGCTTTTGGCCTTCCCACGCTCAAGTCGCTTGCGGCGGCCCACGAGCTGCTGGCGGTGGTGACGCAGCCGGACCGGCCCGCGGGGCGCGGCAGCAAGCTCACGCCCACACCCATCGGGCAGCACGTTGCCGAGCACCTGCCTTCCATTCCCCTGCTCAAGCCTGAAAAGGTGAACACACCCGAGCTGGTCGCGCAGATCCGGGGCTATCAGGCCGACGCCTGGGTCGTCATCGCGTTCGGCCAAAAGCTCGGACGCACGCTTCTGGATGGCGTGTTTGCGATCAATCTGCACGCGAGCCTGCTGCCACGTTGGCGCGGTGCCGCTCCGATCAACGCGGCCATGCTCGCGGGTGACGCGGTGACCGGGAACTCCGTCATCACGCTCGCGGACAAGATGGACGCGGGCCTGGTGCTCGGACAGTCCCGGCGCCCGATCGATCCGACCGCGACCGCGGGCGAGCTGCATGATCTCCTGGCCTCCGATGGCCCCGCGCTGGTGGAGCAGGTGCTCCGTGAACATCAGGGGGGCGTCCTGAAGCCAGTGACGCAGGACGATGCTCTGGTGACCATCGCACCCAAGCTCAGCAAGGCCGACGGCGCGTTGGACTTTGCACAGGGTGCTGATCAGATTCGGTGCCGGATCAATGGGCTCAATCCGTGGCCAGGCGTGACCGCGACGATCGGCGCCGAGACGGTGAAACTCATCCGCGCCGCGACCGAATCAAGCGGGAAGAGCGGGGGAGCGCCGGGGGTGCTGGTCGATCCCTCCCTCGGGCTTGTCGGCTGTGGGGGCGGCTCGGTGCTGAAACTTCTGGAGGTCCAGCCCCCGGGGAAGAAGGCGATGGCGTGGGCCGACTTTGCACGAGGCCGTACACTCGCCGCGGGGCTTCGTGTCGCAACCGCGACTCCCGGTTCGTGAGTCTGGAACAGATCAGGGAAGATCGTGCTCAAGGAAACGCTGCTCACGCTCTGGGATTTACTCAGGCCCGCGCCCGCGGAGAGGCCCGGGGCCAAACGCGTCCAGCCTCAGCAGGCTCCCGGTGTTCCGAACCGGAAGCACAAGCCCGCGTCCATCCAAGCCGCCAAGAAGCCTCCGGTTGCGGCACTCGTGCAGACGCAGCCCGCATCGGTTGGTTCGCCGAAGCCCCGCCGCGTGACGACGGGTGCAGCGGTGAAACCCGCCAAGGCAAGTCGTGCTGTCGAGAGCGACTCCGCACAGGCCCGCTACGACCAGGTCGTGGAGATGATGCTCGCCAAGTACAACGTGCGTGTGCGCAAGTGGCGCAAGAGCATGTCGGGCGTGGCGTGGTATGTCACGTACCGGGATGGCTCGATCTCGAGGCTCATCGAAAGCCCCAAGCCCAAGGGCCCGATGTCGATCGCGATCTTCCTGCACGAGATCGGGCATCACGCGATCGGGTTCAACACCTACAAGCCGCGGTGTCTCGAGGAGTATCACGCGTGGGCGTTCTCCATCCGCACGATGGAAGAGCTCGGCCTGAACGTGACCGACGCGGTGCGCGACCGCATGTACCGCTCGCTGCATTACGCGATCGGCAAGGCCTCTCGGCGCGGGATCAAGAAGCTCCCCGCGGAGCTCGAGCCATTCCTGAAGGCGCCGCCTCCGAGACGACGCCGGGCCGCATGAAGCGTCAGAACTTGAGGCGTGCGTCGGTGAGCATCGTCGGCGGCAGATTGGTCGCCAGACGGCCGGCTTCCTGGGGCTTGACGGTAATGTGGTGTCCGCACGCGGGGCACACCGGGCTGGCCAGCCCGCGGATGTCCGCGCCGCACTTGCCGCAGCCCACGCCCGCGGACTCGATGGCCGCACGGATGCCCCACGAGCACAGCGCGCCGGTGACGAGCATGTGCCAGGCGAGGGCGCCGGCGTAGATCGCGTATTCCTGATAGGTCGGAACCAGGGGCGTGATCGCCGCGGCGAAGGTTCCGAAGACCGCCTGACTCGTGACGCGGGCGCATCCGGTGCCGACGTAGAGCAGTGCGGATGTCGCCAGGCCCGCGGTCACGATGGTGAGCGGGAAGTGGAGATAGTTGATCAGGTCGGCGTCGAAGTAGCCCTGCTCGGCAGCGGTGCGGAGTCCGAGGCCGACCGCCGAGAGCCAGGGCGTCGCCCAGAAGCCGAACGAGAGTCCCCAGAAGATCAGGACCAGGGACGAGATGTCCCGGAGCCTGGATCCGATGGTGCGGGTCGCGGCCACCGCGAAGGCGAAGATCCCGCCGAACTCGAGCAGCGTCTCGTCCATCATGTCCGGGTGGCCTTGCGCAACGAACAGCGCACCCGCCACCGCGCCGATGCACAGCAGCCAGACGATCGCACACTTGAACCAGGCGGCACGACGAACCGCGTCCATAGACCCTCCCTAAGCCTTGCACCGAGAGATCGGCCGTGCCGGTTGGGCGACACAGGCAATCCGACGGAGCGGAGGGCCGCTGTCCGAGAACCCCCCATAGGGACCGCAGGGTCGGTTTCGGGAAGGGCGATAAGCTCTCCGAACGTCGATTCTTCGACCCGAACAAAGGATCCCCGCATGAGCGAGCAGAACCCCACCGCCCCGAACACCAACCCGTCCGACGCTGCTTCGGGAGTGACCGAGGATCAGCTCAAGCAGGCGTTCCACGCGTTCAAGAAGCGGCTCAAGCTCACCAAGCTCGATCAGGAATCCAAGCTCGGCGCGTCGCGTCCGATGACCGCCGGCAAGCAGGCGGGGGATATCGCGATCGTCCCGCCCAACCAGTTCCCGCGCGAAGTCTGGCAAGCGCTTGCCAAGCAGGGCAAGATCAAAGACGCCGGCGGCGGGTTCTACAAGATGCCCTGAGCGGGCCAGCCCGATGCGCTCGTGGGGGCTTCCGACACGAGCCCGAAGCGCAAGCGAGGGACTTTTCTCGGTCAAGCCCGAAATCCCGGGATGAGGCGGTTGGATTATCGAGTGCGAAGGGTCTCGAGCTTCGTCGTCGCGATCGGTCGTTGGGTGATCCCTCGCTCGCGCTTCGGGCTCGTCATCGCTCCGTCACGAACGCGCCCGAAACGAGCCCGAAGCGCAAGCGAGGGACAGACCTGACCAAGCGTGCAAGGGTTGTCTCACGCGAAGCACACGCGCGGAGCGAGTTCGCGCTCACAAGGTTGCCTTCCCCACATTCACACTCCCTCTCAATCCTGGCCTTCGATCACATACGTGATCGCCGCCGCGAGTGAGGCTTCGGAGTTGATCCACCGCGTCGAGCCATGTTCGGTCCATACGCGTTTTTCCGGGGGACGGAGCCCCGCCTCTCGGAGCTTGCGGGTGGACCACGCCTTGAACTGCTCCATGGCCCGCTCCGGGAGCACATCGGCCGGGCACACCACGACGACATGGACATGATTGCTCCGGACGTTAATCGCCAGGAGCTTCCACCCACGAAACTGGCAGTGTGCCACGATCGTGTCGTGCACGATGCGTTGCTCGTGGCGGGTCAGGTGAGATGCGGGCGCGTCGAGCTTCTCCCGCTCGCGAGTCATGCGCTTGGAGTCGGGTGCGAGGAATGGGGTGAATCGGGCGTTGTGTGTCGCGTCAACCGAACCCCGGGCATCGCCATGCAGCCAAGTGCCATGGCACGTCCATGTCAGGAAGTACGCAAGCGGGAGCGGCATGCGTGATCCCTGTGCGAACCCGAAGCGCAAGCGAGGGATCTTCACCGATCCCAACACGCCATTGCAATCACTTCCATCTTCACATGGATCCAAGTTGAACGCAAGTTGTGTGATCGAGAGAAGGATGCGGAGGTCACTCGGGCGATCGGGCGTTGGGAGTGACCCTCGCTTGCGCTTCGGGCTCGTTTCGGGCGAGTTCGGTGGGGTGCGGGGATACGAGCCCGAAGCGCGAGCGAGGGATCGCCCAACGATCAAGGGCGTCGACAAGGCTCGATGCCTCTCGCATTCCTTGGCGCGTCCGTTTCACCCCCGGACTTCGGGCGGGACGGAGAGGAGCCCTCGCTTGCGCTTCGGGCTCGTCGCCATCTTCCCGCTCGGCGAATCACCACTCCGGGCCGCTGGTGTACCGGCCGTAGATGTCCGCCATCGCTTGCACCATCTCGCCGAGGGTGCAGTTGGCCAGTGCGCCATCGATCAGTGCGGGCATCACGTTGGTTGCGTGCAGGCCGTCGCTCTTGGTTCCGAAGCCCAGGTCGTGGCGCGGCTTCTTGCCCTGGCACACGTCGCGGATGTTGTCCAGGGCCTGCTTGACCTTGGTTGCGTCGCGGCGCGCCTTGAACTTCTTGAGGCGATCGACCTGCTCGGTCTCCACGCTGTCGGGGATCGTCAGGATGTCGATCGGCCGCTTCTCGTCCTTGTCCGTGTACTCGTTCAGACCGACGATGATGCGGTCCTTGGCCTCGCACTCCTCGCTGAAGCGATAGCTCGCCTCGGCGATCGCGCGGCGGAAGTACCCGCGGTTGATGCCGTTGATCACGGAACGACCGAAGGTCTTGCGGCCGGCGGTCGTCTCGCTCCGGATGCCTTCCAGATTCGCGGGCGTCGCGCCGCGGGTCTGCGTCGGGGCCTTCCAGTCCGAGTAGTCGCCCATGCGGTCGATCTCGCCGATGAGCTTGAGGGCCTCGAGCTCCATGGTGTCGGTGAGCGACTCGACGAACCAGGCGCCGCCGAGCGGATCGGTCACGCGGGTGACGCCCGTCTCGTGGGCCAGGATCTGCTGCGTGCGGAGCGCGACCGTCACCGCCTGCTCGGTGGGGAGGCCGAGGGTCTCGTCCATCGAGTCGGTGTGGAGGCTCTGGCAGCCGCCGAGCACCGCCGCCATCGCCTGATAGGCGACGCGCACGATGTTGTTCAGGGGCTGCTGTTCGGTGAGCGAGCAGCCAGCGGTCTGCACGTGGGTCTTCATGAACCACGAGCGGTCGGACTTGGCGCCGTAGCGATGGCGCATCATCTGGGCCCAGATCCTGCGGGCGGCGCGGAGCTTGCAGATCTCTTCGAAGAACTCGTTGTGCGAGTTGAAGAAGAAGGACAGGCGCGGCGCGAAGGAGTCGATGTCGAGCCCGCGCTCGAGGCACGCCTCGACGTACTCCATGCCGTCGCGGAGCGTGAAGGCGAGTTCCTGGGGCCCGTTGGAGCCTGCTTCGCGGATGTGGTAGCCCGAGATCGAGACGCTGTTCCACTTGGGAACAAAGCGGCTCTGGAACTCGATGGTGTCGACGACGAGCTTGACGGAGGGCTCGGGCGGATAGATGAACTCGTTCTGGGCGTGGAACTCCTTCAGGATGTCGTTCTGAAGGGTGCCGCCGAGCGTGTCCCAGGAGATGTTGCGCTGCTTGGCCATCGCCAGGTACATCGCCCAGATGACCGCAGCGGGCGCGTTGATGGTCTGGGAGACCGTGACCGAGCCGACCGGGATGTCGGCGTAGAGGCGGTGCATGTCCTCGATCGTGTCGATCGCGACGCCGCACTTGCCGACCTCGCCTGTGGACAGGACATCGTCCGAGTCGCGCCCCATGAGGGTGGGGAGGTCGAAGGCGGTGGAGAGGCCCGTGTTGGCCTTGGTCGAGGTCTTGGCAGCTTCGAGCAGGTACTTGAAGCGCTTGTTGGTGTCGTCCGCCGAGCCGAAGCCCGCAAACTGGCGCATGGTCCAGAGGCGGGTGCGGTACCCCGCGGGGAACAGGCCTCGGGTGTATGGGTACTGACCCGGCGCGGGCACTTCCTTGGGCTGCTGCTGAAGGGAGACCGGCACGCCGCCCGGGCAGGCCGCATCCGGGCCGTAGGACTCCGGCAGGACCAGCCCGCTGATCGTGACCGCGTGGGGGTCGATCGGGGGCATCGAAATCGAGGGCTTCACGGCCTCAGGACGGTTCGTGGTGGACATGGCATTCCCCAGCATGTTCCGGCCCGGAAAGGGGCCTTGCGGGGGTATTCTACGGCCTTCAGCCCCTCAAACCCACGACTTTGTGTGGTTCCTGACCGGGATCAACCGATGGACGGTACCGCAATTGTTCAGATTGTGCTAAGGTAAACCGTTCATGGAAGTCCAACCTGCCTTTCAGGCTCTCGGTTTGTCGCTCGCGCTCGGCCTGCTCATGGGGCTGCAGATGGAGCGTCGTCAGACGCCTCTGGGCGGCATGCGCACCTTTGCGATGCTCTGCGGCCTCGGCGCCGCGGCGGGCATCCTGAGCCAGTCCCTCGGACCCTGGATCGTCGGTCTGGTGATGCTCGCGGTGACCGCCCTGCTGGTTGTCGCGAACATCTCCATCAACCGCGGACAGGCCCGCGAGCTCGGCATCGTCGCCGAACTGGCGGCGATGGTGACGTTCATCATGGGCGTCTGTGCGGCCCAGGGCTCGCCCATCATCGCGATCGCCATCGGCATCGGGCTGGCGGGCCTCCTCGAGGCCAGGCCCTGGCTCCACGAGGTCTCGCATCGCGTCGGTGAGAAGGACGTTCGCGCCGTGCTGGTCTTCGGCGCCGTCACGTTCATCATCCTGCCGATCCTTCCCAATCGCACGTTCGGGCCGTACGGCGTCGTCAATCCCTACTCCATCTGGCTCATGGTCGTACTCGTCGTGGGCATGAGCCTGGCGGGCTACATCGCCTACAAGCTGCTGGGCCAGCGTCGAGGCATGATCCTCGGAGGTGTGCTGGGTGGATTGATCTCGAGCACCGCGACCACGGTGAGCTATTCCAGGCGGACCAAGAACGGGACCTCGCCCGATGCGGCCGCGTTCGTCATCACCATCGCCGGCGCGATGGTGTACCCGAGGCTGATGATCGAAGTCGCGGTCGCGGCACCTTCCTTTGTGGAAGTGGCGGTATGGCCTCTGGCGATCATGTTCGGTCTGTCGCTGATCCTGGCCGCGATCATGTGGCTTCGGGCCACCCACGCCAATGGCGACGGGATGGCCCACGCCAACCCGACCGAGCTGAAGTCGGCGGTGGTCTTTGCCATCATCTTCGCGATCGTTCTGTTCGCCAATGCGGCCGCCAAAGCCCAGTTCGGCGACAAGGGCGCTTATGCGGTCGCGGCGGTCTCGGGCCTGACGGACATGGACGCGATCACGCTCTCCACCGCCAAGCTCGTCGACGCCGGGCGGACGACGCCGGACATCGGATGGCGCTCGATCATCATCGCCGCGATGGCCAACAACATCTTCAAGTGCATCGTGGTCGCGTCTCTCGGGACGCGGGCCCTGTCCTGGCGCATTGCTCTGGTGTTTGCGATCAAGCTTGGCGTTGCGGCATCGCTCCTGGTCTGGTGGCACGCGGCTCCAGCGACTTGAGGCGACGAGGATCCCGCGTGCGGGCATCGGGTGCTTAGTCGTCCTGGCAGCCGATCCGGTACGCCGTTCCGATCGCGAGGAACGCCCAGATCGCGTCGAAGAAGCTGAAGGAGGCCTTGAATCCTTCGGATTTGGCGGCCGCCTTGAGCTCGCCCATGGCGCCCATCATCTGGTCAACCATCGCGTGCTTGGCGTCGTCCTTGTACTTCTCCCGGGCCGGCGCATCCAGCCCTGTCCAGCGCTTCTCGACGTCCTTCCAGAGCTCCTTGGGATAGTCCTCGGGCTTCTCCGCGGTCTCCCGGTTCATCCCTTCGGGCCACTTGTAGACGACGCCCTTCGATCCAGCGTCTTGCAGCAGCGAGTCGGCCATGTACATCTTGGCGCTGTCGTCATCGAAGTTCGCCGCGAGCTTCTGCTCCAAGGCTTCCTGGCTGAACTCCTTCTGAACGTACCGGTCGACGACGATGCTGACGGCGGCGAACTTCCCGAAGGCGATCGAGCCGATCGCCAGGATGGCCGCCAGCACGCCGGTCGACATCGAGGCGGTG
The DNA here is from genome assembly GCA_964531675.1 of uncultured Phycisphaeraceae bacterium. Lineage (GTDB taxonomy): Bacteria > Planctomycetota > Phycisphaerae > Phycisphaerales > UBA1924 > CAZHFW01. The sequence continues at coordinate 1,517 of CAZHFW010000045.1, read as the reverse complement.
TCTTTGGCACCCACTGCGACGCCGAAGCCGACCAGACCGCCAATGGCCCAGGCCAGGATTCCCAGTTCGACTTCGAACGCGAGCGCGATGCCCGCCCAGATTGCGGCGCCAATGGCGCCACCGATGAACCCGCCGATGATTGCACGAATCATGAAAAACCCTCCACGAAGTCAGGTAAGAACGAAGTATGACGACGCGGCGGAAAGGTTGCAAACAACTAGCTCATGTTTGCAGAGTTTTTGCTTTCGGAGCCCAAAAACAAACAAGGGGAGCCGGGAAGGCCCCCCTTGCAACAGGGATCGGATCGTGGCCGGGACTTCAGTGGGCCTGACCCATGGCCTTGAGGGCCCGGATGCGCTCGGGGAGGCTCAGCAGCTTGATGAAGCCGCCGGCGTCCTTCTGGCTGTAGATCTCCTCGCCCTCGAAGCTGACCATCTTCTCGGCGTAGAGGCTGTGGGGGCTCTTGCGCTGGACAGCGGTCGCGGAGCCCTTGAACAGGCGGACCACGATCTCGCCATCGAGCTTCTCGGCGATCTTCTCGCCCGAGGCCCACAGGGCCTCGCGGAGGGGGGTAAACCAGCGGCCGTCGTAGACCATCTCGGCGAACTGGAGCCCGAGGTGCTCGCGGTAATGGCGGGTCTCGCGGTCCAGGACCAGCTCTTCGATGGCGCGGAGGCCTTCGACGATGACCGTGCCGCCCGGCGTCTCGTAGAGGCCGCGGGACTTCATGCCGACGCGGCGGTTCTCCACCAGATCAACGCGGCCCACGCCGTGAGCGCCCGCGATGTGGTTGAGCTTCTCGATGATCTGCCAGGCCTCGAGCTTCTGCCCGTTGAGCGCGATCGGACGGCCCTTGGCGTAGCTCACCGAGACGAGCTCGGGCTTGTCGGGAGCCTTGGCCGGGTCGACGGTCAGCATCCACGCGTCCTCGGGCGGCGCATTCCACGGATCCTCGATCGCGCCGCCCTCGTGGGAGATGTGCCAGAGGTTGCGGTCGCGGGAGTAGATCTTGGTCGCCGAAGCGGTGGTGGGGATGTTTCGGGCCTTGAGGTAGTCGAGCATCGCCAGACGCCCGGAGAGCTTCCACTGGTCCATGCGCCACGGAGCGATGATCTCCATGTCGGGGGCCAGCGCCGCGTAGGCGGACTCGAAGCGGACCTGGTCGTTGCCCTTGCCCGTGCAGCCGTGGGCGAGCGCGACGCAACCGGTCTTGCGGGCCACGTCCACCTGACCCTTGGCCAGGATCGGACGCGCCATCGCGGTGCCCAGGAGGTAGCGTCCCTCGTAGAGGCCGCCCGTGATGATCGTGGGCATGACGAAGTCGTCGACGAAGGTCTTCTTCAGGTCAACGACGTGGCACTCCTTGGCGCCCGAGGCCAGGGCCTTCTTCTCGACGCCGGCCAGTTCGTCGGAACCCTGCCCCACGTCGCCAACGACGCAGACGACTTCGGCGCCCGGGATGTTCTCCTTGAGCCAGGGGACGATGCAGGAAGTGTCGAGTCCGCCGGAGTATGCCA
>CAZHFW010000044.1:0-30043 GCA_964531675.1 uncultured Phycisphaeraceae bacterium | reverse complement strand
ATGGTGCTCGGACTCTTTGGCGCTCTGACGGCGGTCTCAGCGCTGGGGATGGCGGTCGCATCGGTGACGGCAGGTCCCAAGCCCGCGTTCCAGCTCCTGGGATTTGAGATCGTTTCGGTCGTCGCCGGCCTGATGGCGCTCTGGATGTCGCGCGGGAAGGCTTCCGAGGGATTTGGCCTGGCGGTGCTTGGCATCGCGGGTGCGATCGGCGCGGGTGCGGTGCTTTCGTACATGAGCGTCACGAGCAAGCATGATTTTCTGAGGCCTTCGGGTAAGTTCGGATCGCTGCCGCTGTGGCCCTGGTTCTATCTGCGGGTCGGCACCAGCGCGATTCTGGTCGCGACCGCGGCGCTTTCGGTACTGCTCCGGAAGCCCAAGAGCCTGATTGTGCTGACCAAGGGCGTGCTCATCGGGGTCCCGGCGATGGCCGCGGGCGGATACCTGGCGCTGATGGTCAAGAACGGAAAGGCTTCCACCGGCTCGCTTCAGGGCTTTGCTGCGGTGGCGGCGACGACCGGCGTGCTGGTCGCGGGCGTGGCGATCATCACGGCGCTGGCGATCGGCGGGCACCTGGTGATCCGGGCCTTTGAGATGGGTCGCACCGATAGCAAGGCCTGATCGGCGCGCGACAAGTTATGCAGGATGAAGTGTTGGACTCGCTTGCAGGCGAGCGGCGGTTTTCTGCGCCGGCTCACACGCCCGATGGATGCCACACGGTCTTCATTTCCACCATGGGCTCGATCCACCAGGGATGCTGGCACTCCTGGGCGTCGCGCCAGTCCTTGACGTCGCGGATGGTCACGCGCTTGACGTTCTCGGCGGCGCCCATGCGGAGGGCAGCGGCCTGATCGACAGGGAGATTGGCGGCGTGGACCGCGTCGATGTCGCGGTGCTCGGCGATGAACTTCACGAGCTCGGTGCGGGTGGAAGCCAGGATGTTGAGGACGCCTCCCGGGACATCGCCTGTGGCGCAGACTTCGCCAAAGAGCAGGGCGGTGACGGGATGCACCTGGCTTGCGACCGCGACGACAGTGTTGCCAGCGGCCAGCGCGGGCGCGATGAGCGAAACCAGTGCGAGCAGCGGGGGATGATCGGGAGCGACGGCCGCGACGACGCCGGTGGGCTCGGGGGTCGTGAAGTTGTAGTGCGAGCTTGCGACCGCGTTGTTGCATCCCAGGACCTGGGCGTACTTGTCGGCCCAGCCCGCAAAGGCGATCAGGCGGTCGACCGATGCGGCGACTTCGGCGCGGGGATCGGGATGGCGGGCGGTGGGGTGGTCACCTTCGGCGACGGTGGAGAGGTAGAGCGCGTCGGCGAACTCGGAGGCCTTGCCTTCGAGCATCTCGGCCATGCGGTAGATGATCTGGCCGCGAAGGTAGGGGGTGGCGTTCTGCCAGCCGGGCTGGGCCTTGCGGGCGGCCTCGACCGCGTCGCGCAGGTCTTTGCGCGAGCCATGCGAGATGTGGGCAGCGACAGCGCCGGACGCGTCGTAGACCGGCAGCGAGCGGCCGGACTCGGAACGCGGGAACTTGCCATCGATGTAGAGCTTGAACGTTTTGGTGACGGGGAGGCGGGACATGGAGGGAGTGTAGTAGGAAGAGGGGGGGGAGGGGCATTGGGTGCGCCGGGCGTCAGGTGCTGGGCATCGGGCGTTGGGCGTTGGGGGCGAGCTTGGGGGCGTGTGGCGGTGGGGCGGTTCCTCTGGCTTGCGCCAGAGGCTCGGACGGAGGGGACGGAGAGGACAGAGGGGACGCTGCGGCGGGTTACTTGAGGCGGAGGAGTTTGCCCTTGCGCTTCACGATGTTCTTGTAGTCCCACTGGATCTTGGCGGCCTTGGTGAGCCAGCGCTTCAGGTCTTTGGCGTTGATCTGGTCGGCGGCGGTGAAGCGGGCCTCGGCAGCCTTGAAGGAGCCTTCGGGGGCGAGGTCGGGCTCTTCGAAGGACTGGCCGCTCCAGAAGAGCAGGCGGATGCAGTCCTTGAGCTTGCTGTAGCCGACGATGGGGTTGCCATCGAGGAACCAGACGGGATGGCGGTGCCAGATCTTGCACTCGGCGCCTTTGAGGTGGCTGTCGATTTGTTTGGCGAGTGCTGCGCAGATCTTCTTCTCGGCGGGCGCGAGTTCGGCGTGGTACGCAGAGATTTCCGCGGGGATCGGCATGGTGCGATTCCGGGTTCGGCTGAACGCCAGGTGATCAATCATGCCGCAGGGCCACGATTGGGTCCTGCTTGGCGGCTTTGCGGGCCGGGTAGACGCCGAAGATGAGGCCTGTGGCGGCGGCGACGCCGAAGGCGAGGAGGATGGACCAGAGGGTGATGTGGGTCGGGAGGGCCATGTCGGTGGAGAAGTAGCTCCCGATGAACGGGATCTTGGTCATGCGGGGGACGCCCCAGGACAGGAAGACGGCGGTGCCGATGCCCAGGCCCACGCCCGCGAGTCCGCCGATGGCGGAGAGGACCGAGGTCTCGACGAGGAACTGCCAGAGGATGTGCTTGCGGGTGGCTCCGACAGCGCGGCGGATGCCGATCTCGCGGGTGCGCTCGGTGACGGTCGCGAGCATGATGTTCATGATGCCGATGCCGCCGACCAGGAGTGAGATGGCGGCGATCGCGGAGAGCACGAGCGTGTAGGTGAGGGCGGCGCGGCGCTTCTGTTCGAGGAGCTCGTAGGGAACGATGATGCCGATGTCATCGAGCTTGGGATGGCGGACTTCGAGGATGCGGCGGACGCGGGCGCCGTCGACGAGCACGCGCTCGGTATCCGGCGCGATGAGGTAGACCTCCGCGATCTGGACCTCGGAGGCGGAGAAGGAGCCCGAGGTGCGGCGGGCGACCAGATCTCCGAACACGGCGCGGGCGGTGGTAATGGGGAGATGCACGTCGAGGTTCAAATCGCGTCCGACGAGGCTTGCGCCGGCGCCGCCCGAGAGTCCGACGGGCGCGAGGATGCCCACCACGGTGAGGACCTTGTCGTCGATGCGGAGGGTGTTGCCGATGGGGTCTTCGAGGCGGAAGAACTCCTTGGCGATCTCGGAGCCAATGACGCAGACCATGGCGCGTTGTTCGAGGTCCTGGTCGTTGAGGTAGCGGCCTCGTTCGACGCGGAGGTTGGCGGCGCGGAGCAGGTCCGGGGTTGTGCCGTAGGCCTGCGAGGTCTTGCGGCGTTCGACGCGCAGGATCTGGCTTCCGACTTCCTTGAGGGGGACGATGGCGCTGGCGTCGGAGAACGAGTCGGTGATGACCTGGAGGTCGTCGCGGGTGAGGCCGTATTTGGAGGTCCAGGACTGGCGCTGCTGGTTGTTCTGGTTCTGGGTTTCGGGGGGCTTCTGGGAGCGGATGATGATGTTCTTGGCGCCGAGGCGTTCGATCTGCGCGAGGGCTTCGCGCTTGGCGCCTTCACCGAGGGCGACCATGGTGATGACGGCGGCGACGCCGAGGATGATCCCCAGGGCGGTGAGGATCGAGCGCATCAGGTGGAGGCGCAGGTTGGTGATGCCCAGGCGGATGGTCTCGAGAATGAACTGCATGTGGTCCTGGGGGCGTGAGAGGCGGAAAAGAGGCTGGATCCGGGCGGCCGGGGAGCCGAATGGTAATGATCGCGGGCCGGGCAAGGTGTCCGGCGCTGGTTTTTTCTGACCCTTCGATGGGTTTGGGCTTAAGTCCCGTCAGGAATCGGCTTGGCGAAGGTGGACGTCCAACACGAGCGGGAAGCGCCACGGGGCTGGATGTACCACGTCGTGGTGGAAGAGGACGGGTCCACGTCTGAGCATGAGATTTCGCTGGCGTGGGTGGACCACGATCACTGGTGCGGCGGGCGTTGTCCGCCTTCCCGGGTGGTCGAAGCGGTCGTGAACTTCGTGCTGGAGCATGGGGGGCCCAGGCCTCTGCCCGCGCGGTTCGACGTCGCCAAGGCCCGGTGGTGGGTGCCTGGCATCGATGACGAGCTCCGGCAGGCGTTGTAACGCGAAGGGGACCGAGAGGTCCGAAGCGTGAAAGTGCCGGGATGCGGAGCGGTGAGGCCGCCGGCTTCCGGTAGACTGCTGCTCGGATGGATCCGAACGCGGAACGCGGAAAGTTCTGGGGTGGGTTGGCGGGCCTTCTCGCGCTGGGCGGGGCGGTGGGGGTATCGCTCTTTGCATTCGGCGTGGGGCGGGCGGGCGAGCCTGACGAGGCGGCGGTCGAGCTTGATCGCCGGTACGCGCAGGACGTGAAGCCCCTGCTTGAGCAGTTCTGCTTTGAGTGTCACGGCGGGAAAAAAGTGCGGGGCGATGTACGGCTCGACCGCGTGCGCGGCGTCGCGGATGCGCACGACGGGGCGCTGGATCTGGCGCTGGTGCGGGAGATGGTCGCGACGGGGCAGATGCCGCCTGAGGACTCGGAGCAGCCTTCGACTCTGCAGCGGCTGGCGATCGCGCAGTGGCTCGATGCGACCCTGGCGTATGTGCCGCCGGACGCGCCGGTGGATCCGGGCTGGTTCACGATTCATCGCTTGAATCGATCGGAGTACCGGAACACGTTGCGGGATCTGCTTGGCGTGGATCCGGCGAGGGTGGATCTGGCGGCGAAGCTTCCACGGGATGACACGGGGTACGGGTTTGACAACATCGCGGACGTGCTGTCGGTTTCGCCTCTGGCGCTGGAGCAATACATGGCGTCGGCGGAGCAGGCGATTGAGGCGGGGCTGGGTCCGATCGTGAGCTTCGGTGATGTGCCCAGGGTGTTGAGGCCTCTGGAGGGGAAGAACGGGCAAGCGTTGCCGCGCGGCGGGTTCTTCTTGTACTCGAACGGGACCGCGGGATCGAAGTTCGTCGCGTCGATCGAGGGTGAGTACATGATCCGCGTGCGGGCGTGGGAAACCCATGCGGGGGACGAGCTTTCGAAGATGAGGGTCAAGGTCGACGAGCGGCCGGTGGGTGAAGTCGGCGTTTCAGGCACCCGGGGTGAGGGCCAGGAGTTCAGCTTCAAGGTCAGGCTGGCAGCTGGCGTGCATGCGGTGGGTGCGCAGTTCCTGAACGACTACTACGTGAAGGACCAGGGGGATCGGAATCTCGCGGTGGAGTCGATCAGTGTCGCGGGGCCTTTGGATGAGGCGACGAGCGTCCGATCGGCGGCGTGGACGCGGGTGTTCGGCGCGGCGCCGCAGAGTGAAGACGAGACGGGAAGGGCGACGGAGATTCTGCGCGCGTTTGCGACGCGGGCGTATCGCCGGCCTGTGGATGATCGTGAAGTGCAGGGACTCGTTGGGGTTTATCAGGCGGAGCGGGAGGCTGGGGGAGCGTTCGAGCCTGCGGTGCGCACGGCGCTGGCGGCGGCGCTGGTGTCCCCGAACTTCCTCTATCGCACGGTGGCCAATCCCGCAGCGGGTGATGCCCAGAGCCGGTACGTGCTGGGCGCGTACGAACTGGCGAGTCGGCTTTCGTATTTCCTGTGGAGCAGCATGCCGGACGACGAGCTCTTCGGGCTCGCGGCTAACGGGTCGATTCTGAAGGATGAGGTGCTCGCGCAGCAAGTGAAGCGGATGCTGGCGGATCCCAAGTCGCGGGCGCTGGTTGAGAACTTCGCGGGTCAGTGGCTTCAGCTCCGGGCGCTGGACACGCTCGCGATCGATCGGACGACGTTCCCGGAGTACACGGACGAGCTTCGTGCGGACATGGTTCAGGAGGCGGTGCTTTTCTTCGAGGACGTGCTCAGGAATGACGGCAGCGTGCTGGCGTTCATTGACAGCAGGGATTCGTTCCTGAACGAGCGACTGGCGAAGTTCTACGGGATCGCGGGGGTCTCTGGTGCGCAGTTCCGGAAGGTGGCGTTGCCCGAGAGCTCGGCGCGGGGAGGCGTCCTGACGATGGGCGCGGTGCTCACGCTCACGAGCAATCCGATGCGGACCAGTCCGGTGAAGCGGGGCCTGTTCGTGCTGGATCAGATGCTGGGGGCTCCGCCTCCTCCTCCGCCGCCGGACATTCCGCCGCTGGAGCAGGCGGCGGGGCTTGGGCCCGATGCGACGGTGCGGGAGAAGCTCAAGGCGCATACGTCGGTGGCGAGCTGCGCATCGTGCCACAACAGGCTTGATCCGCTTGGATTCAGCTTCGAGCACTTCGACGCGATTGGCCGGTGGCGTGAGACGGAGAATGGGCGCTCGGTGGACGCGACGGGAACGCTGCCCGGCGGTGAGAAGCTTGACGGGACTGGCGATCTGAAGCGATCGCTTCTGGCCAAGAGCGACCGGTTTGTCGAGGCGTTGTCGGCGAAGATGCTGATGTACGCGCTGGGTCGGGGCGTGGAGCCACTTGATCGACCCGCGGTGCGCCGGATCGCGGCGCGGACGCGGGCCAACGGGGATCGGCTCTCGGCGCTGGTGGAGTCGATCGTGCTGAGTGAGACGTTCCGGACGTGTCGGGGAAGGGATGTGGCGCGATGAAGAGCGGCATTTCAAGGCGTGGCGTGCTTCGCGGGATGGGCGTGTGCATGGCGCTGCCCTATCTGGAGAGTCTTGCGCCGCGCGGGTTCAAGGCGGCGGCCTCGGAGCTTGCGGGGGCCGCGCCGGTCCGGCTCGGGTTCGTGTTCATGCCCAACGGCGTGAACTATCCCGCGTGGGCGCCGGTCGCGGGGGCCGGCGCGACCGAGTTCACGCTCTCGCCGACGCTCGAGGCGATGGCGGGCGTGCGCCAGCATGTCAACGTGGTGTCGGGCCTGACGCTCAAGAAGGCGCGGGCCAACGGCGACGGCCCGGGTGACCATGCGCGTTCTTCGGCGTCGTTTCTGACCGGCCAGCAGGCGCGAAAGACCGCTGGGAATGACATCCACAACGGGATCAGCATCGATCAGCTCGCGGCCCGCGATCTGGGGAAGATGACCAGGCTCCCATCGCTCGAGCTCGGATGCGAACATGGCCCGGCGGCGGGGAACTGCGACTCGGGGTATTCGTGCGCGTACTCGTCGAACATCTCCTGGCGGGATGAGTCAACGCCGATGGCCAAGGTTGTGGACCCGGCGGTCGCGTTCGAGCGGCTCTTTGGCGATGCGACTCAGGCCGCCGCGGCGCAGGAGAGGCTGGCGCGGCGCAAGAGCATTCTCGACTTTGTCTTGGCGGATTCCAGGGCGCTTGAGGGAAGGCTTGGGAGCGGGGATCGGCGGAAGCTTGATCAGTTCCAGACGTCGGTGCGGGAGATCGAGCTTCGCATCGAGCGGGCCAGGCTTGACTCCAAGCCCCAGAAGCTCCCGGACACGCCCGCGCCGGCGGGGATTCCTGACAAGATCTCCGAGCACATGGACCTGATGTACGACATGATGCTCCTGGCCTTCCAGACCGACACGACGCGCGTCAGCACGCTCATGCTCGCGGTCGATGGAAGCAACCGGACATTTCCGGAGCTTGGGATCAAGGACGGGCATCACCACCTCTCGCACCATCAGAACAATCAGGAGATGGTGGATCAGATCCGCAAGATCGATCGGTTCCATGTCGAGCGGTTTACGCGATTCGTGGAGCGGATGGCCAGGACGCCCGATGGGGAGACCGGTGGGTCGCTCCTCGACAACTCGCTGATTCTGCTCGGAGGCGGGATCAGCGACGGGAACCGGCACAACCACGAGAATCTGCCGATTCTGCTGGCGGGCAAGGGTGGGGGAGGCGTCGCGACCGGACGGTTCATCGAGACCCCGGCCGAGACTCCTTTGTGCAATCTGTATCTCTCGATGCTCGAGCTCGCGGGATGTCCTCACCCGGAGTTTGCCGACAGCACCGGGCCGCTGGCGATCTGACGGTGGTTGCTCGACTGGCGTGAATCTTCAGGCGTGCGAAGGCTGAGGCTCGCCCGGAGGGGGCGGGGCGTCGGGTCTGGTGACGATTCGATAGAGCGCGGGAAGCACGACGAGCGTGAGCAGCGTGCTGGAGATCAAGCCTCCGATGACGACGGTCGCGAGCGGGCGCTGGACTTCAGCGCCGGTGCCGTGCGCCAGAGCCATGGGGACGAAGCCGAGCGAAGCGACCAGCGCGGTCATGAGGACCGGACGGAGTCTGGTGAGGCACCCCTTGCGGATGGCCTCGTCGGGCGCGAGCCCTTGCTGGCGGAGCTGGTTGATGAAGGAGACCATGACCAGTCCGTTCAGAACCGCGACGCCGGAGAGTGCGATGAAGCCGACCGCGGCGGAGATGGAGAAGGGCAGGTCACGGAGCCAGAGCGCGAGCACTCCTCCCGTCAAGCCGAGCGGAACGGCGGTGAAGACGAGAAGCGCGTAGCGGACGCTGCGGAAGGTCGAGAAGAGCAGCACGAAGATCAGCAGGAAGCAGATCGGGACGACGATGGAGAGGCGCGACTTGGCGGCCAGGAGGTTCTCGAACTGTCCGCCCCAGGCGAGCCATTGACCGGGGGGGAGGTTGATCTTGGCGATGCGGGTCTGGGCTTCTTCGACGAAGGATCCCAGATCGCGGCCGCGGACGTTGCACTGGATGACGATCCGGCGCTTGCCGTTCTCGCGGCTCACCTGGTTCACGCCCTCGGCAACCTGGATTCGAGCGACTTCTCCGAGGGGGACGAAGCCATGCCCCCGCTCCTGTGCGATTCGTGTGACCAAGGGGGCGTGGTCCTCGGTCGAGGTGGGAAGGGCGGAGCGATCGTCTTCGTGTGAGGGGAGCGGGATGGGCAGGCGCTGCAGTTCCTCGATCCGGCCGCGGAGCTCATCCGGAAGGCGCACGACCAGGTCGAAGCGGCGGTCGCCTTCGAAGACTTGCCCCGCTTCACGGCCGCCGATGGCGACCGCGACGACCTCCTGAACATCGTGGATGGAAAGGCCATAGCGGGCGATGGCGTCGCGGTCGATGTCGATGGACATGACGGGGAGGCCCTGGGTCTGCTCGGTCTTGGCGTCGGCGGAGCCGGGGATCTGCTGGAGCGTGGAGAGGATCTGGGCGGCGGTCTGCTCCATGGAGGAGAAGTCGTCGCCGTAGACCTTGATGGCGACATCGCCGCGCACGCCCGAGATCAGCTCGTTGAAGCGCATCTGGATGGGCTGGGTGAACTCGTAGTTGTTCCCGGGGACCGCCGCGACGGTGAGCTGGATCAGTTCGATGAGCTTGGCCTTGTGGCCGGTCGCGACGAGCTCCTGGTGCTCTTCCTCGGCATGGCCATGCTCGTCGGCGTGCGGCGCGGGTTGGCTTGCCTTCAGTTTGGCGATGAGCAGATCCATCTCGGCTTCGGGTCGCCAGAGCGACTTGTCCTTCAGGATGATGAAGGTGTCCGAGACGTTGGGGGGCATGGGATCGGTGGCCATCTCCGCGGTGCCTGTCTTGGAGTACACGAATGCGACTTCGGCGATGTTGGAGATAGCGCGTTCGACCTCGAACTGCATGGCCTGGGACTGGGAGAGGCTGGTCGATGGGATGCGCATGGCGTGCATCGCGATGTCCTTCTCGTCCAGGGTGGGCACAAACTCCTGGCCCAGCCTGGTGAAGAGGACGCCTGAGCCTGCGAAGGCGAGGAAGGCTGCGGACGCGACGAGCCAGCGGAAGCGGATCGCGCGGCGGAGGACGGGCTCGTAGAGCATGCGGGCCCAGCGGACCAGGAACATGTCCTTCTCCGTCACCTTGCCTCGGATGAGGATCGCGACCATGGCGGGGACGAAGGTGAGCGAAAGGATGAACGCGGCGATCAGTGCGAAGATCACCGTGACGGCCATGGGCTGGAACATCTTCCCCTCGATGCCGGTGAGCGCGAGGATGGGGAAGTACACGATGATGATGATGGCCTGGCCGTAGACCGAGGGCTGGATCATCTCGCGCGAGGCGAGCATGACTTCCTGGAGTCTTTCCTGAAGCGTGAGGGCTCGGGGTGTGCCGGCGGCGGCCAGTGCGTGCTGACGTTCGGCCAGACGCCTGAGGCAGTTCTCAACGATGATCACGGCGCCGTCGACGATCAGGCCGAAGTCGATGGCTCCGAGCGACATCAGGTTGCCTGACACGCGGGACTGGACCATCCCGGTGGCGGTCATGAGCATCGAGAGCGGGATCGCCAGGGCGCAGATGATGGCGGCCCGGACGTTTCCGAGCATGAGCAGGAGGACGACGATCACGAGCACCGCGCCTTCCAGCAGGTTCTTCTGCACCGTGGCGATGGTGGCGTCGACGAGCTTGGTCCGGTTCAGGACGGTCTTGGCGCGGATTCCCGGAGGGAGGGAACGCTGAATCTCGGCCATGCGCTCGTCGACCGCGGCGGCGACGGTCCGGCTGTTGGCGCCCAGGAGCATGATTGCCGTGGCGACGACGACCTCCTCGCCGTTCTCGCTTGCGGATCCGGTTCGGAGTTCGCGGCCGATGCCGACCGCTGGGCCTGTGGGGTTGGTGGAGACGACGTCGCGGACGCGGATGGGGACGCCGTTGCGCTCGGCGACGAGGATGTGCTCGACCTGTTCGGGCGATTCGATGCGGCCAGAGGCGCGAACGAGGTAGGCCTCGCCCTTGTGCTCGACATAGCCCGCGCCGGTGGACAGGTTGTTGCGCTCGATGGCCTCCAGGACGTCGGTGAAGGTGAGCCCATAGGAGACCAGCTTCATCGGATCGGGCTGGATGTGGTACTGCTTGACGTATCCGCCGATGGCTTCGACGCCCGCGATGTCGCGGACGCTCTTGAGCTGTGGGCGGATGACCCAGTCCTGGACCTCGCGGAGGTAGGACGCAAGCTCGAGGTCGGTGCGAAGGGTTCGTCCTTCGGGCGTCAGATACTCATGCGGGCGTTGCCAGCCTGGCTTGCCCGGCGTGAAGTCCGCGCCGTCGCCGTGCGGATGCGAGAACTCGACGGTGTACATGTAGATCTCGCCGAGCCCCGTCGCGATGGGTCCCATGACAGGCTCAACGCCTTCGGGGAGCGACTCGCGAGCTTCCCCGAGGCGTTCGGTCACCTGCTGGCGTGCGAAGTAGATGTTGGTGTCGTCGTCGAAGACGGCGGTCACCTGGGCGAAGCCGTTCCGAGACAGGGATCGCGTGGAGCGGAGGCCGGGGATGCCGGCCAGGGCGCTCTCGATCGGGAACGTGACCTGCTTCTCGACCTCGATGGGCGAGAGGCTTGGCGCGAGCGCGTTGATCTGCACTTGCGTGTTGGTTATGTCGGGCACGGCATCGATGGGGAGCCGTCCGAGTGACCAGGCTCCGAGGCTTGCGACGAGGAGGGTGAGCAGCAGGATGAGCCACCGGCTGCGGATGGAAAAGCGGAGGAGTGATTCGAGCATGGGGCGTCCCGGATGTGATCAGTGCGAGTGTTCAGCGCCGGCCTTGCCAAGCTCGGCTTTGAGGATGAAGGAACCTGTGACGACGACCGGCTCGCCCTCGCGGAGTCCCGCGAGGATCTGGACCTTGCCTCCGGCGGTCTTGCCGGTGGTGACGGCGCGGCGTGCGAACGTGTTGGCTTCGCCCGGGACCGGGACGAAGACGGATGTCGCGCCCTCGACGAGCTGGATCGCTTCATCGGGGAGCATGATGGTGGACGCCTGCTGTTCTGCGCCCTCGCTCGACTCGAGCTCGACGCTGGCAAACATGCCTGGCCGGAGCGTCGGCGAGGCCAGATCCACCCGCGCCTGCGCGGTGCGGGTCATGGGGTCGATGACTGCTCCCAGGTGCATGACATGGCCTTCGAGCTTGGCACGGCCGGGGTGGACCGCGGATCCGACGGAGACCCACGCTTTGGCGCCGATGGCGAGCTCTGCGAGTCGGGCTTCGGGGATGTCCGCCAGTACCCAGAGCGTTGTCATGTCCGCCAGAACGATCAGGGCTTCACGCTCCGGGCCGACGAGTTCGCCGAGGGTCACTTCACGCTCGATCACGACGCCGTCGATCGGGGCGCTGATGGTGAAGCGAGGCGAGATCTCGCCTGACTTGGCGAGCGCTTGAATCTCGTCCTGGTGCATTCCCAGCAGGTGGAGCTGGTTCTCCGCGCCGATGGCGGCGGCGTCGGCGGCCTGTTGAGACGCGAGCGCGGCCTGATATTCGGCCTCGCGCTTCTGAACCTCGGCAAGCGAGATGCCCTGAGACTGCTCGAAGAGCGAGCGGGCCCGTTCCCAGGAGAGCTTGGCGAGCGCCGCAGCGGGGCGGGAGGCCTCGGCGGCGACGCGACGCTGGAAGTACTCGGCTTGGGCCTGTCCGAGTTCGGGGCTCTCGATGATCAGGAGCGGATCGCCCTTTGTGACTTGCTGACCAACCTTGACGCGGAGCTCTGACGCACGGCCGCGGAGGGGAGAGCCGATGTGCGCCAAGGCGTCCTGATTGAATGCGACCCGCCCGGGCGCGATGAAGGAGAGCGTCAGGGGTTGGGCCTTGGCGTTCTCGATCTCGATGCCGTTGACCTTGATCGCATCCGGCGTGAGGACGACTTCGTCGGCGTGCTCGCCTTCGGGTTGCTTGTGATCGTGCTCGTCATGAGCGTGGTCCGACGACGCATCGGCCTTGACGCGGGGCTCCGGAGCGGCGTGGGGCGTGTCGTGGTCGTGATCGTCGGCCTCCGCGTGCGGCTTGCAGGCGCTGAGCCCGAGCGGGAAGAGGACGCTGAGGCAGATGAGTGTGGAGGCGGTCAGGGACTTGGGGAGCGGGTTCTTCATCGGGAACCTCCGGAGTGGGCGTCATCGGACTTGGGAGAAGATGCGGCGTGCGTCTGGGCGGCGAGCGCGGGCCCGCCGACGGCGCGCTGGAGTGAGATCAGGGCGATGGCGACCTCGTGTTCGGTTTCGATCGCGTCGGCAGCGGCCAGGGAGAGGTCCTGTTCGGCGAGGTAAAGGGTCGTGATGTCGCTCATGCCCGCGCGATACGCGTCCTCGGCGATCTGGCGGCGGGATTCCTGAAGAGGCAGGAGCGTGCTGCGCACGCGGGTCAGGTTCTCGAGCGAACTGGCGAGCGTTGCGTAGGACGTCCGCACTTCCTCGATCACCAGACGCTTGGCGAGCGAGAGCTCATGTCGGGCGCGCTGGATCCTGGCGGCGGCGGCTGCGCGGCTTGCGGAGCCTGTGTCGAAGATGGGAATGGGCGTGCTGATGGTTGGCCCGACGCGCCAATCGTCATCACGTGTCGCATCAACACCAGCGTCGACGGGTTCCCACACGCTCACTCGGGAGAGGGCGGCATCATCGCCGAGGGCGGCCAGTTCCCAGCCGAGCGACTGGAGCTCGGGTCGGTGCGTCAACGCGGTTCTGATGAACGCATCCTCGGGGACGGAAGTCGTGGAGGGTGGGGTCCAGGAATCCAGGGCCCATGTCGCGGACCCGGAGGGCTCGCCGATGAGCCTGGCCAGCTTGAGGCGGGCTTCACGCTCATCGCGCTGGGCCCGGCTCAGTTCGACTTCGATGCGCACGCGCTGGGCGCTGAGGGTCGCCAGGTCGGCCTTGGAACCCTCGCCGATGGAGAGTCGTGATTGTGCGATGCGCTCCAACTGCTCCATCAGGCCCATCCGCGACTTCAGGAGTGGCGTGCGGGCAGCGGCGGCCTGGGCCGCGGCGTATTGCAGCTGGACTTCCGCGCCGACGTCGAGCGCGGTTGTGACGGCATCAGCAGCGGCTGCGCGAAGCCGGTTGTCCGCGGCTGACGCCCGCGTGGGCGTCTGCAACGCGCGGATCAGGTCCTGCGTGAGCGAGGTTTCGATCTGAGACTTGCCCGGTCCCCAGCGGATGACGAATGAGAGGATGGGATTGGGAAGGAGCCTGGCCTGGTCCGATTCCGCGATGGCGATGCGGACGTTTGCGAGTGAGGCCTGGAGCTTCGGACTGGTGCGGACGGCCCGTTCCAGAGCATCGGCCATGCCCAGTCGGTCGCCGACGCCCGATGGCTCGTCGAGCGGGCTGCCTTCGGGGCCGATCGTCCGGAACTCGATGGGATCCGCAAGCCCGAGGGCTGCGGCGCTGGATTGTTCGGGACGGATGTCGCTCGGCTTGGGCGAGGCGCAGCCTGCGGAAAGCAGGATCGCGACGGCCGGCACGCGCAGCGCGACAGAGCGCAGGACGGATGGACGGGTCATATGAGGATCCGTGATCGAAATGGTGGATGAACTTGCCAGCCCGCGCGGCGGGAGGCGCATCACGACGGTGACCAAAGAGCAGCATGCCCGGGTGCGCATCGGAGGTGTCGCACAGCCGGAAGCTCAGGTGTGATGCGGCGTGGGGCTAGACGAGCAGAATGACGGCGCGGAGGCTCTGCAGCTGCGAGGGCGGATGATCAGGCGCTGCGATCGCGATCGTCCGCGGTCCACGTCCCTGCTCATCGGCGGGCGGCCAGACGATCACCTGCCATACGGGAGCCTGGACGACCACGGGCTCCGGAAGCGGGGCCCGGATGCCGGGCTTGAGGCCCGCGGTGTCCTGCGCGACGCGCTCATCCTGGCAAGGACTGGGTTGGTCCTGCTCTTCGGCTGAGGCATCAGGGCAGGCAGAGCTGGGCGAGCAATCCCCGGCGTCGGCCTTGATGCACGCGAACTCGATGCGCGACCCGCCCGCCTCCGCGGTGCAGCGCACTGCGGACGGGCCGATCACCAGCTGCCCGAACACGAAGGTGGCCAGGCAGAGCATCGAAATCAGGCGATGGATCAGAGGCTGACGCAAGGCAGGGAGTATACCTCAACGATCGTGTCGGGATTGAGGTTCGGATGAGAACCCATTCTCACGCGCGAGGCTGCTCGGAGCGCGGGGGCGAGTGTCGACAGTGGTGAGCCAAGGCGCTGGTTGCCGCCGGCTCGGGCGGCTCGGGCGGGTGCTTCGTGACGGCGTGGGTCGGTGGTCCGATTACACCAGGGTGCATCGGTGTCGGGGAGCTCACGAAGAGGAACTGCCGCGTGCAGCGGCGATTCGGCGGCCTTCGATCCAAGGGATTCCGGGGGCTTTGGGGACCGTGGGTGCATGGAATCGGAAAGCAGCGGGAAACTCGTTGGCGAGAGCGCTTTTTCGCGGCATAATGCACGTTCGAACGTTCCGCGCAGACCAAGCGGCGCGGGGCCGGAAAGGACGCTTTGATCGCATGCCGTCAGCTGCTGAACTCGGACTCCGAATCGTGATGGGATGTGCAGCGGCGGCGATGATCGCGGCGGAAGCCGGGGCGTCGGTCACGTACCTCACGCAGGCTCGCACGATCTCTGCGACCAACACCGTGGATGGACTGGTCCAGAGCAAGACCGCTCCGGACTTCGCGTCGTTTGTTGATCTCGTGAGTTCCTCGGCGATCTTTGTGAAGCCCACGGGCGGAACGGGAACGACATCGGGCGGCTCGGGCATCGATTGCCAGCTTGATCCGAACGGCGTGAAGCTCCGCGGGAAGCTCTCCGCGGCGGGCGGGTTGGCGCTTTCGGGAGGAAAGCCCGCGGTGGAACTCGGGGAGGCGGGAGTGATCGTGAACCTCACGTTCCATCTGGATGAGGCGACGGCATTTGCGTTGTATGTGTCGCCGCGGCCTTTCGGATTGGTGGATGACCGGTTCAAGTTCAAGTTCGAAGGGGACGTCGCGGGCAAGCTTATCTCGATCACGGACAAGGATCCGTCGCAGGCAGTGAACCTGGAAGGCGTGCTCCCGGCGGGCGATTACGCGCTGGAGTTTGAGGCGCAGTTCCGAGGGGACGGAGAGGAAGTGTCGAGCCTCTACGAGCTTGGTTTGTCGATCCCGACGCCGGGAACGCTCGCGATGCTCCCTTTTGCGGGATTGCTGGCACGCCGTCGGCGGGCCTGAGGCTCACTTGGTGAGCGAGCGCATTCGCGCGGCATCATCGGCCCGGCCCTGTGTGTCGTAGATCGAGGCCAGCGCTTCGCACGCAGCGCGGGCGATGCCCGATTGTGCCGGCACGGGAGTCAGGAGCGGGATGGTGCGCTCGAGCAACGCTTGAGCCTCGGTCCCCTGGCCCGATTCATTCAAGGCCAGGGCGAGGTTGGCCTCGGTCGCCGCGATTGAGATGTCAGGAGCGTGATGCTGCCTTTGCCAATCAAGGGCGGATTGCAGCACACGAGCGGCGTCGGCGGGCTGCCCATGCTTGCGGAGCGCCAGTGCGAGCGACGTCGAAGCGGGCACGCGGCCGGGATGCGCGGGTCCGAACGCTTTGTCCCACGCATTGACGGACTCGGTCAGGGTCTTGATGGCTTCTTCGATCAAACCGGCTCGGAACTGGGCCAGACCCAGATTGGACTTGCAACGGACGATGAGCGGATGGTCCGCGCGGAGGAGTTTGGTGCGGATCGCCAGGACACGGGTGAACTCCTGCAGAGCGCCTTCGGTGTCGCTGTTCTGGAAGAGGGAACTCGCGAGATTGTTGCGCGACGAAGCGACCGGGAGGGAGTCCTCTCCGAGGAGGAGTGTGCGCACCTTGATCGCTTCGCGCTGGGCGGCGATGGCGTCATCGAAGCGACGTTCGGCGCGGAGCGCTGCCCCAAGGTTGTTCAGGAGCAGCCCCTCGCGAAGCGTGGGCGAACCCTGGTTAGCCCGGCGCTCGTCGGCGAGCAACTGGCGGAGCACCGGTTCCGCCTCGGCGGGACGTCCCTGGAAGATCGCAAGCTCCGCAAGGTCGATGCGGATGTCGGTGCGACCGACGAGGGAGCCTTCGTGCGTCGAGAGCACAGGCTCGGCGGCTGCAAACAGGGCGGCGGCGCGGTCAAGCTCGCCGACGGACATGAACGCCCGCCCCAGCGCCTGCTGGGCGGCGGCGCGAGTGACACTGTCCTGCGGCGGCGCTTGCTCGAGCGCGATGGCCGCGTCATTCAAGAGAGAACCGAGCGTCTGGTCCGGGCCGCTGTTGCCGGTCTCGCCGCCGCTGATGATGTCGAGCAGGAACTCGCGGGACGCATCGAGCTGGGCGTTGGTTGAGACAAGCCGGTCGCGCTGGATACGAAGTTGAGCACGCTGCTCGTAGAGCGAAACGGCGCTGATGCCCAGGGCCAGGACTGCAAAGAGCGAGAGTGCGGCGCCGATGGCGTGGCGGCGCAGAAACTTCGAGGCTCGGTAGGCGAGCGTGTCCCTCCGGGCCCGCACCGGGAGGCCATCGAGATATCGGGAGATGTCCGAAGCGAGCTGCTCCGCGGAGGCGTAGCGACGTTCGGGCTCCTTGCGGAGCGCCATGAGGGCGATGTTGTCCAGATCGCCGCGCAGGGTGCTGCGGAGCCTGGTCGAGGTCATGCGGCGCGTCTGGGCGCTATCGGCGGGCTTGACGGTCAGCGGGTTGTCTGAGGCGGGTGCTGGTCCGCCCGAGCCGGTGCGAAAGCGTGTGACCTTGAGGGTGGCGGCCACGCTCGGCGCGGGTGGGACGACTTCAAGGACGACGCGGCGGAGCTCTTCGTGAGTACGCGTGTGGAATGCGTAGGGCCTGGCGCCGACCAGGAGTTCGTACAGCACCACGCCCAGCGAGTACACGTCGGTCGCGGTCGTGACGTTGCGTCCTTCGACCTGCTCGGGGCTGGCGTATTCGGGCGTCAGTCTTCGATCGGTGTCGAGGGTCGCGGGTGTCTGGCCCGAGTCCGGAGCGAGCAGCTTGGCGATTCCGAAGTCCAGGAGCTTGGGGACGCCGGCATCGGTCACGAGGATGTTGGACGGCTTGATGTCGCGATGGATCACCAGGTTCTGGTGGGCGTGGTGCACCGCGTCGCAGACGTCGCGGAAGAGGCGCAGCCGTTCGGGGATGCGGAGCCTTTTGGCGTCGCAATACTCGTCGATGGGCTTGCCGTCGACGTATTCCATCGCGAGGTAGGGGCGGCCATCGGGTGTGATGCCGCCATCGATGAGCCTCGCGATGTTGGGGTGATCAAGAGCTGCGAGGGTCTGGCGTTCGGCGCGGAAGCGGGCGAGGATCTCTTCGGAATCCATTCCCCGCCTGACGACCTTGACCGCGACCTTCTGATCGAATGAGCCATCGCTCCGCGAAGCGAGGTACACCGATCCCATGCCGCCGGAGGCGAGACGGCGCTCGATGCGGAAGTTGCCCAGTGTGATCCCGACGAAGTCATCGCCGGTGTGATCGGCGTCAGGGGTGGGGGAGAGCTCGGACCAGGGCTTTCCCAGTGCGGGCGCCTCAAGAAAAGCGCCGATGCCTTGAGCATGTTGCAGAAGCTCGCGGACCTCG
This sequence comes from uncultured Phycisphaeraceae bacterium, assembly GCA_964531675.1. Classification (GTDB taxonomy): domain Bacteria; phylum Planctomycetota; class Phycisphaerae; order Phycisphaerales; family UBA1924; genus CAZHFW01. The sequence goes on along the minus strand of CAZHFW010000044.1, from coordinate 11,992 downwards.
CGGGCCAGGGCGTCGTCGCCGATGCACAGCGCCGCGAGCACCTGTTCGCGACGCTCGCTGGGCTCCGCGGAGGCTTTGAAGAAGATCTCTTCAACGAGAAGGAGCCTGGCTTTGGCGGGATCGGGCGGAGGAGTCGTCATGCGCCTCCACCTTGGTCGGACTGTTGGCGGGATGCGAGTTCCCGGCTGAGCCAGACGCGTGCGAACTGCCAGTCGCGCGCCACGGTGCTCGGAGAGATGCCCAGCGCCAACGCGGTCTGGTCGACGGTGAGACCCGCGAAGAAGCGGAGGGAGACGATCTGGGCCTTCTGCGCATCCAAGGCGGCAAGGCGATCGAGGGCTTCATCGAGCCCCAGGATGTCCACATCACTCTCGGGCGCGATGACCAGCCCTTCGTGCAGCGGCACGCGATCGCGTCCGCCGCCACGCTTGAGGCGGTCGCGGTCGCGGGCGTGATCGGTCAGAATGCGGCGGATGGCAAGGGCGGCGGCGCCGAAGAAGTGTGCGCGGTTCTCCCAGGTGGCGCGATCCTCCGGGGCTTGCGGATCGATCGGCCCGACCAGACGCAGGTATGCCTCGTTCACGAGGGCGGTTGGTTGGAGCGTCGGCGTGCGGGAGTCGTCCCGCAGAAGGCGTCCCGCGATCCGACGCAGTTCCTCGTAGACGATGGGGAAGAGCTCGTCGGTGGCCAGCCGATCCCCGGACCGGGCTCGGGCGAGCAACTGTGTGACCGCGGGGGCTGCGTGCCCTTCGGGGCTGGAGAATGGGCGCGTCGCGTTCATGGGATCGGTCGGGGGATGGCCATCAGGCTCGGGCATTCCAGGGTCAGTTTATTGGATCGGGGATGCGGGGGGAGGAAGATCGAGAGCGTCGGGAATGCGAAGGCCCCGCTGGTGGGCGGGGCTTCGCGCAGGGTGCATGGGCCAAGGCAAGCCCGAGTTCAGCAGCCGGTGTCGAAGGCGTTGAGGAAGGCGAAGAAGTCTGCCAGATCGACGGAGCCGTCGCTGGTCACATCGGCGCCGAGCGAGTTCTGGTCCAGGTCATTGAGGAACTGGAAGAAGTCGGCAAGGTCGATGGACTGGTCCCCCGTGACGTCCGCGATGCAGACGTTCAGGGTGGCGGCGGCGCTGGTGTCCGAGCCGCAGTGGCCCGAGACGACGCAGTCGTACTCGCCGGCGTTGGAGACAGCGGCATCGGTGATGATCAGGTGCGCGGCATTGGCGCCCGGGAGGTCCACGCCGTCCTTGCGCCACTGGTAAGTGAAGGGGCCGAATCCGGAGGGCGCGACGACCAGGTCGGCGGAGCCATGGATGCTGACGGTCGTGTCGGCCGGGCCGGCGGCGATGGCCGTCTCGACGCAGGTGGGCATCTTGACGACCCAGGCCTCCACGCCGCCGGTGGCGTTTCGGGAGCCGCCGCCGATGACGGTTCCGGTCGAGTTGAGCGAGCGAGCCTCGGTCAGACGCAAGCCTTCGGGGAGAGAGCCCGCGAGCACGACGTTGAGATCCTGCATTCCGAGATCAGCGCGCCAGATGAAGGCACGCTGGTCGGCGGTGGAGGTCTGGCTCATGCCGATGATGGTGGTGCCGTCGGTCGAAATGGCGTACGCGGCGCTTCGGAGGCCGCCCGGGAGCGTGCCGAGGTCGACGAGCCCCGTGGATGCGGTCCAGCGGAAGGCGTGACGCGTCGTTCCCACGACGAAGTCGCCGACGACCACCGAGCCATCGCCGCTCACACCGAAGGCGACTCCGGCGCCGGTGGTGAGGGCGACCATGTTGGTGTTCGCGTCCCACCGGAAGGCCCGCTGCGCGCCGCCGATGACCGCCCAGCCGACGACCACGGAGCCATCGGTGTTGATGCCCAGGGATTCGCTGTTGGTGGGGGCGGTCAGACCCGCGGCGGGGGTGTCGATGTACTCGACCTTGTCCTTGTCGCTGAAGCGGATGGCGCGGTGGGGCCGGTAGTTCCTGCCGCTCCCGAACTCGTCGTAGCCCGCGGCGAACTTGCCGTCACGCGAGAGCGCGAAGCACTCACCGCCGTGGTACATCTGATCGGTCAGCGAGCTGCCGCCCGCACCCCAGCGCACCGCCTTGGTGCTGCCGCTGATCTCGCTTCCGATGATGAGGGAGCCATCGGCGGAGATGGCGTACGCGCCGGCGGCGGGCGCGAGGGGGTCGAGGTCTTCGATGCCGGTCGAGCTGGTCCAGCGGAAGGCGTGCGAGGACGATCCGTAGTAATAGTTGTTTCCGCTGTGACCGACGACGCAGGAGCCATCTTCCGAGACGCCGTAGCACGTGCTGTAGGTGTTGGTGCCCGGGAGCGAGCCGACCAGGCTGAAGTCGGGCTGGGCGGCAGCGGTGCCGGCGCAGAGGGTCAGGGCCAGGAGCAGGTGACGGGAGCCGATCGCGGGGGTGGTGGACATGCCAGACTCCATCAAGCAGGGGTATCGGGGTCCCTCGCCCGCGACCACGCGGGAGACGGCCCGACATCCCTGCATGCGGTGTCCGATTCGCGGCACTGTCACGATTTCGAAAAAAGGTCTCCGACGCGCCGCTCCTCACTTGGACGGCGTGGAGGCCCCCTTGGGGGGCTGCGAGGTCAATCTCAGGATCTGGCTGAGCTTGATCGTGTCGGAGACCTTCTGGGGGACGTCAGGGTTGTGGATCCCAAAGTCGGAGAGCTTCACGGTGTAGTCGCACTTGATGAAGAGCAGGTCCCCCGGCGCGATGTTCTTTGTCTTGTCCGAGGCGTCGAAGAAGGAGAGCTTGGCGTCGGGGACGGAGATCTCGCGTGACACGCCGTGGAGGGCCATGGTGCCCACCAGCGTCCCGCTGTAAGTCGCGAAGCCCTCGCCCTTCTTGACTTCCTTCACGTCGTCAACCCTCGTCAGGGTGAACTGGATGTTCGGGAAGGAGTCGGCGTTCAGCCAATCCGGGCCCGCCAGGTGCTCGTCGCGCATCGGGATCCCGGTTGCAAACGACTTGATGGGAAGGATCCAGGTCGCGCCGCGCAGCTTTGCGGGTTCGGTCTTTGGCCCCGAGATGGCGTAGCCGACGACTTCGTTGGACTTGCCCACGACCTTTTCGAGGGGCGCATCGGTGGTGAACACCACTTGGGCGTCGCGGCCGGCCAGCGTGTGGTAGAGCGTTGCATCCGCAGGTGTGGTAGCGGGCGGCGTCGGTTCGGCCACGCGCGGCGTGATGGGCTCCGTCGAAGCGGGCTTGGGATCGTCCGCAAGCATGCAGGCGAATGCGGCAACGAATGGGACCAACAGGTTCATCGCGGGGCTCCTGATTGATTCGGGGTATCGGCGGCGGGCGTCCGCTTGCGAGCGACGATGAGGGTGATGGCGGCGGCACCGGTTGACGCGCCGAGCACCGCAGCGACCGACACCAGGTGCTTGGGATCAAGTCCGCCTGGGAGCAGGCCCAGCGCAAAGCGGCTTCGGATCGTCGGTGCTGACGCGGACTTCTCGGTGAGGCCGGCGGAGGCCAGCAGATCCGCTTCCCCCGCGGGTGGAGGAGCGTCGGCCTGTTCGAGCCTTGCGTCGGGCCAACGCGTGTAGCCCTCGCGGCCTGTGGCGAGCCAGACCCCGATCGCTCCGAGCGAGAGCACGGCGCTGCCGGCGAGCACGATCTTGCGCACGCTCATGGCTTTCCCTCCTTGGCGTGAACCTCGCCTTGGAACGAGGTGTGCGTCAGGTCCATGGACTTCAAACCGAGATAGCCCGTCCGATCTGCGAAGAAGAGCTCGCCGTTGAGATGAAAGAGTTTGGAATCCGCCTCAGGCGAGGGGGAGTCGAAGGGAGCCAGGAGCGTCAGATGGGCCTTGCCTTTGGCGGGCAGGTCGAGTTCTCCCTTCCACTCGGGGCTCGCGACGGGGAATGAGGCCTCTCCCTGGCTCACCTGGCACGTGAGCTTCTGCACCCTGAGATTGCGGCCGCCGGGATTGGACACTTCCAGCTCGAAGCGGGCAGCATCGCTTGAGGCGATTGCCTCGGCGATGTGGACCTCGGGGTTGGAGCTGTTGGCGACGCAGCCTGGCAGGACGCCAGATGTGCTGGCGAGGATCAGGATGGCGATGCGGCGACCGCGCGGACTTCTCGGAGCGCGGAGAGATTCATGTGACATGTGTGCCTCCGGAGCGTGAGCCAAGGCCAGGCTGGCGCGGGCGAGTGCAGACAGACGATGCGGTCTGGTCGAACGAGCAGGCGGCTGCCGGCGCCGTACGTCTTTCTGAGCGTTCCCGAGGGATCGCGGAAGTCCCGACCTTCGACCAGAACTCGGTCGCTTGAGTGAACCGTGGGGGGCTTCGACGCGGGAGCGATCCGCTTGCGACCATCAAGGACGATCCAGGTCATCCTCGGGCCGAGCAGGTCGTCGAGCCTGACGCGTCGCTGATCAGCGGCGATCACGTCCGGCTGAGGCAGGTACCGCCCGGATCGTCTGGATGGCGCCAGCAGTCCTTGGGTGAGTACAGGCTGGATGTTGGGTCCCCGCAGCCTCCAGCGGCCGCTGAGGTTGGCGATCGGCGAGAGCAGCCTGAGCGCAGCGTGCGTGAGCTGGCCCTGCGTCGAAGAAGAGGGGTGCATCAACTCGCCCAGGCGGAGCACGAGCTCTCCGATTCGGTCAACATGCGGTCGCCTCTCGGCTTCGTACGTGTCCAGCGCGTCCGGAGCGAGCCAGCCCTGATGCACCCCAGCGAGCTTGAAGGTGAGGTTGGCAACATCACGCAGGCCCGCGCCCAGACCCTGCCCCGCAAAGGGCGGCATGACGTGCGCCGCATCCCCCGCCAGAAAGACCCGACCCACGCGCCACCGGTCCGCGACCGCCAATCGGAATCGGCACACGCTCTTGGTCACGATCGGAGCATGCTCGGCTCCGGGCCACCCTCTGGCGAGCCAGCGCCGGACCGCGTTGTCGTCCTCAAGCCAGCAGGCATCCTTGGAATCCGGAAGCTCCACTTCGATACGGCGCATGCCGTGGGGGAGTGGCATGGTCACCGCGGCGCCGTCGGAAGAGCAGCGGATCACGACGTGTCCCGGCTCGCCCTGATCCTCGACGTTTGCGATCAGCCACGGACGGTCCAGGGTCCTGCCCGGCATCGAGATCCCGATCGCCTCGCGGATCGCGCTGCGTGCGCCGTCGCACGCGATGACCCAAGGCGTGGTCCGCACGAGCTCATGACCTTGGCCGTCCCGGCATCGGATGATTGCGGCGTGCGAGTTCTGCTCAACCGAAATCGCCTCGATGCCCCGGGAGATCGAGATCAGGGAGTTGCGCTCCGCCGCGAGCCAGAGCTTGGCTTCCACACGTCCCTGGTGAATCGCTGCGGCATGCGGGTGACCGAGTTCGCTGATGCGCTGGTGGATTCTCAGGAACGGACGACGCTTCTGGTCGAGGTACGTACAGATGCACTGGTCGGGCTCGCCTCCCGCGACGTCGTCGCCGAGGAGCGAGAGCACGCCGCAGGCTTGCCAGATGCGCAGCCCCTCATCGTCAACGGACACGGCACGGGGCTCGGGGGTGGGGCCGCTCCGACGCTCGAGGATCTCAACGCGAAGACCCTGCTGGGCGCAGAGCAACGCGGCGGTCAAGCCGACCGGTCCGGCGCCGATGATGACGACGTCGGTCGTCACGCGTGCGTGCCTCCCGGGACGGTGGCGATCTGTTGGGCGACCGCTCCGCGCCAGTAGTCGAAGCTCTGAATGTCCGTGAGACCGCACTCGCGCATGATCTCGCAGAGCGCGTCCTGCGGCGGGAAGTACCGATTGGACTCGGGGAGGTATCGGAACGAGTTGAACTCGCGACGATGGAAGACCAGCTTCCCGAGCAACGGGGCCAGACGCTTGAAGTGCAACTCGTAAAGGAGCGTGAACAGCGTGCCGCGGGGTCGCCCCTGATCGATGTTGGAGAGGAAGCCTCCGGGCTTGATGACGCGTTTCATCTCGAGAAGGCCGTCCCGCAGGTTCGCGAGATTGCGAAGCCCAAAGCTGATCACGGCTCCATCGAACATCGCGTCGGGGTACTGGAGATGGAGCGCGTCCCCCTCGATGAGTGTCAGGCGGCTATTCAGATCGCCCGCCTTCCGGGACGCGACCTTGAGCATGGCGGGTGAAGCGTCCACGCCAACGACGCGGACATCGGGATGGGCTTTGAGGATCTCGATCGAGATGTCGCCCGACCCGCAGCAAAGGTCGAGGATCACCGAGCCGGGCTTGATGGGGAGTCTGCGAACCGCGGCGCGGTCGATGACGCCCTTGGTCCCGAAGGAGTGCATGACGTTGGTCGCGTCGTACTTCGCCGCGAGGCCTTCGAAGAACTGCCGGTTGTAGTCCGCCCAGGTGTCGGCTCGGAAATGCTTGTCGAAGCCCACATCGCGGATGAGCTTGAGCTTGGCGCTGTCGTCATGGAGTTGCGTTGTCATGGATTAACCCGCCTTCTCGATGTTCAGAAGGGCCATGTGAGCGCCGAAGCCCGGGCCAAAGCTCATGAGAAGGGTGCGGCCGGGCTCGGGGTTGGAGTTCAGGAGTCTCTCCAGGATGACCATGACGGTGGCGCTGGACATGTTGCCGCAGTCGCGCATCACTTCGCGCGAGAGCCTGGTCGATCCGCCGTACTTTGCGAGGATCGGTTCGATCCGGTCAAGGATCTTCACGCCCCCGGGGTGGATCACGAAGTGCTTGATGTCACGGAGCGAGAGGCCTTCTGCCTTCAGCAGGGTCTCGACCGCGTGTTCGAAGTGCTGGCCGATGACGTCAGGCAGCGTGGGGTGCAGGGTCATCAGGAAGCCGGTGCTCGTGAGGTTGTACCCGAGGAGGTTGAGGGAGTCGGGCACCTGAAGCGTCGTCCAGGACTCGACGCTGGCACGCCCGGGCCTGGCTCCCTTGCGCAGGATGGTGCATGCAAGGCCATCGGAGAAGAGCATGCTGGACACGATGTTGTCCATGCTGAAGTCATTGAGTTGGAGCGTGTTGGTCGGCAGCTCGATGTTCACGATCGCCGCGAGGCCTTCGCTGCGGCCTCGGAGGATTTCCGCGGCGTACATCAGTGCCGCAGCCCCGGCAGCGCAGCCCATTTCCGTGACCGGCAGTCTGAGCAGGTCGGGGCGGAAGCCGAGCTCCGCCGCCATGTACGCGTCGACCGAGGGGATCATGAAGCCCGTGCAGGAGGTGGTGATCAGCACGTCGACGTCGCTCGGCCTGATTCCCGCGTCGCGGAGTGTGGCGTCGAGCAAGGCTGTGCCGAGCGTCTTGGCGTGCTTGCGATAGCGAGCGCTCGACTCTGAGAGCGAGCATGGCCAGAAGAGCTCGTCGATCGTGAGGCAGGAGCGGCGCGTCTGCACGCCCGAGTTCTGGAAGATCCGCCTGGCCTTGGCGCGTTCGAGATCAGGGCGAGCGGCGAGCCAGTTCATGAACGCCTTTTCGGCAACCTCGGCTTCATAGCGGTGCTCCGGCAGAAGGCTGCGAACCGACACGATGCTCAGCGGTGAACGCAAGCGGTCCTTCCCTGCGCGGCGTGCCGCGCGTGACGTGCAGACGCGTCCGGTGCGTACCTCGACGTCTGAGCGACTCTAACCCGCGGGTCAATCACGCTGCAGACTTTGCAGCCCTGAGCGTGGCGCTGGCGAGAAGCGCAAGGGCTCCCCCCAGCGTGATCGCGGTTGCGATCCAGCAGCTGACTTCAAAGCCCCGCATGAACGCGGACTGGACAGCATGCTCCAGAACGTTCGCCAAGTCATCGCCCGCAATGTGGCGCACGCCCTGGATCACGAAGCTTGCGGAGCCGACGGAGGCCCGAACCGCGTCCCGGGCTGAAGCGGGCAAAGGCGAGGAAGCCAGGGCGTCGGTGATGTGGGTGCGGTAGAGGGCGTTGAATGCGCTGCCCATGCACGCGACGCCGAGCGTGCCTCCGAGCTCGCGGAGCGTGTCGTTGACCGATGAGCCGGTCCCGGCTCGCTCGCGCGGGAGGGAACCCATGATCGCGTCCGTGCCGAGAGCGTTGACGAGGCCCAGCCCGACGCCAAGGAAGCCCATCTGGCCGACCATCGTGAGGTAGGGCATATCGACGTGTGCCCGAGAGGACCACAGAAAGCCGACGCTCATCAACGCCAGTCCAGAGGCCATCGGAAAGGTCGGATCAACGCGTTTCCCAAGTGAGGCCGCGATGACCGCGCCAGCCAGGATGAAGCCCGCAAAGGGCAAGGTGCGGATCCCCGCGTGCAACGCGTCGTGGCCTTGTATGAACTGAAAGAACTGCGTGACCATGAACACGAAGCCGAACAGCCCGAAGAAGGCGACGGTGAGGGCCAGACAGGCCCCGCCGAAGCGACGGTCCAGGAATGAGCGAACATCGAGCAGCGGCGTCGCACAGCGCTTCTCCCAGCGGACAAAGCCCAGCATCGCGATCAGGCCGAGGGCAATGGGGACCAGTGTCCGGCCCGCGAGCCAGCCTTGCTCCGGGGCTTCGATGATGCCGAACACCATGGCAAAGACCGCAAGTGCGGCCAGGGACGCGCCGGGCACATCGAGTCGTCCGCGAGCGCGGTCCTGTGACTCCGACACGAACGCCGCGGTGCCCGCGAAGGCGAGGGCCACGATGGGCAGATTGAGCAGGAGGATCCAGCCCCAGTGCAGTCGGGCGAGTGTCGCTCCCGCGGCGATCGGTCCGATCGCGACTCCGAGGCCGCTCGAGCCTGCCCAGCAGGCGATCGCGGTCGCCCGTCGCGAAGGCTCCGGAAAGGTCTCGGAGATAATCGCGAGCGTCGACGGAAAGATCATCGCGGCGCCGACCCCCATCAGCGCCCTCCAGAGGATCAGCTGCGACGCGCTGTCGGCACGTGAGGCTCCGACGGAGGTGGCGGCGAAGACAACCAGTCCCAGCAGGAACACCAGGCGTCTGCCGACTCGGTCGGCGGCGCTCCCGGCGGGCATGAGCAGGGTCGCGAAGACGAGGACGTAAGCGTCCACGATCCATTGCAGGCGTGCGTTGGTCGAACCCGCCAGCTCCCGGGAAAGCGTGGGGAGCGCCACGTTCACGATGGATCCGTCCATCACGATGACGATGGAGGCCAGGCACATCGTGACCAGCACGCCGATCTGCCGCCCGCGCCAGGCGGACTTCGCGTCACTGGTTTGCACGCCACGCTCCTGGCTGCGCCGCGAAGGTGGAGAGCGGCGTCTTGGATGCCATCATCGGATACACTAAGAACCGACCCGCGAGCTCTGCAAAGTTTGCGGACGAACGCAGCCCCGTGCGGCGAGCTCGTGCGGCCTTGCCTGGAGTCTTGGATGGGCGTCTCACGCCAGCAGGTGGTCGCGATGGTGCTCCTGATCGTGCTGCCGCTGTGCGTGGCGACGATCGCGGCCCTCGGACTCTGGAAGCTCGACTTTGCGATGCAGAACGTCGCGGAGGAGTACGACGAGCTGCGCGAGCTCGAGCGCATCGATGAGGACCTGAGCAACGCCAGGCTCGCGCTGGAGAGCGACGATCCCAAGCTTCATGCTGCGGCCCGCACGCTGATCGAGCACGCGGAGGCGGAGCTGGTCACGTATCTCGCGACCCAGTATGAAGGTGTCGCGGAGCAGGACCACCAGGCGGTGGAATCGGCGGAGGCGTCGAAGCTCACCAAGATACTCCGTGAGCTCCTGGACGTGCCACTGAAGGATCTGCCTGCGCAGGCGCAGCGCGTGACCGATGTGCGTGCCGGGCTCGATCGGCTCGATCATGCGGCGGATTCGGGTGTGCGGTCGGCGCAGGTCGCGGCCTATCACGCGCGGCGGGCGACGTTGCTTTGGATCGTCGGCTCGAGCGTCGCGTGCGCCGTGCTTTGCATCGGCCTGCTGGCGTGGTCGACACGGAGCGTGAATCTCCGGCTCCGCGAGCTTCATCAGAGGCTCTCGGCCCAGACCCCCGGCGCCACAGCCAAGCCTGCGCGCGAGCTTGGCGGAGTCGTGACGCAGATCGAAGAGATGAACTCGCGGATGATCGAGAAGATCGAGGAGAGCGGCAGGGAACTGCTCAGGCGTGAGCGGCTGGCCGCCATCGGACTTCTCGCGGCCGACGTCGCCCACGAGATCAACAACCCGATGAACGCGATGCTGGGGCTGACGGAGCTCGGATTGCAGACCACCGAGCGAGGGCCGATTGATGAGCCCGCTCGGGCGGAGCTTTCAGAATCCCTCCGTGTCGTGCGTCGCGAGGCCCTGCGTTGCAAGGCGATCGTGGGACGGTTCATGGCGATGGTGCGAACGGATCGCAAGCCGAGCTGGATTGACACCTCCCGGCTCGTCACGGAGACGATTCAGGTCGCCCAGGCCGCTCGCCCGGATCGTGCCGCGTGCTATGTCAATGCTTCGGAAGGCCTGAACGTGCTGGCGTTTGCCCCCTCGAACGATGTGCGGCAGATTCTGCTCACGCTCCTGATCAACGCCGCCGACGCGGTCGCTCCGGACGGGCGCATTGAGGTTGATGCGACGCGGACCGAGCAGGAGATCTGGATCCGCGTCCGCGACAACGGTCGGGGCTTCACGGAAGCGATGCGGCAGACCTTCTTCACGCCGTTCAAGTCGCACAGCGAGGACGGGCGTGGGCTCGGACTGGGTCTGTCGATCGCGCAGGCCCTGGCGGAAGCGATGGGGGCCACGCTGCGAGCGTTCAGCGACGGGCCCGGCTGCGGGAGTACGTTCGTGCTTGCGATTCCCTACCGGGAGGAACGTCCATGAGCGCCGCGCCCCGCAGAGTGCTCATCGTTGAAGACGACTCGGCCCAGCAGCTCATGTACCAGCGGGCCCTTCGCACGATGGACTTCGAGTCGGCGGCGGTTGCGAATCCCACCGACGCCTTGCGCGCGTTGGCCAAGGATCGCTACGCGATCGTGATCCTGGACCTGCGTCTTGGCGCCGAACTGAGCCTGGATCTCTTTGAGGAGATCCGGGAGCGCTACCCCGCGGTCTCGGTCGTGATCGCGACCGGCCACGGGAGCTTTGAGTTCGCAAGGCGGTCCATCCACCGCGACGTGGTGGATTTTCTCACCAAGCCCATCCCGCTGGCGGAGCTCGAGCACGCGCTCGATCGGGCGTGGTCGCGCCATGTGCTGGTGCAAACGCCGGTTGCCAGGCTCGTGCCGCTCAGGCCCCAGGCCCTGGCCACCGAGCCTGCGGCCGAGGAGCGGTCGGAATGGCTGGCGAGCCGCAAGACGCTCAACATCGACGTCATGGAGCGGGAGCTCATCATGGAGGCGCTCCGTCGCACCGGGGATAACCGCAAGATGGCGGCCGACCTGCTCGGCATCAGCGAGCGCAAGCTCTACTACCGCCTCACGCAGTACCGGATCGCGGAGCACTCGGGATAACGAGGCACCCGGAGATTGGGCAGACCCGACCTCCGCTCTTCGTGGCGTCGGAGTCCGAGCGCTGCTCCCGGAGCGGCTCGCATCCGAAGAGAACTCCGATAGACTGCGATCCGTGGGGAATCCTCTCGACAAACCGACGGAAATGACATCCGTGCACAACGCGGGTGCGCAAGCCTCCATTGAGACCTCGGTCACGCTCACGCCCGCGTCCGTGCGGATCGGCGAGCAGCCCGGCGACCAGATCGGCCCTTACCGATTGCTCGAGGTGATCGGCGAGGGTGGGTTCGGCGTCGTGTGGATCGCCGAGCGGCGCGAGCCCATGGTGCAGCGGGTCGCGATCAAGATCATCAAGCCCGGCATGGACTCGCGGGCGGTGATCGCGCGATTCGAGCAGGAGCGTCAGGCGCTGGCGCTGATGGACCATCCCGGGGTCGCTCGGGTGCTGGATGGCGGTGTGACGCCCGCGGGTCGCCCTTTCTTCGTGATGCAGCTCGTCAGAGGCGAGCCCATCACGACGTTCTGCGATAGGGTCCGGATGCCCATCGGTGAGCGGCTGAGGCTCTTCACGTCCGTGTGCGAGGCGGTGCAGCACGCGCACCAGAAGGGCATCATCCATCGCGATATCAAGCCGTCAAAAGTCC
>CAZHFW010000043.1:0-31908 GCA_964531675.1 uncultured Phycisphaeraceae bacterium | reverse complement strand
CCCAACACCTCGCGAACACCCCCCCTTCCCCCGCCTCCGGCGCGGTTCCGAAGTACGAGTCCTTCACGCTCGGGATGTTCGAGACCAACTGCTACGTCGTCTGGGTGCCGGGCCGGGAAGGCTGCTGGATCGTGGACGCCAGCTTCGAGCCTGATGAGCTGATCGAGCGCGTGCGGGAGCTCGCCCTGGTGCCCCGGGCCATCGTGCTGACGCACGCGCACGTCGACCACATCGCGGGCGTCGGGGAAGTCCGCCGGGCGTTTCCCAAGACCCCGGTCCTGGTCCATCCCCTTGAGCGCGACTGGCTCAGCGATCCCAATCTCAACCTGAGCGGGCTCTCGGGCGCCGCGATCACCGCCCCAGGGCCCGACGGCTTCCTCGAACAAGGCCAGACGCTCGAGCTCGAGGGCTCGGTCTGGAAGGTGCTGCACACGCCCGGGCACTCGCCCGGCGGCGTGACGCTCTATTGCCAAAGCGCCGACCTGGCGATCGTGGGCGATGCCCTCTTCAATGGCTCAGTGGGCCGCACCGACTTCCCGGGCTCGGACCCGCGCACGCTGGCACACTCCATCCGCACCAGGCTCTACACGCTGCCGGCGCAGACGAAGATCCTGCCCGGCCACGGACCGGCCAGCACGATCGGACGCGAGATGAAGTCCAACCCGTTCGTGCGCGCCTGAGCATCGCCACTCGCGTGCTGCATGCTCCGCCGGCCTCAGCCCATGGCCGAGGACAAGCCGAAGCACCGACGCCACGCCGAGATCTGGCCCATGTGCGACATGACGTGACCGCTCATGAGGAAGCTCACCAGCGCCCCCACCGTCGGGAATCGCTCGCGCATCGCCTCGTTGGGATTGACCGCCAGGAGCTTGGCGTCATCCAGCGTGCGCAGGTAGTTCGCCGCCGCTTCGTGGGCCTTGAAGAACTGCGTGGTGATCTGCTCCATCGACGGGTAGATCGTGCCGTCGACGTCATCGCGGCACTCGACGCCGGCCTTGAACAGATCGTTCCAGCCCGCGGGTGCTTCGACGGGCTTGGGATCGCCACCAGTCAACGAGAAGACACGCGCGGGATACAGCCCCAGATGCCCGAAGACGAACGCGGGGTGATTCGTGTCGACGATCGTCGTGCCCGTCGCGCCGGCAAACCGCGGCTTGCGGGCGAAGATCTCGGGCTTGACATCCTTGAGCAGCAGCTGGGCGTACCCGCGGCTGAACATCCCCGTCGACGCAATGATCTCGCTGAACGCGCCCATGCTTCGCTCCTTCAAACCAAACCAGAATCCAGGCACAACCAAGCCAAGATCCAAGGATACGCCGATCGCACGCACGCAGCCTCACGCGCCGACGTAGCGCGCGTAAAGCGATCGCGCCAGGTCCGGATTCTCCGTGCCCTTGACGACCGCACGCCCGTCTTCGAAGACCGTCAGCTCAAAGCCCGAGCCTTCGCCGACGCGCGTTCGCACCAGAAAGCCATTGGAGAGCACTGGCGATCCCGCGAGGGCCGCGAGTTTGCGCGCAAGCTCGGCCAGATCAATGCGGCGCTCGCCGCTTGGCGGCGCGACCTGCACCGCGTTCTGCCCGCAGAGCTTCACCGCCCGCGAGGCGTGCAGACCTTCCAGGAACTCGAACTTCCGCGCCCCACAGCACACGCAATCCGGCCGCCTCGCCTCCGACAGATCCACGCGGCGGCGACGGTTGGTCCAGAGGTCAAAGTCCAGGAGCGTCGGGGAGAGCTTCTCGCCGAGGCCCGAGAGCAGTTTGATCGCGTCCGCAGCCTGACAGGACGCGACGATCGTGACCGCCGGCCCGAGCACGCCCGCGGTCTCGCAGGTCGCGATCGTCCCCGGCGCGGGAAGCTCATCAAACACGCACCGCAGGCACGCGCCCTCCGGAGGCGTGAACGTCGTGGACATCCCCGCGGCGCCCACCGCGCCCGCGTAGAGGTACGGCCTCGCGTGCTTCACGCTCAGATCGTTCAGCAGATAGCGGGTCTCGAGATTGTCGGTGCCGTCGATGATGACATCAGGCTTCCCGCGCGACGCGTCCAGGAGCAGTTTCTCCGCAACGCGATGCGTGAAGTCCGCGACCACCGCGTGCACGCGGACCTGGCTGTTGATGCGTGCGAGCCTGCGCTTGGCCGCTTCGGCTTTGGGTAGCCCCTCCGCGGCATCCTGCTCATCAAAGAGCATCTGCCGCTGGAGATTGGTGGGCTCGACCACGTCCCGATCAACAATCGTGATGGTCCCCACGCCCGCCCGGCACAGGAGTTCGGTGCTCATGCACCCGAGGGCTCCGCATCCCACCACGAACGCATGGGCCCGCGCCAGACGTTCCTGCCCTTCCACGCCGATCCCTGGGATCAGCATCTGCCGCTGATAGCGGGCCAGGTGTTCCGGAACTCGGGCGCTGGTGGACATCGGGTGAGGGTAGACGACCCGTCCCCGCTGAGGCTGGTGTGCCTTATTCAGCGTCACTCCGCCCGATGGAGCGTGAGTTCGACGACCTCGGGAGGCACGCCGAAGCGGATCGGCAGGATCGACGTCCCGATGCCGCGTGAGACGAGCACCCGGCAGCTCGGCGCCTGCACGACGCCCCCGATGTACCGACGGCCGTAGTGGCTCAGCGTCACGGGCGGGCCGTAGAAGGGCAGGCTGCATTGCCCGCCGTGGGTGTGCCCGCTGAGCATGAGATCGATGCGAGGCCCGTGCACGACCGCGCCTTCCTCAGCGGTGTCCGGGTTGTGCGCGAGCACAAGCCTGGGCGTCTCGGGATCGACGCCTTTGAGCGCACGTTCCGGGTCGATGCGATCTTCGATGAGATCGCCAAGCCCCGCGATGCAGAGCGAGCCTCTGGAAGGCTCGGTCGCGACGAGTTCGCGGACTTTGGCGTCGAGGAACACGCGCGTGTTGTCGAGCATGCGCACGCCGATGTCGCTGAGCATGCGGGCGCAGCGCTCGCCATCGCCGTACCAGTCGTGATTGCCGAGGGTCGCGAGCGTCGGGCGGGCGCCGGGTCCTCTGACCAGGGGCTCAAAGAGCTCCACCGCGCCGGGAATAAAGCGCACGCCGTCGTAGATGTAATCGCCGGTGAGGAGGTAGAAGTCGGGCTTGAGTTCGATCGCCCTGCGGACCGCAGCCGCGATCTGATCCGCGGGAACGCGGGGGCCGAAGTGGGTGTCGGAGAGTTGCACGAAGCGCACGCCGTGGAGTTCGGCGGGAAGCCCGCGGAGGGCCACGGTGTAGCGTCGGGTCTTGAGATTGAAGGGCTCGATGACCGTCGCGTAGGCCGCGGAACCCGCCGCGGCGACCACGGGCGCCGCGAGCGTCGCGCCCACGAGCACCTGGCGCCTGGAGAGCGGGAGAGATTCAGAGTCGGTCGAGGCTTGGGCCGGCGCGTCCTGGGGACGTGCGATTGGCGAGCGTGAAGGTCCCGCGCGTCGCACGATCCAGCGGCCGATGCGGATCATTGTCGCCAGAACCACGAAGAAGATCGCCCATCCCACGAACGCGCCGAAGAGCGAGGTCGTCCACGTCGGCGCACCCTTGACGTGGCCCATGAGCCACGCGAGCAGATAGCCCGGGAAGGCGCACATGTACTCCAGGTTGTTCACAACCGTGAGCACCGCGTGCGTTGTGCCGGTCTCGGGGAGCCCCTTGGTCGTCCGGATGTTCAAGGCCGCGCTGCCGATCGCGAGCACGACGTATCCCACCAGCCCCGCTGCGATCCGTCGCGGTCGCGCACGCCTGCGTTCGGTCTGGTTTGGGCTCGTGGAAGTCATGTTGAACGCGATCGATCTCGTGCGGTGGTACGTCCCGAGCGAGCCCGGGTTCGGCAATCCACTATCGGCCGGATTGCACGGGTTCTTGGGACCTGCGATCCTCGGAGGCATGAGCACCCGCCCATCACCCTGGACGCCCCCGAATCCGCTTCCCGCGTCGTTTCAGACGCCCAGGCTCACGCTCCGCTGGTACGAAACCTCCGACGCGAAGGCCCTCTTTGAGGGCGTTTCACGCTCCCGGAGCGTGATGCTGCCTTGGCTCCCCTGGGCCGCCAGCGATCACCTGAGCGTCGAGCAATCGATCTACAACATCGAGTGGTTCCGGCGCGGGCGCGAGCGCTGGGACGATGCGTTCATGAATCTGGCGGGCTATGTCCTGGGCGCGTTCGAAACCGCCACCGGCCGCCTGGTCGGAGGCAACGGGCTCAACCGGTTCTCGCTCTCCACGCACAACGCCGAGACCGGGTACTGGGTCGACTCGGGCTTCCAGCGCAGGGGATTCGCAGCCGAGATGACCGCGGGGCTGCTCTCCTGGGCCTTCACGCCTCAGGCCCAGGGAGGCTGGGGACTGCGCCGCGTTCACATCTTCGCAGCGTCCGCGAACGCCGCGTCCTGCGGCGTGCCCCGCAAGCTCGGGCTCCGTCAGGAGCTCCACACCCGCAAGGACCGCTGGGTCGAAGGCCACGGATGGTGCGACACGCTCGGCTGGGCGGTGCTCTCGGATGAGTGGGACATCCCGGGCCAGAAGCTCCGCGCGTGATCGCGAGGGCAAAAACACAGCACCCCGGGGCGAGACCCCGGGGCGCTGGATGATGACTCGGATTGCCAAAGGCGTCCGGCTTGCGAGAGGACTTAGTTCGCGAAGTGGGCGAACGCGCGGTTGGCTTCCGCCATGCGGTGCGTCTGCTCGCGGGTCGTCATGGCCTTGCCCTCGCCCTTGGCGGCGTTGTAGAGCTCGTCGGCCAGACGCTGCGCCATCGGGCGGCCGCGCTCGGAGCGGGTCGCGTCGATGATCCAGCGGAACGCCAGCGACTGCTGACGCGTGCGATTCACGGGCATCGGCACCTGGTAGTTGGCGCCACCGACGCGCTTGGAGCGGACTTCGACGAACGGCTTCACGTTGTCGATCGCACGCTGGAAGATCTCCAGAGCGTTGGCCGGCTTGTTCTCAGCCGTTTCCTTCTCGAGCTTCTGCTCAATGATGTCGAACGCGTCGTAGGCGACGCGCTGGGCGACGGCCTTCTTGCCGTCGTACATGATGCAGTTGATGAAGCGAGCCAGAACCTTGTCGCCGTAACGGGGGTCCGGACGCAGGGTCTGCTCAGCCTTGGTGAACTTCTTGCGGCCCATCGAAAACTCCTTTCGCGACGGACGGTGTGCCGTCCATTTTCACCGCCACGCGCCGGGCAGGCTGACGTGACGATTACTCGCCCTTGAACGCCCGGGGCGCACGCCCCGGGCTGCATGTGTGATCGGATGCTCGCCTCAGGGGGCGGATTACTTCTTGGCGCGCTTGGTGCCGTACTTGGAACGGCCCTGCTTGCGGTTCTCAACGCCCAGGCAGTCCAGCGAACCGCGGACGATGTGGTAGCGCACGCCCGGAAGGTCGCGGACGCGGCCGCCGCGGACCAGGACGATCGAGTGTTCCTGGAGGTTGTGGCCCTCGCCGCCGATGTACGCCGTCACTTCCTTGCCGTTGGAGAGGCGGACGCGGGCGATCTTGCGGAGAGCCGAGTTCGGCTTCTTGGGCGTCATCGTCCGGACGATGGTGCACACGCCGCGCTTCTGGGGCGCCTGGTTCAGGTCGCGGACCTTGGAACGGTTGGCGACGGGACGCCGGGGATTGCGGATCAGCTGGTTGATCGTCGGCATTGCTGTGTACCTGCTCCGAAACGACGCTGAACCCGACGGGCGCGGAAAGGCGTCCCAACGGGAAACTCAGGGTCGGAATACTAGCCCGGACCCCGGGCGAGGCAAGACACCCGAGCGTCTGGAGTTGCCCTTCTAGATACCGAACATAAGTCGAAAATTCAAGCCCGGCCCTCCGGACCGCCCTTCAAGGGGTCCCGGCGGGCAAAAAGAAGAGCCGTGGCGCGAGGCCCCGGCTCTCGAAAAGACAGCTCAAACACCGGGCTTCAACGACGCCGCGCGATCTTCTTCACTTCCTCGGTCTGGATCCAGACCTTCTCGTTGGACTCGATGTCCACGATCTCCAGGTTGACCTGGTAGTAGTTCACGATCACGCCGCCGTTGCCCGACTTCTGCTTCAGGTCCCCCACCCGGCCCAGGACCATGAAGTCCGCGCCGAGCTCGTTGGCGACCTTCTTGATCGTCTCGGGGCGGTTGAACTCCTGCCCCGCCATGCGCTCGTCGCGGAGTTCGCCGCGCTGATCGCGCTCGGAGACCACGCGCACGCGGCCGGAGTTGATGAACTCCTCTTCGAGCCGCTTGGTGAACATCTTGGTGTCGATGTAGTCGTTGGTCTCGTTCTTGACGGTGCCGATGATGACGATGGGCCTTTTGCCGGCGTGCTCGTTCTTCCAGTTGTCGATCCAGGGCTTGCTCAGGGCGTCATTGACCATGCCGCGGTAGACCTGCCGGGCATCGTCGTCGGTGAAGCGGTAGTCAACGTCGACAACCTGCTCGGGGTCGACGCGCTGGACCTGGTAGTTGGGGTTCCCGCTCGATGCGCACCCGCTCAGGGTGAGCATCGCCAGGGCCGAGGGGAGGATCGCGTACTTCGTGGACATCGGTAAGACTCCGGTGTGTGATTCGTGCGTGATTGTTGGCGTGCGGGCCTTGTGTTGATTACTTGGGATTGCCCGCGGGCTGGTTCGGATCGGCGGGCTGGCCCGGCGTGTTCGAAGGCGGCGTGCCCGCGGGCGCGGTCGTCGTCGTGGTTGTGGTCGTCGCTGCGGGCGCGGGCGTGATCGTCGTGGTGGTCACCGTCGGCGATTGCACCGTCGTCGTCGTCGTTGTGGTCGTCGTCGTGTTGGTCACCGTGGTCGAAACCACCGGCGGCAGCACCGGCGCGGTCCCCTGGCTATAGAGCACCCGACGCAGATAGTCCTCGCCCTTCTCGCGGAGCTCGACCAGCGCCAGTCGCGCCGCCTCCTGCCTGGCTTCGTCCCAGCTCCGCGAGCCGGTCTTGCCTTCGAGCACCAGCGCTTCCAGGTTCGTGCCCGTCCTGGTCACGGGTTCGATCACGAGCCTCCAGTTCACGAGCACCGCCTGGGCGGCGCCCTGATTGGTGGGCTCGAAGGTCAGGCGCGTCATCAGGTCGATGTCCGCCTTGGACTGATCCGTGAACTGAGGCACGCGCAGCCTGAAGAGTTCCTGCTTGATCTCGTCGGCGATGGACGCGGGGATCTCGCTCTGCGCAAACACGCCGGCGGACACCGGGCTCTGCGCCTGGGTCATGGCGACCCGGATCTCCTCGATGGTCGGGCGATACGCGGTCACGCCCGGGGGCGTCGCGAGCGATGCGCCGATCTTCTGAGCGCCGCGGGCCAAGGCGTCCCGGGCCTGGGCCGCGAGCTGTGCAGCGATGAGCGTCTCGGTGAACTGGTAGGCGTTCTGTCCCGAAGCGCTGTTCCAGAGCCGTGCCGCACGATCCGCGTTGCGGGCCGCCTCGTTGAGGTAGGCGTTGGTCAATCCGGCGCGGTCGATCGTGGCCATCGTCGCAAAGCGGCCCGTGCGCGGGTCCTGGGTCTGCTGGGCGTACTGGATCCCGACCAGGGGAGCCGCCGCGACGAACTCGCGGGGCGCGAGCAGCTCGACGGTCTGGCGCGGATCGTCTCCCGCACGGAGCATCCGGGTCTCGAACTGGGCGATGTCGAAGCCCGGCGCACCCACGCGGGAGGCGACCTCCTGCGTGACCGCCTTCTCCGCAGCGGCCCGCGCCGACTCCGGATCGCCACCCTGGCCCACCGCGACCAGCGTCGTGGAGGGATTCACCGCGTTCTGAGGCGAAGCAACCCATGCGGGCTTCTCCGCGGTGGGCTGGGCTGCGCAGCCGCCCAGCGCTGCGCCGGCGCACAACGCCAGCACGCCCGGAAGGACGAAGGAGGGAATCTGCGAACGCGCCGCGATTCGAAGTTGCATATCTCTATCTCCAGTACTGGAAGACGCCTGTCGCCAGGCCTTCTTCGGTGACGGTCATTGTTTTGTTCGGCGCGGTGAACACGACCGCGCCGTTGTCCGCGAGATACTCGACGGTGAACGTGTGCACGCCGGGCTCGATCTTCAGCGTGCTCACCCGCGCCTGGCCGGGCAGGAACGCCCAGCAGCGCAGGTCCGCCTTCTCGGTCGCCATCAGCACGCCCAGACCCACCAGGCCGCCCACGATCCGGATCCATCCGTCATCGCGGTTGCCCTTGCGATTCTGAATTCCCTCGGTCACGCCCACCGTGACGCCCGCTTTGATCAGGTAGCGCACGAGCGTCTTCTGATAGATCAGAGGCATCTGGCGTCGGTGGTTCTCCGTCGCGACCGCGTTGAGATCCTCGATGAGCTTGAGCTCCGAGCCAGGCACGATCTGTCCATCGACCTTCACGCGCGCCGCGGTCACGACCGAAGGATGCTCGCGCAGCTTGGGAAGCTCGAGATAAATCGGCACCGAGGCGATCGCCAAAGGTCCGATCTGCTCGGCTTCCTTGGTCGGCCCGCGCCCCGAGAGCGCGACGACCAGCACGTTCACGTCCTTGGCCTGCTTGGTGCCAAGGTCCAGGAAGTCCTCGGTGCGCACCGTGCCGATCAGGCCCTTCTGGATTTCGAGCGAATCGACCAGACGCCTTCCCGCGACCTGCTGGAAGTTCGAGTCCCCCACCTTCATGAACGCCAGCGCGGAGAGGTACGTGCCCAAAGGCGATTCCACGAACTGGCCCGCCTGGTTGGTCTGGACCATTCCGCCGAAACTGCCGCGGGCCGCGGCGATCTGCGACGACTCGGCCTTGCGGTCCACCGCATCGGCGAGTTGCAGATAGCGGTCGCGGAGCTGATTGGCCTTGCCCGCCAGGCGCCGGGCCTCGACGGTCGCGCCGCCGTCGATGCGTCCGAGCTCCAGGTTGGCCAGGAGCTTGATGACGTTGACGTACATGTCCTCGTAAGGCTCGGCCTGGAACGGGAGGACGGTGTCGTTGACGAGCCACGAACCGACGACGTCCCCCGCGGACTGCTGGCGTCCGAGCTCGATGGTGCGCTCGGCCTCTTCGAGGAGCGTGATCGCCTGCTCGGGCTGATCGAGCGTGCGTGCCAGCGATCCGCGGTCGAGTTGCCAGAGCACCCTGTTCTTGGTGCCGTAGGCCTCTTCGACCTTCTTCTCGTCGAGGTACGCCGCGGCCTGCTGATACTGACCCTGGGCGTGCAGGTTGTTGAGCATCGTCTGCTGCTCGGCGATGCCCGCGCAGCCCACCAGCCCCGCGCTGAGGCTCAGGGGGAGCACTCCCGAGGCACCGAGACGCCACACCCGGCGCCAGGCGCCGCGGGAGGTCGATCGCGAAGTGTGTTCCAGGGGGGTCACGGCGCCGGTCGGCCCACGGACCAGTTCAGCCGAGTGTGCGTTTGGCTCGGCCACGGGCAGTTGTGAGACCCCGGTCGCGTCCCACGGTTCCCCCGCGGCTTTGCTCCCGAAGCTCGACGGGCGGATGGTACCCCGACCGCCCGGGATCGCCCGAGGAACCCGATCTTTTTCCAAACAGGACCGCCTCAAGAGCCGGACTGGTCATCCGAGGGCGGCTCGGCTGCGCGGGCAGCGGCCCGAAGGGCCATTTCGCGCTCCCAGCGCTCTCGGTCGGCCCTGGCCTTTTCACGCTTGAGCTGGTTCTTGTCCCAGGACACCTCGACGAACAGGGTGTCGTCCAGGGCGGGGCCATCGCGGAAGCTCTTGACGCGATCGATGAGGTACTCGGTCCAGGTGCCGTCGAGGTCCATCGCGTGGCCGGTGGTGATGAGGCCCGTCAGGCCTTCGATGCCGAGCTGATGGCCGGTCTTGTCCTGGGCTTCGATGGCGCCGTCGGTGTAGGCGATGAAGCGATCGCCCGGGTTGAAGGGCATCTCCAGTGGGCAGGGGTCGAACAGGTCATCGCCGCACACGCCGAGCATGAGGGCGGTGGAGTCCAGGGTCTGGGTGGCCCCTTCGAGCGTGGAGAGGTACGCGGGGGGATGGCCCGCGTTGCAATACTCGAGCTTCTTGGCCTCGGCGTCGAAGCGTGCGCACAGCGCGGTCGCGAAGACGCCATGGCTCGCCATGAGCGTGTAGATGTAGGAGTTGATGGACTTGATGACCACGCCCGGGGCGATGTACGGATCGCGGTGGTAGAGACGATCGAGCTCGCCGTGCAGGCGATTGACCGCCAGCGCCGCCGCGATGCCGTGGCCCGTCACATCGATGATGACCACCGAGATGTTGCGCTGTCCCGAGGGAGTCTTGGCGCGGTGCAGGAACAGGAAGTCCCCGCCGATCTGGTCCATCGGCTCGTACCGATACCGCAGGCGGAGCATGCCGTCGAGCACGGGCTCGGGGAACATGGATTCATGCACCCGGCGGGCGTCGGAGAGCTCGCGTTCGGTGTTCTCGTACTTGTCCTGCAGGACCCGCATGATCGTGTCGACCATGCGGGAACGCTCGAAGGCGATGCGGGTCACGACCACGAGCACGCAGGTCACCAGCGCGCCAAGCCCGATGATGAGCGGCCGCGACTGGGAGAGTTCGATGATCCCGGGATGCTCGTTCATCGCGACGGCGTACGCGATGGTCGCGGGAAGGAACGCCATCAGGCCCTGCTTCCAGGACCAGGGGAGCAAGGCTGTGGAGAAGACCGTCATGACCATGGCGCCGATCAGCGCCGGATCCGAGAGCCCGCCGCGGGGTGTCGGGGCCATCCAGATCCAGGCCAGCACGAGCAGCACGTACGTGAGGACATAGAAGATGCTCAGGCCGACCAGCGCCTGGGCGGGGACCTTCCCGGTCCGGGCCGCGACGCCCGCGAATCCCGAAAGGACCGCCAGGACCGCGCCGATCGCCAGCCCCGCGGACGGGATGGATCCGACGAGCTTCCCCGCCGCGACCACGACCAGCCCAGCAGCGACCAGCGCCCCGACGCCCGCGACCGCCTGAAGGCGAACGCGCAGCAGGCGGCGGCTCTCGATCACGAACTCCGTCTCGAAGTTCGACTGCAGTTTGACCTTGACCATCTCCAAAGATTGAGCCCTCAACGCAAAGCCCATGGAGTCTACTGCAATCCCGGCCGCAAGTTCTCCCCGAAACAGGAAACTTCACCCTCCGCCGACCGGCCCCTTTTGAGACCCCACGCGCCCCCACGCCGCCCCGCGCGGCCGGTACGCTTGGTCCATGAGCAACCCCGGCACGCACCAGCCCCTGTCCTTCGCGGCCTTTCAGGCCCTGATCCGTGATCGCTACTACAAGACCGACTCCGCCCGCGGGACCCCCGGCACATTTCTGTGGTTCATGGAAGAGCTCGGCGAGCTGGCGACCGCGCTCCAGGACAACGCCCCGGGGAAGTCCCCCACTCCCGCCCAGCGCGCCAACCTCGATGAAGAGTTCGCCGATGTCCTGGCCTGGCTGACCACGCTGGCCAACATCAACAACGTCGACCTCGAGCACGCCCTGCGCAAGTACACGCACCAGACCATCGAGGGCGTCAAGGACTGAGGCTCGTCTCCACCTGCGATGTCTCGGGCGTCCGGTAAATCGTCGCGACCAGGGTGTCGTCCTCGGGCTGGCCCGCGCGGTGGAGCCTCACCGCCTGCAGGAGCCATTCGGGCAGCAGGTGCGGGCCGACCATGGCCCGGCGGACCAGGTCACGCATGCCCGAGAGCCTGAGCATTCGCCCCTGGGCGTCGCGGGCCTCGGGGGCGCCGTCGGTGAACACGACCAGCGCATCGCCCGCCTCGAAGGGCACGTCGACCGCGCCGGCCTCGAAGTCGTTTCCCTTGGCGACGCCCAGCACAAACGTCGTGGATTCCAGTTCCTCCACCTTGCCTGTCACCCGGCGGAGGAAGGCGGGCGGGTGTCCGGCGCTGGCGAAGCGCAGCCTCCCGCTCCGGGGCTCCACGCGGGCACAGAACGCGGTCGCGTACACCGAGTGGGTCGCGACCGTGAGCCCCATGTAGCGGTTCAAAGACGCGAGCACCTCGTCGGGAGACGCCGCGGGCTTCTCGGCGTAAATGCGGCGAAGCTCGCCCGCGAGCTGGGCGACCGTGATCGCGGCGGGGATGCCGTGGCCGGTCACGTCGATCACGACCAGACTCAGGGCCGGCGTGTGGGGATCGCTGCGCTGGTCCTGAACGAACAGGAAGTCGCCGCCGAGCTGGCGCATGGGCTCGTAGCGGAAGGCGAGCCTCAGGGTCCCGTCCGCCAAGGGGAGCGGGAAGAGCGACTCGTGGAGCCTTCGGGCGTAGGTGAGCTCGTCGCGGAACTCGCGCTCGCGTTTCTCGACGTACTGGGCCTGGAACTGGCGATGCCAGAACGACTGACGCAAGGCGGCGCCGACGACCGCGGGGAGCGAGAAGACGCAGGCCGCCACCGGGACGAGCACGTACTCCTTCCACTCCGCGTGCAGCTCCGCGAGCATCCCCCCGACGTACATGACCATGCCGCCCGAAACGACGCTGAGCAGCACGGTCCGCAGAGCATCGCTCACGGTCCAGGGGAGCAGGATCGAGGCCAGGAGCGTCCAGAGCCCGAGCCCCATGGCGCAGATGACCATGGGGAGCCCGGTGTCGGGCGAAAGCTGCGCGATCCGGATCGCCTCGAGAGCGCTGGTGCAATAGGCCAGCGCGATGATGACGCTGGACGCGGTGCGCAACGTCGCACGGCTCGCCTTGGACCACAGGAGCATCACGCTCGCGGACACGAGCCCGGCGCCCAGGGCCAGATCAAAGGGGACCGAGGCGCTGATCATCGCCCGGACGTTGCCCACGCCCCGCGTCGTGGGATCCAGGATCAGGTCCCGGACCGCGACACCCTCGGGCGTGAAGCGGAGCATCGCGAGCCTGGCCAGCGCCAGCGCGATGCAGAGTCCGCCCGCGCCCGCGAGGAATCGCATCAGGCTCTTGCTGAAGAGACGGGCCGACTCCATCGCGTACGCCGCCCGCATCTCGGCGGCGCGGATGTAGTCCCCCGCGACCGCCTGGCCGCAGGGCCAACGATCAGGGCGGGGCAGTTCCTGACGTTGGGAAGCGCTGGCGAGGACCTCGATGACCAGTTCACGCTGTCTGGGCCGGCGGAGCAGCGCGGTCGCGCCCAGCATGATGAGCGTCGCGCCGGGCATCATCAACGTGGCCATGGCGCGCGAGCTGGTGAACGCCATGGCGCGATCGGTGATCGCAAAGAGCACCGCTGCGGGAATCGCGCCGGCCGCCACCAGCACCAGGGCGCGGAAGGCGTCGCGCGTGCTCCAGGGGAAGACCATCGCCGCGAGCACGCCGATGAACCAGGGCTCGGCCTCGTACCAGCGTGGATTGAGCCCCATCAGACAGGCGAGGATCGTGATCCAGGCGGGGCCCGCGACGACCAGCGCCATGACCGTGGGCCAGTCGGGCAGACGCCTCCAGCGTTGCCAGACCGCGACGAACATCCCCATGGCAAAGACGATCATGCCCGCGAGCAGGGCCCAGTAGCGCGGGCCCAGGCCGCGCGCGTCGGTCTCGATCTGCAGCGGGGAGCCCGGGTCGGGCTGGATGTGCGTGATCGCGACCATCCCCGCAGCGGTCAGCTCGAAGAAAAGGAAGACGCCGAGCACCCAGAGCGTGCGCCGGCGGAGCAGCGCGTCGCGCTGTCCGTCGTACGCCGCGTGAAGCTCGGGCGGGATCAACTCCCGATTGAGTGGTCGCAGCGCCATCCTAAGGTCAGTCTATTTGGATTCCGATCGGTGCGGTTTCGCGGGGGATGTCAGACGTCTCCCGCCAGCTGCCGGTTCGCCCGAAGATGCGCAATGACGCCCTTCCCGCCTCCGAATGACGACGGGCCGCGTCAGATCGCCCGTGAGACTTCGATGACCAGCGTGTCGTCGGCGGGCGGCCCATGGCGGAAGCGTTCGACCATGGCCATGAGCTCACGCGTCCAGTCGGGCCGGTCCGCGGCGCCGCCTCTGATCTCAGAGGCCAGAAGCCGCTCGATCCCGCCGATCCCGAGCATGCGTCCCCGGTGATCGGTGCACTCGATCGCGCCGTCGGTGTACGCGACGAGGGTGTCGCCCGGACCAAAGCGGATCGACTTGGGGGGATCGCTCTCGTACTCGTGGTCGGCAAAGACGCCGAGCTGAGGCCCGGTGTCGCGGAGCTGTTCGATCCGTCCATCCACTGTGCGGATGAAGGCCGGGGGGTGCCCGCCCGAGGCGTATTCGAGCGTGTCGCGGTCGGTGTTGATCCGGCACGCGAACGCCGTCACGTACACCGCGTGATTGGCCAGGGTCAGATGGACGTAGCGGTTGACCAGGCGCATGACCTCGCCCGGCGCGATCGCGGGATTCTCGGCAAAGAGGCGTTCAAGTTCGCCGTGGAGGCGGTTCACCGTCAGGGCTGCGGCGATCCCGTGCCCCGTGACGTCGAGCACGACCAGGCTGGTCCCGTGGCCCTTGGAGCGGAAGAACAGGAAGTCCCCGCCGATCTGCCGCATGGGCTCGTACCGGTAGTTAAAGCGGAGGGGGCCATCGTTCACAGGCTCCGGGAAGAGGGCCTGATGGATGCGCTGGGCGTCGACCAGTTCACGACGCACCTCGGAGTAGCGCCGCGCCAGGAACTTCATGCGGTGCTGTTCAAGCCTGCGACCCGCCTTGAGCCAGCAGATGAACATGCCCGGCGTGGGGATGAAGAGGCTCAGGATGACGTTGAAGGTCTTGATCTCGGGGGTGTTGTCCCTCAGGAAGATCACAATGAGCGCGTAGATGGCAAGCAAAGGCGCGACCGGACGCACGGACTGCCCGGGCGTCCAGGGGAGGAAGACGCACGCGAGCACGTGCGTGACCAGGAGGCCGAAGAGGCCGAGCCCCCCGCCGGTGGTCGCCGACACGATCATGTGGATCAGGCCGTCGAGGAAGACCAGCCAGAGGCTCAGGGACCGGATCGCGGTCCAGCCAAGCCTGCCGCGCCACGCGGTCAGGAAGCAGGCCAGATACATGATCGTCGCGACCACGGAGGCCGCGTTGTTGACGTAGAAGCTGCGGTCGAGACTGGCCAGCGCCTGTTTGGCGGTCGTGTCCGCACTGGTCTGGGCCGCGATCGCACCCTTGGCCAGCGCCTGGGTCATTGAGAGCCCCACCGACATGAGCATGACCAGAAGGCCGAAGAACGCCAGGATCCCGCTGAAGAGCAGGAACCGCTGGCGCAGCAGAACACTCTCTTCCGCCTCGACCTCCTGGCGGAACTCCGTTGTGTAGCTCACGGACTTGGCGCTGGAACTCACCCCGCGGACCCTCGTGCTCGAACGACGCGACCCTTACCCAGCACAGCCTACCGGGACGACGCCCGCCTGGCTGCGCTTACTTCCCGCGATTGGCCCCCGGAACCCACAGAACATCGAGCACGCCGTTCTCATTGGCGACCCTCCCCAGCACGAACAGCAGATCGCTCAGGCGGTTGAGGTACCGCACCGTCTCGATGCTGGTCGCATCCGGCTCGTTGGAATGGAGGGAGACCGCCAGGCGCTCGGCACGCCTGACCACGGTGCGGGCCACGTGCAGCGACGCCGCCAGGGGCGTCCCGCCGGGGAGCACGAAGCTGTTGAGGGGCTTCAGGTGGTCGTTGTACTGATCGATGATCCGCTCCAGACGCTCGGTCTGGCCATGGATCACGCGGAGCCTGGTCCCGGCCTTCTCGTCCGGCGCGACCGGGGTGGCCAGATCCGCGCCCACGTCGAAGAGATCGTGCTGGATGGCGCGGAGGATGTCCGCGATCTGGGTGGAGACTTCCCGGGAGGGGCGCTCCTGCCCGGAGGTCGCGACGGTCACTGAGACGCCGATCGCCGCATTCGCCTCGTCGACGGTCCCGTAGCACTCCACGCGGAGATGGTCCTTGCGGACCCGGGCGCCGGTCGCCAGCCCCGTGGTGCCATCGTCGCCGGTCTTGGTGTATATCTTGTTGATCTTGACCATCGGATACTCTCGCCGTCAGCGTCGCCCGGGGAACAGCCCGCGGACGCTGAGGATTCGCCCTCATGACCCCGGTCGTTTCACAAGCCCACAACTCGCAGGCCCCCGACGCACCAGCCCCCGGGGCGACCTCCGAGCGTATCACCCCTGCTGCCAAGGGGACCGGCGGGCTGCGCCGACGCTGGCGCTTGCGGTCGGCGCATCCCTCGACCAGCCATGAGCTTGCCGACACCGCGGGCCTTTCTCCGCTGGTCCGTGAGATCCTCATCCGCCGGGGCGTCACGGGCCCCGCCAAGTCGTTCCTGGAGCCCTCGCTCCGCGATCTGCACGATCCCTCGCTCATCCCCGACCTGGACCGGGCCGCGTCCAGACTGCTCAGCGCCCTCCGCGCCCGCGAGCCCATCGTCATCTATGGCGATTACGACGTCGACGGGATCACCGCGACCACCATCCTCTATCACACGTTCCGCGCCGTCGCGCCCGACGCCGACATCCGCACGTACGTCCCCCACCGCCTCGAGGAGGGCTACGGCCTCAACTGCGACGCGATCGACGAGCTCGCCCGCGCCGGCGCCCGCGTCATCGTCTCCGTGGACTGCGGCATCACCGCGATCCAGCCCGCGCAGACCGCCAAAGCCGCGGGCGTGGACCTGATCATCACCGATCACCACAACCCGCCCGCGCGCATGGAGGACCTGCCCGAAGCCTTCGCGGTCGTCCACCCGCGCCGCCCCGACTCCAGGTACCCCTTCGGCGACCTGTGCGGCGCGGGCGTCGCGTACAAGCTCGCGTGGCGCATCGCGACGCTCTCCACCGGCAGCGACCGGACCACCCCGGATCTCCGCGATCTGCTCGTGCAGCTGCTCGCCTTCACGTCGCTCGGCGTGATCGCGGACATCGTCCCCCTGGTGGGCGAGAATCGCGTCATCGCCAGGCACGGGCTCTCCCGCATCAAGCTCTCGCCCATGGTCGGCCTCCGCGCCCTGGTGCAGGCCTCGGGCCTGGGGAGCGATGAGGTCAACGCCGAAGACGTGGGCTTCAAGCTCGCGCCGCGTCTGAATGCCTCGGGGCGGATGGACCACGCCAAAGACGCGGTGGAACTCTTCACCACCGCAACGCCCGACCGGGCCGCGATCATCGCCGAACAGCTCTCGCGCCAGAACGACCAGCGCCGCCAGACCGAGCTGAAGATCTTCGAGCAGGCCGCCGAGCTTGCGGAGAAGTCGGGGATGACGTCGCCCGACCGCCGGGCGATCGTGCTCGCGTGCGCGGACTGGCACCCGGGCGTGGTGGGCATCGTCTGCTCGCGCCTGGTGGAACGCTTCGGCCGCCCGACCATCCTGATGAACCGCCATGATGGCCAGTGCCATGGTTCGGGCCGTTCGATCGACGGGTTCAACCTGCACGCGGGGCTCGAGCATTGCCGGGACCACCTGCTGAGCTTCGGCGGGCACGACATGGCCGCGGGGCTCAAGCTCCGCGATGAGAATCTCGAAGCGTTCGTGGACGCGTTCACCAACCACGCCAACCAGCTCCTCACGCCCGACGATCTGGTTGGAAAGCTCGAGTATGACGCGCACACCACGTTGGCGTCGATCGACGCCAGCACGATCGCGCAGCTCGAGCGTTTGGCGCCCTTCGGCCGCGAGAATCCGCC
The DNA here is from genome assembly GCA_964531675.1 of uncultured Phycisphaeraceae bacterium. GTDB lineage: Bacteria > Planctomycetota > Phycisphaerae > Phycisphaerales > UBA1924 > CAZHFW01. The sequence continues at coordinate 14,361 of CAZHFW010000043.1, read as the reverse complement.
CATCAGGCTCAGACTCTCCGGGCTCAGGGTCGTCTACGGCCCGGACGTCTTCGGGAAGCAGAACAAGCATCTGGCGGTGCGTGTGAGCGACGCGAGCATCGAGCGCAGCAGCCCCGTCCGCCTCTTCGGATGGAACTGGGCCGAGCACCGCGACCGCTTCCGCGTCGGGTTCAGCTTCGACGCGATCGTGGTGCCCAAGCTCAACACATGGAACGGCCGCACCAGCGTTGAGTGCGAAATCATCGACGTTGCGCCGCACTCCTGAACGCTCGATCCCCCGCTTCCCCCCGGAGACTCCTCCGATGATGTTCGCCTTCCGCGCCGCTCTTGCTGCGAGCCTCTGCACCGTTGTGGGATGCGCCCGCGAAGGCTCGTCCCAGTCGTCGCACGCGGGGAGCTTGCCCGACGCTGCCAAGGCGCCCGCATCGATCCTGCCTTACTTCCCCGCCAAGGGCGCGTGGGAACGCCGCCCGCCGGCGACGCTCGGGATGGACCCCGAAAAGCTCAAGCTCGCGATCGACTGGGCGATGGCCAATGAAGGGGACATGCCCCGCGACTTCTCGACGCAGGCCAAGATCTTCGGGACGCCCCTTGGCCCAGTCCCAAACTCGCGTGCCGGGACCAATGGCGTCGTCATCCGCCATGGATTCATCGTCGCGGAGTTCGGCGACACGCAGGCGGTCGATCCTTCCTACAGCATGGCCAAGAGCTACCTCTCCACGCTCGTCGGCCTCACGCTCGACAAGGGCCTCATCGCCAACCTGAACGAACCCGTCGCGCAGCGGGTTCGCGATGGAGGCTACGACTCGCCCCACAACGCCAAGGTCACCTGGGCGCACCATGTGACCCAGACCTCCGAGTGGGATGGTGAGATGTTCGGCAAGCCGAGCACGTTCATCGGCGTCGAGGCCTTCGGGCAGGGCGCTCGCCAGCCCCGCGAACTCCACGAGCCCGGGACCTTCTACGAATACAACGACGTGCGCATCAACCGCATGGCGCTCTCGCTCCTGAGGCTCTGGAAGGAAGCACTCCCCACGGTCCTCAAGCGCGAGATCATGGACCCGATCGGCGCGTCCGACTCCTGGAAGTACATCCCGTACGACAACGCGATCGTCGACGTTGATGGCAAGCCCATGCCCTCGGTCAGCGGCGGCACACGCTGGGGAGGCGGGCTCTGGATGAGCACCATGGACCACGCCCGCTTCGGCCTTCTCATCCTCCGCGACGGCATGTGGGGCCCGAACCGCATCATCTCGCGCGACTGGATCCGCCAGGCGACCGTGGCGCAGGGCAAGAACCCGGAGTACGGCTATCTCTGGTGGCTCAACACCAAGGGACGCTGGCCCGACGCGCCCGTCGATGCGTTCGCCGCGATCGGCGCGGGCGACAACTCGATCTGGATCGACCGCGAGCACGATCTTGTCGTCGTTTGGCGCTGGCACAAAGGCAGCGCCGAGGCGGAGTTCTACAAGCGACTGCTGGCCTCGATCAACGACCAGCCCGCCGCGTCCCGCTGATCAGTTGGAAAATCCTCGGAGTCCCCCATGCGCTTCGTTCCGCCATCCTGCGTTTGCATCGTCCTCAGTCTTGTCCCGGCTGCTGCGGAGGCGCAGCAGGCGTCCAGGCCCGCCCCGAACAGCAAGCCCGCGGGGACGCACGCGCTGGGCGAGACCGAGATCTTCTGGTTTGACGACACCGCGATCGGGCTGGTCCCCGAGCGTTCGATGGCGATCACCGGGAGCGTGCTGCTCGACGACCCGCGCCAGCTTGTCTTCGTCGGGGCGGACCTGCCGGACTGTCCGATCGACTTTGCGATCGAGGCCCTCACGCCCGAGCAGATCGCGGGAAGGCTCAAGCTCCAGAATCCGACGCTGGTTTCCAAAGAGACGCTCGTGCTCGGAGGTTGCCGGTCGTGCATCCTGCGGATCGAGTGCGTCTCGCCCACCGGCGGGCAGACCGCTGCGGTGGCGCTGGTCGGAGATGCCCGGTTCTCCTCGGGCCTGGCAGCGGTTGCGAGCCGGAAGCTCAGCGACCAGGAGTTTGCCGCAGCGTCGGCATCGCTCAAGAAACTCATCTGGGACCCGGACGCGTTGGCGGACTCGCTGACCGAATCGCTCTCGTTCAGCGTGCGAGCACCCGAGCCCTTGCGTTTTCAAGGCTCTTCCGACCATCGCGTGCTGTTCACGTCCGCACTGGGCCCGGGCACCGACCTGACGAGCTCGCTGCTCGTCCTGCTCGAAGAGGACGCCGACGCGCAGCCCAACGACTACGAGGCGTACAACCTGGCCCGCCCGGGCGTCTTCCCCGTCCGCCTGGCGAATCCTCAGGATCCGCGCCATGACCATTTCGCCTGGGGGCAATACCCGGGCGTGACCACGCTCGTCGACACGGATCCTCCACAGGGCGGAAAGGACCCGCTCACGATGGTGATCTGCAGCGTGTTCCTGCCGGACCGTGTGATCACCATCAACGCCGCGGGTCCCCAGGACAGCGCGGACCAGATGACCGCAATCGCGATCGAGATGATGGAGTCGATCGCTTTCTGGGACGACCAGAGCAAGCCCATGGAGGTCAATCCGCCCGACGCGCCCGCGGACGCGCCGGGATCGCCCTGATCGACCGAGCGGCCCGCATCGTGCCCCCGATAGCAGCTTCCCTCGCGTGCGAAACGGACATTCCCAAATGAAAAAGCGTCCCCCCGACCTCGGGGGACGCTTGTGTTTCACGTCAGATCGCGCCGGATCGCCTCGCTTGACGACTCACTGACCCGTCGAGTTGGACTGATCGGCGGGAGCACCCTCCGCGCCGCCCTCGTCCCCATCGTTGTCGTCGTGATCGTCATCAAGGAGTTCATCCTCGTCGATCTCCGGCTCCTCGGCGATCTTCTCGCCGCGGGCGATCGCCTCGGCCTTTTCCTTCTCGAGCTTGCGCTTGTACGACTCGACCTTGGGCTTGTCGGGCGCCAGGATGATCGAGGCCTGCTTGCCAAACCAGCGCGGCGTCTGCTCGACCTTGGCGATATCCGCCAGTGCGTCGGCGACCTCGCGGAGCTTGTCGATGCCCAGATCCTTGTGGGCGATCTCGCGACCCTTGAACCGCTGCGTGACCATCACCTTGTGGCCCGCGAGCAGGAAGCGGCGCGACTGATTGATGCGGATCTGCACGTCGTGATCGCCGATCTTGATCGAGCGACCCAGACGCACTTCCTTCATTTCCGTCGCCTTGCTGGCGGCGCGCGTCTTACGGGCCTTCTGCGAAAGCTCGTACTTGTACTTCCCGAAGTCCATGATCTTGCAGACCGGCGGACGCGAGTCCGGCACGATCTCGACCAGATCAAGCCCCTTCTCCTGGGCGAGCTTCAACGCATCGGCCGTTTCCATCACGTTGAGCGGCTCGTTGTCGGGGCCGATCACGCGGATGGGCGTGATGCGGATGAGATAGTTGACGCGCGTGCGCGGCTGCGCGGGGCGGTCGTCGCGGTTGAATCGTCCGAATGCGATGGTGAATCACTCCTTGGCTTGCGCTCCGAGAAGCTCACGCTTCAACGAAGCCCGCGAAGCCGCAGCACATGCCGCGACGATCGCGCCGGCGCGCCCGCCGGATCGAAACAGGCGTAAACCGACCCGACGCGGGGCGGCTCTTGTTCTGGTTGACGAGGTTGGAGTCGTCACGGGCCGTCATGAACAGACGGCGGGCGTCTTCGCCCGGGCGACCAGCGCCCCTCGCGTAAGGCCTTCAGACTGCTTGCTTCTGCGCTTCAGCATCAGGCAACGACATCCTCAAGAGACCGGCCCTCGGACACACGCCGGGATCGACCAGCTCTTCCACCAAAATCCTAACAAGCAAACTCGCCCAGGGCAAGCCAAATGCCCGGGTTCCTAACCCGTTCTCCCAGAGAGCTTTCCCGCACATCCCTTCGCATCCGCGCCAACTGCCCTGGCGGCGAAGTTCGAAACCCACCCCGGGCTCCTCCTAGCATGCCGTCGCGCGTGCGACTCCGCCTAAACCGATCCCGAAGCTCTTTGCTCAGACGGGCCATCCTCGGCCTGGTCTTGATGAGCTACCTGGCGGCCAGTCAGGGCTGGATCATCAGTCCCACCTGGCCGCTGCGTCTCGCCTCGGTTTCGAGCGCGGAGCGCTACCCCTGCGAAGACTGCTCCTGCGGCTGCGCTTCGGCCCGGGAGTGCTGGACCAACTGCTGCTGCCACACCCTTCCGGAGCGCCTCGCGTGGGCGGTTCGCAACGGGGTGCGTCCGCCCCCTTACGTCCACACCGAAGAGTCCGACTGGATCGCGGCCCTCGACCAGGTGGAACCTTCTGAGAAGCACTGCTCCCTGTGTGTCGGCTCCGCTCAGGACCGATTGGCGCGGGGCGAAGGAATCGCATGCGCGCGTACTGACTGCAAAGGGACCAAGGGCGCCTGCCCGTCGTGCGTCCGCCCGAGGCCGACAACCGCCTTTGGCCTCAGCGCCCTCAGGTGCAAATCGCTCGCCCAGATCCTCGCGTTTGCGCCGGTTGCCGGCCCCAGGCCCGTGACCGAACTGCATCTCCCGAAACCGATGCAGATCGGCCTGATGCCCTTGCCGGCTGATCAGTGGGCGTCCTCGCGGCCGCTCGATGCTCCCGAGCCCCCGCCGCGCACCGTGTAGTTGGTTCCACGCGTCAACTTCGGATCCCGTGCGCACCGGCCGGGGCTGCATCCTGCACGCCCCGCGCGGAGTGGTTCGCCATGCAATTCAGACCTGAACGCGGGCTCGGGGCCTTCACGCTCATCGAGTTACTCCTGGTCATCGCGATCGTCGCGGTGCTGATCTCGCTCCTGCTCCCCTCGCTGGGCAAAGCCCGGCAGATGGCGCGGGGGGCTGCCTGTCTGGGGAACCTCCGCTCCATCGGCCAGGCGGTCGTCATGTACTGCGACGCCAACAAAGAGCACTTCCCCATCTCAAGCCACACCGCGGGCGGGCTGCTCAAGCCCGATGGCTGGCTTGAGTCGCTTCAGTCCTACGGCATCTCGAGCTCCGCCAGACTCTGCCCGGCCGACCCGGCGCGTCTGCTCAAGCTCACGTCCTACGCGACCAACGAGCACTTCGAGCCCCTCACGCCAGGCATCGATTTCAATCCGATCACGCGCAAACCCATCCCAGGCGGGCGGACCATGCCCTTCGACCGGGTCGGGCTTCTGCCCAGACCGGCGTCGGTCATCTACGCCTACGAGCCCGAGGGGGACGGAACCACCGACCACCTGGTCACGCATGCCTTCGCGACTCCCAAGGACCTCAAGGCCGCGATCGCGGTCACCCGGCACCTGGGCGCGACCAACTTCCTTTTCGCCGACGGGCACGCGCGGGCCTGGGCCTGGAGCGACCTGAGCTCCCGGTTCTCGCCCGCGACAAGCCCGTTCGATCCTCTGACCGCGCGGTGAGCATGCGCGGACTCCGGATGTCCGCAAAGCACCGCGGCTCAACGTTCTCACCGAAAGGCTTTTTCGTGTTCAACACTTCGCACATCCGCGTCGCCATCGCGACGCTCGCCCTGTCCGCCACCCTGGCTCTGGCCCACAACCACGTCACGGTCGACACCGCCTCCGGTTCGCCCGGCGACAAGATCATCCTCCGCGCCGGTTACTACCCCTCCGAGTCACGCTACTCGGTCCGGAGCCGCCGGCTCCTGGTCGGCACCGGCATGGCCTGCTACCGCCTTCCGGACCAGATCCAGGACGGCGGCGCATTCGACAACTGGTGGGTCGGGGACGAAGTCCTGCTCACCAGCGACTTCTACTTCGCGACCGGCCGCCTGTCCGGAGGCGACTTCCGCTGGGAGATCGCCTCGGTCCGGGACGTCTACACCGGCGCCAGCACCGAGCTGGTCTGGGGCGAGTTCACCGCCTCGGGAACGTTCCAGCCCCTGGCGTCGAGCCAAGCCACGACACGGGCCACCCGGTCCTTTGACACCCACATCGCCGAGCACAACCACGATCAGGGGTACGTCTTCAGAGCGCCCGGCACGTACGAGGTGACCTTCGTCGTCTGGGACGCCAACGGGAAGTACGCCGACTCGGATCCGATCCGGATCCGCTTCCAGACTGGGCCATTCCCGAAGGCTCTTCCCGATCCGGTGCTCGTCAGCCGGTAAGGCGCGGCCTTTGCGCCGGGATCATGCAGGGACCCCGGGGTCGATCGGGACCCCGGGGTGGGGCCGCGGGAGGCGGGCACGCGATTCGGGTCGGAACGGGCGTATTCACTGGCCGAACCCCTCACAAGCCGATAACCTGTGGTCTGGCAGGGGGCAACAGACGGCCAATGACCGGCCTGTCCCCACCGTTGTGACCAACCTTCGCCGCCCCGGGCGCGATCAAGGACAGAGAGCCCCCGTGAATTTTGACCGCTTCCTCAATCTCTTCAGCGTGGACATGGGCATCGACCTGGGGACCTGCAACACCCTCGTCTCGGTCCGTGGCCAGGGCATCGTCCTCAACGAGCCCTCGGTGGTCGCGGTCCGCAAGGGCACCAACCAGGTGCTCAACAACGGCGAAGCGGTCGGCTGGGTCGCCAAGGAGATGCTCGGCAAGACCCCGGGCTCGATCACCGCGGTGCGTCCTCTGAAGGACGGCGTCATCTCCGACTTTGAAATCACCGAGGCGATGCTCTCCTACTTCATCCGCAAGGTGAACGGTAAGAGCAAGATCTTCGGCCCGCGCGTGGTCATCTCCGTGCCGTCGGGCATCACCGCGGTTGAGAAGCACGCGGTCTTCGAATCCGCCAAGGCCGCCGGCGCACGCCGCACGTTCCTGCTCGAGGAGCCCATCGCCGCCGCGATCGGCGCGGGCCTCCCGTTTGCCGAAGCGACCGCGTCCATGATCGTGGACATCGGCGGCGGCACCACCGAAGTCGCGATCATGTCCCTGGCCGACATGGCCACGTGCGAGTCCGTCCGCGTCGCTGGCGACGACATGGACGAGGCGATCATCAACCACATGAAGCGCACGTACAACATGATGATCGGCGAGCAGACCGCCGAGAAGATCAAGATCGACATCGGCTCGGCCGCCCCCACCGGGCCCGAGGGCACGATGGAAGTCCGCGGCCGCGACATGATCTCGGGCCTCCCGCGCAAGACCGTGATCACCACCGAGGAGATCCGCGAGTCGCTCCAGGAGCCCGTGAACGCGATCATCGACGCCATCACCCGCACTCTCGAACGCGCCGAGCCCGAACTGGCAGCGGACCTGGTCGACAACGGCATCACCATGGCCGGCGGCGGCTCGCTCCTGCGCGGCTTCCCGCAGGTCGTCCAGAAGGCCACGGGCCTGCCCACCAAGCTCGCGGACGATCCGCTCACCTGCGTCGCCCGCGGCACCTGCGCGTTCCTGGAGAACATCGAGGATTGGAAGGCCACCCTCGAGAACGAGATTTCCGGCTGATATCGCGAGGATCGCGACCTTTCTTCCCGGGCTGACCCCACGCGTTTGGAGAACGCACCCAGCCGATGCTCAGACCCCTCGCACAGAGTGCCCGCTCGCGAACGCTGATGGCGCTGAGCATCCTCGTGCTCCTCATCCTGAGCCTGCTGCCGCTCCGCACCATCGCCTGGGTCGGCTGGTTCGGCAATCTCGCCGAGATCGTCATCACGCCGGTCCGCCATCCCTTCGCGCTGGTCTCGCGCTGGCTCTCCCCTCCCCGCGCCGCCCACAGCGACGAGGCCACGCGTGTGCTCGAAGAAGAACTCGAGCACGCCCGCCAGCTCTACCTCCAGACCCTCGACGAAAACGTCAAGCTCCGCTCCACCATCCAGGAGCTTCAGCGCGGCATCGCTCTGAATCCCGAACTGGCGGTTCAGCAGATCTCCGCATCGGTCACCGGCTCGAGCGGGGACCTGGCCGCGGCCCTGCTCCACGTCCGCGCGGGCGAGAAGCAGGGTGTGACCATCAACACCGTCGCGACCGCCCCCGGGCTCCAGCTGCTCGGCCGCGTGGTTCAGGTCTCGGCGCGAACCTGCCAGGTCCAGCCCATCACGAGCAAGTCCTCGGGGACCATCCGAGGCAAGCTCATGCTCGATGAAGACACCGGCGCGGGCCTTGAGTGCCTCCTCACCCCGGGCCCCGACGGCACGCTCCGCGGCCCGGTCGAGGACGCCCGAGGCATCGAGCCCACCCCGGGCCTGATCGTCCGCCTCGCGGACACCGACCGCTGGCCCGCCAGCGCCCAGATGCTCCTGCTCGGGAAGGTCGAAAGCGTCGAGCCCGATCCCAATCAGCCGCTCCGCAAGACCGTCACGGTGCGCCCCACCCTGAAGCTCGAACGCGTGAGCGAGGTCGTGCTCCGCATCAGCCCCGAGAGCCCGGATTCCGACACGCCCCAGACCAAGATCAAGGGAGGCTCGCGATGAACAGCCTGGCGCTCATCGTCGTCACCTGGATCTTCTTCGGCGCCGAGTTCGGCCTTCGCGACGCCCTGAGGCTCGGTTCCACCCCGATCGCGCCGAGCTTTGTCTTCGTGCTCCTCTCATTCATCGCGATCACCGCCAGGCCTCAACTGGTCCTCTGGTCCGCGTTGGGGATGGGCCTGGTCACCGACCTCTGCTCGTCGGTCGAGCTCAACAACTTTGCGCCCCCCGTGACCATCGTCGGCCCGCACGCGCTGGGTTACCTGCTTGCTGCCCAGCTCATCGTCGCGATGCGGGCCCTGCTGATGCGCGCCAATCCGCCCACGCTCGGGTTCACCGCTGCGGTGGGATACGCGGTCTCGCAGATCGTGGTCGTCGCGCTGTTCACGCTGCGTTTCTGGCTCGGGCAGCCCTTCGATTGGCACCCCACCACCGAGATGCTCCAGAGGCTCGCCTCCGCGGGCTATACCGGAGTCGTCGGCTTCGGGCTGTCGTTCCTGCTCCTGCCTCTGGCGCCGATCCTGGGCATCCAGTCTCCCCAGCAGCGTCAGTTCTCGCGGCGCTGAGTCGCGCTCAATCTGAATCACGCTCAAGACGCCGGGCTGTCAAACCACTCCGCGATCCATGCGGCGGTGATCTCCCGCACGTGCTCAACGATCCGATCCGCCTCGCCGAGTCTCTGGGCCGGGAAGCTGTGGCACACCCCGACCACGCGGACTCCCGCCCCGCGGGCCGCCGCGATGCCTTTGGGCGAATCCTCGATGGTCATGGTCTGCGCCGGCGTCACGCCCAGCCGCGCGCAGGTCAGTCTGTACCCTTCGGGATCGGGCTTGGCGATCCGCACATCGTCGGCGCTCACGATCGTGCGCACGATGTCCTGGATCTCAAAGTGCCTGACGAGAGGCTCGATCTCATGCCGGCGGGCTCCGGAGCAGATCGCGATCGGGACGCGCTGGGCGCACGCCCTCATCAGCTCCAGCACCCCCGGGAATGGCCTGAGCTCGCCCCGATCGAACGCCTGCTGCACCGCGTCCCGCTTCCGTGCCGAGAGCTCTTCGAAAAACTCGTCGGTGAACGGCCTTCCGTTCTCAGCGCAGATCTGGCGGAAGCACGCCCGGTCGTCCATGCCGACGTAGGTCCCCCCCCACTTTCCATCAACCTCGCGGTCCCCGAAACGCATGCCCATCGACTGGACCGCTGCCGCCAGGCCCTTCTGATGCATGGGCTCCGAGTCCACGATGACGCCATCGAAGTCAAACAGCACCGCTCGGGGAAACGCGTGGGAGCTCTCGGGCATGCGCCGCGGAGAATAGCCGACGTCCAAGGCAACAGCCTCCAGATTTCCCAGCGCCGACGCGGGCATTTGCTCCCCGACCGATTTACACTGGGCTCATGCCCGAGGCGGAAGCCAGACTGATCGTGTTCGATGACGCCAAGGCGGATCTGTCGCCCATGACCGATCTCCGCGCCGCCTTCGACATCCGCACCGGCGCCCTGACCAACCTCGAACGCCTTGAGCGTGAGATCGGCCGAGCGCCCGACGCGGTCATCGTGCCCGAGGCCATCGAAGCGGTGGTCCGCGATCGCTTCGCCGGCAGCCGCACGCTTGTCAACGAGCTCCCGGTCGGAGCGTCCGACTATCTCCTCATCAATGCGCGCTGGGTCGTTCCTTCCGAGCAGATCGACGACCTCGAGACAGGCGATCAGCTCATCGAGGGCACCACCGAGCACCTGGTCGCGATGCGCGGCACGCTCGAAGACGCTCGCGCCATCCTCCGAGGGCAAACCCCCTCGGGCACCGCCATCGACCGCCTCGACGCACCCACGCTCCTGGCCCGACCCTGGCAGTTCAAGACCTTCCGCGATGCCGCCCTCGACGTCGACCTGCACCTGCTCGCCAAGGGCCCGACCCAGGAGCTCCCTCCCGGGGTCATGCAGATCGGCGACCACACGCTCACGATCCATCCCGAAGCGATCGTGTATCCGAGCGTCGTGCTCGACCTTGAGCATGGCCCGATCGTGATCTCCAAGGGCGCGGTCATCAGGCCCGGCGCGATCCTCTCCGGCCCGCTCTTCATCGGTGAAGGAAGCACAGTCCTGGACCGCTCGATCGTCAAGGCCCACACCGCCCTGGGCCCCCGCTGCAAAGTCGCGGGCGAAGTCGGAGGCTGCATCTTCCAGGCCTTCTCCAACAAAGCCCACGATGGACATCTGGGGGATAGCTGGATCGGCGAGTGGGTGAACCTGGGCGCGGGGACCACCAACTCCAACCTGCTCAACACGTATTCGGAAGTCCCGGTCCTTCTCAAGCCTGATGGCTCCCGCGAGCGCACAGGCGAGACCTTCCTGGGCTGCATCCTGGGCGATCACGTCAAGACCGCGATCTCCACACGCATCATGACGGGCGCGGTCGCGCTCACGGGTGTGATGCACGCTGCGTCCGCGCCGATCGATGGGTGCCTCCCGCCATTTGCCTGGTGCACCGACTCGGGAAGACGGCACTACCGCTTCGAGCGGTTCATGGATGTCGCACGGACCGCCATGGCCCGCCGCAAGATCGAGCCGGGCCAGGCCTACGTGAACCGCCTCGCGGAGCTGCAGAAGGCCGCGGCCCGCTACTTCGGTTAAGCCCAAGTCCTTCGGTTAAGCCCGGCGCGGCATCGGCTACACTCGCGCCGGCATGCGCACGCTCTACATCATCGACGGCTACGCCCAGTTCTTCCGCGCCTACCACGCGATCCGCACGCCCATGTCCTCGCCGGTCACCAAAGAACCGACGAACATGACCTTTGGGTTCATCGGGATGCTCCTGAAACTCCTCCGAGGCGAGAGCGCCTGGATGAAGCACGCCGGCGGCAAGCCCGACATGGTCTGCGTCGCCCTCGACGTCGGAGGCGACCGAGGCACCTTCCGCTCGCAGATCTATCCCGAGTACAAAGCGACCCGCAAGGAACCGCCCGAAGACCTTGAACCCCAGGTTCAGCGCTGCCTCCGCATCCTCGAAACCCTGGGCATCCCCGTCATCGGGAGCGAGGGCTTCGAGGCCGATGACGTCATCGCGACCCTCGGCGAACAACTCAAGTCCACGGACATCCTCGTCCGCGTGATCAGCAAGGACAAGGACCTGAAGCAGCTCCTCCGCGGCGGCACCGTCGGAGGCTCCGCGCCCGAGTCCATCCCCGCCGCGACCACCAGTCCGGGGCTCGAACTCTTCGACATCCACACCGACGTGGTCTTCAGCGCCGACACGCTCAAGCGCGAGACCGGGCTCGAACCCAGGCAGGTCATCGACATGCTCGCGCTCATGGGCGACACCGTCGACAACGTCCCGGGCGTCGAAGGCGTGGGCGACAAGACCGCCGCGACGCTCATCGCGGAATACGGCAGCCTCGAGTCCTTGCTCGCCAAGTCCGATCAGATCAAGGGCAAGCGGGGCGAGAAGATCCGCGAAGCCGCGCCCAAGCTCGACCTCTCGCGCACGCTGGTCACGCTCCGTCACGACGTGCCCATCACGCTCGACCTCGACAAGGCCCGCGCCGACCGCGTGCCGCTCGAACAACTCCTTCCCATCCTCCGCGAACTGGGCTTCAACCGCTACCAGCAGGACGTCAAGACGATGGCGGGGATCGCCTCGCCCGACGATCCAGCGCCCGCCAAGACCGCATCCTCGTCAACACCCCCACCGCCCAGAGAGCTGCCCAGGCGCAAGCCCGACGCCGACAACGGGCTCTTCGGGGGCGGACTCTTCGATGCACTTCCCCAAGCTTCAACGCGAACGCCATCCGACGGCCCGGACCACCGCGACGCGTACATCTGCGTCCGCACCAAAGCCCAGCTCAAGGAAGTCACAGCGGCGATCTCCAAGGCCGAGTGCGTCGCGCTCGACACCGAAACCACCAGCCTCACGCCCCGCCTCGCCAAGCTCTGCGGCATCAGCCTGTCCATCGCCGAAGGCCAGGGCTGGTACATCCCCATCCGCTCCCCCGAGCCCGACACCCACCTCGACGAGGCAGCGGTGCTCGCCGAGCTCAAGCCCTGGCTTGAAGACACGCACGCGAGGAAGACCGGCCACAACCTCAAGTACGACCTCCTGGTGTTCCGCAACGCGGGCGTCGAACTCCGAGGCATCGCCTTCGACTCCATGATCGCGTCCTACATCATCGACGCCTCACGCTCCTCGCACTCGATGGACGCGCTGGCGCTCTCGCTCCTGAACTACACCACCATCCCCATCTCCGAGCTGATCGGTTCGGGCAAGAACCAGCGCCTGTTCAGCCAGGTCCCCCTCGACCTTGCGACGCGCTACGCCGCCGAAGACGCGGATGTGTCGTTCAGGCTTCGAGCGAGCATGCTGCCGCAGGTCCGAGCAATGCAGATCTCGGATCTGCTCGACAAGCTCGAACTGCCTTTGCTCGAAGTCCTCGCCGAGCTCGAGTGGAACGGCATCCGCGTGGATCCCGCGGAGCTCGAGCGTCAAAGAGCTCGCCTGCAAGCCCGCATCGATGAACTCCTCGCCAAACTCAAGGAGGAATCCGTCCGCGAGCTGGGCCGTTCGTTCGACCCCGACTCCCCCAAGCAGCTCGGCGCGGTGCTCTTCAACAAGCCCGACGACGAAACGCCCGGCCTTGGCATCAAGCCCCTCAAGAAGACCAAGACCGGCTACTCCACCGACGCCGAAGTGCTCGAAAAGCTCGGCCAGGATGCGTCGATCACAAGCCCGATCCCCGGGCTCATCCTCGAATACCGCCAGCTCACCAAGCTCGTGGGCACCTATCTGGAGAGCCTGAAGGAAGCGATTCTCCCGAGCACCGGGCGGATCCATGCGAGCTTCAACCAGACCGTGGCCGCCACCGGCAGGCTCTCGAGCTCCGACCCCAACCTGCAGAACATCCCCATCCGCACCGACCTTGGCCGCGAGATCCGCAAGGCGTTCATCGCCGAGCCAGGCCATCTGCTCGTCACCGCGGACTACTCGCAGATCGAACTCAGGCTCCTGGCCCATCTCTCGCGCGATCCCGCCCTCATCGAGGCGTTCATGCGCGACGAAGACATCCACACCGCGGTCGCGGCCCAGATCCACAACGTCAACCCCGCCGAGGTCACCAAGGAGCAGCGCTCGGGCGCCAAGATGGTGAACTTCGGGATCGTCTACGGCATCACGCCATTCGGACTGGCCCGCCGCCTCAACATCTCCGACAAGGAAGCCTCCGCGATCATCGCGGGCTACAAGCAGCGCTTCGCGGGGATCAGCACATTCCTGGAAGAGTGCGTCGATCAGGCCCGCAGGCATGGATACGTCGAGACCATGATGAAGAGACGCCGCCCCATCCCGGACATCGAGAGCCGCGACCCCGCGCGCCGGGCGCTGGCCGAACGCATGGCGATCAACTCCGTCGTGCAAGGCTCCGCTGCCGACCTCATCAAGCTCGCGATGATCGACCTGCACGCAAGGCTCTCGCCAAACGCAGCCCATCTTCGCGGAGGAAAGCCCCCGGAGATTGGCGGCGTGCGCATGCTGCTGCAGATCCACGACGAACTGGTCTTCGAAGCCCCAGAAGCAGTCGCGGAGCAGACCCGCCAGTTCGTCTCGGAGCGCATGTCCAAGGCGATGACACTCTCCGTCCCGCTCAAGGCCGACGCCCACACCGGCAAGAGCTGGTTCGAAGGGAAGTAGTCCGCCTCAACAAATCCAGCGCCCAGACCAACCCCACGCCCGAGCTGAGCCGAGGTAAGCCGAGGTGAGGTGAGGTGAGCCGAGCAGCCCGCGCGCCAGACTTCACCGCTCGCCCACACAAGCCACACGCCTGGATTGACCGCTTCGGTCAATCCAGGATCTACCCATCCACCGCGGGAAATCCAAATCCCGGATTGCCCGAAGCGGTCAATCCGGGCGTGTGCCCGTCATATCCGACTCACGAGGGGCCGCTTTGCTGCTTTGCTGCTTTGCTGCTTTGCTGCTTTGCTGCTTTGCTGCTTTGC
>CAZHFW010000042.1:0-32803 GCA_964531675.1 uncultured Phycisphaeraceae bacterium | reverse complement strand
GTCCAGTGTGCCGCGCCAGGCCTTGGTGAGGGCGTCGACCTTCACGTTCTGGCCCGTCCAGGCCAGTTGCCCGCTGCTGTTCAGCGTGCCGAGTGTCAGGACGGGAACATCACCGAGCGTCTTGCGAAGCGTGTCGAGCTTCTCCTGAGCGATCTCGAGCACGTAGCGCGACGGTGATTCTCCGAATGCCGCCGCGATTGAGTCGACGCCAAGAACGCTCAGATCAACCTCGGCTCCCAGAGATCCCGACGCGATAAGCATCTCCGCGACGGCGCAGAGCACGCCTCCATCAGAGACGTCGTGGGCCGAACGGACCAGACCCGAAGCGATCGCAGAAGCGATCTGGCGGGCGATCATCGGTCCCTTGCTCAGGTCCGTTGTGGGGACGCGCGTGTCGGCGACCTGGCCTCCGATGGCCAGGAAGTGTGAGCCTCCCATGGCGGTCTGGGTCTGGCCCACGAGCACGAGCAGATTGCCGGGCTTCTTGGCGTCCATGGTCACGCACTGACGCGCGTCGGCGACGATGCCCATGCCTGTGATCAGGAGCGTGGGGGGGATCTGGATCAGCTTCTGCTGACCGGTTTCCGGATCGGTGTAGCGGAGCTGGTTGTTGAGCGAGTCTTTGCCGCTGACGAACGGGGTGCGGTATGCCTTGGCCCCGTCATAACAGCCCGCGCACGCGCGGACGAGTGCGCCCATGTTCTCCGCGGCCTTGGGATAGTCCACTGCGCAGCCAGGCCAGCAGAAGTTGTCGAGGATCGCGATGCGGGAAGGATCCGCGCCGATGCACACGAGATTGCGGACGCACTCATCGATCGCCGCCAGGACCATCTGATACGGATCGCCTCCCAGGGAGGGGTCGCCGATGCCGGTCTGCAAGCCGCAGGAGATCGCGACGCCGCGGTGGGAGCCTTGGACAGGCGTGATCACGCTGGCGTCCGAGGGGCCGTTCTTGGTGCGACCGACGAGGGGCTTGACGGCGCTGGCGCCGCGCACCTCGTGGTCGTATTGCCTGATGATCCAGTGCTTGCTGGCGATGTTGGGATGGGCCAGGAGCTTCAGGAGATGATCGGCGGTCGGCTTGGCGCTCGACGCGGGGCCGGCGCTGGTCACGGGCGCGGGCGTGCGCCACAACGCGTCGCGCGTCGGCATCGGGATGCCGTCATGCAGGAACGCCATGGGCAACCGGCCGACTTCCAGATCGTGGTACGAGAGGACCAGTTCTGCGCCGGGCGTGCCGAAGACGCCGAGGTCCGCCAGTTCGACCTGCTCCTGAGCGCAGATCGCCTTGAGGGCGGGCAGGTTCTTCTCAGGCACCGCCAGGATCATGCGTTCCTGGGCCTCGCTGATCCAGATCTCGGTGTACGAGAGACCTTCATACTTGAGGGGCGCACGTTCGAGGTGGACGCGAGCGCCGAGCGTGGAGCCCATCTCGCCCACAGCCGACGAGAAGCCTCCGGCGCCGCAATCCGTGATCCCGTTGTACAAAGGCTTGCCCGTGTCGCGGATGCCTTCGTCGCGGGCGCGGAGGATGGCCTCCAGCAGCCTCTTCTCTTCGATCGCGTTCCCGATCTGCACCGCGTGCGCGAACTCGTCGGCGTGGGTGGACTCGAGCTCCGCGGAGGAGAACGTCGCGCCGTGGATGCCATCGCGGCCGGTGCGGCCTCCCAGCGCGATGATGCGGTCCCCGGGCTGCGCAGCGCCCTTCACGAGATGGCGCGGGATGAGGCCGATGCACCCCGCAAACACCAGCGGGTTGCCCACATGGCGGTCATCGAAGTAGACCGCGCCCGAGACCGTGGGGATACCCATGCGGTTGCCGTAGTCCCGGATGCCCGCGACGACTTCGGTGAGCACGCGCTTGGGATGGATGGTTCCGGGAGGCAGCGCGGGGAGCTTGGAGCCCGGGGCTTCCTGCCAGCGGTCGGGATGCGCCACCACGAAGACGTCCGTGGACGCGATCGGGCGCGAGCCGAGCCCGGTTCCGATGACGTCGCGGATGCAGCCTCCGATACCGGTCGCCGCGCCGCCGTAGGGCTCGATCGCGGACGGGCGGTTGTGGGTTTCAACCTTGATGCAGACGCCGTAGTTCTCGTCGAAGGCGATGACGCCCGAGTTGTCCTTGAAGACCGACAGGGTCCAGTCGATGCCATCGGCGATGAGCTCGTGCGTCGCGGCAGCCACGGTGGACTTGAGCAGGTTGGTGATGGTGACCGTGCCATCGGCGTTGATCGTGGCGCTGGGGATCCGCTTCCACTGGATGGGATCGCCCTCGAGCTTCCCGGCGTAGCGCACCGTGCTCTTGAGGGTCTTGTGGACGCAGTGCTCGGACCACGTCTGCGCGATGGTCTCAAGCTCGATGTCCGTGGGTTCACGGCCGAGCTCCCGGAACTCGGCGCGGAGGGACTTCATCTCGTCCATGGACAGGAACAGATGGGCCTCACGCGAGAGCTTGCCGAGCTGTTCGTCGGTCAGGTCGCGGATGGGAATATGGCGAAGCTTGGGCGTGTACGCCTTGCCTCGCGGGAGCGACTCGGGCGTCCAGGGCGTCGCCAGGATCTGATGGATCGCGGGATTGGCCAGCAGGCGTCGCGCCAGCCTCTGGGCCGCGGTGGCGTCGACGCCCGCCAGGTCATAACGCCATCCGGTCGAAACCTCGACGGCGGACGCGTCGGCCCCGATCAGGGCGGTGATCGCTTCGCGCACGCTTTGCGCCGCGGGGTCCATCACCCCGGGGAGGGGATGCACTTCGATGACCTGGCCTTCGGCATCGACCCCGGAAGCGCCCGCGTGGGCCAGTTCGGTGACGGGATCGGCCAGCAGTCGTGCCTGGATGCGGGCCTTCTGATCGCCCGAGAGCTCCGCCTTCACCAGATAGACGCGGGCCGTGCGCGCGCCGGCGAGCGGAACTCCCAGCGACTTGGCGTCCCGAAGCAATGTCAGGGCGCGGGGATCCATGCGCCCGGGGGCGGGACGGACCTCAAATCGGTGAACCTTGGCGTGATCAGCGGCGGGCGTCTTGCTCACGCGCGGATGATACGGGCGACCAACCCCAGTTGTCCCGGGGGCTCAAAAGTGCCAGTGGGTTCCGGCCCGCCATTCGGGTACCCTCTGATCCGAATGCCCGAGCGCCCGATCATCCCGCACGACCCGGCCCATCCCGACGAGCAGCTTGCCGGCGCCGTCACGCACAAGGGCGTCCCGGTCTCCCTGGTCTGTGAAGTGGCCTGGGAGGTCTGCAATCAGATCGGCGGCATCTACCAGGTCATCCGCTCCAAGACCCCGCTCATGATCGAGCGGTGGGGCAACCGCTATTGCCTGATCGGGCCCTATGAGCCCGCCAAGGCGGCGCTGGACTTCGAAGAGACCAAGCCCGCGGGCTGGATCGCCAGAGCTTTGAACCAGCTCCAGGCTCAAGGGATGACGATCAAGTACGGGCGCTGGCTCGTCCCCGGGAAGCCCCGCGTCATCCTTCTCCAGCACTGGCTCGGCGGTCCGGATCTGGACGCGCTGAAGTTCAAGCTCTGGCAAGAGCACGGTCTGGAGTTCTGGGGGAACGACGGCCTGATCAACGCGGTGGTCTCCTTCTCCGATGGCGTCCGGCGGCTCATGGAGGCCCTCTGCGAGCACGCTCCGGGCGAGCGGCCTGGCGCTGAGCGGGACAAGAACAAGACCTGGACCCGTTCGCCCATCATCGCCCAGTTCCACGAGTGGATGGCAGGCCTGGCGATCCCGCAGCTGCGGCGCAAGAGGCTCCCGGTCGCCACGACCTTCACCACGCACGCGACCCTCCTGGGACGCTATCTGGCGGGCGGCGACGATCACTTCTATGACCACTTGCCCTGGATCGACAGCGGGGCGGCGGCGCGCCAGTACAACATCCCGACGCAGCACGCGATTGAACGCGCCTGCGCGCATGGCGCCCATGTCTTCACGACGGTCTCGAGCATCACAGGCGAGGAATGCACCCATCTGCTGGGACGCACGCCGGACGCGATCACGCCCAACGGGCTGAACGTGGACCGGTACAACATGGCTCACGATCAGCAGAACCTCCACGCGACCTACAAGGAGAAGATCCACCGGTTCGTGATGGGTCACTTCTTCCCGAGCTACTCGTTTGATCTGGACAAGACGCTGTACCTGTTCACCAGCGGACGGTTCGAGCCCCGCAACAAGGGCTTTGACGTCTGTCTGGAAGCGATGGCCAGGCTCAACGCGGAGCTCAAGGCCAACCGGATCGACAAGAAGGTCGTGTTCTTCATCATCTCCAGTCGCGGCACCAAGAGCCTGAACCCCCTGGCGCTTGAGAAGCGGGGCGTGCTCTCGGAACTCGACGAGGTGTGCCAGCAGATCGCCCGCAACGCGCAGGACAAGCTCTTCCGCCGGGCGGCCTCAGGGGGCAAGCTCAAGCTCGACGATCTGGTGGATGAGTACTGGGCGCTGCGCTACCGCCGGACCCAGCACGCGCTGAAGCAGAGCCCGCTTCCCATGGTCACGACGCACATCCTCGAGGATGAGGCCAAAGACCCGGTGCTCAACCACATCCGCAATCTCCAGCTCTTCAACCGCGAAGAGGATCCGGTCAAGGTCGTCTATCACCCGGACTTCATCAACCCGGCCAATCCGCTCTGGGGCATGGAATACGACCATTTCGTGCGGGGTTGCCATCTGGGCGTGTTCCCCAGCGCGTACGAGCCCTGGGGGTACACCCCGCTCGAGTCGATTGCGATGGGCGTCCCCGCGATCACGAGCGATCTGGCGGGCTTCGGGCGCTTCACGATGGAGAACTACCCCGACCACGAGAGCTGGGGGATGCAGGTCATCCATCGTCGCGGGAAGTCGTTCCACGACGCCGCGGGGGAACTGTCGTGGAGGCTTTTGCAGTTCTGCAAGCTCGAACGCCGCGATCGCATCGCGCTGCGGAACGAGGTCGATCGCCATTCGTGGGATTACGACTGGAGCAAGCTCGGCGTGGCCTATCACAAGGCGCACGACATGGCGCTCGAACGGTTCTGCGCGGAGATGGGACGGCAGAGCGCTCGCGCGGAGCTCGGGCTGAGCCTCGATGATTCGGGCGAGAGCCCGGCGGTCTGAGACTTGCGCGTCGGAGACCCGCCTTACGCGGTCGGCTTCTTCTTGGGCAGGTATTGGTAGATCTGGCAGCCCCAGGTTGCGCCCGCGCCGAATCCGACGAGCA
Organism: uncultured Phycisphaeraceae bacterium; assembly: GCA_964531675.1. Classification (GTDB taxonomy): domain Bacteria; phylum Planctomycetota; class Phycisphaerae; order Phycisphaerales; family UBA1924; genus CAZHFW01. The sequence continues at coordinate 27,603 of CAZHFW010000042.1, read as the reverse complement.
TCAGGCGATCGCCCGGCTTGATCTTGCGGGCTTCCGAGAGGTGGGAGAGCGCCACCGGCAGCGAGGCTGCTGCGGTGTTCCCGACTTCGGCCATCTCGCTCACGACGCGATCCATGGGAAGGTCCAGGGAGGACGCGACCGCGACGGTGATGCGGTGATTGGCCTGGTGGGGCAGGAACCAGGCGATGTCGTCCATGGACAGTCCCGTGGTGACCAGCGCTTCACGGGCCGATTCGGCCATGGTCTGGACGGCGCGCTTGAAGACCTCATTGCCCTTGAGCTTAATGAAGTGCTGATGGCTCTCGACGGTCGCGATGCTCGCGGGAAGACGGCTGCCGCCAGCGGCGACCTGGATCATCTCCGCGGCCCGGCCATCGGCGCCGAGGGAGGAGTAGATCAGTTCGATGTCGCCTCCGGGGGCGAGGACCGCGGCACCCGCGCCGTCGCCGAAGAGAATGCAGCTGCCGCGGTCGGTGTAATCCACCATGCGGGTCAGCGTCTCCGCGCCGACGACCAGCACGTTGCGGTGCATGCCCGAGCGGATCAGGCCCGCGCCCATGTGCATCGCGTAGAGGAAGCCTGAGCAGGCCGCGGAGACGTCGAACGCAGCGGCGTTGAACGCGCCAAGCTCGCGTTGCAACCAGCACGCGGTGGGGGGGACCGGCGTGTCCGCGGAGGACGTCGCCAGGATGATCAGGTCGAGGGCCTCGGGTGTGAGGCCCGCGGAGGCCAAGGCCTGCCTTGACGCGGGGAGCGCCAGATCGCTGGTTGCCTGGCCCGGCGAGGCCTGATGCCGGGAGCGGATGCCGGTGCGCGAGACGATCCACTCGTCGCTGGTCTCGACCATCTTGCTCAGGTCGTCGTTGGTGAGAGTGCCTTCCGGGAGGTAGCTTCCCAGGCCAGCGATGGTGACGCTTCCGGCCGGGATCGGCGCGAACGCCGCACGCTGGTGGTGCGGAGAAGGATTGGCTTCTGTCGAGCCCATGAGAAATCTCCAACCGCGTCAGGGGCCCCCGAAACGACGTGGCGAAGAAGTCTATGACGAGTTCCTCGGGAGCATCCCCAGTCTCATCAAAACGGAAACTGAAAGACGAAGATCCCGATTCCCACTGATTATGCAACGAGAATGGGCGAATCCTGCACGCCCGAGGTCACGATCGGTCCCTTGGAGGGATCGACATAGACGTTGATTTCGGAGCGGATGCCGAATTCGGGGAGGTAGAGCCCGGGCTCGATGGTGAACCCGAGGTCGGGGAGCATGAGGCGCGTATCGCGCGTCTCGAAGTTGTCCAGGTTCATGCCCATGCCGTGGACCATCTTGCCGGGCGAGAGCGAGTGCCCCGTGCGGTGGCGGATGTACTGACCAAAGCCCGCGCCGATCATCACGTCCCGCGCCGCCTGGTCGAGCTGCCAACCTTGGATCCGGCGGCCTTGCTTCCAGGCGTCCTGAGCGGCCTTGAGCGACGCGTCGCGCCCGCCCTTGACGGCCTCCCACACCTTGAGGATGTGCGGCGGCACAACCGATCCGGCGTATCCGACCCACGTCACGTCGGAGTAGATGTTCTCGTCGCCACGCACGCGGGCCCACAGATCAATCAGGATCCAATCCCCCTTCTTGATCGGGGTGGGATGCTCCGCGGAGGGCGAGTAGTGCGGGTCGCCCGCGTGGGCGTTCACGCCCACGATGGGCGGATCGGGGTACTCAAGTCCCTCGGCGTCAAAGCGGCTCACGATGAACGACTGGATCTCGTGCTCGAACACGTTCGCGCCGGCCTTGAGCTTGGAGCCGATCAGCGCGAAGGCCTCGTCCTTGATCGCGTTCACTTTGCTGGACGCGATGGCGTGCTGGGCGACTGCTTCGGCGCCCCAGCGCGCGATCGAGACCTGCACGAGATCGCTCGACGAGCAGACCTCGACGCCGAAGGAGCGGACGAGCTCGATGGTCCCCGCGTCGACGATGCCCATGATGGGGAGTTGCCCGCCGGGGGCGTACTCCATCGCGATTCGGGGGCCGCCGGTGGGGCCGGTCAGGGTCGTTTGGAGCCAGGTCTGAAGCTCGGTCCAGCCCGCGTAGATGTCGAGTTCAACCCCGGCGTCCTTGTACTGGTTCGCGTCGAGCACGCTGACCGCAAGCCTGGGTGTGCCATCGGCGGGGATGTAGAGGAACGCTCGCCTGGTCGCGTGGCGGGGCTTGCCTCCGGGAGGAGGGAGCAGGCGGGCAAAGACCTGGTTGGAGCCTCGGAAGTCGTAGACGAGCCAGCCGTCGATCTTCTGCTCACGCATGAACGCCTGAACCGGTTGAACGTTGGGCATGACCAAGGGTATCAGGTTCGGGGCTCGCCTCCCGATCCGTCGGGGATGGGCCGCGTATACTGATGCATCGCCCGCCACCCCCGGGCGACCCGTTACATCAACACCGGCCAGGGGGGCTTGGCCGAATGAAGCAGGCACTGGGCCTTGGGCACCGGGCACTGGTCAGTTTGCAGGCGCAGGAGCGGTTCATTCCTCGCGCGTGTCTTGTCACCAGTGGCTGATGCCCAGTGCCCAGTGCCCTGAGCTTCGCATCGGAGTTTGCCATGCCTCAGCCCGCCAAGTCTCAGTGGACCAAGAAAGAGCTCCTCTCCCGCCCGGTCGAGCACATCGACATCACCAAGTTCGACGCCCGCCCGGTGATCGACGCCTACCGCGAGATGGCGTACTCGAGCCGCACGCTGGCGAACGCCGCGGACATCTACTCGATGATGCTCAAGGACAAGGACTGCGGCGTCGTCCTGACGCTCGCGGGCTCCTTGATCAGCGCCGGCCTGAAGAAGGCGATCATCACGCTGCTCGAGAACAACATGATCGACGCGATCGTGTCCACGGGCGCGAACATCGTCGACCAGGACTTCTTCGAAGGCCTGGGCTTCAAGCACTACATCGCGCCGGGCTCGCCCGAGGCGCCCCCGGTCGACGACATGACCCTGCGCAACTGGATGATCGACCGCATCTACGACACCTACATCGATGAGGACGATCTCCGCGCGTGCGACGAGGCGACGTACAAGATTTTCAACGCCTTCGAGCCCGGCGCGTATTCGAGCCGTGAGTTCATCGAGGCGATGGGCGCGTATCTGGCCAAGAACCACCCGAAGAACGAGTCCCTGGTCAAGACCGCGTACGAGAAGCGCGTTCCGATCTTCGTCCCCGCGTTCAGCGACTGCTCCGCGGGCTTCGGCATCGTTCTCCAGCAGACCGAGGCCATCGAAGAGGGCCGCGGCCTGGTCGCCTTCGACTCGGGCAAGGACTTCCGCGAGCTCACCGACATCAAGCTCGCGTGCAAGGACACGGGCCTGCTCATGCTCGGCGGCGGCGTTCCCAAGAACTTCGCGCAGGACATCGTGGTCGCGGCCGAGCTCCTCAACGAGCGCAAGGGCGGCAAGGCCCGCGGCGACATCGGGATGCACAAGTACGCCATCCAGATGACCGTCGCGGACTCCCGCGACGGCGCCCTCTCTGGCTCCACTCTCCGCGAGGCGTGCAGCTGGGGCAAGGTCGACGTCGTCCACGAGCAGATGGTCTTCGGCGAGCTCTCGGCGCTCTTCCCGCTGCTCGCGTCGGACGCCTACCACCGCAAGGCGTGGAAGGCACGCAAGGGCTTCAAGTTCGCCGACCTCTTCGAGAAGGGCGACGGCGTGCCGGAGTACATGAAGGCGACGGCCAAGAAGAAGGCTGCCCGCTAAGCGACCGAACAGTTCATGATTCCATCAGAGCCCCGAGCGCAAGCTCGGGGTTCTTCGTTTTGCGGTGTTCACCTGCGTCACCCCCGTGAGCGAGCATGCGCCCCGCGTGGCGAGGGAGCCGAGGCGATGGATCACTTCGCCTTCTCCTGAGCCGCGATGATGGACGACAGATCCCAGACCACGCCGTCGTGGGTCATGCTGGCGGGAGAAACAGGATTCCCCGGCGCTCTAGTCCCAGAGTCCAGGTTGCGTTGCACGACCGCGCAGAGCTTGGAGCCGTCAGCGGAGAAGCGGGGGTTTGGCGTGTAGCTCCCCTTGGGGAGCGTGAGCTGTGCGATCCACTCCTTCCGGCGGATGTCGCGGATGAAGATCGAGCCACTCACCGCCGGGACCGCGAGCCATTGGCGTTCCTCGCAGAACGCAAGCAAGGACCAAAGCCCGAGGACCGGGCCCGGGAGCGACCCGGCGGGTTCGCCTGTCGCCAGGTCCAACGCGATCACTTTGGATGTCGTCTCGTCGACGAAGAACGCCAGCCCTTCGCTCATGCTGACGGCCGGAGAACAATCGGGGCTCACGGACTTGAGGGGAGCCAGAGGCATCTCTGTCCCCGAGTTGATCAGCGAGTTCGCGAGCTGCTTCTCCTGAAGCTGCTGCATGAAGGAGGGTGTGTAAAGGAAGGCCGGGCTTTGGCCCATGGAAGTCGGCGTGAACGTGCCGGGTGCGCCGACGTTCCGCTGCGCGAGCCAGCTTTCCTTGCTGAAGATCGTCGTCACGGAAGAGTTGCGCGAGTCCCAGAGCGAGATCCCGAACTTCTCCAGCCGGATGCCGCCGGTCCACTGGAAGTACACGCCGCGCTCATCGGGGGTGAACGCGATCGCCAGCGGCTTGGTGAAGCCCATGCCGGGCGGTCTCGAGAGGTTGGTCTGATACGAGGCGAGTGTCCGACCCGTCGGCGCGTCGTACAGCGCCAGCCCCATCCCGTCCTTGGACTGCATCATGAGCTTCCGCCCCGACGGCGAGATCGTCAGGTCGGCGAACGTGCGGCTGAGCGAGAACAGCGTCCGGTCCCGGCCTGTGGAGAGGTTGAGCTTGCGGATCTGCTCGCCGCGCTGCACGAGCCTTCGTGTCTGAAGCTGCGGCCACCGGGAGGTGAGTGAGTCGGGGACCGGGATCCAGTATGTGTCGAGGACGCCGCAGACCTTGGGAGAGAGGAGCTCGGGAGTCCGGATCCAGAACAGGGGCAACGACAGGACGATGCCAGTCAGGACGACCGGAATCATCCGGGCCGGTCGCGAACGACCTCGGACGGGGCGGCGTTTGCTCAGGTGAACGCCGCATTCGGAGCATGCCTGGGCCGCGGGACTGTCGGTGAGGTCGTAGTTGCAGCGTCGGCAGTAGAGGCGGCCGATCGTTCTTGGCCGACGCCTGATCCGCAGCCTGACGATCAGCAAGATCGTCAACGACAAGAAGATGTAACCGAAGAAGATCCAGAGCGATGCAATGTGCAGCAGTGATGAGAGGCTTGCGACGGGCGTTGAGGTTGCGTACCAGGCGGTGCTGCCGTCCGGCGCGAGCACCATGGACAGGACTTGGCGTTCGGGCCCCTGGATGACATGGCTTGGCGCAATCGTCGGCAAGTCCGGGGAGAGTGGTGCCTTTGGTTGCCCCATGGACAAAGAGCATACATCGCAGACCGGATCTCGGGTTCCGCTCCATCAGAGGGCCTTCTCTTCCGCCCGTGGAGGGCGCGATCCGGAAGCGCGGACGGTGGGCCGGGGTTGTTCCCGGCTTCTGGACGCTCGGGCGAGAAACGCGCTCCAACTCGCGGAAGTTTCGAAGCGATGCGCCGGCGCGAGATCGCGCCTCGGAGAGACACTCGATCCGGGTGTGCTCGGGCGGATCGTGGCGCAACTCTGTCGTCAGAGGCATGGAGAGTGACGCATCTTCGAGTCGCAGCGCAAGAGGTTGGGATTGACAAGGCGGGAAGCGGAGGTAGTCTGGCCCGCGTCGACCGCGGCCTGCTTCCATTGTCCGGCGGTTTGGCCGCGGGGTTTTCGTCTGTGGACATTGAGAGGAGCTTGCATGCACAGGATCGTGAAGAGTTCCGGGGTGGTGCTCATGGCTCTGGTCGGCGCAGCTGGCGCGCAGGTCGCAGCGGATGACGTTGCGGTGGCGCAGCCGGCCCTCAACAGCGCGAGGTTTGTCCGCGAGCTGCCCATGCGGAGCAGCGTTCTTTATGGATCGGGCAAGGTCATTGCCTTCCCAAGCCAGGAAGTCTGGAAGCCCGTGTGCTCGAATCGGGCCCAGATGACCGGCCGCGACCTCCAGCGGATGGCGATGGTCCACGACGCGGACATGGCCAACGCCGAGGGGCTCCGCGTCGTCAACTCACCGAACAACGCGGGCGGGCTCAACCTCGTCTATGTCCTAGGCGCCAGCGTCCCGGCGGCGGCGATCCCCGCGTTTGCGGCGGCCGAGGCCTATCTCGAAGCGCAGTTCCCCAACGATCCCGTCACGGTCACGGTGACCGTCAGCTTCGCCGCCCTCTCCCCTGGCGTCATCGGCGGCACGAGCAGCAGCTACGGCTATGTCGATTGGGCCAGCTCGCGGGCTGCCCTCGTCGGCGGCATGGACGCGTCCGACACCATCCAGTCGTCGCTCCCCAGCGGCACGACGATCCCGGTGCGTTACTCGGCCTCCTCGACTACCAATGAGGATCGGATCTTCTGGACCTTCGCCAACTGGAAAGCCACCGGCGGCACAGTGACCGGGAACGACGCGTCGATGCAGTACTCGACCGCGTTCCCCTTTGACTATGACCCGTCCAACGGCGTGACCGCCAACACCATCTCGCTCCAGGACACGATCATCCACGAGACCGGGCACGCCATGGGCTTTGGCTCCGGCGTGGACTTCCGCAATCGGGATATCGAGTCGCTGGACGTCTTCCGCTTCCGCAACACCGACGGCTCCGCGTCGCTCGACTACAACCCCGATACGACCGCGGAGTTCGGCGTGCGCCCGCGCTGGGCTGTCAAGAACAACCCCAACGACGATGTGAACTTCGACATCATCTCCTCCGAGATCCACCTGTCCGACGGCAGCCCCTGGCAGGCGAGCCACTGGCGTCAGGAGATCCCCGCGATCGGGATCATGGATCCAGCCTTTGACTACGGCGAGACCTTCTATCCCAACTTCTTCCGCGCGACCGACGTCGCCGGCTTCGACGCCATCGGCTGGGACCGCTGAGACGTCCGAGCCTCCAATGAACTCGCACCAGGGCCCGATGCTGACGCGTCGGGCCCTGTTCTTTGGTCGTTGCACGCCTTGCATGCGGTCGAAGCGATCAAATGACGTTCGTTTGATAAACTCGGCAGACCGACCATGGGGGCTCTATGAAGTTTGTGATCATCGGATTGGTTGTGTTTGCGATCCTCGTCGTGATTCTGCGGCAGCTCAGGAGTCGCCGGGATCCGATGATCGTCTCGATCGTCATGATGCGGTCCAGGCCGCGCAGCTTGACGGAGCGTGATGTGCGTGCCGCGGTCTGGAGGGCACTGAAGCACGAGGCGGAGCTGAAGGTGCTGGATGGGCCATTGCCCGACTCCAAGGTGTACCTCGTGGTGGTGCCCGAGGTGCCGCCACTGATGATCGTGGACTCCGGGCGGCCCTACATGAGTCCGGCGGATCTGGAACGGTCGGTCGCGTCCTTCGAGGATCCGCGGGCGCGCGAAGGGCTTGTGACCCACAAGGCCTGGGTATCGGTCGACGCCCACTCTGGCGGTGTTCACATCCCCAAGGATGGGAGAGCCAAGATCTACAACATGCTCCTCGGGAAGATCGCGGCCGAGCTGCTCGACGACGATTGCACGTTGCTCTATCTGCCCGCGGAAGGGCGCATCGGGATGCCCGGAGAAGGCGTGGCGGCCCAGCTGGCCAACGCCAAGGTCGGTGAGGTCTTTGGCGACGACGATCTCCAGGAGCCCATCGTTTCGGTGGAAGCGGGGGACTCCCGCGTGAACGCTGCGATGGAGGTCGCGCGCAAGCGGTTGCCCGAGTTGGTCGCGGCACTCGGGAAACACCCCGGCAAGTGCGAAGCGATCGTGAAGGGGACCTTTCGAGACGACGCGGGAGGGGTCGAGTACATGTGGGTCAAAGTCGCCTCCCTTGATCCCAAGGGGTTCGTGGGGGAGGTTCTGAATCGGCCCGGTCTGAAGGGGCTCCCAGGCCGAGGGGCGAGCGTGACGGTGTTGACGGAAGACGTGGTGGACTGGTTGTACACCGACGAGGCGGGGCAGGCCCACGGGGGATTCGTCGAGCGCGTCCTGCGCGGCAAGTGATGCGGGGCCGGGGCTTTCCGTGCGGTCTGCCGCTGTTTGGAAGCCATCGCATGGGGTCGTTGAGCTTGGCCAACCGGGCCCGGGGCTCCTATCCTGCGCCCTCACCCGAAAGGATCAATGCATGCGATTTGCTCTTGCCTGTTTCCTGGCCGCGGGTCTTGCGGCGACCGCTTTCGCCCAGGACTCCAAGCCCACCGGTGACGCCCCCGCGGCGGCCCCGCAGCTGGCGACTCCCGCCGCTCCCCCCGCTCCGAAAGGAATCCCCGTGCCTGATGGCCCCGCTGTGAAGAAGACCGAGCTCGAGGGCGGGCTCATCGTCGAGGACATCAAGCTCGGCGATGGTTACGAGATCAAGGAACACGACATGGTCGTGGCCCACTACCACGGCACGCTCAAGGATGGCGGCAAGAAGTTCGACTCCTCCTTCGAGCGCGGCGAACCCATCGCGTTCCCGCTTGATGGCGTCATCGAAGGCTGGCAGAAGGGCGTCCCGGGCATGAAGGTCGGCGGCGTCCGTCGCCTGACCATCCCCGCCAAGCTCGGCTACGGCGAGCGCGGCGCCGGCGCGGACATCCCGCCGAACGCTGATCTTGTCTTCGTGATCGAAATGGTCGACGCGCTGCAGGTCGAGGACGTGCAGGTTGGCCAGGGCGATGCCGCCACCGGCATGTGCATCGCGGTCGTCGCGGCGTCCTTGAAGGACAAGGACGGCAAGGAAGTCCAGAAGTGCGACGCGGCCAAGCCCGGCATCTGGATCTCCTCCGAGTTCCAGCCTCTCCAGACTGGCCTTGAGGGCATGAAGGTCGGCGGCAAGCGCCGGATCCACGTGCCCAAGCAGCTCACCAACGCCAACCCCCAGCTCGGCGGTTCCTGGCCGACCGAGGGCCCGATCGTCATGGACGTCGAGCTCCTGAGCGTCCGCAACCTCCCGGGTGGCGGCGGCCGCGGCCGTTGAGTCGATTCCGGTTTGCAGTTCAGACGCCCCGACGCGAAAGCCTCGGGGCGTTTTTCATTGCTTCCGAGGCGTGTTGCACGTTCAATCCTCGTGGGCCTTCACTTCGGATCAGGGCAGCATGGTGCCGTTCTTTGCTTCGGGATCGAAGTTCAGCCGAGCGTCGAATCCGGGCATGAAGCCGAACAGCACCGAGTGGATGTCCCCTTCACCTGCGAACGTCCCGTGGTTGTCCTCCCGATCGGAGCCCGCGGAGTAGAGAACAAAGCGCGGCAGGCCGCTCGGGCCTGGCGCGAGGCGCCGATATCCGAAGGGCTGGCCCGTCCACGGGTCGGGAGGGACGGTCGAGAGCTGATCCGGAATCAGTTGTTCGAGCCTCTCGGGATACTCACCATGAGCGGCGCGGTAGAGCTCCAGGGCGCAGAGCACGGTGATCTGAAACTCACGGAGCTTGGCTTCGTCGGAGATGCGTACGGATCGACCCGGGCTGCCTCCGAAGAGCTGGTCAACGACCATCCCGGGCGGATCGGGCCAGGCAAGGTCCGGACGCTGAAACGGAAGCGTCTGAAGCGCCTTGCGAGTGACCTGCCAGCAGTCATTCACGTAGGCGTTCGACTCTTCGAGCGATCCGAGTCGCTGGGCCCACGGGTCCACGAACCTGGTTGAGTTGACGAGGCCCGGGCTGATTCTGGCGGAGAAGACGCCGAACCGGACTCTCTCTGGTTCGGCGTAGAACCATCCGAGCGCGTCCAGATCCAGATCTCGCGATGCGTCGGCCTGGGCTTCTCGGGGAACTTGAGAGGCCTGCCGCTCGCGGGCGTCGAGGATCGCGTGGACGTAGGCGGGATCTGGCCTCTGCGAGAGGACTTCCGAGATTGTCCGGTTGTGCAATCCGAGCACCGCGTCGGCGGTGAGCCACTCGATCAGGAGCGGGCTGGTTCGCAGCATGCGATCGAGGGCGAAGCCCGCTTCGACCGAGGACTTGAATCGGGCCAGGTCCCGCTCCTTGTACGCCAGACGCATTCTGCCAGTGTTGATCCGCGTCAGTTGCCTGACGTTCGAGAGATCGGACCGGAAGACGGCTGACAGAGGCGCCCCGCCGGTCGGCCAGGGAACGCTCCGATTGGCCCGAGGCGTGGCGCTCATCGCGTCCATGAGCTTGAAGACGCCGTCGTTTTCATAGACCTGAAGCACGCGTTCGGCGAGCGCCACATCCAGCTCTTCGTTCTGGTCACGAACCGTCGGGTAGAACTCGGCCACCGACGAGAAATCCGGGACCTTGCTCGCCTTCTTCGAGTTCGTCGGTTGTTGCCAGGCAGCATCCGACTTCTGAATTTGGAGCGAAACCTCGAAGAACACCTCCCAGGCGTCAGGGTCGCTTGGCTGTCCCACCAGGTACGGGGCCAGATGTGCTTCCACTGCCGCTGGCGTGGGACGTTGGGCGAGGGCTTGTGCCGCCTGCTTCTGCAGGAAACGCTCGTAGAGCAACCAGAACGTTCCGAGGAGCACAACCGCCGCGATCGGGCCTCCGATGCCGATGCGGAGGATCCACTTGCGACGTCTGGGCGTGAGCCATCGCGAGGAGCCGATGCGATCGGGCGAGGGGAGATACCGCGTCACGCCCGCGCTGTCCGCGACCACCTCTCCGAGCGTCGGATCCGCGAGCAGCACGAAGTTGCACTCGGGGCAGCGAACCTCAAACGCGTCGCCCACGCTCAAGCCCGTGAGTCCGTAGCCGCAGGATGCGCAGCTGCCGCGCGTGTTGATCACCCGGCGAATCCGACGGCGGAGGCGGACGTCGCGCGTCAGCGTCGCGAAGAGTGTCGGGAGACCCAGCGCGACCGCGATCAAGAGGAAGTCGCGGAGCGTTTCGCCCCGGGGGCCGAGCGTCAAGCGCACCGCAAGGTGCGGCGGCCAGGACTCCTGGATCCGGTACGCAATGAACCAGAGCAGCCCGAGCGTGAGCAACCAGACCAGCACGAGCAGCAGGGCGGTCCGGAGCCGCCGCCAGCGCGAGCCGCGTGCGGTGCGCACGAAGCGGACGCACTGCTCGTCGGTGAACGGATCGAGTTCATGAAACGCGCGGTGGATCTTGTGCCCCGGGATCCGCATGGTGTTGTTTGTACCAAACAAAGGGCCGGCGGGTTGCTCCGCCGGCCCTTGTGATCCCGAGTTTGGAAACCGGGCTGAACCGCCCGAGTCTTACTTTTGCTGGGAGTAGTCGAACACGCCGCGGCCGGTCTTGTCGCCCAGGCGGCCCGCGGTCACGAGCTGCTGGAGCAAGGGGCAGGGGCGATACCGGTCGTTGTTGAGTCCATCGGCCAACACATTCATGATGTGGGCGCACGTGTCCAGGCCGATGAAGTCGGCCAGGCGCAGGGGGCCCATGGGGAAGTTGCAGCCGAGCTTCATGATCTCGTCAAGATGCTGGGGCTCGGCGACGCCTTCCATCCAGGCGTAGAAGGCCTCATTGATCATGGGCATCAGGACGCGGTTGGAAATGAAGCCCGCGCGGTCGTTGGCAGGGACCGGCGTCTTGCCGAGCGTCTTGGAGAGCTCGATGACCTTGGCGGTCACGTCCTTGCTGGTCTGCAGGCCGTTGATCACTTCGACGAGCTGCATGACCGGAACGGGATAGAAGAAGTGCATCCCGATCACGCGGGAGGCGGTGGCCTGGGCATTCTGAGAGCCGGCAGCCTTGGCCGCGGCTGCGGCGATCTGCGTGATACTGATCGAGCTGGTGTTGGAGGCCAGGATCTGGTTCCCGGTGAAGATGCGGGCGAGCTTGCCGAAGAGGTCGCACTTGACCGCGGCATCCTCGACGATCGCCTCAATGACGATGTCCGCGTCTTTGATCTGTTCCAGATGGTGCACGTAGGTGATGCGCTTCAGGGCCGCATCCGCGTCGGCCTGGGTCATCTTCTGCTTCTCGACGTCCCGCGCCAGCCGCTTGGCGTGGGTGTCCTGGCACTTCCTCAGCGCCTCGTTCTGGCTGTCGAAGACGAAGGTCTTGAAGCCCTTGACCGCGGCCACCTGGGCAATGCCGCCGCCCATCTGACCCGCGCCGCACACCGCAATCGTGGAGATGTTTGACATAAACGCAGGATACCCGCGCCAAGTCGCGGGGTGAAACCCGGTCCCGGCGCTGCCGGGGGGATCCTGACGCTCGTCGTCAGGGAAGCCTCAGGCGTTCTGCTCGAGATTGCGGATGGCGACCCGGTTCTTGAGGCGGGCAGCCTGGGTCAGCTTGTCCAGAATGAGCACGCCATCGAGGTGGTCGGTCTCGTGCTGCCAGCAGCGGGCGAGCAAGCCCGTGCCCTCGACGCTGAAAGGCTTTCCGTCAAGGTCCAGGGCGGTGATGTTGATGGTCGTGGGGCGAATGACGTCTCCCCGGACCTTGGGGAGGGAGAGGCACCCCTCCTCGGAGGGTTCCAGATCCCCCCGGGGGCTGGACAGCACCGGGTTGATGTACACCGCGGGGCCGTCGGTGCACGTGGAGGGGCGAAGGTTGGCGTCCCCGGGCTCGGCGGGCTCGATGTCGACCACGAACATCCGCCAAGGCAGGCCAACCTGGGGGGCTGCCAGACCGATCCCCTCAAGGTCGTACATCATCTCGATCATCCGCTCGGCGACGGCCCGGACATTGGCCCGGACCTGCGGGTCGCCCATATCCAGGGGCTTGGCCTTCTTCCGGAGGACCTCCTTCGGATAGATCATGATGTCGAGGGTGGAGGGGTCGACTGCCGACCCGGGGGTCGGAAGGGCGGACTTTGGGGATTTGGACGAATCGGAGGCCATCGGACCATCGTAGAGGCGTTTGTCCCCCGGCGGGAACTCCCGGGGGGCGGTCCGGGCCTTCCCGATCCCGTACAATCAGAGTCCCGCCGGCGAGCTCCCGGGCCAAGGAAGGGCACGGGCGGACCGGCGCGGGAAGGACCGCCTGCAAAGACGGGAGCGTTGCCGCTTGGGTATTTTCAGCTTCAAGAAGAAGGACGATCAGCCCTCCAGCGCCGCGGGAGCAGCGCCCGCGGGCGCTTCACCGGCGGAAGGGGCAGGCAACGAGCCTCAGTTCTCTCCGGAGAAGGCCAAGAAGTTCTTTGACTACGCCAAGGCCAGGCAGGAGACCGGCGCATACGAGTACGCCATGTCCCTCTGGCTGCGCGGGCTCAAGCTCGATCCGGCCAGCATGAGCGCCATGGAGTCCTTCTTCCAGTCCGCCACGGGCTTCCTGGGCGAGGGGAAGAAGTCGATCGACAAGGACCTGATCAAGGACATCTCGGGCAAGACAGACGTCGATCGCTACGTCTGGTCGCTGCTGGAGTGGAGCCTGAAGCCGACCGAAGCGGTGAACGCGGTGACCGCAGCGGAGTATGCCGCCAAGCTCGGTCTGGCCGAGCCCGCGTACTGGATCGGCGAGCGGGCCCTGCCCATCAGCATGCGCGACAAGCGTCCGCGCAAGGACCTGTTCGTCAAGCTCATGAACGCGATGGCCAAGGTCGGCGCGTTCGAGCTGGCGGTGAAGGCGGGCGAAGAAGCCTGCAAGCTCGACCCCGCCGATGGCCCGCTGGGAAGCGAAGTCCGCAACATGGCCGCCAAGGCGACCATGAGCCGTGGCGGCTTTGACAAGGCCGGCCAGCAGGGCGGCTTCATGGCCAACGTGCGCAACCTCGACAAGCAGAAGCAGCTCGAGGACGCCGAAAAGATCGTCAAGACCGAGGACACCGTCGAGCGGCTGCTCAAGACCGCGGAAGAGGACTACGGCCGTCGCCCCGACGATCCGTCCGCGGTCACGGTCTACGTCAAGCGCCTGCTGGAACGCGGGACGCCCGCGGACGAGAATCGCGCGATCGAAGTCTCGCTCAAGGCCTTTGAGACCCTCAAGCAGTTCCGTTACCGGCAGACCGTGGGCGAGATCCGCATCAGGCAGGGGCGCCGCAAGGCGACCGACCTGAAGAAGCAGCTCGAAGCCAATCCGGGCGATGGCGTGCTCAAGGGCAACTACGAGAAGGCGATGAACGAGCTTGTGGACCTCGAGCTCGAGGAGTTCAAGCTCTGCGCCGAGGCGTATCCCACGGATCAGCGCTTCAAGTTCGAGGTCGGACGGCGCTATCTCCACAAGGGGATGTACGAGGACGCGATCGCGTGCTTCCAGGAGTCGCAGAACGACGCGAAGTTCCGCTCACTCTCGCTGAACTACCTGGCGCAGTCGTTCCTCAAGATCGAGTACCTCGACGAGTCCATCGAGACGTTCCGCCGGGCGATGGAGCAGCGCGATCTGCCCAACGACCAGATGATGGAGCTGAAGTACGGGCTCATGTCCGCGCTGCTCACCAAAGCCGAGAAGGACCGCGATCTGGCGTCTGCCGAGGAAGCCGACAAGCTCGCGTCGTCGATCGCGGTGGTGCAGATCAACTACAAGGACATCCGCGCCCGCCGCGAGTCGCTCAAGAAGCTCCTGGCGGACCTTCGGGCCAAGTGATCGGGTTCATGCCCGGAAGGAATGCGTGTGCCTGAGGTCGTCGCGATCATTCCCGCCCGCCTCGCGTCCACCCGCTTGCCGGGGAAGGTGCTCCTGGATCGCACCGGGAAGCCTCTGATCCAGCACGTGTACGAAGCGGCCCGCGGCGCCAGGAGGCCATCGCGGTTCGTGATCGCGGCGGATGACAAGTCGGTCGTGGATGCGTGCGCGAAGTTCCACGCCGAGTGCATCCTGACGCGCGTGGATCAACCCAACGGCACGTCCAGACTCGCCGAAGCCTGCGTGAAGCTCGGGCTTGGCGATGACGTCATCGCGGTGAACGTTCAGGGTGATGAGCCCGAGATGGATCCCGCGTTGATCGACGCGGCGGTGGGGGCGCTGGAACAGACCGGAGCCGAAGTCTCGACCATCGCGTCGCCCTTCATGCCCGGTGAGGATCCGGGCAACCCGAACATCGTGAAGGTTGTTCTGCGCGCGGATTCGACCGCGATGTACTTCTCGCGATCGGTGCTGCCGTACAAGCGCGATGCAGCGTTCGTGGGGGACGTGAAGCCTCTGAAGCACGTCGGGCTGTACGTGTACCGGGTCGGGTTCCTGAAGAAGTACGTCGAGCTGCCGCCGACTGCTCTGGAGCAGACCGAGAGCCTCGAACAGCTCCGGGTGCTCTGGTATGGGCACCGGATCGCGGTCGCGGTCAGGCCTTCGCATGGCCAGGGGATCGATACGCCCGAGCAATACGAGGCGTTTGTCCGGCGGATGGGGCGGTAGGCGAAGAGCTCGCGGGAGAAGAGGGAGACACGTGCTGCAAACCTGCGTCACGAGGTCGCGAAGTAGGAATGGGTAGTCACAGGTTAAAAACCTGTGCCACGAGGTGGGGTAGACCGGAATGGAGCAGGGGATCAGACGCCGATGGTCTGCGACGCGCCGCGGACCCAGCGGGCCAGCTCGGGATCACGACGGAGCAGGTCGGGCTGGAGCGGGGCGTACTTCCGCCGGATGGCCGCGGCGATGAGGCCCATGAACATGGGTTGCGGCCGCAGCGGACGGCCCGTGAGCTCGGGGTGGAACTGGGCGCCGACGAAGTAGGGGTGCGTCGTGACCGGGCCACCGATGACGCTCGTCGGCGTGATCGGGGCGCCCGCCGCCTCGCGGACGCGCTCGGCAGCGTGGGTGCCCACCGGAACGGCGCAGTCCACGCCATCTTGCCTGAGCTCGAGCATCTGCATGATCGGGCGGCTCGGATGGCGTCCGGAGAAGATCATCCCGGCCGCTTCCAGGCGGGCGACGTACTGCGGGTCCACCTCGTAGCGATGGCGGAAGCGCTCGCGGATGGTATTCTTGCCGTAGAGGTGGGCCGCGAGCGACTTGGGAGTCAGGACGACGTCCTGCCCGCCAAGACGCATGGTGCCGCCCAAACCCTCGATGCGCTTCTGCTCGGGAAGCTCGGAGATGACCGGATCGGGGGTGTCCGGATCGAACTCGGTGGAGTTGGCCTTCTCGAGTCCGAGCACATGGCGTGCAAACTCGATCACCGCGACCTGGAATCCAAGGCAGATGCCCAGGTAGGGGACCCCGCGTTCGCGGCAATAGCGGACGCAGGAGATCTTGCCCTCGACGCCTCGGGGGCCGAAGCCTCCGGGAACGATCACGCAATCAAGCTCGCGGAGGTGATCCTCGACGTTCTCGTCGCTGATCTCGGTGGTGTCGATCCAGTTGAGGTCGACATCGCACGAGAGGTGGGCGGTGCAATGCTCGATGGACTTGTCGATCGAGGCGTAGGCGTCGCGGAGGTTGGCGTACTTGCCCGCGATGCCGATCGCGACGCGGCGCTGCTTGGGCGCGGTGAGCTTGCGGACAAAGGTCGTCCAGCGTTCGCGTGAGCGGTCCTCGTGGGCGATGTCCACGCGGTCGTGCAGGCCCAGGATCGACATGATCTCTCGGTCGAGGCCTTCCTGGCGCATCTCTTCCGGGATCGTGTAGATGCTCTCGCGATCGTGCATGGAGAAGATGCGGCGCAACGGCACGTTGCTGAACATCGCGATCTTCTGCATCACCTTCTCGCCGCAGGGCTGCTCGGCCCGGCACGCGATGATGTGGGGCTGGATGCCCGCTTCCATGAGCTGCTTCAGGCCGAGCTGGGCGGCCTTGGACTTCTGTTCACCAAGCGCCGGGGGCTCGATGATGTACGTCAGCGCGACGAAACAGGCCGAGCCCGGGCCTTCCTCGAAGGCGAGCTCGCGGAGTGCCTCGATGTAGAAGGCGTTCTCGTAGTCGCCCACGGTGCCGCCGACTTCGACAAAGACCACGTCGGCGGGCTTGGTGCCATCGCCTCGGAGGGCGAGCTCACGCAGGCGGCGCTTCACCTCTCCGGTCACGTGCGGGATCATCTGAACGTCTCGGCCGAGGTACACGCCCTGGCGCTCGCGCTCGAGGATGTCCGCGAAGATCTGACCCGACGTCGTGAAGTTGTGACGCAGGAGGTTCTGGTCCAGGAGACGTTCGTACGTCCCCAGGTCCATGTCGCATTCCTTGCCGTCCTCGAGGACGAACACCTCACCATGGCGGTAGGGGTTTAGGGTGCCCGAGTCGATGTTGAGGTAGCCCTCCATCTTGATGGGGGCGACGACCAGGCCCTTGTCCCGGAGCATCTTGGCCAGGCTCGAGCAGAAGATGCCCTTGCCCAGGCCCGACATGACGGTGCCCAGCACGATCACGTACTTATGACGGCCGCGCTGATAGCCCGGCGGGATCGGGGAGTAGAACTCGGAGTCGGTGTTCGACTCGCTGGCGCCGACCAGAGCGCCGGGGCGCTGCCCCCGCCCCCCATTGTCAGCCTGACCAGCTCCCGAACCAGAGCCCGATGAAGGCCCTGCGACAGCCGCCCCGGGACGGGGTTGGCTGAACGAGAAGGTGGTGGGGCTGCCGGGTCGGAGGGACCGTTGCTGCTCTGAGTCATTCAGCGCGGCGGGCATGGCTAAGCGTATCAACACGGCGCAGATTGACAAGTCGATTCGACGGGCGGGTTTGAATCTGGTCAATCCCGATAACCCGGAGGCATGCCAAGCGTCACAAATCCGTTACGCTCCGCCCTTTCCAGCCATCCGGGACGGTCACTCGACTCCCCTTGGAGCGGGGCCTTCCCAGTTTGTCGGGACCCAGCATGCCAAAGTCCGCTCGCTCCTTTGTCCGGTTCGCGCCCGTTGTCTTCCCCCTGGCAGCCATCGTGCTGGCAGCGGGGACCGCCCTGGCGCGACCAGAGTCGCCCAAGGTCGCTGCGGACAATCGGATCGATCCCGCCACCGGACGCGACCTCTCGAACTGGCCCAGGCCGCGCCACTTTGATCTGGCCCACCTCAGGCTCGACGTGGACATCCCCTCGATGAGCGTCGCGCACTTCGACGGCCGGGCGACCTACACGATGTCCGCCATTGGGTCGGCCCGCACGAACCTGGTGCTGGACGCCCGCTCGGTCGACCAGTTTGGCAATGGGATCACGGTCCGCAAGGTCACTGTGGATGGCAAGGACGCGACATTCACCCACGCGCAGTCCCGTCTGAACATCAACCTCCCCAAGCCCGCGCTCCCGGGCAAGAAGATGACGGTGGTCATCGAGTACGCCTGCGAGTATCCCGCCAACGGCGGCAACGGGCTCACGTGGACCGCCAAGGGACGCCGGGAGTCTGATCCCACAGACCAGGCGCCGCAGATCCACTCGCAGGGTCAGCCCGAGTCCAACCGGCGCTGGATTCCGAGCCACGACTTCCCCAACGAGAAGCTCACGACCGAGCTCTTCGTGACGGTGGAGGACGGATTCCAGGTTCTGTCCAACGGCAAGCTCGTGGACGACAAGGCGACGAACAACGGCCGTCGGATCTGGCACTGGCTTCAGGACAAGCCTCACCCGACGTACCTGATCATGATGGCGGTGGGGAAGTGGCAGACCAAGGACTTCGGCGCTCCCGCGGGCGATGCGTCGTCTGATCGTCCGGGCCTTCCGATGAGGCTCTACGCACCCTCGACGCGCTTTGACCGCACCGTCGAGGCGTACAAGGACACGCCGGCGATGGTCGCGTTCTTTGAGGCGTACTTCGACGAGCCCTTCCCCTGGGCCAAGTACGACCAGGTGATCTGCCGCGACTTCAAGTGGGGTGGGATGGAGAACACCTCCGCGACCGTGATGTACCTGGAGTCCGCGGGGACAGGCGAGGGGAGCCAGGATGACCTGATCTCCCACGAGCTGGCCCACCAGTGGACGGGCGATCTGGTGACGTGCAAGAGCTGGGAGCACCTGTGGCTGAACGAGGGCTGGGCCTCGTACTCCGAGGCTCTGTGGGCTGAATACGCAGCGGTGTTGAAGATGCGCCGGACCGCCGGGAAGGCGCCGATCCCCACGCCCGCGACGGTGCTCCCCGCGACGATGACCGCCGAAGAGCGTCAGGCCTCGCGCCGCGCGTACCAGCGCAAGATGTTCCAGTTCCTTGGTCCCCAGCGGGCCCTCAATCGCGGGACCTCGCCAGACGTGCCCGCGATGGCGAGCAATCGGTACTCGGATCCGGAACAGCCTTTCACCAAGGGTGACGACGTCTACGGCAAGGGCGCCCTGGTGTTGCACATGCTCCGCACGCGACTCGGAGATGAGGTCTTCAACAAGGCCATGAGGCTCTACATCGACCGCTTCAAGTTCGGAAACGCCGAGACGGACGATTTCCGCAAGGTCTTCGAAGAAGTCAGTGGGCAGTCGCTCGAGCGGTTCTTTGACCAGTGGGTCAAACGCCCGGGTCTGCCTCGCGTCGAGGTCGACATCAAGTGGGATGACGCGACCGGCAGCCTGAGCGTCACCGCGGAGCAGATCCAGACGATCAACGCGGACAACCCCGCGTACGCATTGGTGATCCCGGTGTACGTCAAGTTCGCGGATGGGACCTGGCGCTACGAGTACTTGGACACTGAGGTCGCCAAGCGGACGCAGTCGTTTGTGCTTGGGCAGAAACCCGAGTCCGTGAGCATCGACCCGAACATGACGATCGCGGGTTCATTCCGCACCAGAACGCCGCTGGCGATGCTCATGCATGAGCTTCGCGAGCCTGTCACGACCTTTGTACAGCTTCGGGCCGCGTCGGAACTCAGGGGGCGCATCCTGGAGGCCGGGGCCGAGCTCTCCCAGCCCGCGCCCACGGCAACCGCCTCTCGTTGAGCTTCATTCCCCCGATTCTCTCCCGCTGAGCCTTCAGAACGGATCGAACGACATGACGCGTCTCACTCTTCAGGCCTCGACTCTTGCCCTGCTTTCCCTGGCGACCACTTCCGCGCGTGCGGGGGATGAGTTCAGTCTGCTCCGCTGGGCCAGCGAGCACTCGACGACCGATGGGGCCGCGGCCTGCCTTGCATGCCGGGCGGGGCTGCCGGATTCGCTGAGCTGGTCTCTCGGAGCGGACGCCGACCGGTCACTGTTCGTCGATCCCGCGACGGGCCGGAACATGTTGAACTATCCGCCGCACCGGGTGGTGGACTTCACGAATATGAAGCTCGACATCCGGATCGCGGACATGAACCGCCCGGTGCTGGAGGGCAAAGAGACGCTCAGCTTCACGCCCATCGCCGAGGATGCCCATGATCTGACGCTGGACGCCAAGCGGCTGCAGATCAAATCGGTGTCGGTGAAGGGGACAAAGGCGACCTTCACGCACGACGGACTGAAGATGGTCGTGAGCTTCGATCCGCCCTTGCCTGCGGAGAAGCCCGCGGAGCTGGTGATCGAGTACACCTCAACCAATCCGCCCGAGGGTTTGTTCTGGACCCCCGAGAGCATCGCTTGGCCAGGCCGCGCCGCGCAGATCCACACGCAAGGCGAGCCCGAGACCAACTCGTTCTGGTTCCCATGCCGGGACTTCCCCAATGACAAGCTGACCACCGAGCTCACTGTGACGGTCCCGCGCGGATACGTCGTGAGTTCCAACGGCAGGCTCGTGAAGCGGTCGACGACCATCACGCCCATGCCCGACGCGTTCGGAAAGACCAGCCTTGTGCCATTTGACACCTGGAGCTGGGCCCAGGATGAAAAGGCGGGCGGGGCCCACGTCAACTATCTCGTCACGATGGTGGTGGGGAAGTTCGATGTGGTGGATGTCGCGGGCGCGCGGGCGGATACGCCCAGCTCGACGGGTCTTCCCAGGCCGCGTGGGTACGAGAGCCCGCTGGCGCGGTACTTCGCCAAGCCTCTGGCCAGTGCGGCGCCGCGGATCGAGATGCCGGTGTATGTGCCTCCGGGTCGAGGCGGGGACGTCGTGCAGACCTACGGCCGGACCGCCGACATGGTCCGCTTCTTCTCCGCGCTGCTTGACGAGCCCTTCCCCTGGGCCAAGTACTCCCAGCTCGTCGTCCACAACTTCGCGTTCGGCGGCATGGAGAACACCTCGGCGACGACGATGTTCGACACCGCGATCCTCTCCAAGGACGCGCTGCTCGACCACGATCAGGATGGGCTGATCTCGCACGAACTCGCCCACCAGTGGTTCGGCGATCTGATCACCTGCAACTCCTGGGAGCACATCTGGCTCAACGAGGGATTCGCGACGTACATGACCGGGCTCTGGTTCGAGCACCGTGACGGCAGCGACGCGTACGTTTCCGCTTCGCTGGGCTTTTTCGATGGCGTCATCGGCGCCGACCAGGGCAAAGCGCCCGAGACCCCGGGGATGGTGAGCAAGGCGTACCGCAATCCGGTCGAGGCGCTCCGCCGTTCTTCGAATCCGTACGGCAAGGGCGCGAGCATCCTGCACATGCTGCGCCGCAAGCTCGGCGATGAGGTCTTCTTCGCGGGCCTGCGCGAGTACCTCAACCGATTCGGGCACAAGACCGCCGAGACCGACGATCTCCGCAAAACGCTCGAGGACGTCAGCGGCGAGTCGCTCCAGCAGTTCTTCACGCAATGGACGTCGCGCTCGGGTGTGCCTCGTCTCAAGATCGCCGCGTCGCACGCCGGGAGCACGCTCTCGGTCGCGGTGACGCAGACGCAGGCGATCGATGGCTACAACCCCGCGTTCGTGTTCGATCTCCCCATCGTCGTCAAGGACGCTTCGGGGAAGGTCACCAGGCACGTGCTGGCGGTGGATGCCCGCGACGAGTCGTTGAGCATCGAACTTGCCGAGCCTCCGGTGTGGGTCGCGGTCGATCCGGACCTCTCCGTGCTTGCGGAGATGATCCTGGAGGAGCCCAAGGACTGGCTCGCACGCGAGGCGGTCGATGGGCCTTCGCTGGCGTCCCGGATCCACGCGGTGCGCACGATCAGCAAGGGCGCGGATCAGACTGAACGCGACGTGCTGGTTGGCTTGGCCCAGAGCCCGACGGTGAACCGCCAGCTCCGGAACGAGAGCCTGCACGCGCTGGAAGTTCTCGGAGACGCATCCCTGGCCCTGAAGCTCGCGGCCGATCTCAAGACCGATCCTTACGTGCGCATCCAGGCCCTGGATTCGCTGACTGCCGTGGCCTCCAAGGCGCCCGCGGGTGACGAGCTGCGGGCCGCGGCGGCTCGCGTTCTGGAACAGGCGATGCGTGATCCCGCGGTGCGGGCCAGAGCCTCCGCGATCCGCGGCTTGGCGTCGCTCAAGGTCGAGGGCCAGATCCCCGCGATTCTCGCGATGGGGTCGCGCGACAAGGCCAACGACTCCCAGCACGACGTGATCAGGCAGAGCGTCGCCGATGCACTCCCGGGTCTGGATTCGCCCGACGCCTTCAAGGTCGCGATCGAGATGTCCAGGCCGGGCACCAACTCGTTCACGCGGGCCAAGTCCGTCGCGGCGATCGCCAAGCTCGCCAAGCATGGGCCCGACGTCGCGATCGCGGCGCTCGGGAACTATCTCTCGGATCCGGAAATTCGGGCCCGGCGCTCGGCGATCAACGGACTCGGCGAGATCGGCACCGAGCAGGCGATTGCGGTGCTGCGTGCGCGAATCCCGGGCGTGACGAGCCCCTACGAACAGGCGGACATCGAGCGGATCGTGCGTGATTGGGAGAGCAAGCAGAACGCCAAGTGAGCGGGCGTTTGTCAGACGCTTCGATCAGCCCGCTGCGCCGCGGAGCCTCAGCCCGCGTGCGCCGTCGAGCAGGATCACCGCGCTGAACCTGTCGGGGCGTCCGAGCCCGACCTGAGCATTGTGCAGGAGCGTTCCCGCGTACATGCGGCAGTTCTGATCGCTGCGACGGATCCACCGATCGATGAACACCGGCGCCGCCCAAGGGTGATTGGTCGCGTTGTCGGGCTGGACGTTTTCCATCAGCCAGGCGATCGCCGAGTCCACGCGATCTTCGAGCGACCGGTCTTCCCACGCCGCATGCCAGAGGGCCTGCAACGCGCAGAGTTCGGCTTCGGTCCAGACCTCGATCGCGTCCCACGTTGCGTCGGGATCGAACAGATCGCGAGGCGTGCCGGGCAGCAGGGGTCCTTGGGTCTGCCTGATGGAGCCAAGCAAGCCCGGATCGGGATGCAAGAGGGACCACCACAGCGCGACATCGGGCGTGCAGGCCTGAGGCTTGGGAAGCGAGATCTCCAGAAGCCTCGCGAGCATCGGGCGATCGACCGCGCGGCGGTGGCCCTTCTCATCCTCAAAGCTCTCGAGAAACGCGAGAGCTCCCTCAGGCCCCGCTGGCGAAAGCAGCGGTGATCCGGACAGCGCGGTGCTCGCCAGACGCTCAAGCCGATCGGCCCACACCGCATGGCTCTGGTCCGGGCTCGCGCTCACGCGTTCACCGCTTGCAGCGTGCGTCCCGCGTGCGCCAGCAACTCCTCGGAAACGCAGCGGCCACCCAACAGGTGCATCACGCGCGGCGCATCCTGCGCGATGGGCCTTTCGAGTCCGCGGCTGGCCTTGACGGGAAGGGGCATGTTGAATCGCTTCACGCCGGGTGAGTCGTGCCAGTCCGTTGGCTTGCGGGTCGGATGCCACTGGTGGTACACGATCGCTTTGGCGACACCGACCGCGGGCCGGAAGCCCGACTGGTAGATGCGGCGGGAGAAATCGTCGTCCTCGGAGCCGTAGCCCAGGTACTCCTCGTCAAAGCCATTGATCGCGATGTACGCGCTGAGCTTGAACGAGAAGTTCGCGCCCAGGATCTTGGGCTTGTGCGCCTTGACGAGGCCCGGAATCCCAAGCCTCTTGAGCCTGAGGGTTCGCGTGTAGCGACGGTCTCGCTCTTCGAGCACCGAGCGTTGATCGGCCGTGATGGAAGCGGGGGGGCGACCGGCTTTCACGGCGGCCTCGTCAAACTTGTCCGTCTGCTCTTCCGTGAGGTCGATGCGGTACGCATTTACCAGTTCGGCGCGGGAGAGCAGCGACTCGTGGACCGCGGTGCAATCCGACGCGGGGCAGCAATCTCCATCGTGGAAGATCACGCAGTCCTGGGCTGCGGCGCCGCGGTGCATGATTGCCCGCACCGCGTTGTTGCGCACCTGAGCCAGGGCGCATTCGCCGATGCTCGGGCGCTGCACAAGGCAGATCCCCGCAGGGAGACCTTGCGCAAACTCCTCGGTGCAGCTCCGGACCAGATCCGTGATCTCGGCCAGGTCGTTGTCGCACGAGATCGTGACCGAGTCGGGCTTGCGCACCTGATGCGCGACGCCGAGCAGCGTCCGCCTCAGATGGCGTGTCGTGTGCGTCGTGATGGCAAGGTGGACCCGGCTCACGCCAGATGGTAGATCCCATGGTCCGGGAAGCACGTCCCCGCGGATGGGGGTGTCCGAGAACAGGCCCCCGCGGGCGTGACCCTGACGCCTGCCCCGGCTGGGAGCGCGGAGCCTGCGCCGCCAAGGTAAACCCGGCAAGGTGAGCCGGGAGAAACGCCGATCCCTCCCTCGTTTCCCTGTCCGCCTCGGAGGTGTTGCGTGGGGTCGAGCTCGAACCGATCGGCCAACTGGTGGGATTCGCCCGCGGAGAAGCCCACGGCTTCCGAAACGGTGATCGCGCCCTCCGCCTTCGACCCCGCTGACCTGGATCCCACGATCCCGCGTCTCAAGAGCAAGAAGCCCTCCAAAGCGCGCCCCGCGGGCGCTCCCTTCGAGGCCGAACTCGACGCGACCGAACTCGATGAGCGCGGCCGGGCGGGCACCACCTGGACCGCTCGCGCCCGCGAGCTTTCCCGCTCCAACGTCGTGTTCCTGTCCCGGCGCATGACGTTTCCCGGCAGGCTTCTCCTGCTCGCGGTGCACCGGATCGATGACAAGCCTGTGCCGCTGTTCGGGAAGGTCTATCAGTGCGACTATGAGGCCGATGGTCTCTACCGGGTCGATCTGGACCTGCTCCCGGTCCCCGATCATCGCGCCATCCGCGACTGGGTGACTGCCCGAGGCCACGCCAATACACGGCACTCCGAGCGCAACGCTTGAGCACGCCCACGGCCTTGGCCCGAAAGCTCCCCGGGACGCCGGTCCGCGTACTGTTGGCTCCGTGAAGCTCGTCCACGCTGCATCCGAACTCCGCCAGGGCCTCAAGGGGCCTTGCGTGCTCATTCCCACGATGGGCGCACTGCACGAAGGTCACGCGGAACTCGTCCGCCGGGGCGTGGCGCTCGCCAAGGAACGCAATCTCGCGGGCGGCTGTGTGGTGTGGGTGTTCGTGAACCCCACCCAGTTCAACGACAAGTCGGATCTGGCCCGCTATCCGCGGACGCTTGACGCGGACGTCGCGATCTCCGAAGCCGCCGGCGCGACGTTTGTCTACGCGCCGCCGGTCGAAGAGGTCTATCCCAGCGCCAGCCCGATCCCCGTTCCCGCGCTCCCCGCGGTCGCGACCGAGCCGGGCCTTGAGGACAAGTTCCGCCCGGGCCACTTCGCGGGCGTGTGCCAGGTCGTGCTCCGCATGTTCCGCCTCGTCGAGCCCGTCGCAGCGGTCTTTGGTGAGAAGGACTGGCAACAGCTCCAGGTCGTCCGCGCGATGACCGAGCACGAGAAGCTCGGGATCGAGATCGTCCCGCACGCGACGGTGCGCGAGCCCGATGGTCTGGCGCTCTCCAGCCGCAACCGATTCCTCTCGCCTGAGGACCGGCGTCGGGGCCTTGCGCTCTCGCGGGCGCTCAAGGCGTGCCAGGCTGGGAAGACCCCCGAGCAGGCCCAGTCGATCATGCGGGAAGAGCTCGCCCGCGAAGGGATCACCGAGCCCGACTATGCGGTCGTCGTGCACGCCCACACGCTCAGGCCTTCCGCCCAGGGTCCCTGGCGTGCCTTGATCACCGCCCGGGTCGGGACCGTCCGTCTTCTGGACAATGCCGCGTGGGTTCCTGCCCGCTAGGATCGCCTCCCCGAGGGGCCCGGTCGCCCCGCGGCACCGGCTCTTTCCTGGAGACCCGCCTTGCTCCGCACGCCCCTTCACGCGTTCCATCTCGAACACGGCGCCCAGATGGTCGACTTCGCCGGATGGGAAATGCCCATCCGCTACTCCGGCATCCAGGAGGAGCACCACCAGGTCCGCACCAGCGGCGGGCTCTTTGACGTCTCCCACATGGGCCGCGTCAAGATCACCGGACGCCACAGCCGCAAGTTCCTCGAGAAGCTCTGCACCCGCAAGATCCACGACATGACCGCCGGCCAGTGCCGGTATTCGCTGGTCTGCAATGAGAACGGCGGCGTGCGCGACGACGTCATCGTCTACCGCATGGACGAGGACGAGTTCCTGGTCGTCGTCAACGCCTCCAACCGCGAGAAGCTCCTCAAGCACTTCGAGCAGGTCCGGGCGGCCAACGACTTCACCGTCAAGATCGACGACCAGACGACCTCGACCGCGATGGTCGCGCTCCAGGGGCCCAAGGTCATCCCGATGATCGCGGGGATCTCCTCCGAGGTGCCCACCCTCAAGAAGTACCGCTTCACCATCAAGAACCTCGTGGTGATGAAGCTCATCGTGAGCCGCACCGGATACACCGGGGAAGACGGCGTCGAAGTGATCCTCCCGGCGGGCATGGTCGGGATGGCGATGAAGCTCCTGCTCAACAAGGTCGACCTCAAGGCCGAGAAGCCCCTGATCAAGCCCGCGGGCCTGGGCTGCCGCGACACGCTCCGCCTCGAGGCCGCCATGCCTCTCTATGGGCACGAGCTGGGCGAAGAGACCAGCGCCCTGTCCTGCGGCGTGGACTTTGCGATCTCCATGGACAAGGACCAGGGCGAGAAGGCCGAGAAGTTCATCGGCATGGACGCGCTCAAGCGCACCGTCGACCAGGGAGGCCCGGCCCGCAAGCTCGTCGGACTGGTCATCGAAGGCAAGCGCTCCGCGCGCCAGGGCATGCTCATCCGCTCGGGCAATAGCGAAGTCGGCATCGTCACCAGCGGCGCCCCGAGCCCGACCCTGGGCCAGTGCATCGCGATGGGATTCGTGAACCGCGACCTCACGCCGGTCGGAACCGCGCTGCAAGTCGACACCGGCAAGGGCCTTCTCGAAGCCAAGGTCGTGCCGATGCCGTTCTACAAGGCCCCGAAGCCGGCGTAAGCCCGCCGGTCACCGAGTCTCAACTCCGTCCGAGCCTCCCGCGCAAGCGGGAGAAAAGGAAGCCCCACGAGCCGACTCGCGGAGGCTGAGCATCAAAGTCGGAGGAACCGACTTTGATGGCACGGGTGGGGGAGTGAGGCCACCCGTCGGATGATCTGTCAGACAGAGCCTAGATGCCATCGCCTTTACTTATACTCAACGACGTAGTCAGAGACAACCCCGCCCTCTTGTCGGGCAAACACGTACTTCACGCGAAAGCCCGACGACTGCGTAGTCGCAAACAATATGTTCCATCGCACGTCAGTTCCAGAGTACGGAATGCTTGTTGTGCCAAGTGCTTTCTCGGCGTTCGACACAGTCATTCCTCGAATGTCGATGTCTTGAGGAGAACTGCTCCACAGATATAGTACAGCAAATCCAAGCCAAACGGCAACACCGACGCTTGCCAAGCAACCAACTCCCGATAGAGCGATCGATAGACGATTGCGCTTAACAGGGCGTCCGTAAATGTTCACTGGGCAAGTCTCCAGAACCTACATCTGCGACACCGACGGGTAGGCGGGTGGCATCAAACTCCCTGGCCCTTCGTGCCATCAAAGTCGTTCCGACGACTTTGATGCCGCAGGCGGCTGAGGGCTGC
>CAZHFW010000041.1:0-35000 GCA_964531675.1 uncultured Phycisphaeraceae bacterium | reverse complement strand
GGCTGCGGTGCTGGCCCGCTTCGATCAGGAGCGCCAGGCCCTCGCGGTCATGGACCATCCCAACGTCGCCAAGGTCTTCGACGGCGGCGTGACACCGACAGGCCGCCCTTACTTCGTGATGGAGTGCGTCAAGGGCGAGCCCATCACGACGTACGCCGATCGCGCCCAGATCGGGATTCGTGAGCGTCTTGCGCTCTTCGTCGATGTCTGCGAGGCGGTCCAGCACGCCCATCACAAAGGCATCATCCACCGCGACATCAAGCCGTCGAATGTGCTGGTCGCGCTCATCGAGGGCAAGCCAGTCCCGAAGGTCATCGACTTCGGCGTCGCGAAGGCGACCGACACGTCCGTCGTGGAAAATCCCGTCTACACCACCGCGGGCCTGTTCATCGGCACGCCCGCGTACATGAGCCCCGAGCAGGCGGGCGGACGCGCCGACATCGACACCCGCACCGATGTGTACTCCCTCGGTGTACTGCTCTATGAGCTCCTCGTCGGCCGCCTGCCTTTCGATCCAAACGAGCTCCGCCAGCGGGGCCTTGACGAGATCCGCCGCATCATTCGGGAGGAGGACCCTCCCAGGCCCAGCACCAGACTGAGCGCCATCGGGGCCGAAGGCACGACCATCGCGCAGGCCAGGCGCCAGTCCCCCGCGTCGCTCCTGCGCGAACTCCGCCGCGAGCTCGAGTGGATCCCGCTCAAGGCGATTCGAAAGGAACGCGATCGGCGCTACGAGAGTGCCGCAGCGTTCGCCGAGGACATCCGCCGCTATCTCGACGGCCGGGCCTTGCAAGCCGCACCCGAGTCGAAGATGTACCTCACGCGGAAGTTCGTGACCCGCAACCGGGTGCTGGTGACCGCGACCGGGGCCGTCTTCCTGGCCCTGGCCGCGGGCCTGGCGGGCACGATCTGGCAAGCCCGCGAGGCGGCCCGCCAGCGCGATATCGCCGAGCTGGCCAAGAACGACGAGGCCAGACAGAGGGCTCGCGCCGACGAGCGAGCCGCGGCAGCGGAGGCGGCCGAGAAGGCTGAGAAACAGCGCGCCGATCAGCTCAAGAAGGTCTCCGACTTCCAGTCGCAGATGCTGAGCCAGATCGACACAACCAAGGCGGGCGTTGACCTGATGACGGACGTCCGCGAGCGATTTGCGGCGGCGCTCGAGAAGGCGGGTGTGCCGGAGGCGGACCGGACAACGCGCATCGATGCACTCAGGCAGGAGCTGGTCCGCGTCAACGCGACAGACGCCGCGGCGGCCATGATCGATCGGACGATTCTCACGCCCGCGATCAAGGTGATCGACCAGCAGTTCAGGAACGACCCCGCGACGGATGCAAGCCTGCGCCAGGCGCTGGCGGATCTCTACCGCACGATCGGCCTCTACGACGCGGCGATGCCCTTGCAGGAGGCAGCCCTGGCGACTCGTCGCCGCGTGCTGGGAGAAGAGCACCCGGACACGCTCATCTCCATCAACAACACGGGCAGCCTACTCCACCTGCAAGGCAAGCTGAGCGAGGCCGAGCCGTTCTACCGCGAAGTCCTGGCGTCTCGTCGCCGCGTTCTGGGACAGGACCACCACGACACGCTCATCTCCATTGGCAACATGGGGAGCCTGCTGCAGCTGCAAGGCAGGCTCAGCGAAGCCGACACCTTGTACCGCGAAGCCCTCGACAAGTCGCGTCGCGTGCTGGGAGAAGAGGCCGCGGACACCGTGATCGCCATCGCCCGGCTCGGCTCTCTTCTGCAATCGGAGGGGAAGCTCAGCGAAGCCGAGCCTTTCCTCCGCGAAGCCCTCGCCAAATCCCGCCGCGTGATGGGGGACGAGCACCCGGACACGATCATCTCCATTGGCAATATGGGTTTCCTTCTGCAGGCTCAAGGCAAGCTGAGCGAGGCCGAGCCGCTCTATGTCGAGGCGCTGGAGAAGTCACGCCGCGTGCTCGGGGAGGAGCACCCAAACACCGTGATCTCGCTGATCAATCTGGGGTTTCTGCTGCAAGCTCAAGGAAGGCTGGTCGAAGCCGAGCGAGTCTGCCGCGAAGGGCTCGATAAGTCCCGCCGCGTTCTCGGAGAAGAGCACCCGAGCACGCTCAACTGCGTCACCAACATGGGCGGCCTGTTGGAATCGCAGGGCAAGCTCTCGGAGGCCGAGCCCTTCTACCGTGATGCCCTGGACAAGTCCCGCCGCGTACTGGGGGAAGAGCATCCGGACACGATCAGCTCCATCGGCAACATGGCAGGCCTGCTGGAATCGCTGGGCGAGCTGGACGAGGCCAAGCAGCTTTTCCTCCAAGCCTTGGAGAAGTCCCGGCGCGTGAAAGGGGAAGAGCACCCCGAGACCGCGATTCTCATGATCAACATCGGTGTCGTTCTGCAGCGACAAGGCAGGCTGAACGAAGCTGAGCCGTACTTCCGTGAAGCTCTGGAGAAGTCCCGCCGCACGCTCGGCGAAGAGCACCCGCAGACACTCACCGCCATGAACAACATGGGCTTCCTGCTGCAGTTGCAGGGCAAGCTTACCGAGGCGGAGCCCTTCTACCGCGACGCTCTGGAAAAGTGCCGCCGAGTGCTCGGAGAGGAGCATCCGGACACGCTCGACTCCATCGCCAACATGGCCGGCCTGATGCAGGCTCAGGGCAAGCCGAGCGAAGCCGAACCGTTGCTTCGCGAAGTTCTCGAAAAACGTCTCCGGCTGCTGGGTGAGGAGCACCCGGACACCCAGATGTCGATGGTGAACCTCGCCGAGCTTCTTGAACTGCAACAGAAGTGGGCGGAAGCCGAGCCCGTCTGGCGCGATCTGCTGGCGGTGCGTACCAAGCTCTTGCAGAGAGATGATTGGCGGGTCGCCAACATCAAATCACGCTTGGGCGGAGCGTTGACGGCCCAAGGAAAGTTCGGAGATGCAGCACCGCTCCTGATCGATGGCTACCAGGCCCTCGCCGCGTCCTCCGCGACGCCAAGAACCCCCCAGGACCGCCTCGCAGAAGCCGGGGCTCGGATTCTCGCTCTTTACGCCGCCTGGGATAAAGCCGAGCCGGGCAAGGGCTACGACGCCAAACTCACAGAATGGAACAGCAGGCTCGAATCCGCCAGCACGTCCGTCAAGACGCCCAAGTAGCAACCGTGTCGCTTCGAGCAGCGACAGAGGCTCCAAGCCGCGTGCGCATTCCGACGACCGGCATGGTCGTCCTGCCGCGAGCACGCCCTTGAGTTGGCCCGCCAACGAACTCAACGCGCGGATCGACGGCGGACGACGGCGCACCCCCCGATCAGCGCAACGCCCAGCACGCCGGGTGTCGGAGCGGTCGCCAGATCGATGAAGGACAAGTTCGGGTCTGAAATCGTCGCGGACACCGCGTACCCGCCCGTCGTTGTATTGATGCTGTAGATCGTCGTCCCGCGGATTCCCCAGAGCCCCGAGGGGCCGAACGCCAGCTGCATGGTGGGCAATCCCATCGAGATCAATACAGAGCCCGCGGCCGGCGTGTCCAGGTCATACCGGCGGAGCGAGTTGCTGAAGGACAAGTACGTGACGCCGTTGGGCTGCGACGCCATATCGCCGAATGACGCGCCACTGGGAAAGCCGGGGACATTCCAAGGGAGTTCCGAGAACGACATCCCGGAGAAGTTCACGCGCAGCACCTGCACGCTGTTGCTGCCGTGGGTCCAGTACGAGCCGTTGTAGAACGTGCCCGAATCAAGTGTCCCGTTGCTGCTCATCGCACCCAGATCGACTTCGCCGGTGGCCGCGTTCCGCACCATCCGATTGACCGCCCCGACACGATTCACGTAGTAAAACGTGTCGTTGGCCGCGTCGTATCCCAGACCGTTGGCGTCATTCGTCAAGGCAACGGTTGGCGTCGTGCGGTAAGGGGTCACTGTACCCGTGCCGGTGTCGATCGCGAAAATGCCGCCGCCGCTCGGGCCCGCATTGAGCCCGAAAATGATGTCCGCATGCGCGGCACCCGTGAACAACGCCGCTCCCAGAAAAGCGCAGGTCGCATACCCCATGATCGTCTTGTCCTTCCCTCGCTCCAGGGTGTGTTGGATGTCACCGGCGGATCCCGGAAACTGCAATCCGCCGAACGAGAACCGCAGTGTCGCGGAATCGATCCGGAGAATCAACGACAATCCGAACCCCGGAATTCGCCGATCTGGTGTGGGGCGCGCCTGTCCCACTCGCCCCGGGATTCCCGGGGCGTGCCGAACGTGGCGATCGCAGTTGATCGTCCTGTGGCCGCGCACGGCATCGCCTTTTCACCCCCGTTGTCTTGCGAAGGCGATCGCACGAAGGCAACCCAAACCGTGGTGACACTCCAGTCTCGTCGGGACCGCTCCGAAAACGGGTGCGCTCGACCGACGCTCAATCCGAGAGCGCCGAGATCCGCCGCATGTGGTGAGCGCGGATGGTTCGCCAGAGTTCCCGGAGACCGGAGACGGAAGCTCCCCGGGCCGCGTTCTGACGCCCGATCCGAAACGCGAGATCCCATTGGCGCATGAGGGTCGCATAAGCCCGGAGCAACGAACCTGCCGGGTCGTAGATGTTGGTGGACTCCGAGCTGACCCCGTTGAGCTCCACGATCGCAAAGCCCTGTCCCCGAGCAAACCGCGCCGGGTCCTCGTAGCGCACGTCAAAGCGTCCGAAGTGGAAGCCCGGGACCGACGCTGCGATGTGTTGAAAGGTCTTGGTCAGACCGGGCGTGATCAGGTGCTCCCCGTCCGCGAACATCGTGCCCTGGCAGTGATTCCCCGCGATCCCGAGCGGCACCCGCTCTCCGGCCGCCGGCACATCATCCGCCCGAACCCCAAGCCTCTGCAGAAACCGTTCCGCCTGCATCCGGTACCGGGCGTTGTTCCAGATCAGCATCCTGAGCGACGAGATCCCGTCGCCCGTTACGCTCGCAAAGTGCTTGTCCGTCACGGAGAAGATCCGTCCCTCCGGACTACCCGGCTCGCGTACGAAGAACACGCCCGCCTCATAAGGGCCCGGGTGGTAAGGCTGGATGATCAGAGGCTCGTTGTGCTCGAAGAGCGCACGCCGCGCCGAGCGTTCGTCACGCAGGAGCCGCACGCCCAAGCCCCGCTCTCCCGCGTCTGGCTTGGCGATCATGGGAAAGCTCCAGCCCCGCGCGGTGACTGCGGACACAAACTGTCCCAGACGCCCATCCGCGTCGTGCGCATCGATCAACTCGAACGGCATCGTCCATTCCGGTGGGAGCAGGCGGAGAACGTCCGACTTGCGCTCGCCCACGACCCCGCCGTGCGGCATGCACGTGTTGGCCGCAGTCCACGCCGTCAAAGACCGATGCCGCAACGCGAGCCACGCCAGGACAGGCACCATGGGCGCATAGAAAAGCCCCCGAGGCCAGAACTCCCAGCGACGCAGCCTCGCCCACGAGGCGCGCAGCTTGACCGCCCCCGACACATCACGTGCCACATCGCGAGACACATCGCGGAGTACATCGCGGACAACACGGGTCATGCCGAATGCTCCTCCCGCTCCGAAGTCGAAATCGTGATCGTCGCCCCAGGAATGAAGAAGCCATCGCGCTCAGGCTCGTACTGCATGCGCGCCGTGCCCTCATGCAGATCGATCGTCGTCCGGGACACCGTCCTCGCGCCCGGACGGCTCATCCGCACGCTCAACGCGGGCCGATCCGTCCATTGACTCCGATGAAACGCCTCCTGCGCCGCTGGCCATGCTGCTCGACTCCCCAGCGCCCATCCCCGGAACAACTCCCGTCGCGGCTGATCAACCAGCGCATCGCCGAGTCCCGACGACGCGAACATCACCGGTGCCTCGAGAGGATGCGCAAGCCGCATCGCGACCTCGCCATACCCCGGCGCAACGAACTCGAGGCACGCCGTCCGCGACGCCATGATCAACCGGAAAGGCGGCACCCGCTCCAGATCAAGTCGCGCGAAATCTGCCGCAGCCTCTCCAAGCGAGCGGGCATGCAGAAGCGAAGGAATGATCGCACCACGCGACGCCGAACCCGCCCGGACCGGTGCCGCTGGGCCGCGCCCCGGCGCGAGGTTCAGCAGCGCCATCGCCAAGCCCGCCTGTGAGACCGCCACCCACGTGCCGCCCGATGGCGGATCCATCGGCCAGACCGTCTGGTTAGGCCCGTTGAGTCGAGCAGCAGGGGGCATCGCCTCCGGTCGAAGCGGGGACTCATCTCGGTTGATCATGAGCCGAATCCCGCTGCCCGCTGGGATGATCGTCAGTGTGCACATGTGTCCGGCCGAGCTTCGAAGGTGAGGGTTGCCGGCGCCAGACCGAACTTTGGCGACGTCGCCAATCCCATAGCGTGAGCCGCAACCCCGATCAACGCGCAGTGATGGATCGTGTGGCTCAGCACGAACACCGCCTCCCGGAGCGGCGTGGTCGACATCGTCAGGGGCGTCCCGCACTCACGAACCTGTGCCACAAGCGTCCAAGGCGTCTCTGGTGGAAGCGAAGCCAGCGGCTCGAGCTTCTTGAGGAGTTGTTCCAGATGGTTCAAGGCCGCCGCCGGGCACCGTTCAATGTCCGTGTCGCGTTCCCTGGCGTCGTAATCGATCTGTCCGGAGGATGCTCCCCGGGTCAGCGTGCGCACATGGTCCAGCGTGTGCCGCACATGGGACCCAAGGCTCGAGCGCAGCGGCCCAAGCGGAGCCCGCGTGTATTGCTCCTCATCGACCCTCCTGACGAGATCGGCAATCTGCAGGAGCGCATATCGCAGGGAGGCACAAGCCTCCGCAATCGCCTCGTCCGGCACGATGGAAGTAGTCTTCATGGTCTGGATCTCAGGGATGATGTTCATCGTGTGAGTCGAAGGACCGCTCTGGCCCGATGCCGTCGGACGCGATCCGGAGAATCTGACAGGTGCCGATGCGATTCAGGCGGCCCCGAACGGTCACCGGGAGCCCGATCTGCGCGGTCTGCGATCGATCAAGCCCAACCCCGCTCTCGCGCGCGACCAAGGTGTATCGCTCCGGGCGATCCTGGCCGAAGCCCACGAGCATGGGAGGAATCCCGTCCGTCACACAGCGGATCGCGCACTCGCGATGCACGCGTCCATCCCCGGGCTTCATCGCACCCGACCAGCACTTGGAGTCCACGATCTCACCGGAGATCACCACCTCTTCACCCGGGACTTCCCGAGGTGGTGTCCGCGCCACTTCGCCGACCTGGAAGCCCGCTGGGCCGGGCTCAAGCTCCACCATGGTTCTGCCGGACCGCTGGATCAGGAAGCCTGAAACCGTCGCATTGCGTCCGTTCGCGTCTTTGCAGCGATCCCTCGCTCCATGCTTGCCCATCTCGACGATGCATAGCGCCGCGCCCGAAGGCAACGTTCCGCATGGCTCGGTCAGATGCAAAAGCGGGAACGGATCGGTCGTGATGACGCCCCGAAGCACCGTGGGCTTGCCGTCATCCCACACGCCGCTCCCCGGATCGCGACGCATGCTCGCCGCCAGGAACGCCAGCGTCACGAAGGCCGTCGCGGCCGCGATCAACGCCAGCACTGCCGCCCGAACATGAATCCTCGGCGCCGGCAGATAGCCCACATAGAACGGCTCATCCTGCTTGGATGGCTCAGGCATGCGGCGTCTCCTCGATCCTGGCCGCGGGTTGTGGCGTCCCGGGAGGCAACGGATCCGGATTCACCAGCACACGCCCCGCGGAGATCTTCACCTGGTACGTGCGCACCTTTTCCGTGAAGGGTGGGGGAGAGCACCCGTCCCCCGGGCGATACTGCCAGCCGTGCCACGGACACGTGATGCAACCATCCACGATCCGGCCCTCTCCGAGCGGCCCGCCCTGATGAGCGCACACGTTCTCGACCGCAAACACCTCGTTGTCCGAGCGGAACACCGCGATGCGATCACCCCCGTCGCGCATCACGATCCGCGCCCGATTGTCCGGGATGCTCCTGGCTTCACCGGCGTCAAGCCAGCCCTCGTGCACCGGAGCAGACCGCCCATCACGCCTCCGCTCACGGCTGCCCGTCGCGAGATGCAAACCGGTCAGGAAGCACGCCCCGAACAGCACGGCGCCCGCAAGCCAGGGTGAACGTTCCGTCTGCAACGCGCCAAAGCCCACATGCGCCACCAGCAGCGCATACGCCGCGTACACGCCCATGTGAATCGACTTCCACACGCGAGGCGAAAGCGTGTTGAGCTAGAAGTCATGGCTCGTCGCTGCCAGCACGAACAAGGTGACCAGAGCCTGCATCCCGAAAAGCTGGTAAGGCAGGCTGCGCACGCCCTCCACCATCAGCCCCGTGCGGAACAACGACACGAGCGGGTTCACATCGCCAAAGCCGTGGTAGTAACCGATCGCCAGACCGCCATGCAACGCCGCGATCCCGAAGGTCATGACGCCAAGGTGCCTCCGGTTGTACAGCACCGGTGCGAGCGAAGGCATCAGCCTGCACAGCGGCCCGATGCTCAGAATCACCTGCAGCAGCAGAAACGCGCAGGATCCCAGCGCCCGCAGCATCAGGACCTCATCGGAGATCGCGTGCGAGCCTCGAAAGCTGAGCTTGCCGACCACCACAAACAGAAGCAGATAGCCCCCGACGATCATTGCGACCGCGAAGTCGTACCGCCTCTTGTGGCGATTCCACGAGACCGGAACATAGTTCGCGCTCATGGCCCGACCTCGGCGGACAGCGTTGCGTGCGCACCCGGCCGTGCGAGGAACGATCCCGCCAGCACCACGCTCAGGAGGAGCAAGAGTCCGAGCCACACCAGGAGATGAATGCGCCGCTGCGCACGGGTCATCGTTGAGCCCTCACCTTCCCGCGCATCACCGGCGCAATCAGGAGCGGCCAGAGCGCGACCGCACCCGGAGCCCAGAGCAGACGGGTGAACAGTGATGCGCCCCGTGCCCGACTGTCGATCCGCGCCGCGCCCCTCAAGACGAAATACGCCGCGAGGATCAACCCCGTCGCGAGGTAGATCAGGACAAGCCTTGCCAGAATCGTGCCCGACGTCTCCATGCGCGTGCGATGCGATCGCCTCCCAAGCCTGCACACGCAATCCGATGCCTCGGGCCGGATCCGGTTACGTCCCTCGAGAACTTTCCAGCCCTGGGCCGTGACTCCGCCGACGCGACGGCATCCCAGCCCGAACTCATCGCCGACCGAACCAAGGAGCCCCGCATGCGTCGCCGCTCTTCAATCCTCGCCCTCGCCGCATTCGCGCTGAGCGCAACCTCGGGCGTGTGCGACGCCCAGCCAACCGCGCAGAACGAGACACGCACCGACGCTGTTCGGCATGTGGCCCAGTGGAATCTCGGCAAAGCAGATCATCTGGCGATCCAGGGATACGACCCCGTCGCCTACTTCCCGGAAGGCGGCAGCAAGCCCCAACGAGGCCTCGACAACCTCACGCTCGAGTTCAAGGGCGCTCTCTACCGATTCGCGTCCGAGGCCAATCGCGAGCTCTTCAAGGCGGATCCCGCCAGGTACGAGCCGTCCTACGGCGGCTGGTGCGCCTGGGCCATGCTTGATGGCGAGAAGGTCGAAGTGGACCCCAAGTCCTTCATCGTCGAAGACGGCAGGCTCTACCTCTTCTACAACGGAATCCTCGCCAACACACGCTCGAAGTGGCGCAAGAAGGACCACGCATCTCAAGTCGCCATCGCCGACGCCAAGTGGAAAGCCATCTCGGGCGAAGCGCCGCGACAGTCCACGAAGCAGAACAGCCCAGTCCAGGCTCCGCCGCAAGCGACCAACCCGAAGTAATCGTCCGAACCCGCCAGTGATACCCGAGAGAACCAGATGCTCCCAACCGTTGTCGAAGCACTGTTGCGTCCCGCCAAGCTCAGCCCTGTTCTCCGCACGATGAGCTGGATCGCCCAGATCCTCGCCGCCGTGATCATGGGCCAGACGCTCTTCTTCAAGTTCGCCGCAGCGCCGGAGCCCGTTCACATCTTCACAACCCTCGGCGTCGAGCCATGGGGCCGCCTCGCGACCGCGGTGTTCGAGCTCATCGCGGTGGTCTTGCTCATGATCCCGAGAGCCGCGGTGTTCGGCGGCCTGCTGGGCGTTGGCCTCATGATCGGCGCAATCGGAAGCCACTTGACGAGGATCGGCATCGTCGTGCTCAACGACGGCGGCCTGCTCTTCGGCATGGCGCTGGCGACGCTGATCGCCAGCGTCACCATCGTGCTCATTCGGCGCAAACAACTGACCAACGCAATCAGCACGCTCCGCAGCGCCAGCGCGATCCGCAGCTGACGCGAGCCCAGCCTCGGCATGAGCTCGAAGCCAAGTCAGGCGTTCCCTCCGTGACTGCCGTGCGTCTCTGCGTCCTCGAGCTGAATCCTCAGCCCATTGGAGGAGTCGCCGCCGACTTCCCCGGAACCAGGAGATCCAGCCCGCGAACCGCATGCAGCACGGAGCGTGTGCTTTGGGCTGTGAGCTGAGCTCTTCGAACCAGACTGTCGGGCTTCGCGAAGCCTGAGGCGATCAGTGCGTCGCCCGATTCGGGGCGGATTGCGAGAGACCTGCGGTGCTTGCCGGAGCCCTTCGGGTCGCAAGCTCGCAATGAACAGAGTTCGGTCTTCTCGGCGCGGGGCCTCTCTCCCGGGCACCGCTCGAAATTCGGATCCCCACCTCGGGACCTCATCGCTTGACCGTCGCGGCAAGAGCGGCGCCGACCTGCCGGTCCTCGAGATCAGCGACGAACGGAGGCCCAGCCCTCTCCCCAAACCGCCCGGCGCAAACAAAAACCCCGCCTTTCGGCGGGGTTCTCTCGAAAGCTCCCTGTACAAGACCGTTTCGGAGGGTTGGCGGACCACTCTCGGGGTAGCTCGATGGGTGTGCGATCGACACGGGTTGTTAACGGGGACGGGCGAAAACCACGTTTTCAGGGCCGCCAGCGGGGTACAAATACTCCAAGCCGGGCCAGCGGCGTCGCGGGAGATGTTCTGGTGTTGCCCGACAAACAGTGAATTGGCGCAGCCAGGTGCCCGCGGTCTTTGATGCGTAGTTTGTTCGGGTTGAAGAAGCCCGCACACCAACTGACCGATATGCTTTGGTGAATCGACCGTGCGGTTCGCGGGTAGGGTTGGTAGGCATATGGCGATCATTTCTCGGATCATCCTCGTCCTTTCAATTCTGGTGCAGTCCATCCCCGGACTGACCACGTTGAACTGCGCGGAGATGATGCCAGGAACTGCCGCCCCAACAAACACTGGCGGTTCGAGATGCTCTTGTTGCCGAGGCGGCGATGGAGCAATGACCGCATCCTGCCCGACGGGCGACAAGTTCGTCGCTTGCCGTTGCGGAATGTCCCAACCTGAAGAACCTCGCACCCCGCCTTCCAGTCCAAAGGCCGAGCAGACGCATCAGTTCGTCGCACTGCCCCCCATGCTACTGGCGGTCCTTCCACCGGCGCCCGTTGTGCTCGCAAAGCGGTGGACCAATTCGTCTGGGTCGCCGAAGCAGTCCGCAGATTCCATTCAGTCGCTCCTGTGTGTGTGGGTCGTTTAGGTACTCGGTGCCTTAGCCGCATTGCGCGCTGAGGTTTCCGCCGTCCCGCGATTCCGGCCCGTTCCCCAGCATCTGTTGCTTGGAACCAAGGCCCGATCCCCCACAACTAGGAGTCTGCATCATGTCCATCGACCGCACCGCAGGTGCGCATCTCGCGGGGAGCCGCCCCGCCGCGAACGCGCTCGCCGCGACCCGCTCACATCGTGGTTCGACCGTTTTGATGATCTGCTCGCTCGCGATTGCAGGGCTCTCTGGCTGCGCCCTGACGCCCTCGGGCACGAAGGAGGAGCAGGCCCGCATGGAAGAGGCGGGCAAACCGTACGAGGCGCCGTTCGAGCAACGAGCGCTGCCCGAACTTCCGGCGTCTCCTTCGTGGCAAGACGTGCTCCAGCGTGCGTTCCTTGCCAACGGCGACCTTGAAGCGTCGTACTTCGAGTGGAAGGCGGCGGTCCAGCGGATCGAGATGGCATCCGCTTACCCGAACTCAAACGTCCAGTTCGGTTACTCGTACATGTTCTCCTCCGAGCGTATGAAGTCCTTCGACCGCCAGACGTTTGCATTCGGCTTCGACCCGTCGATGAACCTCTCGTTCCCGACCAAGGTCCAGCAGAAGGGCCAGGTCGCGCTCGACGAGGCCCGGACTACCGCCGAGCGGTTCCGCACGGCAAAGTTCGACCTGCAACGCCGCGTGCTCTCGTCGTGGGCCGACCTGCAGATGCTGGAGCGAAAGCGACAGATTCAGCGGGAGCAGCTGGTACTCAGCCGTCTGACGATCGACGCGACCCGAGCAAAGGCTCAAGCCGGCGGGGTGCAGCGGGACCTGCTCCGCGCCGAAGCGAGCCTCCGCACGCTGGAGAACAACGTCCAGAACACCGACGCAGAACTCAAGGCGATGCGGGCCATGCTCAACGGCATGCTCGCCCGGGACCCGAACGCTCCATTGCCCGCCGCGGCTGCTGACGTGCGGGAGATGGCGGCGACGGATGACCAGATTCTTGCCGTTGCGGTCGAGTACAACCCCGAGATCGCGGCGCTGGCGCATCAAGTCCAGGGACGGACCGATGCGCTGGAGTTGGCGCGGATGCAGTGGATCCCCGATATCAACCCCTCGTTTATGTTCACCGGAAGCGTGTCGCAGGCCGTCGGCGCGACCATCATGCTCCCGACGACCATCGCCGAGATCAAGGGCGGCATCCGCGAGGCCGAGGCGATGTTCCGCTCTGGCGACGCGATGCTGCGCCAGACCCGCAGTGACCGGACCGCGACGCTCGTGGCCACGCTCGTGGCACTCCGCAACAACGAGCGGCAGGCGGCCCTCTTCGAGACCACGCTCCTCCCGCTTGCCGAGCGGGTGCTCACCAACATGCGACAGTCCTACGCCTCCGGAGCCGCGATGTACCTCGACCTGATCGAGGCGCAGAACATGCTCCTGGACACCCGGCTCATGATCATCGAGGCCCGCGCCTCGCGCGAAAAGCGGCTTGCTGAACTCGAAGCGCTCATGGGTACGGACATTGAAACCGTCGTTCCCAGCGCAGCCGTCGTCGCGTCCCCCTCCGCAAGCAACACGCTCCCGGCTCGATGAGCGCCGGTCACCAGAAAGAACGCCATGACCACTGAGACTCCGACAACCAATACCGCTTCTCTGGCACCCGCCGCCCGCCGCAGCCGTTCCGGGCCCCTCGTCTTCCTGTTGCTGTTCACGGCGGGCGGGATCTACGCCGGGATGCGCTGGCACACGACCTTTGAGCGATGGCTCATGCCCTCCGCCGCCGGCGACACCGCCGCGACCGCTTCCGCGAAGGAACCCGGCATGCCCACCGACGGCAAGAAGCAGCTCTGGACCTGCGGAATGCACCCGCAAGTCATCCAGGACCATCCGGGCGACTGCCCGATCTGTCACATGAAGCTCACGCCACTGGTGACCGCGAACGATGCTGGTGAACCAGCGGGAGGGGGCGCACCAGGCACTGTGGTCATTGACCCCGCGGTGGTGCAGAACATGGGCATCCGCACCGCGGTTGTGACCGAGGGGCCGCTTCAGCAGACCGTACGGGCCACCGCGATCCTTGCCGAGCCCGAGCCGGGCCGCCGCGACATTAACCTTCGCGTGTCCGGCTGGATCCAGACGCTCTATGCAAACACCGACGG
This sequence comes from uncultured Phycisphaeraceae bacterium, assembly GCA_964531675.1. Classification (GTDB taxonomy): domain Bacteria; phylum Planctomycetota; class Phycisphaerae; order Phycisphaerales; family UBA1924; genus CAZHFW01. The sequence goes on along the minus strand of CAZHFW010000041.1, from coordinate 21,366 downwards.
CATGGCGGTCAAGAAGGGCGACCCGCTGTTTGACCTCTACAGCCCGGACCTTCGGCTGGCCATCGAGGAACTCATCACGGCGCGGAAGTCCGCCGATCGCACCGGCCAGGACGCCGGCAGCTCGCTGGGCCAGACCAGCGCGGCGCTGATCGCCGCGGCGGAACTCCGCCTCCAGACGCTCGGGCTGAATGCCGAGCAGATCACGGAACTGGGCGGCATGGAGCACGCCCCGGCCGTGGTGACCTTTCTGTCGCCCATCGACGGGCACGTGGTCGAGAAGGCCAGCGTCTACAACGGCTCGGCGGTGATGGCCGGGCAACTGGTGCTCCGGCTGGCCGACCGCTCGACGATGTGGTTCGAGGCCCGCGTGCCCGAGGGCTCGATCGGTCGGGTCCGGGTGGGCCAGCGGGCCGTGGCCCGCGTGAACGCCCTGCCGGGGCAGAGCTTCGAGGGCGAGGTCGTCTTCGTGCACCCGCACCTAGACGAGATGACGCGGACCGCGCTGGTCCGCATGGCGATGCCCAACCCCGACGGGGTGCTCCGGTCGGCGATGTACGCGATCGCCGACATCGACGTCGGCTCGACGGACCCCGTGGCCCTCATCCCGCGCGAGGCGGTGATCGACACCGGCGAGAAGCAGCTCGTCTTCGTGAGCACGGGCAAGGGCCGCTTCGAGCCGCGGAACGTCGCCATTGGGCTCTCGGGCGAGCAGGGCCTCGTGGAGGTGCGCTCGGGGCTGAAGGTCGGCGAATCCGTGGTCTCCAGCGGGCAGTTCCTGATCGACTCGGAGAGCCGCCTGCGCGAGGCGATCGCCAAGTTCCTGGCGGGGAAGTCTTCGGGCGGGGCGGCGGCCGCGCCGTCCGGCGACAAGCCCGCGCCCGCGACCAAGCCGCCGGCGAGGCCGATCGCGATTTCGCCCGCCGCGCAGGCGCGCGTGGACGCGATCGTGAGCGCGTACCTCGCTCTGGCCGAGTCGCTGGGAGAAGTGCAGAAGGACGCCACGCCGCTCAAGCCCGAGGGTCTGATCGCGGCGGTCCACGCCCTGCACGGCGAGGTCTCGGGGGCTGAGGGGGGGGCGACGCGGCTGGTCTCGGAGGCGGCGAAGGCCGCCGAATCGCTCACGGGCAAGCCGATCGACCAGCAGCGCGAGGCGTTCAAGAGCGTGAGCGCCGCGGTCATCGCGCTGATCGACGCGATGCCGCCGTCGCCGAAAGTGGCCGAATCGCTCTTCGTGCTCAACTGCCCGATGGCCAAGGCCGACTGGCTGCAGCGCAAGGCCGATGTGGCCAACCCGTACTACGCCGACGACATGAAGGAGTGCGGCTCGGTGGTGCGCCCGGTCTCGCCCAAGGGAAGTCACCCATGAAGACCGAGAGATGCCCCCGCCTGCATTGTGAACCTACCGCCCCGGAGATACACCGCCCATGATCGCCCGCATCATCGAACTCTCGATCAAGAACCGCTTCATGGTCCTCCTGCTGACCGCGATGATGGTCGGCGCGGGCGTGTGGAGCATCTTCAACATCCGCCTGGACGCCATCCCCGACCTGTCGGATGTGCAGGTGATCGTCCAGACCGAGTACGCCGGGCAGAACCCCGAGGTCGTGGACAAGCAGGTCACCTACCCGCTCGCCAGCGCCATGCTCTCGGTGCCCGGCTCGACGGTGGTCCGCGGCTACAGCATGTTCGAGCAGTCGTTCGTGTACGTGCTCTTCGAGGATGGCACGGACATCTACTGGGCCCGCAGCCGCGTGCTGGAGTATCTCAACTTCGCGCGCGACCGGTTGCCCAAGGGCGTCGAGCCCAAGTTGGGACCGGACGCGACCGGCGTGGGCTGGGTGTACCAGTACGTGCTGTACCCCGGCTACTACAGCCCCGACCACCCCAAGGGGTTCTGGCACGACACCGAGGGCGACCGTTGGTACGCCTCGCCCGATGAGGCGCCGCGGGAGCGGCGCGAGAAGCTCGTCAAGGTCCGCGCGTTCGAGAAGCCGGGCGTGGACCCGCTCACCCAGACCCCGCTGCTGTCGGCCAACCAGGACCTCGCCCAGCTCCGCAGCCTGCAGGACTGGTACATGCGCTACCCCTTGACCTCGGTGGAGGATGTTTCCGAGGTCGCCTCCATCGGCGGGTACGTGCGGCAGTACCAAGTCATCCTCGACCCGCTCAAACTGCGGGCGTACGGCCTGCCGCTCCGTGACGTGATGATGGCGATCCAGCGCTCCAACAACGATGTGGGCGGGTCCGTCATCGAACTGGCCGAGAACGAGTACATGGTCCGCAGCCGGGCCTACCTCAAGGGCCTTGAGGACCTCGCCCAGGTGCCCGTGGGTCTGGGCGAGAAGGGCACGCCGGTCATGCTCGGGGACATCGCGACCCTCCAGGTCGGCGGCGACATGCGCCGGGGCGTCGGCGACTTGAACGGCGAGGGCGAGGCCGTGGGCGGCGTGGTCGTGGCGCGGTTCGGGGCCAACGCGTACAAGGTCATTGCGGACGTGAAGGCCAAGATCGCCTCACTGGAGGACGGCCTGCCCCCGGGAGTCTTCGTCAAGACCACCTACGACCGCTCGAACCTGATCAACCGCTCCATCTCCACGCTCCGCGACACGCTCGTCGAGGAGATCATCGTCGTCGGGCTGGTGTGCATCCTGTTCCTGCTCCACATGCGCAGCGAACTGGTCGCGGTCTTCGTCGTGCCGTCGAGCGTCATCGCCGCCCTGCTGGTGATGCACCTGCTGGGGATCAACGCCAACATCATGTCCCTGGGCGGGATCGCGATCTCCATCGGCGTGGTCGTGGACTCGGCCGTCATCATGGTCGAGAACGGGCATAAGCACCTGGACCGGGAGGAGGACCGTGTCCATGCCGGGCATCCCCCCACGCCCCGGGCGGACATCATGATGGCGGCGGCCAAGGAGGTTGGCCCGCAGCTCTTCTTCTCCCTGCTCATCATCACCGTCTCATTCCTCCCAGTATTCGTGCTCGGCGGTGAGGCTGGACGGCTCTTCAAGCCGCTCGCCTTCACCAAGACTTTCGCGATGACGGCGGCCGCATTCCTCTCCATCACCATCATCCCCGTCCTGATGTACTACTTCATCACCGGGCGCGTGCTCCCCAAGACATGGGGATTCTGGCGCAACACCGCCATCACGCTGGGCGCCATGTTCCTGCCCGCGACCGCGCTGTTCATCATCGCCTCCGGCATGCCGCACCTGGAGCACTTCCGCTGGTGGATTGCCGGCGGCTGGGCCGTGCTCATGGCGATGCTGCTCCTGCCGCAGAAGATCATCCACGAGCAGCACAGCCCGATCAGCCGGGTGCTTCAGCGGATATACGAGCCGGCGTTCCGTCTCGCCATGGCGCACCCCTGGCGACTGCTGCTTCTCGCCGCAATCGCACTGGCATCGACCTACTACCCGATGACGCGCATGGGCACCGAGTTCATGCCGCCCTTGGACGAGGGCGACCTGCTCTACATGCCCACGACGGACCCATCAATCAGCATCACCAAGAGCAAGCAACTCCTCCAGCAAACCGACAAGCTCATCAAGACGTTCCCCGAAGTGGTGAGTGTCCACGGGAAGATCGGGCGGGCCGCGACGGCCACCGACCCCGCGCCGCTGTCGATGATCGAGACTGTCGCACAGCTCAATCCCGACCGTTCGAAGTGGCGGACACGCCGCCCAGAGTACTTCTTCAGTTCATGGCCGGAGTGGCTCCAGAAACCGTTCCACGGCACGTTCTGGCCCGCCGAGCGGCCCATTACGACCGAAGAGCTCAAGTTCGGCTGGTCCGACCCCGATGGGACGATGCACGCGGGGCTCAACTCCGTCGTCGCGTTCCCCGGCATGGCCAATGCCTGGCCATTTCCGATCGAGAACCGCATCAACATGCTCGCCACGGGAATTAAGACCCCGGTGGGCATCAAGATCCTCGGCCCTGACCTCAAGGTACTCGGTGACCTCGCGGAGCGCGCCGCCAGCGCGGTCCGTGGCATTCAGGGGACGGTCTCGGCGTACCCCGAGCGCACGCTTGGCGGGTACTACGTCGATTTCGACATCGACCGCGCCGCCGCGGCCCGCTACGGCCTGACCACGGGGGACGTGCAGGACGTGATCCAGTCCGCGGTCGGCGGCATGAACATCACCACCACTGTCGAGGGCCTGGAGCGTTACCCGCTCAATGTGCGATACCTTCGCGACTACCGCGACGACTTGCCCGCGCTCGAACAGGTGCTGGTCACGGCCCCGATGCCCGGGCCCAAGGGCGAGCGCGTTCAGGTACCGCTCGGTCAGCTCGCAAAGATCCACCTGACGCCCGGCGCTCCGATGATCCGTTCGGAGAACGCGCAGCGCACGGCGTGGATCTTCGTGGACATCGCGGGACGCGATCTCGGTGGCTACATCGCCGAGGCCCGCAAGACGGTCGCACAACAGGTCGACCTGCCTCCGGGCTACACGCTGGTGTTTTCCGGCCAGTTTGAGTTCTGGGAGAAGACGCTGCCGAGGCTCATCGCCGCGAGCGTGATGGCCCTCGTCGCCATCATCTTTCTGCTGTACGTGAGCAGCCGCTCGTGGTTCCGCGTGGGCGTCGTGCTGCTGGCGGTGCCGTTCAGCCTCGTGGGGGCCTTCTGGTTCATGCACGCGTTGGACTTCAACCTCTCACTGGCGGTCGTCATCGGGATCATCGCGCTCGCCGGGCTCGACGCCGAAACGGGCATGGTGATGCTCCTCTATCTCGACAACAGCTTCGACCGCTTCAAGGAGCAGGGGCGGATGAAGTCCGTCGCCGACCTCTACGCGGCCGTGCACGATGGGGCCGTGAAGCGCATCCGCCCCAAAGCAATGACCGTGGCTGCGGCGATGATCGGCCTGGTCCCGCTTCTTTGGTCCCACGGCACCGGCGCCGACACCATGCGCCGCATCGCCGCCCCGCTGATCGGCGGCCTGCTGATCAGCTTCATGATGGAACTGGTCGTGTATCCGGTCGTGTTCTATCTCGCCAAGCGGTGGCAGCACCGGAAGGAGTTCTCCAACCACTAAAAGATAAACTCGCTGATCCCCATTCTCCGCAGGCTCTGCCAATCCGCGTGTAGCGGACGAGGTGTTGTTGTGCGCAATCGGAGGACAGATCTTGTGCTTTGTGCGGCAGCCACCTCCGAAATTCTCAGCGAACTTCGTGTTGGATCGAGACGTATGACGGTGTAGGCTTGTATACTCCCCATAGGTATGCTCCATCGCAGCAGTCCAATTCGGCTCCTGGTGACCCTCCTGCTGGTGGTTGCCGTGCCTTTTTGCTGCTGCAACTTCCACTCCATGCTGACCACCTGCTCGTCCTGTCAAGCAGCGCCGGTGGCGAAGGAAGTGGAAGCGTCACACGGCAGGTCGCACGACGCAGACCATGATCATGCCGTGCCTCATCAGCACGCCACGGGACACACGCAGGGTGGGAGCGGGGAGTCGCCGGCTCCGTGCGGCCCTGGTGATGAGAAGCACAAGTGCAACTGTGAGAAGAACGACGGCAAGATGTTGACGGTCCAGAAGTCGACCGTCGAACTTCCCACGCCGGTCATTGTGGCCGTTCTGGACTGGTCAATGGCGGTGGACTTGCTTCCGTCTGCCGCGATCCGAGTCCAGTATCGGGGCAATTTGGCCATCGCGAGGCCGCCGACCTCGCTTCTGCGCCAGCACTGCGCGCTCATTGTGTAGCACAGCCGCGCCGCGACCTATCGCGTGAGTGACCACACGCCCTAAACGGGGCACAGCCCTCACGCTGATCACCGCGGCGTTGTTCATCGGCGGCTGTCGTACACCCACCCCACAACCCAGCTCCTGTCACGGAGGTTCCCCATGAACCGTCGAAAGGCTACGGCCTTCAGCGCTATCGCGGTCGTTACCGCTGCGGTCCTCATCCCGGCGTTTGCCCACGAGGGGCACGGCAAGACCGAGTCCGCATCCTGGGACCCCAATGCGCCAAAGAAGGTCTCACCCGAGACGGCACTGGCCATTGGCCTCAAGACCGCCGAGGTTGATTTCGGCCAGGTAGAAGAGGTGATGAAACTCACCGGCTCCGTGCGTGCGCGGCCCGACCGACTCGTAGCGGTGTCGCCACGCACCGCGGGAATCGTGAGAGCGATCACTGTGCAGCCTGGCGACTCGGTCAAGAAGGGCGACACGCTCGCCGAGATCGAATCGCAGGAACTCGCCAAGAACATCTACGAACTGCGGCGGCTGGAGGCCGACTACGAGCGGCAACTCTCCGACGTGAAGAAGTCGGAGTCTTTGGTGCGGTCGCTGGAGATCGAGGTGCCGGCAACGAACGCATCCGCTGACCTCGCGGAAGCCGAGGCCGCACGGCTCACCGCCAGCGGAGAGGCGGTGTCGGCGAACCTGCTCGCTCAACGCAGGACGGAGGCGATCAAGCTTCGCGCTGACGCCGGCCTGAAAGCCGTTGCTCTGGAACAGGCCAGGACGGATGTCCAATCGCTCCGCACGCAGGGTGCATCCACGCAGCGGTCCGTCGAGGCCCTCCGGGCGCTGATCCCGCCAGCCCAGGCCAGCGACGGTAGCGAGGTCTCGGTCGATGCAGCTCGGCCGGGCCTCGTCCGATTCCTCGCCCCCATCGACGGCGTGGTAGTCACGCGGGCCGCCGTGGTGGGCCAGGGAGTCGATGCCGGGGCCAAAGTGCTCACCATTGGCGACTTCAGCACTGTGCAGATTGAAGGCGAAGTTCCCGAGAGTCTCGTTGACGGATTGGTCGCCGCCGGGACGCCGAGCGTCCGCGTGCGCCGATCGAACGACGGAGCGTTGGTGACTACAGGCACGGTGCGGTTCATCAGCCCGGTCATCGACGCCAGCAAGCGAACCGCCCACGTCATCATCGATGCCGACAACCCGGGCGGCGTCCTTCGACAGGGCATGTTCGTCGAGCTCGCCGTGCTATTGAGGCAGACCGATTCGGCCGTTGTGGTCCCCGCGTCGGCGATCGTCAAGGAGGGTCCGCTCCAGTACGTGTTCGTGAAGGAAAAGGAGTTCTTCAAGAAGCACGACGTGGCCACGGGCGCCCGTGACGACCAGATCGTCGAGATCAAGCTGGGTGTTGCGCCCGGCGACGTGATCGCGGTACAGGGCGCGTTCAGCCTGTCACAGCTCCGGGGCATCTCGCCCGGCACAGCGTCCGAGCCCGCCAAGACACCCGACTCCGCCCCTGCCAAAGACCAGCCCAAGCCGTCCTCGGACGGTGCTGACCACACCCACGGCTAACCGAGCGAGGAACTCCACGTGTTGAACTGGATCATCAAAGCTTCGCTCCACAACCGCGTGCTGGTCCTGATGGCCGCGCTCCTGGTGTCCGTGTACGGGCTCTACGTCGCGCTGCACACCAAGACCGACGTGCTCCCGGACCTCAACCGCCCCGTGGTGACGATCATGACCGAGGCGTCGGGTCTGGCCCCCGAGGAGGTCGAGGCCCAGGTCACGTACTACATCGAGACTGCGGTCAACGGCGCTCCGGGCGTGGACCGCGTGCGCAGCACCAGCGCCCTTGGGCTCTCGGTCGTCTACGTCGAGTTCCAGTGGGATACCGACATCCGCTACAACCGCCAGATCGTGCAGGAGCGGCTCGCGTCGGTCACGGAGAAGCTCCCGCCGGGCGTGGTCCCGGCAATGGCTCCGATCGCCAGCATCATGGGAGAGATCGTGCTCATGAGCGTGCGGAGCGACACGCTCTCGCCGCTGGAGGTGAGAACGCTGGCCGAGTTCACGCTCCGCCCCACCATCCTCTCGATCCCGGGCATCGCGCAGGTCACGGTGATGGGCGGCGAGCTCAAGCAGTTCCGCGTCGAGGCCGACCCCGACAAGCTCCGCCTCTACGACCTGACGATGGAGGACCTGGAGAAGGCCCTCTCGGCCTCCAACCAGAACACGGGCGGCGGGTTCGTCATCACCGGGGCACAGGAACTCGTGGTGCGCAACCTCGGCCGCGTGCAGAACGTCCAGGACATCGCCGACTCGCTCGTGGTCACGCGTCCGGGCGATCACGACGATCCACCGCGGGCCATCCTCGTCAAGGACGTAGCCCGCGTGGTCGAGGCGGGAACGACCATCAAGCGCGGCGAAGGCTCAGCCAACGCCAAGCCCGCCGTCATCATGGCGATCCAGAAGCAGCCCACGGCGGACACCATCGCGCTCACCGCCGCGCTGGACCGGACGCTGGAGCAGATGAAGCCCACGCTCCCGCCGGGGTTGGAGATCAACCCCGACGTGTTCCGGCAGAAGCACTTCATCGAGTCATCCATCCGCAACGTGCTCGAAGCCCTGCGCGACGGGGCCGTCCTCGTCATGATCATCCTCATCCTCTTCCTGATGAACGTGCGGACCACGCTCATCACGCTCACGGCCCTGCCGCTCTCGATCATCATGACCTTCCTGGTCTTCCACTGGTTCGGGATGAGCGTCAACACCATGACGCTCGGCGGCCTGGCGGTGGCGATCGGCGAGCTGGTGGACGACGCGGTGGTCGATGTCGAGAACGTCTTCCGCCGACTTCGTGAGAACCGCCACGCCGCTTCGCCGCTCCCCGCGATGCGCGTGGTCTTCGACGCCTCCAGCGAGGTGCGCAATCCGATCATCATGGGGACGGTGATCGTGTGCCTGGTCTTCCTGCCCACGATGTTCCTGCCGGGGATCGAGGGCCGGCTCTTCTGGCCGCTGGCCCAGGCGTACATCATCAGCATCTTCGCCTCGCTCCTGGTGGCCCTCACCGTTACGCCGGTGTTGGCGTACTACCTCCTGCCCAACATGAAGAAGATGAAGGAGGAGAAGGACGGCCCGGTCCTGCGTTGGTGCAAGGCCCTGGCAAGGAAGTCCTACGCCGTCGCCCTGCCTCATCCCTGGAAGGTCATCGGTTCGGGCGTGGCCGTGTTCGCCGTAGCGCTCTTTGTGGTCACGCGGCTGGGCTCGGAGTTTCTGCCCCCGTTCAACGAGGGCACGGCCGTGGTCACGTTCATGGGCCAGCCGGGGTTGTCGCTGAAGGAATCCGACGCCCTGGGCGCCAAGGCGGAGCAGATCATTCTCTCCATCCCGCAGGTGAAGCAGGTCGCGCGGCGTACCGGCCGCGCCGAGCAGGATGAGCACGCGCTGGGCGTCCACGCCAGTGAGATCGAGGTGGACTTCTGGACGAAGGATGAGGCCAAGAAGCCCGAGTGGTCGAAACTCCCCAGCGGGCGGACTCCCCCGGCACCGAAGGACATCCGCGAGCGTGAGGCGGTCTTCGCCGAGATCGAGACCAAACTCAAGGCGTTCCCGGGCATCGCCGTCGGCATCGGCCAGCCCATCAGCCATCGCATCGAGCACCTGCTCTCGGGCGTCCGCGCCCAGGTCGCCGTCAAGATCTTCGGCGACGACCTGGACACGCTCCGCGCGCTGGCGGACCAGACCAAGGCCGCGATGAACGGCATCGAGGGCGTCGCGGACTTGCAGGTGGAGCAGCAGGTGCTCGTGCCGCAACTGCACATCGCCGTCAGGCGGGCCGCCGCGGCCCGCCTGGGCTTCACGCCCGCGGCCCTCACCGAGGCGATGGAAACGGCGACCAAGGGCAAGGTCGTCAGCCAGGTGCTCGACGGCCTGCGCTCCTTCGAGATGGTCCTCACGCTCGACGATGCGCACAAGAGCGACCCGGGTAAACTCGGCGATGTGCGGCTGATCTCGCCCACCGGCGCGGTCGTGCTCATCCGCGACGTGGCGGACATCACCGAGAAGATGGGCCCCAACGAGGTGTGGCGGGAGAACATCCGCCGCCGCATCGTGGTGCAGTGCAACGTCCGGGGCCGCGACCTGGGCTCCACGGTGCAGGAACTCCAGGCCTCCATCCGCCAGGACGTAAAACTCCCGCAGGGGTACACCTTCGAGTTCGGCGGCGTCTACGAGGCCCAGCAGCAGTCCACGCGGCTGCTCCTGATCCTCGGGACGTGCAGCCTCATCGCCATCTTCGTGCTCCTCTACACGCACTACAAGAGCGCCCAGGTCGCCACCCAGATCATGCTCAACGTCCCCTTCGCCTTCATCGGCAGCGTGGCGGCCCTGGTCATCACCCGCGAGCCCTTCAGCGTCGCCTCGCTGGTGGGCTTCATCTCGCTCACGGGCATCGCCACGCGCAACGGCGTGCTGATGGTCAGCCACTACATCCACCTGATGACCCACGAGGGCCTGCCCTTCGGCAAGGAGATGGTCATCAAGGGCAGCCAGGAGCGGGTCGCCCCGGTCCTGATGACGGCGCTCACCGCCGGGCTGGGCCTGGTCCCGCTGGTGCTCTCGCGCGGCGAGCCGGGCAAGGAGATCCTCTACCCCGTGGCGGTCGTGATCCTGGGCGGGCTGATCACCAGCACGCTCCTGGACTTCTTCGTGACCCCGACGGTGTTCCTGAAGTTCGGCCGCCACGCGGCGGAGCGCCTGGCCCGCGAGCACAAGCAGGCCAAGACCGACCCGCTCGCGGACGTGAGCGACGACGGACGGCATTTCACCACGGAGCACACGGAGGGCACGGAGAGGAAGCAGGAGTTGGCCACGCGGGATGGGCAGGCGAGCGAAGCCGCGCCCGTTGCAACTGCCGCACCGACACCGACCATCGCGGTCAAGGAGGAAGTCGTCGCGGACAACGCCCCACGCGCCGCGAGCGATCCCACGTCCGTGGAGAAGAAGAACGACGCGCACAAGGAGGCCAAACCATGACGCTGTCACGTCGTGTGTGGCTCACCGTCCTTCAAGGTGGCAAGCGCCGGGAGCATGCAGATCGCGAAGTGGGCGCGCTACTTCGCCGCTGCGGCCTTCAACTTGGTGGCGATCTCGGCGGCTTCCGGCACGCCGCCGGGGTACATCCGGCACCCCATGCTCGGGGCGGTGGGCGCGGGCATCCCGAAGAGGTCGCGGCCGTTGACCAGGACCGTGGGCGTGGGCCAGCCGCGCCGCAGGTCGCTCGCGGGCAACTGCTCCTGGTTGGTGTCCGTGAACGTCCACCCCTTGCCGATGGAGGCGAGCGCGGCGTGGAGGTTGTCGCGCATCGCGGGGGTGTTGGGGCAGCCGGGGAAGCCCAGCAGTTCGATGGCGGGTTGAGCGGCGTTCATGGCGAAGGGCCTCGCGGTCTTGTCGGGCGCCGCGGCGCACCCCGCGAGCACCCCGAGCACGGCGGCGGAGCAGACGGCGAACGTGCGACGGGGCTTGAACATGCAGCACTCTATGTCGGAGCGCGCGAGCAGGTACCAAGCCGTGACGGTAGTGGTCACGGTCTCGCCCCACGGCCCGGTCGGGTGGAGGCTCGCGAGCATGTTGTTGAGCGAACGTTCGGATCAGCCACGGAACTAGCTGGCTTTGCGCTGGAGGATCTTGATCGCTTTCTTCGCCAGCGTCTCGATTTCTTTGGCGGCTTCCTTCCGCTCGGCCTCGGTGCCAGCGGCGATCACGTCCTTTGTCCGATGACTGATCGTCTTGAGCATGCCTTGCAGGGTCTTGTTTTCCTTGATGTATTCCTCGACCTCCGCCGCCGAAGCCTTGTGCTTGCCCACAAGTTCATCGATAATGTCGAGTCGCTTCGCGTTGTTCCCGATCATTTCATCGATCTTGTCTGTCTGAGCCTGAGTCAACGCCATCGTGTTCGCCTCCGAGTAGGTAGTTGTCCGGACTTACGCGGCAACTGTAGCCGTGACCGTCTCCCCCCACGGCCCCGGCTCGCCGGTGGCGGAGACCCAGCGGACCAGGTAGGCCGCGGTCTTGCCGCCCTCTTCGCCGGGGAAGGCGACCTCGGCCCCGCCGCGGGTGATGGTGCGGACGAAGGTGTACGCCGCGAAGTCGGCGGGCGGCGCGGCGCGTGGGGGGACCAGCGCGACGTAAACCTCGGCGCCGAGCGTGCCGCGCGGGCGGGCGCTGCGGCTCGGCGTGGACTCGTCCACCAATCGCAGGCGGTGCGTGAGGCGGCTGGCCGCGTCGATGAGCAGGAGCGGGCGCGAGGCGGGCGGTGGCACAGGCGTCCCGCCTGTGTCCTTCACCGTGATCCCGATGGCGGCGCGGTCGGCATCCGTGGTCTTGGGGTAACTCTGCACGAAGGCGGAGACGGGCCTGATCTGCCTTTCGAGTTCACGCTTGGCGGCGTCCTTGCTCTGGCGTGCCGCCTCGGCCTTGTTCTGCGCCGCGACGTGCGCGGGGTAGTCCTTGTTCCACTCGGCCAGGGCCGTCTCCAGCGGCTTGAGGTCGGTGGGGTCCAGCCCCTGCGCATCCCACCACTTCTTGACGGCCTCGTAGTAGTGGTTCGCGTAGGAAGAAAAATCGCCGTCGGCTCGTGGGATGCGCTGCTCGGGCATGGGGATCGTCTCCGGGGCCGTCCGCGCCGCCCGCACGTCCGTGCGGAACGGTCGGACGCCCGTTCCATCGGCACGAACGAACGGCCGCTTCACTCGAACGCTCGTCCGATTTGCACGCACGCCCGCACAACCCGCACGCACGACCGTCCCGATCGTTCGCACGTCCGTCCCGTTCAACCGAACGCCCGTCCCATCCGCCCGCACGGTCCCGGCGCGCCGCGCCGCGACCCGTTTGCCAGTCCCATCGCGCGAAGGAGCGCCCGCCATGCTTGACTATCGAACATCGTCCTCCCCCGACCGCCCGCCCCGGCCCCTCTCCGAGCGTCTGCGGGAAGAGACCCGCGCGGACCACACCCGCGCCGAGAAGCACCCCCTCATGGCCGCGATGGTCTCGGGCCGCATCGACGGCGCCGGGTACGCCCGCTACCTCGGGCAACTCCTGCACGTGCACCTGGCGCTGGAGACGCAGTTGTGCCGCCTCGCGGCCGAGCACCGCGTCTTCGGGCTGATCGTTCGCGAGCATCACATGCGGACGCCGGACCTGCTGGCCGATCTGGAAGTGCTTGGGCAATGCCTGAGCAAGCACCCGCCCCTCCCGGCCACCGGGCTTTTCCGCGAGCGGATCGACGGGCTGGCCGCCGATGCGCCCGTGGGGCTCGTGGGCACGCTGTACGTGCTGGAGGGCTCCACCAACGGCGGGCGCTACATCGCCCCGGCAGTGCGGCGGGCCCTGGGCCTGATCGAACGCGGGGGCATCGCGTCCGGCACGGAGTACCTCGACCCGCACGGCGACCGCCAGCAGGACCGCTGGTCGTTCTTCAAGGCATCGCTGGACGTGCTCACGCTCTCGCCCGCCGAGTGCGACCTGATCGTCGCCGTCGCCAGCGACGCCTTCCGGGGCGTGCACGACATCTTCCAAGACCTGACGCACCCACCGCACGCCCACCACCCCTACGTCTCTCACCACGCCCCCGGCCCGACCGCGGCCGCCGAGCCCGCAATGACCCCGGCGCGAACGCGGGTACGAGACTCGGTTTCGGTGTGCATCCGGCGACCGGCCGAGAAGGAGGTACGCACGACTCACCAACCCTGAACCACGGGCCGTGGTGTTCGCGGCCTGACCTCGGCCCGCGCGTTCACGTTGACCGCCGGGAGCATCTTCGATCTGACCGTTCCATCTATCACCGCAAGGAGTTCTGAAATGAATCATCGCACGCGTTCCATCCTGTTCGCACTCATCGCCGCCGGGGCGGCGCTGGCCTTCGGCACGCCCGTGGCCCTGGCCCAGCACGAGGGGCACGGGGCCCAGCCCGAGAAGCACGGCGAGGCCGGGGGCAAGCACGAGGCGCCGAAGACCTACGCCGAGGCGATCGCCGAGATCGACGAGCACCTGGAGGGCATCCAGAAACTCATCACCGCCAAAAAACTCGACGATGTTCACGCTGAGGCCCAGGAGGTGGTGGACATCGCCAACACGCTCGCCGCGCTGGCCCTCAAGCCCGGCTCGGGCGTCGCCAAGGAGAACGTCAAGGACATCAACAAGACCGCCAAGGAGCTCGCGGGCAAGTTCGACGCGATCGACAAGGCCGGCGACTCGGGCGATGAGGCGGGCGTCAAGAAGGTCCTCGCAGAGATGACCGCGCTCCAGGCCACGCTCAAGAAGTACGCGCCCGCCGGGGGCGCGGCCGCGGAGCACGCCCACGATTCGTACTACTGCCCCATGCACTGCGAGGGGTCCAAGACCTACGACCAGCCGGGCAAGTGCCCCAAGTGCGGCATGAACCTCAAGAAGGCGACTACGGACAAGTTCAGCGTCGCCGTGAAGCCCGCCGCGGGCAAGGTCGAGGCGGGCAAGCCCGCCTCGCTCACGTTCACGATCAAGGACCCGACGGGCTTGGCCGTGACCAAGGTCGAGGCCGTGCACGAGAAGTTGCTGCACCTGCTCATCGTCTCCAAGGACCTCTCGTGGTTCCGCCACGAGCACCCGGTGGTCCAGAAGGACGGCACGTTCACGCTCAACTTCACGTTCCCGCAGGGGGGCGACTACATCCTGTACCACGACTTCACGCCCCCCAACGTGGGCCAGCAGGTCGTGCAGGTGCCGCTGACCGTCGAAGGCACGGCCCCCGCGGCGGTGAAACTCACCGTCGATGACAAGGCCCCCAAGACCATCGATGGGTACACCGTTGCCCTCGACACCGGCGGGCCGGTCAAGACCGGCGGCGAGACGCACCTGGCGTTCACCATCACCAAGGACGGCAAGCCGGTGACGACGCTGGCGCCGTACCTGGGGGCGATGGGCCACCTGGTGGTCATCAGCGAGGACCGGAGCGAGTTCGTCCACAGCCACCCGCACGAGGAGGGCGCCGAGCACGCGGCGCCCGCGACCGGTCCCAAGGTGGACTTCGAGGCCATGTTCATGAAGCCCGGCATCTACAAGGGCTGGGGCCAGTTCAACGTGGGCACCAAGGAGAGCGAGAAGATCGTCACCGCGCCCTTCACCTTCGAGGTCAAGCAGGGCGATGCGAGCGCGCCCGCCAAACCGCACGAGCACGGCAAGTAAGAACTTCACCCGTCCCGCCCCGCGAGAGCGGCGCGGGCCGATTCAACGCTCCCCACTCCGCCGAAGTGTTCGGCGGGAGGAGCGCGGGCCGTTCCCGGAGATTCAACCATGAACACCAACCACACGTTCCTTCTGCTCGCGGCCGCCTCGGCGCTGCTTGCCGGAGGCTGCGCCACCGACAAGCACGACATGGTCAAGGCCGAGGCCGGGCAGGTCTCGGTCTGCACCAAGTGCTACGACCAGATCCGGAAAGTGCGAGGCTCGTACAGCCCGAGGCACGGTTACTCGGGCACTCGCACCATCACCACGCACGTGTGCGAGGACTGCAAGAACGAGATGACCATCTATGAGAAGGACGGCGTGCTCAAGGCCCGCTGCCCGACGTGCGCCCCCGAGGGCGTGGACTGCGACCGGTGCGTGCCCAAGGCGGCCGCCAAGTGATCCTGTTCGTCTGCTGACCAGAACCCCTTTCGTTGGAGACTCTCGATGAACCGCTCAGCCATCCTCATCGCTTCGACCTCGCTCCTCATCGCCGGGGCGCTCGCGCCCGCCGCGCTCGGCCAGTGCGGCGGCATGCCCAAGCCCGCCGGGCCGTCATCCGCCACGACCGGCGGCCACACCGGGCACGGCGGCGCTCCCGCCGCGACGGCCGCGCTCTCCGCATCGGTCGCGACCTCCCGCGCCCAGCCCGTCAACAAGATGTGTCCCATCAAGGGCGGCGAAGTCGATGTCGAGTCGCCCACGCGGCCCTTCAAGGGTGTGACGATCGGCTTCTGCTGCCCCGGCTGCGAGGGCAAGTGGGACAAGAAGACCGACGACGAGAAGATGGCCCTGCTCGCCAAGAGCGCGCCCGACGCGGTGACGGCGATCGAAGCCGCGGCCAAGTCCACCGCCATGCCGGAGGCGAAGTCTGGCCAGCCCGACGCGGCCGCGCTCGCCGCCAACCCGACGGTGAAAGTCGCCCGCGGCTATCTCGCAGCGTGCGCCAAGGCGGATGCGCCGGCCCTCGATGCCCTGTTCCTCGACAAGGGCCGCGCGACGGTGAGCGAGAACGCGGGCGACGAGGGGACGTGGGAGACGTACCGGGACCACCACCTCCTGCCGGAACTCAAGGAGATGCCCGGGTTCGCCATGACCGTAACCAAGGAAGACGTGCAGACCTTCGGCACGACCTCGATCGTGCGGCAGATCGGCTCGTTCACCGTGCCCGACCCGAACCACCCCGATGCGCCCCGCAAGTACCTCGCAGCCATCACCTACGTGGTGGTGGATGACGGCGGCACGCCGAGAATTGCGCACCTGCACTGGTCGAGCCGGGCGGAGAAGAAAGTCGATCCCGCCGCGCCGACCACGCCCGAAGCGAAGCCCGGCACCGGCGCCGGCCATGAGCACAAGTAATCGCAACCGCCGTCCCGCCCCGCCGACGCGGCGCGGGCCGATTCACGATTGGAGACCTTCCGCATGATGCGCCAGCCGATCCGTCAGCGTTTCCTTCTCACACGCCCACCCGTCGCGCTTGCCCTCGTGCTCGCCGCGCTCGCGGGCGGCTGCGCCTCGCTCAACCCCAAACCGGACATCGATCGGGCCGCCGCGACGGTGCAGGAACGGTCCGGCTACGCGGCCGACTGGACCGCGCCGTGGTCGGACCGGTTGGAGGGATGGGACGGAGTGAGTCCGGTTGCGGCGGACCAGGCCGTGGTCACGGCGCTCAAGAACAACCGCCGCATCAGGGCCGATGTCGAGTCGATCGCGGCCGGCCGGGCGGACCTGGTGCAGGCGGGGTTGCTCCCCAACCCCGTGGTCTCGCTGACGCTGCGGTTCCCGTTCGACCCGGTGAGCGGGGGCTCGTTTGTCGGTACGCAGGCGGTCCAGACGCTGACGGCCCTGTGGCTCCGCGACGGCAAGATCAAGGCCGCCGACGCCCGGCTCAACTCGACCGTGCTCGATGTCTCCGACAAGGCGCTCCGGCTGGTCGCGGACGTCAAGGGATCGCACGCCAAGATCCTGTACGGTCAGCGCGGCGTCACGATCACCGAGACGTCCATCCACGCCGCCAAGCAGCTCGTCGAGAAGATCGAGAAGCAACGCGAGGCGGGGGCGGCGACACAGCTCGCGGTCAACCGTGCTCGCCAACAGGTCATCACGCTCGAAGAAGAACTGCGGCGGCAGCGCCGGGAGCTTGCCAAGGAGCGGAGGCGACTTCTGGAGCTCATGGGGTTCGCATCCGCGGCAGATGGATGGACCGTCGCGGACGAGGCCGCGGAGGAAGCGGCCGATCATGAGGCCGCGCCCCCCTCGGCAATCACCGAGGATGTTGTGATCCGGCTCGTGGCCACGCAGCGCCTGGACGTGGCCGCCAGTCGCGCGCTGGTCGAGGCGGGCGCGGCGGACCTGAGCGTCGAAGAGCGGAATCGGCTCAAGGACCTGGGGTTGGGAGTGGACTTCGAGCGGGACGTGGACGGCAAGAAGACCATCGGGCCGACACTGGATGTTCCGATCCCGATCTTCGACAGCAACCAGGCGCAGATCGCCAAGGCCGGATCGCTCGCGAGGGCCGCTCTGGCCACCCATGAAGCGATCCTTCAGAAGGGAATCCGCGAGGCGAGAACAGCATTCATCGACGCCACCGAGGCTGCCATCGCCGCCGACGAGTTCCGCCACAACACCCTGGGAGGCCGAGAGGACCTGTCGCAGCGACTCCATTTCAACGAGCAGAACGCCGGGGCCGCGTTCCAGGCAGGCGAGATCACGCTCATCGACTGGCTGGACGTGCTGCGAGAACGGCAGTCGGCGCTGCAAACGCTCAACGACCTGCGGCTCGACGCGGCGCTGGCCCGTATCGAGTTGGAGTACGCCGTTGGCGGACGGCTGGAGGTGCCTCCGATAGCACCCGTCGGCACGGCCCCGACATCGGCCCCTCCCGACCAAACGTCCCCGACAAGCCCGCCCGGGAAATGAAACCACTTGTCCGATCCCGGCCCACGCGGTCGTTCCGCGTCGGACCGCATCAGATGCACGTCTCTCTGAAAGGAACACACCATGAAGCGCACTTCGAACACGATCCTTGCTGCTGCGGCCACGATGGCTGTCCTTGCCTTCGCGGGACTGTCGTTCGCCCAACCGCAACCCGCGCCCACCCACCCCGCCACACCGCCCGCTGGCGTGGACCCGGCGACGCACGCGGCACACCTCAAGCAAGCCGCTGACGCACAGCCGGGGGCGACGGGTGACGCGAACGCCGACCTTGTCAATCAGGTCGCAGCTCTGCGTGCCGAGGTCGCCAAACTTCAGGCAGCGCTCATGCAGGGACACTCCGCGCAGCCGCCGATCAACAGCACCGGCGGTGGCATGGGGATGGGAGGGAGAGGCCGGATGCAAGGGCCGATGGGCGGCGGCCGGATGCAGCCCATGCCGTCGATGCCGGCTCAACCCATGCCGGGGGCGGGCGGCATGGCGGGCATGCCGGGGGGCGGCGCTCAAGCCGGTGGCGCGGGCATGGGCATGATGGGCATGGACCAGATGATGGGAGGAATGGGCGGCGGGGCCTCGGGCGGTGGCATGGGCGGGATGGGCATGGACGGCATGATGAAGATGATGGGCATGGGCAACATGCCCATGGGCGGCGCGGGGAGTCCTGCGGCGATGTCCATGCCATCGGCCCTGCCCGGATTCCCGGGCGCTTCCCACATCTACCACATCGGGGCGACCGGCTTCTTTCTTGATCACCCCGAGCACATCACGCTCACGCTGGAGCAGCAGACCGCACTGAGCCAGAAGAAGGAACAGGCCCTGCTCCAGCAGGCCGAGTTCCAACGGAAGATCGAGCAGGCCGAGCAGGAACTGTGGGTGCTCACCGCCGCCGACCAGCCCGATGCGATGGCGATCGACAAGAAAGTGCAGGAGATCGCCAAACTCCAGGGAGACCAGAGGGTGGCGTTCATCCGCGCCTGCGGTGAGGCAGCCAAGGTTCTCACCGACGAACAGCGCCGCCAACTCACGGGGATGCTACCGCCCGCGCCGACGCCCATGGCTCCAGCGGCGCCGGCTATGCCTGCGGGTGGCGGAATGTCGGATATGTGAGTCGACCGTCTGAGCAATCACACAACCTCTTTCAGGAGATTCAAGATGGGACATCGAGACAGAAACTGCAAGCCCGGCGGGCTGGTCGTGTCCACCAATGCGCCCAAGGCCAAGCACGTCTTCGTCGCGGGGACATTCAACAAATGGAATCCGACATCGCATCCGCTCAAGCGCACCGGTGATGGCCACTGGGTGCTGACGCTGGACCTGCCCCCCGGCCGGTACGAGTACAAGTTCGTTGTCGACGGTGAGTGGTGCTGCGAGGTCGGGTGCGACAAGGCCTATGACGGCTGCCCCGGGTGCGTGGCCAACCAGTTCGGAACCATGAACCGCGTACTTGTGGTCGAGGACTTTTCCGAGCGAGAACTTCGAACGCGTCAACTCACCTGAGGAAGCCGTATGGACCCTGAACAGTCATATCAGGTCCGCAGTGCCGCAGTCTGGGCGGCGGCGATCACCGCCGCCCACTTTGTGCTTGGGACGAACACGCACGCGGTCCACGGGCTGCACATCCTGCTCGGCGGTCTGTTCCTGGTACCGGTCTTGAAGGCGGCGGTGGCGGTCGAGCTGCGCGGCGGCTTGATCGCTGCCGCGGTGGTCAGTGTTCTGTACCTCGCCCACATCCTTTGGTCATGGCGTGGTTCTCCGATAGCCAATCAAGACCAGTACGCGATGATCGGCGTGTACTTTGTTGTCGGCCTCTCGGCTGGACACTTTGTCAAGAGCGCGAACTTCCGCAAGTGGCAACGCGACGAGGTGATTCGCAGGTCGCGCCAGACGGAGATGGTCCAGGGGCTCACCGGCCTGCTCTCCGCCCTGGCCGTCCGTGATGCGGACACGCTCGCCCACAGTCGGCGTGTGGCCAGTGTGGCCGTGAAGATCGGATCGCGCATGGGTCTTGGAGCGGACACGACGGCGCGGTTGAGATTGGCGGCCCTCGTGCACGACATCGGTAAGACCGGACTCTCCGACGACATCCTCTTCAAGAACGGTGCGCTCACCGAGGAACAGACCGCGCGCATGAGGGAGCACGTGGAGATCGCGGTAGCGATGCTCCGCCCGATTGCGGGCACCGAGGACATCGCGAGAATCGTCTCCATGCACCACGAGTGCCCGGACGGGAGCGGCTACCCCAAGGGTCTCGCCGGAGATTCGATCGCCCCCGAAGCCCGTGTCCTTCGTGTCGCGGACGTGTTCGCGGCACTCACCGAGCCGCGCCCATACCACACGCCACTCGCCGTTGACGACGGCTTGGCGCACATGGGAGGATTGGCCGGCACCAAGGTAGACGCGGCGGCGCTCGATGCACTCCGATCGATTGTCCATGAGTCCGGTGGTCGGCCGCTCTTCGAGGACCCCGAGACCGCCCCAGCTGCGGGGCTAGGAGCACGCGCATGACGCGAGAGCTGCGAGGTCTCCTTGCGGGCATGTCCCTGCTCGTCGGAGCGGCTCTGGCCAACGGTCAAGTGAGCCCCGAAGAGCACGCCAAGCACCACCCGGGTGCCGTCCCCGCCGGTGGCCAACCCGCGGGGCAGCAGCCGTCGCCGCCAGGCCCGGGGGCGGGCGGGATGATGGAGGGCATGGGGGAGATGATGAAGAACATGGGTGCGCCCCCACCCAAGGCGCTCTACCCCTCGTTGATGGACCTCCCAGACCTCCCGCCCGAGAAGCGGGATGAAGTGCAGCTCGCAGCCCATGAGCGGATGAAGAGTGGGACGGACCTCTTGGCTCAGGGGCTGGACCAGCTCGTCAAGGCCGCGCCGACGACCGACTACGCGGCGATGCAGGAGGCGATCGCCAAGCTCCGCGAAGGTCTGGCACGATTCGACAGCGGCTTGGCGGCGCACCGGGCGATCGCCGAAGGCAAGGACCCACGGGCGTTGGCGATGCAGTGGTTCAAGGGTCAGATGAACCTGCCCGGCCCGCCGGCCGCGGCAGCCACGCACGGCTTGTGGGGCCTGTCGTGGGAGCACCTCGTCGGGATGGCGATCCTGAGCGCCTTCGCGGCGGCGATGATCGTGATGTACTTCTTCAAAATGCAACGGGCCGCGAGGCTCCTGCAACAACTCGCGACCGCGCCGCCCCGCTCCTGGGGCGGCTCGCTGCGGGTCACCCGGGTCTTCGCTGAGACGCCGGTGATCAAGACCTTCCGGCTCGTCGATCCCGCCGGTGGGCCGATCCCGTTCACGTTCCTCGCCGGGCAGTTTCTCACGCTGACGATGGCCAAGGACGAGCGAACCGTCAAGCGCTCCTACACCATCGCCTCGTCTCCGGCGCAGCGCGATTACGTCGAGATCACCGTCAAACGCGAGGACCAGGGGGTCGTCTCCCGGTACCTCTGCGACGAGGTCAGAGAGGGTGCGCTGCTCCAGGT